>NZ_JBHSKJ010000030.1:0-66461 GCF_042657885.1 Streptomyces aureoversilis
AAGCTAAGCCTTTCAGCGCCGATGGTACTGCATGGGGGACCGTGTGGGAGAGTAGGACGCCGCCGAACAAATTTTAAGCCGCAGGCCCTGAGTGATATCACTCAGGGCCTGCGGCATTTTTGCGTTCAGGACACTTTCCTGGACCCCTCTCGCCTGCTCGGCTGTATTCCCTGGGAGGAAATACAGCCGAGCCTCGGCAGTAATTGCTCTTATTCGCCCGCCGCCCGTGCGAGCTCGATGTCGAGGGACTCGCGTCGAATGCGCTGGTCCATGTACAGCAGCGCCGTCATGCCGGCCGTGACCGGAAGAGTGATCGTGGCGCTGATAACCGCCGCTATACCGATGGAAATGAGAGAGGCCCAGTCGGTCGCATCGGCGGCCGACTGTTGTCCGTAACCGTGGATGAGGACGTCGAAGAAGATGACGACGGCCTGGGCCATGAGGCCGACCAGCAGCGTGATCATCACGGACATGAGCTGAATTCCGAAGACCCGCCACCAGGCGCCCTGCACCAGCTTCGCCGACCGCCGCATCGCTCCGAGCACGCTCTGCTTCTCCAGCATCAGCGCCGGGGCGGCGAGGCTGTAACGAATCCAGAGCCAGGTCGCCACGACCATGGACACCAGGCCGCCCAGCGCCATGAGCGACATCCCTGCCTGCTCGGCTCCGAGCGCGGCCGCCAGCAGGCCCCAGACGATACCGACGGCGAACACACCGACCAGGAGCATCGGCACCAGGACCAGCAGGCCCGCCATCCGCGCCAGCTGCGGCCTGGAGCTGCGCCATGCCTCCCGGGCGGTGACCGGGCGACCCAGCACCGCTCGGCTGACGATCACCGTGAGCAGGGCCGCGGCGGTGATGGAGCCGACCAGGCTGAGCAGCCAGGCCACTCCGAGGCTGCCGAGGCCGTTGCCTATGGCGTCGACCAGTTCCTTCGGCGTCTGCGGGGTCTCCCCGCTCAGTGCGTCGAGCTCCTTCGTGCCGCGCGGCCACAACCGCTCGATCACCGTCGCCACGGTCTGCGTACCCACGGCCACCGTCAGGGAGATGCCGACGACGGAGCGCCAGTGAAGGCGCATCGTGCGGATCGAGCCTTCCATGATCTCGCCGGTCTGCAGCGGGCGCAGCGGAATCACCCCGGGCTGGGGCGCCTGCGGCCGGCCCCCCGCCCACTGGTTCCAGCCCGGCTGAGGGCCCGCACCACCGCGGCCTGCCTGGCCGCCCGGGGCGCCCGGTGCGCCCGGCGCCCCGGACCTGCCCGTGGACGCGTTCGCTCGGGCGCGTGTGCGCTGCCGGGGCGGGCTCGGGGGAGAGGTCGACCAGTCACCCGGTGGAGGCTGTTCCTGTGCCCACTGGGTTCTTTCCCGGTCCTTCTCCTTTTCCTTCTCCTGCTCCGGCTGCTTCTGCTGGTCCTGCGTCGCAGCCGGGTCGCGCTCGTCGGACGGGGAGGATCCGGGCGAGGTCCGGCCCGGAGAGTCAGTCATGTGCGTCTCGCTCCTTCTCAGTGCCCGCCCGTCCGCCGGTTCGGCGGCGAGCGACTTCCGGCAATCGTGTCACGGTGATCCGTGCGGCCCGCGAGCTCGTACGAGGGAGTAATCCCAAGGCGACCTTCAATAGTCGGGGTACGAGCGGCAGACTGGATGGATGGCTGATCAGTTCGCGGCATCCATGGCGTCCGTCGAGCCCGGCTCCGTTCCGGCGCTGAGATGGGAGGAGCCGCCGGAGGGGCCCGTGCTCGTTGTTCTGGACCAGCGCCGGCTCCCCGCGGAGGAGGTCGAGCTGGTGTGCACGGACGTGCCGGCGCTGGTCGACGCGGTCCGTACGCTCGCCGTCCGGGGCGCCCCGCTGCTGGGGATCGCCGGGGCGTACGGGGTGGCGCTGGCAGCCGTCCGCGGTTTCGACGTCGTGGAGGCCGCCGATCTGCTCGCGCACGCACGCCCCACGGCCGTGAACCTCGCCTACGGGGTGCGGCGTGCGCTGGGGGCGTACGAGAAGGCCCTGAAGGACGGCAGCGGGCCTGCTCGCGCCGCCGCGGCCACGCTCGCGGAGGCGCGTGCCCTGCACCGTGAGGACGCCGAGGCCAGCGCGCGGATGGCGGCGCACGGGCTGGCTCTGCTGGAGGAGCTGGTGCCGGGCGGCGGGTTCCGGGTTCTCACGCACTGCAACACGGGGGCGCTGGTCTCCGGGGGCGAGGGCACGGCGCTGGCCGTGGCGGGCGCGGCGCACCGTGTGGGGCGGCTGAGGCGCCTGTGGGTGGACGAGACGCGTCCGCTGCTGCAGGGTGCGCGGCTCACGGCGTACGAGGCGGCCCGGGCGGGGATGGCGTACACGCTGCTCGCCGACAACGCGGCGGGTTCGCTGTTCGCCGCGGGCGAGGTGGACGCGGTGCTGATCGGTGCGGACCGGATAGCCGCGGACGGGTCCGTGGCGAACAAGGTCGGCAGCTATCCGCTGGCGGTGCTGGCCCGCTATCACCACGTGCCGTTCCTGGTTGTGGCCCCGGTGACCACCGTGGACCTCGATACGTCCGCGGGCTCGGAGATCGAGGTGGAGCAGCGCCCGGGGCACGAGATCACGGAGTTTACGGTGGTGCCGCCGGGGGCAGGCGCGGAGCCGGGCACGGGGGTGCCGGTGGCTCCCCTGGGGACGCAGGCGTACAACCCTGCGTTCGACGTCACACCACCGGAACTGGTGACTGCCATCGTCACGGAGAACGGAGTGGTCTCGCCGGTGACCCGGGCGGGGCTGGCGGAGCTCTGCGGCAGGTCACAGCGGGGATCCGGGAGTGAGCCGGCCTGATCCGCACGTGTACTGTCCACCCCTGGCGGCGAACGCTTCCGGAGTTCCGGGTCAACGGGACACACCGAAGTCTGTCAGTCGCGCCAGGTGAGCTCCGTCACCCGGCTCTATGGACCGGATGCGAAAATGGGATGATGTCGATATGAAGGGACGCGTCCTTGTCGTCGACGACGACACCGCACTGGCCGAGATGCTCGGCATTGTGCTGCGTGGTGAGGGTTTCGAGCCGTCGTTTGTAGCGGACGGCGACAAGGCACTTGCTGCTTTTCGTGAGGTCAAGCCCGATCTTGTGCTGCTCGATCTGATGCTGCCCGGCCGGGACGGCATCGAGGTCTGCCGGCTCATCCGCGCCGAGTCCGGCGTGCCGATCGTGATGCTGACGGCGAAGAGCGACACGGTCGACGTCGTCGTCGGCCTGGAATCGGGGGCCGACGACTACATCGTCAAGCCGTTCAAGCCGAAGGAGCTCGTGGCGCGGATCCGCGCCCGTCTGCGCCGCTCCGAGGAGCCCGCGCCGGAGCAGCTGGCGATAGGGGACCTGGTCATCGACGTGGCCGGGCACTCCGTCAAGCGCGACGGGCAGTCGATCGCGCTGACGCCGCTCGAGTTCGACCTGCTGGTCGCGCTCGCCCGCAAGCCGTGGCAGGTCTTCACCCGTGAGGTGCTCCTGGAGCAGGTGTGGGGCTACCGTCACGCGGCCGACACCCGCCTCGTCAACGTGCACGTGCAGCGGCTGCGCTCCAAGGTCGAGAAGGACCCGGAGCGGCCGGAGATCGTGGTGACCGTCCGTGGTGTGGGTTACAAGGCCGGGCCGAGCTGACATGTCGCGCAACGGTGCCGCCCCGGAGCGGGGCGTGGGGCGGCCCGTCGAGACGGCGGGCGGCATATCTTTCTTCCGGCGGCTGTGGCGGGCCGGGCGGATGCTGTCCGACGGCGCGGCCGCGGGGCCGGTCCACCCGGTGCTGAGGCTGTACGTGCGCTGGGTGCGCCGTCCGCTGCTGCCCGCGATGCGCCTGTGGCGGCGCAACATCCAGCTGCGCGTCGTCGCGACGACGCTGCTGATGTCGATGGGCGTGGTGCTGCTGCTCGGCGTCGTGGTCATCGGGCAGGTCCGCAACGGCCTGCTGGAGGCGAAGCGGCACGCGTCGCTGAGCCAGGCCGAGGGCGGTTTCAAGGCGGCGCGGGACGCCGCCGACACCGCGGGGGACACCCGCGCGCAGGACGCCCAGTCCGGCAGCCGCGGCGGCACGGACCCCGGGGCCTGGCTGACGGCCCAGGTGCAGCAGCTCTCCAGCGGCGGGCAGGGCGTCTACCACGTGGTGGCGCTCAGCTCCGGCGGCGGCGACCTCGTCTACGGCGACCTGGGGTACAACGACATGACGTCCGCCGGGGCGCGCGGCCCGCGCGCCTCCGGTGACATCGACCCCGAGGCCAGCATCCCCGCCGACCTGCGCAAACAGGTGGACTCCAAGACCGGTGCGCTGTGGAAGTCGGCGTCGGTCAAGCACAACTCCTCCGACGAGGGCGAGCCGGCGCTGGTCGTCGGCAAGCGGATGTACGACCCCAACGGCAAGGCGTACCAGCTGTACTACCTCTTCCCGTACACCCAGGAGGAGAAGTCGCTGAGCCTGGTCAAGGGCACGCTCGCGACGGCCGGGGTGTTCGTGGTCGTGCTGCTCGGGGCCATCGCCTGGCTCGTGGTGCGGCAGATCGTCACGCCCGTGCGGATGGCCGCGAGCATCTCCGAGCGGCTGGCGGCGGGCGTCCTGCAGGAGCGCATGAAGGTCACCGGCGAGGACGACATCGCGCGCCTCGGTGAGGCCTTCAACAAGATGGCGCAGAACCTTCAGGTCAAGATCCAGCAGCTGGAGCAGCTGTCGCGGATGCAGCGCAGGTTCGTCTCGGACGTCTCGCACGAGCTGCGGACGCCGCTGACGACCGTGCGCATGGCCGCCGAGGTCATCCACGAGGCCCGTGAGGACTTCGACCCGGTCACCGCGCGCTCGGCGGAGCTGCTGTACGGGCAGGTCGACCGCTTCGAGTCGCTGCTGGCCGACCTGCTGGAGATCAGCCGGTTCGACGCGGGCGCCGCGGCCCTGGAGGCCGAGCCGGTCGATCTGCGGGACGTCGTCAACCGCGTGATCGAAGGGGCCCTGCCGCTCGCGGAGCGCAAGGGCAGCAAGCTGCTGGTGCAGGGCGCCGAGCAGCCGGTGATCGCGGAGGCGGACTCGCGGCGCGTGGAGCGCGTGCTGCGCAACCTGGTCGTCAACGCGGTGGAGCACGGCGAGGGCCGGGACGTGGTCGTGCGGCTTGCGGCGGCCGGCGGTGCGGTCGCGGTGGCCGTCCGCGACTACGGCGTGGGTCTCAAGCCCGGCGAGGCGGTCCGGGTGTTCAACCGCTTCTGGCGGGCCGATCCCGCGCGCGCCCGCACCACGGGCGGTACGGGTCTGGGCCTGTCGATCGCCGTGGAGGACGCGCGGCTGCACGGTGGCTGGCTGCAGGCCTGGGGCGAGCCGGGCGGCGGCTCGCAGTTCCGGCTGACGCTGCCGGGCACGGCCGGTGAGACCCTGCGCGGATCGCCGATCCCGCTGGAGCCGGAGGACTCCCGGCGCAACCGCGGGCTGAGCGAGGCCGGGGTGCCGGTGGCCGTGGCCGGCCGGTCCGGCGGCGTGCCGCCGCAGGGCGCCGGGCTGACGCCCGTACCCCCGCAGAACAAGAACGTGCCCGCCGTGGATCCCGCGGCGCTGCCGGGCAGTGGTGCCCGTGTGGTGCGCCCGGGGAGCCAGGACGGCGGCAAGCCCGCGGCCGGGGCCGCAGGAGAACGTGAGGGGCGGGCGCGTGGGCGCTGAACGCAATCGTCGCAGACGGGCGAGCAGCCCGCGGCGGCGGACCGCGGGGTTCGGCGCGCTCGCCGTCAGCGCCGCGCTGCTGGCCGGGTGCGCCTCGATGCCGGACAGCGGCGAGGTGACGGCGGTCGACTCGTCGCAGCGCGCCGACGCGGACTCGCAGGTGCGCGTCTACGGCGTGCCGCCGCACAAGGGCGAGCGGCCGCAGGAGCTGGTGACGGGCTTCCTGGAGGCCACCACCAGCGACGATCCGGACTACGGCACGGCCCGCATGTACCTGGCCAAGGGCAAGCAGCGGGAGTGGGACCCCTCGTGGGGGACGGTCGTGCTGGCGGAGCCGCCGCAGGTGCAGGTGGAGCACTCCGGCGACCGGGACCGCGACTACACGATCACCCTGACCGGCAAGCAGGTCGCGAGGATCGACGCCAAGCACGCCTACAAGCCCGAAGAGGGTGCGTACAAGGAGCGGATCCACGTCGCGCGCGAGAGTGGCGAGTGGCGCATCGACAGGCTGCCGGCCGGGCTGGTGCTCGGCCTCGCCGACTTCCAGCGGATCTACCGGTCCGTCAACAAGTACTACTTCGCGGAGCTGGGCACGTCCGGCTCCGGCAAGGGCCGGGACGTGCTCGTCGCCGACCCCGTCTATCTGCGCAAGCGCATAGACCCCGTGACGTCCACGGTCAACGCCCTGCTGGACGGGCCGACCAACTGGCTGGACCCGGTGGCCGCGACGGCGTTCCCGACGGGCACCAAGGTCGTGGACCGGCGGCTGTCCGTGGACGACTCCAACGCCCTCAGGATCCGGCTCAACGGGAAGGCCGCGGGCACCAACCAGGCGCAGTGCCTGCGCATGGCCGCGCAGCTCCTGTACACCGTCCAGGACCAGTCGGCGAAGGTCGGCCAGGTGGTGCTGCAGCGGGACGACGGCTCGCAGCTGTGCTCGCTGGGACGGGAGGACGCCCGCAAGTACGCGCCCGACCAGGCCGCCGGCCGCGGCGCCGACCAGCAGTACTTCGTGGACGCGCAGCACCGGATGGTGAGCCTGGCCGACGGCGACGAGGAGCCGCGGCGGGTGCCGGGGCCCTTCGGGGCCGACGGGGCCGTGCAGCTGAGGTCGGTGGGCGTGGACCGCAGCGAGCACCACGCCGCGGGCGTGGCGGCCAACGGCCAGGGGCTGTACGTCACCCGCCTGGAGACCGGATCGGCGCTGGGCGAGCCCCGGGTGACGGCGCGCGGTGGGGCGAAGGCCGGGCTGACGGCCCCGAGCTGGGACGGTCTCGGCGACCTGTGGGTGGCCGACCAGGACCCGGAGCGGCCGCGGCTGCTGCGGCTGCCCGGCGGAACGGGCAGCCCTGAGGAGGTCCAGGTGCCCCGCCTCGACGGGCGCATCACCGGGCTGCGGGTGGCGGCCGACGGCGTGCGGATCGCGCTGCTGGTGACCAAGGACGACCGTACGAGCCTGAAGCTGGGGCGGGTCGAACGGCACGCGGGCGCGGGGCGGCTGAGCCTGTCGGTGCAGGAACTGCGCTCGGTGGCGCCGCGGTTGGAGCAGGTCGACGCGGTGTCGTGGGCCGGCGGGAGCCGGCTGCTGGTCGCGGGGAACGAGCAGGGCGGGCTGCAGCAGCTGCAGTACATCGACACGGACGGCTCGCTGTCGAACACCTCCGCGCTGCCGGGCATCACGGGAGTGCGGGGCGTAGCGGCCTCGGAGAGCACGGCGAAGGCGCCGGCGCTGGTGGCCGAGCGGGACGGCGGGATCGTACGCCTGCTGCCGGACAGCAACTGGAAGCTGGTGACCAAGGAAGGCTCCGCCCCGGTCTACCCCGGCTAGCCGCCGGGCGCCGGTTGCGCGGCGCAGGGTTTTCCACAGGGGTGGCGGGGTGCCGCGGCCGGCGGGACAGTGGATCTGTGCGCGGGTGGTGGCAGGAGATCACGGGCCTGGTGCTGCCGGGCGAGTGCGCGGGGTGCGGGCGGCCGCGGTCCGTGCTGTGCGCAGCGTGCCGGGCTGCGCTGGGCGGAGGCGCGGTGCCGGGCGCGGGTGCGGCATGGCGCGTCAGGCCGGATCCTGTGCCGGCCGGGCTGCCGCCGGTCCATGCCGCCGCGCGGTACGAGGGCCCGGTGCGCTCGGCCCTGCTCGCGCACAAGGAGCGCGGGGCGCTGGGGCTGGCGGGGCCGCTGGGGGCTGCCCTGGCGGGTGCGGTGCGTGCTGCGGCCAGTTGTCCAGGGGGTGGCGGGTGGGGCGGGGGAGGGGCCCTGGAGGCCGGTGAAAGACCCTTGCTGCTCGTTCCCGTCCCCTCGGCCCGCCGTGCTGTCGCAGCCCGGGGTCACGACGCCGGCCGGCGCCTGGCCCTCGCCGCCGCGCGTGCCCTGCGCGCCGCCGGCCTCCCCGCCCGTGCGGTTCCCGTGCTGCGCCAGTGCAGGGCCGTCGCCGACCAGGCCGGGCTGGGCGCCCGGCAGCGCAGGGCGAATGTGGCCGGTGCACTGGGGGTACGTATGGGAGGAGAGAGGCTCTTGATGCGCGAGGGGCCGGTGGTGCTGGTAGACGATCTGATGACCACGGGGGCTTCGCTCGCCGAGGCCGCCCGTGCCGTCTCCCTCGCGGGCGGAAGCCTGCTGGGCGCCGCCGTCGTGGCCGCGTCCGGAGTTCCCCCGCGCGAGGCCGAAAAGAAGCGGAACTGAAGGGCAACGTCATTCGTTGCTGATGGTAACGGCAGGGAAACACCTGAATGGAGGTACGTCCCGGTAGGGGCTACCGACAGGCGTCCGAGCGAGATATGTTCGGTTGTGAGGAATGGCAGGGGCTATGCCTTGCATTTCCGAATGGCGCGCTTTGCTCGCTTTCACGGAAGCTTGAAGTCGATGGGGTGCAGACCTTGCCGATGGGGGAGGAGGAGGTGAAAACCGCCAAGTCGGTGGCTCCGGGTATCCCCGGAGTCTGATGCAAGAGGGATGCGCTCCGCACCTTCGGCGGGGCGATCCGGGAACGGAGTTCTGCGTGGACATCGTCGTCAAAGGCCGCAAGACCGAGGTGCCCGAGCGCTTTCGCAAGCACGTGGCCGAGAAGCTGAAGCTGGACAAGATCCAGAAGCTCGACGGCAAGGTGATCAGCCTCGACGTCGAGGTGTCCAAGGAGCCCAACCCCAGGCAGGCCGACCGCTCCGACCGGGTGGAGATCACGGTGCGTTCCCGTGGACCGGTGATCCGGGCGGAGGCCGCAGCAACCGACCCGTACGTCGCACTGGACCTGGCCACCAGCAAGCTCGAAGCACGGCTGCGCAAGCAGAACGACAAGCGCCACACCCGGCGGGGCAACGGCCGCATCCCCGCGAGCGATGTCGCGGCGACCGTCATCGGCGCCGCGGAGCTCACCGACAGCGGTGAACTCGCCGTCGAGCAGGCGGCGGACGGGGTGCCGGTCACCCGCATGGGATCCCTGGAGATCCGTGGCGAAGGCCCTCTGGTGGTCCGCGAGAAGACCCACTCCGCAGCGCCCATGACCCTCGACCAGGCGCTCTACGAAATGGAGTTGGTCGGGCACGACTTCTACCTGTTCGTCGACTCCGACACCAAACAACCCAGTGTCGTCTACCGGCGGCACGCCTATGACTACGGCGTCATCCACCTCAATGCCGACCCGCTCTTCGAAGGAGAGCCCGGTGGTGCGGGCGGGGAGCTGGGCGGCTGAGCCGGGAGGCTCCGGCCTCCCGCGCCATCTGCCGTAACCGTCGGTCCGGTGCCCTCGGGGCGCGCCCCCCGCGCCCCCGGGGCGCCGTCGCGCGACGACGGAAGCAGCGCCCGGCCCCCCGGCATGAAATCATGGCCCGGCGACCAACCACCGGCGCCGGGGAACCGGTTGGGCGGCGCAGCACGCAGCACAGTGCAACCGCGAGGGGCTCTGGGCCTTCAGGGGTCTTCAGGGGGAGGAACAATGGCGGACAGGTTCGGGCCCGTACTCGAGCCCGGCGAGGACGACGACGAGGCCTGCACGGGCAGGGGCGCGGCGCGCGAGGAGCCCATCCGGGTCCTGGTCGTGGACGACCACGCGCTCTTCCGCCGGGGCCTGGAGATCGTCCTGGCGCAGGAGGAGGACATCCAGGTCGTAGGCGAGGCCGGGGACGGTGCGGAGGCCGTGGACAAAGCCGCGGACCTGCTGCCCGACATCGTGCTGATGGACGTCCGCATGCCCAAGCGCGGCGGCATCGAGGCGTGCACCTCCATCAAGGAGGTGGCCCCCAGTGCGAAAATCATCATGCTGACGATCAGCGATGAGGAAGCCGACCTCTACGACGCCATCAAGGCCGGGGCGACCGGCTATCTCCTCAAGGAGATCTCCACCGACGAAGTGGCGACCGCCATCCGGGCCGTTGCCGACGGGCAGTCGCAGATCAGCCCGTCGATGGCGTCCAAGCTGCTCACCGAGTTCAAGTCGATGATCCAGCGCACGGACGAGCGCCGGCTGGTGCCGGCGCCCCGGCTGACGGACCGCGAGCTGGAGGTCCTCAAGCTCGTCGCCACGGGGATGAACAACCGCGATATCGCCAAGGAGTTGTTCATCTCCGAGAACACCGTCAAGAACCACGTGCGCAACATCCTGGAGAAGCTGCAGCTGCACTCCAGGATGGAGGCGGTGGTGTACGCGATGCGCGAGAAGATCCTGGAGATCCGTTAGCTAATCCAGGGCGGTGATGAGCGCTGCGGCCAGCTTCGCGTCGTCGCAGCGCTCGATCCGGACGGCGTCGCAGCCCACCCACTCCGCCGCCTCCCGCAGCGCCGCGGCCATGGGGGCCACGGCCTTGGGCCCGTCGAGGGAGACCTGGCGGGCCACCAGCGTGGATCCGTCGCGCGCCGGGTCGACGCGGCCGAGCAGCCGGCCGCCCGACAGCAGGGGCATCGCGAAATAGCCGTGCATCCGCTTCTCCCTCGGGACGTATGCCTCCAGGCGGTGCGTGAAGCCGAAGATCCGCTCCGTGCGGGGGCGGTCCCAGACCAGCGAGTCGAACGGCGACAGCAGCGTCGTGCGGTGCCGGCCGCGCGGCTGCCCGGCCAGGGCCGCGGGGTCGGCCCACGCGGGCTTCGACCAGCCCGCCACCTCGACCGGCACCAGGCCGGTCCCGTCGATGACGGCGTCCACCTGCTCGCCCTTGAGGCGGTGGTAGTCCGCGAGGTCCGCCCGGGTGGCCACGCCCATCGCGGCACCGGCCTGCGCCACCAGGCGCCGGACGCACGCGGCGTCGTCCAGGTCGTCGTGGAAGAGGGCGGTGGGCACGGCGCGCTCCGCCAGGTCGTACACGCGCTTCCAGCCGCGCCGGCGGGTGCACACCACCTCGCCGGTGTCCAGCAGCCACTCCACCGCGATCTTCGTCTCGGACCAGTCGTACCACTCTCCCCCAGCTACCGCTGGGAGGTGCCCCCAGCCGTTCTTGGCGCCGCCCAGCTCCGTGGCCGTCAGCGGGCCGTCGGCCTTGAGCCGGTCGCGGACCGCCGCGCACGAGCGCTCCGCGTCCTCCATGACGTGCCAGCGGTGCCCGCGGGCCTGGAAGGCCCGGCGGCGGAAGGCGAACAGCGGCCACTCCTCGACGGGCAGGATGCACGCGGCGTGCGACCAGTATTCGAAGGCGTGGTCCCCCGACCAGTACGCCTCCTCGACCGCGGACCGGCCCACCGCGCCCAGCCGGGCGTACGGCACCAGCTCGTGCGAGCGGGCCAGCACCGAGATCGTGTCCAGCTGGACGGCCCCCAGGTGCCGCAGCACGCCGCGCGCGCCCGCCCGCCGGTCCGGCGCGCCCAGCAGGCCCTGGGCGCGCAGCGCCAGCCGGCGCGCGTCATCGGCGGACAGGTGGTGCTCGGGCTTACGGGCCTTGGCGGAGGCGGCAGTTGTCATGGCGGCCACCTTAGGCGGGGGCACTGACAACGGCCGGGGAGCCGGTCAGCCGCGCTCGGGAAACGGCAGGTAGGGGGCGGCGGTGGGCAGGCCCAGGTCCGAGGGGAGCAGGGAGCCGGTCCACGCGTCGCGGCGCGTGCCCCCGTACACGATCTTCGACCGCATGACGCCCTCCATCCGGAATCCGGTCTTCAGGGCCACCGCGCGCGAGCCCTCGTTGCCGGCCTCCGCGTACCACTCCATGCGCTCGACGCCGAGGGTCCCGAAGGCCCAGCGGGCCACCGCGCGGGCCGCCTCCGCGGTGTACCCGCGGCCGCGCTGCTCCTTGGCGGTCCAGTAGCCGAGCTCGGCCTGGCGTTCGGGGGAGCGCAGCTGTGCGAGCCGCACCAGGCACATCGAGCCGGCGAGCCGGCCGCCCTCCCGGGTGAAGGCGCCCCAGGTGTAGAGGGTGTCGTCGCGCCAGCCGGCCGGGCAGGTCTCCTCGATGAAGATCCGGGCGTCCTCGGGCGTGTACGGAGAGGGCACGCTCGTGTACCGGGGGATGTCCGGGTCCTGGCAGGCCGCGTGCACCGCGTCCGCGTCGGAGGGGGCGAAGGGACGCAGCAGCAGACGGTCGGTCGTGAGCTCCATGGGGTCCATGGGCGGAGTGTAAAGAGCCTCAGCCCGGCACCTTCGGGATTATTCGCTCGTTCCATAACCGGGTGACACCGCGGGTGACACCCGGCCCGGGTGATGACGGACCTCCCGGCGCAGCGGGGTCCTCGCTTACGATGGCCGTTGCGGCGGGGACTGTCCCGTCGTGCCCGCGTACCCGCCCCCTGCCCACGGCGGGGGAGAACCGGTGCCAGGCCCGACCGGCAAGGAGCTAGCCTACGTGTCCGTCTTCGGCAAGATCATGCGTGCAGGAGAAGGCAAGATCCTGCGCAAGCTGCACCGCATCGCGGACCAGGTCAATTCCATCGAAGAGGACTTCCTCAACCTCTCCGACGCCGAGCTGCGCGCCCTGACCGACGAGTACAAGCAGCGTTACGCCGACGGGGAGAGCCTGGACGACCTGCTCCCCGAGGCCTTCGCGACCGTCCGCGAGGGCGCCAAGCGCGTCCTCGGCCAGCGCCACTACGACGTCCAGCTCATGGGCGGCGCCGCCCTGCACATGGGCTACGTGGCGGAGATGAAGACCGGCGAGGGCAAGACCCTGGTCGGCACGCTGCCCGCGTACCTGAACGCCCTGTCGGGCAAGGGCGTCCACCTGATCACGGTCAACGACTACCTGGCCGAGCGCGACTCCGAGCTGATGGGCCGGGTGCACAAGTTCCTGGGCCTGTCGGTCGGCTGCATCCTGGCGAACATGACGCCGGCGCAGCGCCGCGAGCAGTACGGCTGCGACATCACGTACGGCACGAACAACGAGTTCGGCTTCGACTACCTGCGCGACAACATGGCGTGGTCGCAGGAGGAGCTGGTCCAGCGCGGGCACAACTTCGCCGTGGTCGACGAGGTCGACTCGATCCTGGTCGACGAGGCCCGTACGCCGCTGATCATCTCCGGCCCGGCCGACCAGGCCACCAAGTGGTACGGCGACTTCGCCAAGCTGGTCACGCGCCTGAAGAAGGGCGAGCCGGCCAACCCGCAGAAGGGCGTCGAGGAGACCGGCGACTACGAGGTCGACGAGAAGAAGCGCACGGTCGCCATCCACGAGGCAGGCGTCGCCAAGGTCGAGGACTGGCTGGGCATCGACAACCTCTACGAGTCGGTCAACACCCCGCTGGTGGGCTACCTCAACAACGCCATCAAGGCGAAGGAGCTCTTCAAGCGGGACAAGGACTACGTCGTCATGGACGGCGAAGTCATGATCGTCGACGAGCACACCGGCCGTATCCTCGCGGGCCGCCGCTACAACGAGGGCATGCACCAGGCCATCGAGGCGAAGGAAGGGGTGGAGATCAAGGACGAGAACCAGACCCTCGCCACGATCACCCTCCAGAACTTCTTCCGCCTCTACAGCAAGCTGTCCGGCATGACCGGTACGGCCATGACCGAGGCCGCCGAGTTCCACCAGATCTACAAGCTCGGCGTGGTGCCGATCCCGACCAACCGGCCGATGGTCCGCATGGACCAGTCCGACCTCATCTACCGCACCGAGGTCGCCAAGTTCGACGCCGTGGTGAAGGACATCGCCGAGAAGCACGAGAAGGGGCAGCCGATCCTGGTCGGCACCACTTCCGTGGAGAAGTCGGAGTACCTCTCCCAGCAGCTCTCCAAGCGCGGCATCCAGCACGAGGTGCTCAACGCCAAGCACCACGAGCGCGAGGCCTCGATCGTCGCGCAGGCCGGCCGCAAGGGCGCCGTCACCGTCGCCACGAACATGGCCGGCCGCGGCACCGACATCAAGCTCGGCGGCAACCCGGACGACCTCGCCGAGGCGGAGCTGCGCCAGATGGGTCTCGACCCGGTGGAGCATGTCGAGGAGTGGGCGGCCGCGCTGCCCGGCGCCCTGGAGCGGGCCGAGGCCGCGGTCAAGGCCGAGTTCGAGGAGGTCAAGGAGCTCGGCGGCCTCTACGTGCTCGGCACCGAGCGCCACGAGTCGCGCCGCATCGACAACCAGCTGCGCGGTCGTTCCGGCCGTCAGGGCGACCCGGGCGAGTCCCGCTTCTACCTGTCCCTGGGCGACGACCTGATGCGCCTGTTCAAGGCCCAGATGGTCGAGCGCGTGATGGCCATGGCCAACGTGCCCGACGACGTGCCGATCGAGAACAAGATGGTCACCCGGGCCATCGCCTCCGCGCAGTCCCAGGTCGAGCAGCAGAACTTCGAGACGCGTAAGAACGTCCTGAAGTACGACGAGGTGCTCAACCGCCAGCGCGAGGTCATCTACGGCGAGCGCCGCCGCGTCCTGGAGGGCGAGGACCTGCAGGAGCAGATCCAGCACTTCATGGACGACACCATCGACGACTACATCCGCCAGGAGACCGTCGAGGGCTTCGCCGAGGAGTGGGACCTGGAGCGGCTGTGGGGCGCCTTCAAGCAGCTCTACCCGGTGAAGGTCACCATCGAGGAGCTGGAGGAGGCGGCGGGCGACCGCGCGGGCATCACGGCCGAGTTCATCGCCGAGTCCATCAAGGACGACATCAACGAGCAGTACGCGGCGCGCGAGGAGCAGCTGGGCTCCGACATCATGCGCGAGCTGGAGCGCCGCGTGGTGCTCTCGGTGCTGGACCGCAAGTGGCGTGAGCACCTCTACGAGATGGACTACCTGCAGGAGGGCATCGGCCTGCGGGCCATGGCCCAGAAGGACCCGCTGGTGGAGTACCAGCGCGAGGGCTTCGACATGTTCCAGGCCATGATGGAGGGCATCAAGGAGGAGTCCGTCGGCTACCTGTTCAACCTGGAGGTCCAGGTCGACCAGCAGCTGGAGGAGGTCCCGGTCGAGGAGACCGCGCCGTCCCTGGACAAGGTCCAGGACACCATCCCCGCGGCCCGTCCCGAGATCCGTGCGAAGGGTCTCGCGCAGCCGCAGCGGCCGGACCGGCTGCACTTCTCGGCCCCGACGGTCGACGGTGCGGGCGGCACGATCGAGACCGACTACGCCAGCGACGACACCGGCGAGTTCCGCTCGGCGGCGGACGGCATGACCCGCGCCGAGCGCCGCAAGGCGCAGAAGAACAGCGGCGGCCGTCGCCGCAAGAAGTGATTCCGGCGGTTCGCCGGGCTTGAGCCTTCGGGCGTGAGCCTTCGGGCGTGAGCCTTCGGGCGTGAGGCGGGGCGGGACACCCAGGTGTCCCGCCCCGCCTCACGCGTGTCAGCGGCGGGTGCCGCCGAGCTCCACGGCCGAGCACCGCCAGCGCTGGTCGGCGCAGCGCTCCAGGCGGAAGGCGAGCGCGAGCAGCCGGTCCCCGGAGGTGATCCGGGCGAAGGCCTCGATGACGCCCGGGGAGGGCCGGAACTCGTCGCAGTGCCTGACGGCGGGGCTGCGGCCCGGCGGGGCGGGCAGCAGCGGCGCGTGGGGCGCCAGGGCGGCCAGCTGGTCGTACGCCGCGCCCAGGGTGTGGCCGAGCATCCAGTGGACGGGGCGCTGGCCGCTGAGGGTGAGCAGGAGCCGCTCGGCGAACCAGTAGCGCGGCAGGCGCTCGCGTTCGCGGCGGCGCGCGGCGGGGTCCGGGGCCGGGCGGCGGGAGTCGGTGCGCCGCGCGGGTGCGGTCCGGGCGGCGGGCCTGCCGGTGCGGCCGGTCGTCCTCCCGCCGGTGGTCCTGTTGATGCCGGTCCTCATACTGGCCGCCCCCTCGCGGTGCCGGGCCCGGTGGGATTACCGGGCGGTAGCTTCCGTCGGGTGATCTTCTATCGGGGGCGACGGAGGGCGGCAAGGACGGAGCCCGGGCCCGCGCCGCCCGCGGCTCCTTCACCTATTCGGGGGACCCGGGGGCGGTGCGGGGCGGCCGGGTGCCGCACGGCGCGACACAAGGCGCCGCCGAGCCGCCCGTAAGCGGCTCACCTGCACTTCGAAGGGGGACGCGCGCCCGTATGCTGACCTCACAACCGAAACGTCCCCAGGATCGAAGGAAAGCGGCGGTCATGCGCGTCTACGTCCCCTTGACCCTCCCCGGTCTCGCCGAGGCGCACAAGGCGGGAGTGCTGGGTCCGGCCCCGCTGGACGCCTTCGCCATCACCCCGGCCCTGCGCGAGTGGTACCGCTCCGACGACGTGGAGGAGCTGGAGTACGCGGCCCTGGGGCGCGCCGCCCAGGGCTCCCTGCGCCTGCTCGCCGCCGACCCGGAGGCGCCCCGCCGCCGCGTGGTCGTCGCGGTCGACGTGCCCGAGGGCGCCGTGGCCACCGACCCCGAGCGCGGGCTGGACCAGTCCGCGTACGGCGAGGTGCGGCTCTCGGAGGCGGTGCCGCTGGCGAAGGCCGCGGCCGTGCACGTCGACTCCGGCGACGCCGAGGAGGACGTCGCGGCGGCCGCCGCGGCGCTGGGCGCCGCCGACCGCGGTGACGACGACGCGCAGTTCACGGTCGACGGGGCCGAGGACCACGAGCTGATGTGGTTCGGCGTGCAGGAGATCCCCAACCTGATCTAGGGCCGGCTCCGACCGGGGGCGGCGTTGTCACAGCCGCCCCGTACAGTTTTCGCATGGGGAAGCACGCGGCCCACATCGTGTGGGACTGGAACGGCACGCTCTTTCACGACGTCGACGCGGTGATAACGGCGACCAACGCCGCCTTCGCGGAGATCGGCCTGGAGCCGATCACCCTGGAGCGCTACCGCGCGCTGTACTGCGTCCCCATCCCGCGCTTCTACGAGCGGCTGATGGGCCGCCTCCCCACCGCCGCCGAGTGGGAGCACATGGACGGGGCCTTCCAGCGGCACTACCACGACCACCACCTCCGCTGCGGCCTCGCGGAGGGCGCCGAGAAGCTGCTGGAGCGCTGGCAGGAGACCGGCGGCACCCAGTCGATCATGTCGATGTACGGGCACGAGGACCTGATGCCGCTCGTGCGCACGTTCGGCATCGAGCGGAGGTTCGTCCGGGTGGACGGGCGGACGGGCCCCTCCGGCGGCAGCAAGGCCGAGCACATGGCCCGCCACGTCGCCGGCCTGACGGCCGAGGGCATACCCGCGGCGCGCACGGTCGTCATCGGCGACGCCCTCGACGACGCGGTGGCGGCGGCCCACGTGGGTGCGCACGCGGTGCTGTACACGGGCGGCTCGCACGACCGGGCCGGGCTCGCCGGGGCCGGGGTGCCCGTCGTGGACACGCTGGTGGAGGCCGTCGCGGAGGCGGAGCGGCTTACCCGCTGACCGCGCTGTCCATATCGTCAAAGATGGGCCCCGGGTTTTGTACACAAACCGCTCGTGACGCCTCCCGGGGGAAGAGCGATAGCCTTACGGGGTGATCAGCGCGATATCCAGCGGGGGCGACGGCGCCCCTGTCCTGCGCCCGGAGTGCCACGGCACCCGGGAAGCCGCTGGTCGCCCGGGCGGAGCGCATTCGGCCGAATCGGCCCGGACCGCTCCGGTCATCCCTCATTCCGGCATACCGTCGAAGACGACCGGAGACCCCGCGTCGCGGCGTGATGCCTTCACCACCTATGTCACGCAACGGCGCGCGACAGGAGCCAGAGGACATGCAGACCAAGCTGGACGAAGCCAAGGCAGAGCTGCTCGAGAGGGCGGCCCGCGTCGCTGAGAACAGCCCTGCCGGGGGGCCACAACCGACCGGGCCGAAGGGCGAGGCGGGACTCGACCAGGAGACCCTGACCGCGTACCTCCAGCGCTACTACCTGCACACGGCGCCGGAGGACCTCACGGGCCGCGATCCGGTCGACGTCTACGGCGCCGCGGTCTCGCACTACCGCCTCGCCGAGAACCGCCCGCAGGGCACGGCCAACGTCCGGGTGCACACCCCGACCGTCGAGGAGAACGGCTGGACCTGCAGCCACTCCGTCGTCGAGGTCGTCACCGACGACATGCCCTTCCTGGTCGACTCGGTCACCAACGAGCTCTCCCGCCAGGGCCGCGGCATCCACGTCGTGATCCACCCGCAGGTCATCGTGCGCCGTGACGTCACCGGCCGCCTGCTCGAGGTCCTCGGCTCCAACTGCGAAGCCCACGGCAGCGGCAAGGACGCCGTCCTGCCGCACGACGCGCTCACCGAGTCCTGGATCCACGTCGAGATCGACCGCGAGACCGACCGCGGCGACCTCAAGCAGATCACCGCCGACCTGCTGCGCGTCCTCTCCGACGTCCGCGAGGCCGTCGAGGACTGGTCCAAGATGCGCGACGCCGCCCTGCGCATCGCCGACGGCCTCCCCGGGGAGCCCCTCCCCGGCGACGTCGCCCCGTCGGACACCTCCGAGGCCGGCGAGCTGCTGCGCTGGCTGGCCGCGGACCACTTCACCTTCCTCGGCTACCGCGAGTACGAGCTGACGAAGGTCGCCACCGAAGGCGGCGAGGAGGACATGCTCAGCGCCGTCCCCGGCACCGGCCTCGGCATCCTGCGCTCCGACCCCCACCACGACGAGCAGCAGCGGGCGGGCGGCCCGCACTCGCACCTGCCCCGCCCGGCGTCCCCCTCGTTCAACCGGCTGCCCGCCGACGCCCGCGCCAAGGCCCGCGAGCACAAGCTGCTCGTCCTCACCAAGGCCAACAGCCGCGCCACCGTCCACCGGCCCTCCTACCTCGACTACGTCGGGGTGAAGAAGTTCGACGCCGACGGCAACGTGGTCGGCGAGCGCCGCTTCCTCGGCCTGTTCTCCTCCGCCGCGTACACCGAGTCCGTGCGCCGCGTGCCCGTCGTCCGCCGCAAGGTCCAGCAGGTCCTCGCCGACGCCGGCTTCACGCCCGACAGCCACGACGGCCGCGACCTCCTCCAGATCCTGGAGACCTACCCGCGCGACGAGCTCTTCCAGATCGCCGCCGAGCAGCTGCGCTCCATCGCCACCAGCGTCCTCTACCTCCAGGAGCGCCGCCGGCTGCGGCTGTACCTGCGCCAGGAGGAGTACGGGCGCTACTACTCGGCGCTGGTCTACCTCCCGCGCGACCGCTACACCACCGGTGTGCGGCTGCGCCTGATCGACATCCTCAAGGAGGAGCTCGGCGGCTCCAGCGTCGACTTCACCGCCTGGAACACCGAATCGGTCCTCTCCCGGCTGCACTTCGTCGTCCGCGTCGAGCCGGGCGCGACCCTGCGCGAGCTGACCGACGCCGACGCCGACCGCATCGAGGCCCGCCTGGTCGAGGCCGCCCGCTCCTGGGCGGACGGCTTCGCCGAGACGCTGACCGCCGAGGTCGGCGAGGAGCGCGCCGCCGAGCTGCTGCGCCGCTACGGCCAGGCCTTCCCCGAGGGCTACAAGGCCGACCACAACCCCCGCAGCGCCGTCTCCGACCTCGGTCACCTGGAGAAGCTCACGGTGGCCGGCGGCGACCGCGACTTCGAGCTCAGCCTGTACGAGCCGGTCGGCGCCGCCCCCGGCGAGCGCCGCTTCAAGATCTACCGCACGGGCGAGCCGGTCTCGCTGTCCGCCGTGCTGCCGGTGCTCCACCGCCTCGGCGTCGAGGTCGTCGACGAGCGCCCGTACGAGCTGCGCTGCTCGGACCGCACCACCGCCTGGATCTACGACTTCGGTCTGCGGATGCCCGAGCGGATCGAGGGCGACGACGCCCGCATCCGCTTCCAGGAGGCCTTCGCGGCCGTGTGGACCGGCGCCGCGGAGAACGACAACTTCAACAACCTGGTCCTGCGCGCCGGCCTGGACTGGCGGCAGGCCATGGTGCTGCGGGCCTACGCCAAGTACCTCCGGCAGGCCGCCTGGCCGTTCAGCCAGGCGTACATGGAGGACACCCTCAGCAACAACGTCCACACCACCCGCCTGCTGGTCAACCTCTTCGAGGCCCGGATGTCGCCCGCGCTCCAGCGCGCCGGCAACGAGCTCATCGACGGCCTGCTGGAGGAGCTGGACGGCGCCCTGGACCAGGTCGCCAGCCTGGACGAGGACCGCATCCTGCGGGCCTTCCTCACCGTCATCAAGGCCACGCTGCGCACCAACCACTTCCAGCGCAACGCCGACGGCACGCCGCGCCCCTACCTGTCCCTCAAGCTCGACCCGCAGGCCATCCCCGAGCTGCCGGCGCCCCGCCCGGCCTTCGAGATCTGGGTGTACTCGCCGCGGGTGGAGGGCGTGCACCTGCGCTTCGGCAAGGTCGCGCGCGGCGGTCTGCGCTGGTCCGACCGGCGCGAGGACTTCCGCACCGAGATCCTCGGCCTGGTCAAGGCCCAGATGGTGAAGAACACCGTCATCGTGCCGGTGGGCGCCAAGGGCGGTTTCGTCGGCAAGCGCCTGCCCGACCCGTCGGTGGACCGCGACGCGTGGCTGGCCGAGGGCATCGCCTCGTACAAGACGTTCATCTCCGGCCTCCTCGACATCACCGACAACATGGTCGGCGGCGAGGTCGTGCCCCCGAAGGACGTCGTCCGCCACGACGAGGACGACACCTACCTCGTCGTCGCCGCCGACAAGGGCACCGCGACGTTCTCCGACATCGCCAACGAGGTCGCCCAGTCCTACGGCTTCTGGCTCGGCGACGCCTTCGCCTCCGGCGGCTCGGCCGGCTACGACCACAAGGGCATGGGCATCACCGCCCGCGGCGCCTGGGAGTCGGTCAAGCGCCACTTCCGCGAGCTGGGCCACAACACCCAGACGCAGGACTTCACTGTCGTCGGCGTCGGCGACATGTCCGGTGACGTCTTCGGCAACGGCATGCTGCTCTCCGAGCACATCCGCCTGGTGGCCGCCTTCGACCACCGCCACATCTTCATCGACCCGGCCCCGGACGCGGCCGTCTCCTACGCCGAGCGCCGCCGCCTGTTCGAGCTGCCGCGCTCGTCCTGGGCCGACTACAACACCGAGCTGCTCTCCCAGGGCGGCGGCATCCACCCGCGCACCGCCAAGTCGATCCCGGTCAACGCCCACGTGCGGCAGGCCCTCGGCATCGAGCAGGGCATCACCAAGATGACCCCCGCCGAGCTGATGAAGGCCATCCTGCGCGCCCAGGTCGACCTGCTGTGGAACGGCGGCATCGGCACGTACGTCAAGGCCTCGGCCGAGTCCCACGCGGACGTCGGCGACAAGGCCAACGACGCCATCCGCGTCGACGGCCAGGACCTGCGCGTCAAGGTCGTCGGCGAGGGCGGCAACCTGGGCCTGACCCAGCTCGGCCGGATCGAGTTCGCTTCCAACGGCGGCCGGATCAACACCGACGCCATCGACAACAGCGCCGGCGTGGACACCTCCGACCACGAGGTGAACATCAAGATCCTGCTCAACTCGCTCGTGATCGACGGCGACATGACCGTCAAGCAGCGCAACAAGCTCCTCGCCGAGATGACCGACGAGGTCGGCGAGCTGGTCCTGCGCAACAACTACGCGCAGAACGTGGCCCTGGCCAACGCCGTGGAACAGGCCCCCAGCCTGCTCCACGCCCACCAGCGGATCATGCGCCGCCTCGGCCGGGACGGCCACCTGGACCGGGCCCTGGAGTTCCTGCCCAGCGACCGGCTGATCCGCGAGCGGCTCTCCGCGGGCCGCGGGCTGACCCAGCCGGAGCTGGCCGTCCTGCTGGCCTACATCAAGATCACCACGGCCGAGGAGCTGCTCGCCACCGGGCTGCCGGACGACCCGTACCTGGAGCGGCTGCTGCACGCCTACTTCCCGCAGGCGCTGCGCACCGGCTTCGCCGAGCAGGTCGACGCCCACGCCCTTCGCCGGGAGATCATCACCACCGTCCTGGTCAACGACACCGTCAACAGCGGCGGCTCGACCTTCCTGCACCGCCTGCGGGAGGAGACCGGGGCCTCGCTGGAGGAGATCGTCCGGGCGCAGGCCGCGGCCCGCGCCATCTTCGAGCTGGGCTCCGTGTGGGACGCCGTCGAGGGCCTGGACAACGTGGTCGCGGCCGACGTGCAGACCCGCATCCGGCTGCACTCGCGGCGTCTGGTCGAGCGCGGCACCCGCTGGCTGCTCAACAACCGGCCGCAGCCGCTGGAGCTGGCCGGGACGATCGAGTTCTTCCACGACGGCGTCGCCAAGGTCTGGGCCGAGCTGCCCAAGCTGCTCAAGGGCGCCGACATGGAGTGGTGGCAGTCCATCCGCGACGAGCTGGTGGACGCCGGGGTGCCGGACGAGCTGGCCGTGCGCGTGGCGGGCTTCTCCTCCGTCTTCCCGGCCCTGGACGTCGTCGCGGTCGCCGACCGCGCCGGCAAGGAGCCGCTGGACGTGGCCGAGGTCTACTACGACCTCGGGGACCGGCTGCACATCACCCAGCTGATGGACCGGATCATCGAGCTGCCGCGCGCGGACCGCTGGCAGTCCATGGCCCGCGCCTCCATCCGCGAGGACCTGTACGCGGCCCACGCCGCGCTGACGGCCGACATCCTCTCGGTGGGCAACGGCTCCTCGACGCCGGAGCAGCGCTTCCAGGCCTGGGAGGAGAAGAACGCGGCGATCCTCAGCCGGGCGCGCACCACGCTGGACGAGATCCACGGCTCGGACGCGTTCGACCTGGCCAACCTGTCGGTGGCCATGCGGACGATGCGCACCCTGCTGCGGACGCACACCTGAGCCGTGTGCCGGAGCGCGCGCCCGGGCAGCCCGCCCGGGCCGCGCGCCGCGTCGAATTGACGCACGGCTGACGCCGGAGTGAACAAGGGACGGCCTTGGGGACAAACCCCCCGGGGCCGTCCTTTTGCCGTGCTATGAGGGACGGATGAAGGCCGTTTCCCGGTTGACGTCCGGGCCCTCCCCCGATGCCCTGTCCGTCGGCGCGCGCCGCGCCGCACCGCCCTCGCCGCCCGTGCCCCCGCGCCACGGGACGGCCCGCGCGGTGGCCCTCTACCTGGCGGTGTCGGCGGTCGGCTTCGCGGTGCTCCTGCTGGTGAGCCGCCATCTCGGGCGGGGCCCGGAGGCACTGCTGCACCGGTGGGACAGCGGCAACTACCTGCACATCGCCGAGCGCGGCTATCCGGGAGAGATCCCCTACGGTCCGGACGGGGAGCCGAAGTTCAGCAGGCTGGCGTTCTTCCCGCTGGTGCCCGGGCTGATCCGGTCGGTGCGGCTGGTGACGGGGCTGTCCCTGGCGTGGTCCGGGGTGGTGGTGTCGTGGACGGGCGCCGCGGTGGCCGCCGCGGGGGTGTTCCGGCTGGTGCGCGCCGTGGGCGGCCGGCCGGGCGCCGGGTTCGCGTGCGTGGCGCTGTGGGCCTGCTCGCCGTACGCGTTCGCGCTGTGGGTGCCGTACTCGGAGGGCGTGTTCAGTGCGGCCCTGATCTGGGCGCTGGTGGCCATACTGGCGCGGCGCTGGCTGACGGCGGCCGCGCTGTGCGTCGTGGCGGGGACGGTGCGGCCGAGCGCGACGGTGCTGGTCGGCACGGTCGTGCTGGCCGCGGGGTGGGAGGTGGTGCAGCGCCGGGGCGGATGGCGGGCCTGGGTGGCGCTGCTGACGGCGCCTCTGGGGCTGCTGGGGAGCTGGCTGTACCTGGGGAGCAAGGTGGGCCGGGTGGACGGCTGGTTCGAGGCGGAGCGCGCGTGGGGCCAGTCCTTCGACTTCGGCGCGGGCACCGTGCAGGTGCTCAAGGGGATGCTGCTCTACCGGCACGCGGGCCGGATAGGCGATCTGCGGTCGGCCGCTGTGATCGCGGTGGTGGTGCTGGGGGCGATCGGGGTGCTGGCGCTGGCGCGGGACCGGAAGGTGCCGTGGCAGCTGGTCGTGGCGGTCGCGGGGGCGTGGGTGCTGATGGTGGGAACGCCGGGTTCGCCGTTGTCCAAGCCGCGCTTCATGCTGCCGTTCCTGCCGGTTCTGCTGCTGTTGGCGGCCAGGCCGCTCGCCCGTGCTCCGCTTGGGGTGCGGGTGTGTCTCTACGGTGGGGGTGCGGTGGTCTCGGGGTGGTACGCGGCGGGGTTGCTGGTGCTGTTCGAGGGGTCGCCGTGAGAGGCGGGGTCGCCGGGCGCCAGGGCCCTGAACACCCAGGCGCGGTAGGACCAGAAGCGGAAGAGCGTGGCGGCGCCGATGCCCAGGAACTTGAAGAGGTTGTTCTGGAACGGGGTGTCCCAGCCGAAGGAGTACGTGGCGACGTAGAGGACCCCGTTCTCGATGACCAGCCCGATGGCGCTGAAGGCGGCGAAGAGGGCGACCTGGCGGCTGCGCCGGCTCCGGTCGCGGTCGCGGTAGGCGAAGTGACGCAGGCCCAGGTAGTTGAAGGCGATGGCGACCACGGTCGCGATCACGCTGCAGCGCACGACCGGGAGGCCGGTGACCGTACGGCAGAGGTTGAAGACCGCGAGGTTGACGACGATGCCGAGACCGCCGACGGCGCCGAACTTGGCGAATTCCCGCCCGAGGGCCGCGAGCCCCGACGTCGCCGCTGGTCGCAAGGGTCGCAAGGGCCTCTCCCATTACGGTCGTCCCGGTATGGCCGCCACGCAAAGCAGACAATTTGCCGCAGAGAACTGATTGTAGTGTAAATTGCCGCAAAAACTGACACAGTGCGAAGACGACGGCGAGGACAGTGGCATGACAGAGGCGGTACTGCTCGTCGGCGGCAAGGGGACCCGGCTCCGGCCGCTCACCCTCAACACGCCGAAGCCGATGGTCCCGGCCGCCGGAGTGCCCTTCATCGCCCACCAGCTGGCCCGCGCCCGGGCCGCCGGCGTCGGCCACGTCGTCCTCGCCACCTCCTACCTCGCCGAGGTCTTCGAGCCCTACTTCGGCGACGGGTCCGCCCACGGCCTGCGCCTGACGTACGTCACCGAGAAGGAGCCGCTCGGCACCGGCGGCGCCATCCGCAGCGCGGCGGAGGCCCTCACCACCGGCCCGCGCGGCCCCGTCCTCGTCTTCAACGGCGACATCCTCACCGGACTGGACATCAGGGGCCTGCTGCGCCGCCACGAGCGGGCCCGGGCCGACGTCACCCTGCATCTGACCAGGGTGGCCGATCCCAGGGCCTTCGGGCTCGTCCCCACCGACGCCGACGGGCGCGTCCTGGCCTTCACGGAGAAGCCCGGCCGCCCCGAGGAGATCGTCACCGACCAGATCAACGCCGGCGCCTACGTCTTCCGCCGCGACGTCATCGACACCATCCCCGCCGGCCGCCCGGTCTCCGTCGAGCGCGAGACCTTCCCCGGCCTGCTGGCCTCCGGCGCGCTGCTGCACGGAGTGGTCGACACCTCGTACTGGCTGGACCTCGGCCGCCCCGCCTCCTTCGTCCAGGCGTCGGCCGACCTCGTCCGCGGGGTCGTCCGCTCGCCCGCCGTCCCCGGCGAACCGGGCGAACACCTCGTGCTGCCCGGCGCCCGCGTCGAGGAAGGGGCCCGCCTGTCCGGCGGGACCGTCGTCGGCGCCGGAGCGCACGTCGAGGCCGGTGCGGACATCGAGGGGTCCGTCGTGCTGGACGGCGCGCGCATCGCGGCGGGCGCCCGGATCCGCGCCAGCATGATCGGCAGAGACGCCCGGGTCGGCCCGCGCACCGCCCTCGACGGCGTGGTGATCGGCGACCGGGCCGAGGTCGGCGCCGACAACGAACTGTGCGACGGCGCCCGCGTCTGGTGCGGCACGGTCATCCCCGACGCCGCCATCCGCTTCTCCGCCGCCTGACGCCGGTCCTGCCCGGCGCCCTCCGGCTCCCCGATGTCTCAGACGTCTCCGACGCCCTCCGTCCACCGCAGTCCCCCTGCCGACGAACCCACGAGGACCGAGCCATGAGCGCACCACACACCCCCGCCGCGGCGCCCCCGCTGCCCGCCGAGTGGGGCGGCACCGCGACGACCGTCGTCATGCCCACGTACAACGAGGCGGCGAACCTGGCCACCATGGCGGAGGCGCTCATGGCCCTGCCGCTGGAGGGCCTGCGGCTGCTGGTGGTCGACGACAACAGCCCCGACGGCACCGGGGCCATCGCCGAACAGCTGGCCGAGAAGTACAACGAACCCGGCCGGACCCGGGTGGGCGTCCTGCACCGCACCACCAAGGACGGGCTCGGCCGCGCCTACGCCGCCGGCATGGCCCGGGCCGTCGCCGAAGGCGCTTCCTACGTCCTGCAGATGGACGCCGACGGCAGCCACCCCGCGGAGAAGATCCCCGAGCTGCTCGGCGTCGCCCTCGCCACCGGCGCGGACGTCGTCGTCGGCAGCCGCTACGTGCCAGGCGGCTCCCTCTCCGACGCATGGGGCGCCCACAGAAAGGCCCTCTCCCGCTGGGCCAACGCCTACGCCAGCACGATCCTGGGCACCCGCGTGCGCGACATCACCGGCGGCTTCAACCTCTGGTCCGCCACCGCCCTGGACGCCATCGACCTGGAGACCGTCGACAGCGCCGGCTACAGCTTCCAGGTGGAGATGAAGTACCGCGCGCTCAAGGCCGGGTACACGGTCATGGAGGTGCCCATCCACTTCGAGGACCGCACCGCCGGCGAGTCGAAGATGAACCTGGCCGTCCAGCTCGAATCGGTGGTCATGCCGTGGCGGCTGCGCACGAGGTCGGCCCGTGCTTCCGGCCACCGTCCCCGCTGAGCGGGCGGCCCCGCCCGGGGCCGCCCGCCCGGCCCGCGCGGCGGCGGCCCGCGGGCCCGCTGCCGTCGCCGTCCTGCTGCTGGCCGTCCTCCTGCTGCTGATGACCGTACGGCTGCCGTGGTCCGGTGACCTCGGCATGCACGCGGCCGTCCTCGAACGGCTGCGCGCCGACCCCCTCCACCCCGGCAACCCCCTGGTCGACGCCCGGACTCCGAGCCCCTACTACTCGCCGTGGACGCTCCTGCTCGCCCTCACCGGATCGGCCACCGGCTGGGGCACCTTCACCGTGCTGCGCCTGGGAGCGCTCGCCGGACTCGTCCTGCTCGGCACGGGCGTCCACGCCTTCGTACGGACGTTCACGCGCAGCAGGACGGCGGTGCTGCTGGCGGTGCTGTGCCTGCTCCTGCTGTACGGAGTGAGGCTTTTCGCGTGGAGCGGCGCCCTCGGGCTCACCTCGATTTCGCTCACTCTCGCCTACCCGAGCACGTTCGCCTTCGGCATGGCCTTCCATCTGTGGGCGCTGCTGCGGCGGGCCCTGGCCGCCGCGTGGGGGACGGCGGCCTTCCTGGGGCTCGGGCTGCTGCTCGCCGGGATCCTGCTCACCCATCAGTTCACGGGCGCCGTCGCGGTGCTCGGGGCCGCCGCGGTGCTGCTCGGCGCGCGGCCGTGGCCCGGACGGGCCGTGCGGATGCGGGTGGCCGCCGCGTGCGCCCTGGCCGCGGCGGTGCTCGCCTGCTGGCCGTACTACGCGTTCTTCTCCCTGCTCGGGACGGGCGGCCTGGACGACATCCACCGGCCGCTCTACGACCACCTCGCGACGAAGTTCTGCCTGACCGGCCTCGGCACGGCCGCGCTCGTGCTGCGGGCCCGGCGCGACCGCCGCGACCCGCTGGTGATCTTCTTCTTGCTGGGGCTCGCCGTCTTCGCGGCCGGCGGCCTGAGCGGCCATCAGGCGTGGGGCAGGATCCTGCCCGCCGTCCTCGTCCCCGCACAGCTCGCCCTCGCCCTGGAAGCGGCCACCGGCGGCCGCCGCACACGGACGGCGCTCGTCCCGCTGACGGCCGTCGCCCTGTTGGCGGGCGCGTGGACGCAAGCGGGGGTGCTCACGTACGTCCTGCGCCCCCAGGCCATTCCGCCGGTCCTGCGCCACATCCACACCGTCGCGCTCTGGCCGCGCTTCACCTGGGCGGCGCGTGAGGTGCCCGCGCGGCAGACGGTGATGACCGACAACTACTACGCGCTGCGGATGCTGCCCGCCTACGGGCCGTACACCGTCGCCCCCGCCTATCCCGACGTCTTCCTCCGCGACGCGGCACGCCGCCGCGACGCGACCCGCCGCTACTTCGCCCCGGCCACCTCCCGGGCCGAGCGGCTCGGCATCCTCAAGGAGTACCGCGTGCGCTGGGTCCTGCAGAAGAACGGCGGGCCGGGCCTGGACCGGGGCGATCCGGCGCTGCGCCGGACCGTCCGGGGCCCGGCCGGCTTCCTCCTCGCCGAGGTCGCGCCGTGAGCGCCGCGAAGGCCGCGAGCCGCCCCGACGCCCTCGGGCGGTGGCTGCGCGGACGGGCCCCGTGGCCGGTGCTCCTCGCAGCCCTGCTGGTGCTCGCCCTGGACGTCGTGCGCGTGGTGCAGGGGCCGCGGATGCCCGGGATGGACAACGCGGTGGTCGTGCGGGCGGCGCGGGCGCTGCTCGACGGCGGCTCGCCGTACGCGGACAAGCGGTTCCTCTACCTGCCGGGCGCGGTGTTCGCCGCCGTCCCCGAGACCGTGTTCGGCAACGAAGCGCTGGCCAGGGCGGTGCCCGTCGTCACCGCGCTGCTCGTCCTCGCCGGGGTCGTCCTGGCCCTGCGGATCTTCGGGGTGCGGGCCGACAGCCGGCTCGCGGCGGGCGTCGTCGCGGCGCTCGGCGTCTTCGAGCCCTTCCACGGCGTGGTCTACCTCGGCAACTGGACGGCCCTGTCGGCCGTCGCCTTCCCCGCCGCCCTGCTGCTCGCCCGCCGCGGGCGCTGGTGCGCGGCCGGGGCGGCCGTGGGGGCGGCGATAGCGCTGAAGCCGATGCTCGTGCCGCTGCTGCTGCTGTTCGTGCTCGCCCGGCGGTGGCGGGCGCTGGCCTGGGCCGTGGGCGTTCCCGCGGCCGTGTCGCTGGCGGCGGCCCTGGCCATGCCGCGGCCCGGACTGTTCTTCACCCGGACGCTGCCGTTCCTGCTGCGCGGGCAGGACGCGTACGCCCGCCCGTTCGACGCCGCGTGGCCGTCCGTGCTGCCCCGGCTCGGCGTGCCGCAGCCCCTGGCCCTCGCGCTCGCGGCCGGCGCCGCGGTCGCGGTCCTGCTGTGCGCCCGCCTGCGGTGGCGGGCCGGCGGCGACCCGGCCCTGCGGCTGGTGGAGTGCGCGTCGCTCTTGATGCTCGCGGCGTTCCTGGTGTCACGGCCGTCGTTCCAGCACTACATGCTGGTGGTGCTCCCCTCGCTCGCCGCGTCGCTGGTGGTGCGCGCCGCCGCGGCGCGCTCGGTGTGGCTGTGGCTGCCGCTGCTGCCGGAGGTCGCCGGGGTCTCGTGGCCGCACCTGGAGACGGCCCGCAGGCACGCCTTCCGCGACGTCGTACTGATCACCGGGGTGGCCGCGGCCCTGGCCGTGCACGCCTGGCGCACCCGCTCGGACCCCTCGGGGGAGGTGACTGTCAGTGCTCGCGTCTACGCTTTGAGTAATCGCGAATCCGTCCGTGCGGATGGCGGGCCGCCCGAGCGTGCCCGCGATGCGCCGGACCGCACCGAGACGAGGTGACCGTGACCGCCGCACATCCCGCCCCCGGCCCCGATGTCAGCGTCGTCGTGATCGTCCACAACGACGCCGACCGCCTGCCGCGCGCCGTGCGGTCGGTCCTCGCACAGTCCCTGCGCAACCTCGAAGTGATCATCGTCGACGACTGCTCGACGGACGGCACCTTCGCGGCCGCCGAGCGCCTGACCACCACCGATCCCCGCGTGCGGCTCATCCGGCTGCCCGTCAACAGCGGCGGCTGCGGCGCCCCGCGCAACGCCGGGATCGACGCGGCCCGCGCGCCCCACCTCATGTTCCTCGACAGCGACGACGAACTGCCGTACCACGCCTGCAAGTCCCTGCTGCTCACCGCCGAGGAGACCGGCGCCGACCTCGTCACCGGCGAGGTCACCCGCCTCTTCGAGGAGTCCGGCACCACCGGCCTGTGGTATCCCGAGCTCTTCGAGGACGTGCGCCTGGTCCACGGCATCCGCTCCGCCCCCGAGTTCTTCCTCGACCACCTCTCCACCAACAAGCTCTACCGCGCGGACTTCCTCGCCCGCCACGGCCTCCGCTTCCCGGAGGACATGCACTACGAGGACCAGCTCTTCACCGCCCGGGCCCTCACCCTCGCCCGCACCTTCGCCGTCGTCCCCTGGCCCGTCTACACCTGGCGGCTCGCCGCCGACCCCGCCACGCTCTCCATCTCCTCCAGCCGCCACAAGCTGCGCAACGCCGTCGACCGCATCAAGGCCGCCCGGCTCATCGACGCCTTCCTCGAGGAGTCCGGCAACGCCGCCCTGCGCCCCGCGAAGGACGAGAAGTTCCTCCGCCACGACTTCCGCCTCTACCTCGGCGACCTCCCCTTCCGCGACCCCGAGTGGATCGCCGGCTTCGCCGCCGCCGTCACCCCCTACCTCGCGGAGATCGCCCCCGAGGCCCTCGCCGCCATGCCCCGCGAACAGCAGATCTGCCAGTTCCTGCTGTGCGCCGGGCGGTACGGGGAGGCCGCCGAGTGCGCCCGCACCCTCGACCGGCCCCGGCTGGCCCCGCGCCACGTCGTCCGCGAAGCCGGCCGCACGTACTGGGGCCTGTCCCTGCCGCTGAACGCCGAGGAGGCCGCCGGCCTCGACATCACCGCCTGGCGCCTGGACGACCAGCCCTTCACCGCCGGCCCCCTGCGCCACGAAGTGGCCGAAGTCGTCCCCGACGGGCCCCTCCTGCGGATCCGGCTGCGCACCTACGACCCCGCCCTGCTGCTCACCGCACCGAGCCCGGTCGCCACCGAGCTGCGCATCGCCACCACCGGCGAGCCGCTGGCCGTGCCCTTCGTCTACGACGCCGCCGCGCCCGGCGAGGACGGCCGCTTCGCCTACCGCACCGCCGAGGCCGTCCTCGACCTGCGCCGCATCCCCGTCGGCCCCAAGGGCTTCCGCGGCCGCAGGCACCCCGTCGTCGTCCTCGAACGCCTCGGCCTCACCCGCACCGACCCGCTGCTGGCCCCCGCGGACCTCACCCCGCTGCGGGCTAGGATCCCCCAGCGCGGCCCGCTCGCGGCCCACACCGTGCGCGTGGCCTGCGAGGGGCACGGGGCCGGCCGGCTGGAGCTGTCCTGGGAGCGCGCCGGCGCCCTCGGCCGGGCCGAGGCCGCGGCCGGCCGGCTGGAGCCCGTCCGGCGCGGCGTCCACCGGCTCACCCGCCGCGTCACGGGCCCCCGCATCAAGGCCCTCACCTACCACGAGCTGCAGAAACTGCCCGTCGACGAGGGCCTCGTCGTCTTCGAGGCCCTGGAGGGCCGCGGCTATGCCGACAGCCCCCGCGCCGTCCACGAGGAGCTGCAGCGCCGCGACCTTCCCCTGCACGCCGTCTGGTCCTACTCCGGCAACCGCTCCTCCTATCCCGAGGGGCTCCCGCTGGTCCGCCGCGGCAGCTGGGAGTACGTCCACGCCCTCGCCCGCGCCCGCTACTGGGTGGACTCCCACGGCTTCCCCACGCTCTACGGCAAGCGCCCCGCCACCCGCTATCTGCAGACCTGGCACGGCCAGGCCTTCAAGCACATGGGTTTCGACGTGCCCGAGCTGCGGCTGGCCGGCCCCGAACGGCGGCGGCGCCACCGCGAGACGATCGCCCGCTGGGACGCCCTCATCGCCCCCAGCGAGGAGTTCGAGCGCACGTTCGTCCGCGCCAACGGCTACACGGGCGAGCTCCTGCGCACCGGCCTGCCCCGCAACGACGACCTCGTCCGCTGGGACGACCCCGCCCGCCGCGAGCGCGCCGCCGCCACCCGCGAGCGCCTGCAGATCCCCGACGGCCGCCGCGTCCTGCTCTACGCCCCCACCTTCCGCGACGGCGCGCGCGGCAGCGGCGAGTCCGTCCGGGCCGACCTGGCCGAGCTCGTGCGCTACCTCGGCGAGGAGTGGACGATCGTCGTCCGGCCGCACTACTACGAGCGGTACACCGTCCCCCGCGAGCTCGGCCACGCCGTGCGCGACGGACGCGACTTCGCCGACCTCAACGACCTCCTGCTCGCCTCCGACGCCCTCCTCACGGACTACTCGTCCCTGATGTTCGACTACGCCAACCTCGGCCGCCCCATCCTCTTCTTCACCGACGACTACGAGCACTACCGCGCAACCGCCCGCGGCACCTACTACGACCTGCCCGACATCGCACCCGGCCCGATGCTCACCACGACCGACCAGCTCATCGCCGCCCTGCGGGACCTGAAGGCGGTCCAGGAGGAGTGGGCCGGGGCCTACGCCCGCTTCCGCGAGCGGTTCAACCCCTACGAGACGGGGAAGTCGAGCGAGACCGTGGTGGACCTGTTCTTCGCAGGCGCCCTCGCAGGGGGCGGGGCCCGGTGAAGCGGCGCAACCTCTTCCTCCTCGGGATCGACGTCGACTCCATGGGCGGCTCGCAGCGCGTCCTGCACACGCTCGCCCAGGGCTTCGCCGAGCGCGGCCACCGCGTCGAACTCATCGGCATCCGCCCCAGCCCGGAGCCCCACACCTTCCAGGCCGCCCCCGCCTACCGCCGCACCACCCTCTACCGCACCCCGGCCCGGCCCGCCTGGCGCGCCGCCTCCTTCGCCGAGCGACTGAACCCCGAGCGGCTGCGGGCGGCGCGCGCCGAACGGCAGGAGCGGGAGCGGGCGCGGGAGCGGCTGGCCCGCCGCTTCGCCGCCGTCCGCGACGGCATGGTCGTCATCGGCTCGCCCTGGGCGGCGGCGTGGCTGCAGGCGGTCGAGTGGTCCCACCTGAAGGGCATCGGGCAGTACCACGAGTCCTTCCACCAGGCGTGCACCTCCGAGAACCTCCAGCTGATCCTTCGCCACTACCCGGCCCTGGAGAAGGCGGTGTTCCTCAGCGAGCCGGACGCCGCCGAATTCCGGCGCCGCCGGCTGCCCAACGCCACCGTTCTGCCCAACCCGCTGCCCTTCGCCCCCACGGGCCGGGCCTCCCTGGACACCCGGCGCGTCGGCGCAGTCGGCCGCCTGGAGGCCGTCAAGCGCCTGGACCGGCTGCTCGACGCCTTCGCCGCGGCCACCGCCGCCCAGCCGGAGTGGGAGCTGCACCTCTTCGGCGACGGCCCGCTGGAGCAGGAGCTGCGCGCCCGGGCCGGCAGCCTGGGCATCGCCGGGCGCGTCCACTTCCGCGGCAGCGTGCGGGACATGGCCGCGGCCTACCGCGAGCTCTCCGTCGTCGCCCTCACCAGCGAGCGCGAAGGCCGCCCCATGGCGCTCGCCGAGGCCTCCGCGCTCGGCGTCCCCTGCGTGAGCTTCGACCTGTCGGGCGGCGTTCGCGAGCTGGTCCGCCACGGCCGCACGGGCACGCTCGTGCCACCCGGCGAGGTCGGGGCCTTCGCCGCCGCGCTCGGGGAGCTCATGGCGGACGGCGCCCTCCGCGAGCGTTACGGCTGCGCTGCGCGCGAGCACGTCTCGCCGCTGCAGTTGCCTGCCGTGCTCGACCGGTGGGAGGCGTTGTTCGAGGAAATCGACCGTTAGCCGATGGCAGGGGGGAACATGGGTATGAAGCTCGACTGCGGGTTGTCCGTGGCTGGTCGCGCAGTTCCCCGCGCCCCTTTCGGGGCGCGATGCCGCCCCGGCCTGTCAGCGGCGCGCCACCGCCCACGCGCCGCGCACGCCCGACGCCAGGCGCAGCGCCAGCGAGCCGTTCACCGTGGCGTAGGGCCGGGCCAGCAGGACGCCGTGACGGAGGCTCGGCAGGGCCGCGCGGTGCAGCCCGCCGCCCACGGCCCGGACGGTCGTGCGGAACGCCCCGCCCGCGCACTGCACGCGCACGCGCACGTCCCACGTCTGCGGCGGGGCCGCGCCGTCGCGGCGGTCGCGGCCCGCAAGCACCGACAGGGGCAGGACGACCCGCGCGGTCCACGCCGTGCCCTCGTCCGCCAGCGGCACGGCGCGCCGCAGCACCGGCCCGCCGTCCCTGCGGCGCAGCTCGACCTCCGCGGCCTCCGGCCGGATGGTGGCCAGCCGCCCGTAGAGGTCGTGGACGCGCAGCCGCAACCGGGCGCGGGCCCGGGCCGCGAGGCGCAGTTCGGCGTCCACGGTCACCGGCAGGTGGTGCGGCGGCACGGCCTCCGGCCCGAGGACGCCGTCCAGCGCGGCCCCCGGCAGGTCCGCCGACCAGACGGGGACGGCGTCGTCCTCCGCGTACGGCGGCAGCAGCCGTGCGGGCCGGGCGGCGAGCTGGGCCAGCCGCCCCAGGTCCCGCGGTGCCTCCGCGGCCAGCACGACCCGGGCGATCCACCGGGCCGGCGGCCGGGCGGCGCTCAGCTCGGCCTCCTCGTAGCCGGCGAGGTAGCCGCGGGTCACGCGCCACCACGCGTGCCGGTATCCGGCGCTGCGCAACGGCAGTTCGCGCACGTACATCCGCAGGTCGTGGTCGAGGAACTTCACCCGGGCGGCGCGGGCGAGGGGCTTGCTGCCCGCGTCGAGGAAGACGTCCACGCTGCGCCGGTGGGCGGCCACGCGCGCCTGCCAGTTGGCGATGCGCTCGCGGTCCAGGGACATCGACGGCGCGGCGGCGTCGCGCCGCACGTGCCAGACGTAGACGGTGTCGGTGACGGTCGCCACGCGCGGCGCGGCCGCCATGACCCGGGCCGTGAAGACGAAGTCCTCGTAGAGGAAGCGGCCTTCGGGGAAGGCGATGCCGTGCTCGGTGAGGAAGTCCCGCGCGTAGAGCTTGTTGACGCACAGGGTGTCGCGCAGGAGCGCCGGGCGGGCCTCGGGGCTGCTGTGCACGGCGGCCCGCCGGTAGAGGGCGGGCTGCCAGCCGGTGTCGCGCCGCTGGGGGAGTTCGCGGCGCACGCACAGGCCGGCGGCCACGGGGGCGCGGTGGCGCAGGGCGGCGGCGAGAAGGGCGTCGACGGCGCCCTCGGGGAGGGTGTCGTCGCTGTCGAGGAACATCACGTACGGGGCCGTCGCGGCCCGTACGCCGTCGTTGCGGGGGGTGCCGCAGCCGCCGCTGTTGGCCGCGCGGTGGATGACGCGCAGGCGCGGGTCGCCGTCGGCCAGCTCGTCGAGGATCGCGGCGGTGCCGTCGGTGGAGGCGTCGTCGACGGCGATGACCTCGGCGACGGCCGGCCCCTGGGCGAGTGCGGAGCGGACGGCGTCGCGGATGTGGCCGGCGTCGTTGAACCCGATGACGATGACGCCGACCTGCGCGGTGGGCAGGGTTCCGCTCTCGTTCACTGTCACGAAAGACAGTTTTACCGATGAATATGTATAAAGCGGGGCATTGGGAATTCCGGGTGTGGCCGGGTCTCCGGCGGGGGCCCGGCCGGGGCAGGGAGGGGCAGTGGCCGTGGGAGTGACGGGATCGGTGGGACCGACGGGGCCGACAGGATCGGTGGGGCCGGTGGGACCGGCCTGGCCGGCGGCGGAGTGCGCGGAGGCGGGGCGGGCGCCGGGCGAGCCTGCCGGGAACGGGGCGGGGGCGCCGTCGCCCGGCGATCCGGGCAGCGGGCCGCGCGGTGGCTCGTCCGACGGCTCGCCCGATGGTTCGTCCGGCGGGTCGCCCTCCGCCTCCGCGCAGGCCGCTGCAGGCGCCGCGCAAGACCCGGACGACCCGGACCGCCGGGCGGCCGGGCTGCGCGGCCTGTGGCTGATCCCCCGTCAGGCAGAGCCCGGCGCCGGGCCCCGCGCCGCCGCCCGCCGCCCCGCCCGCCCCCACCCCGTACGCCGCCCCACCCGTGCCGCCGTCCTCGCCGTGTCCGTCCCCGCCGCCGTCATGCTCGTCCTCGGCCTGTGGGGGCTGGACCGCGGGACGATGTGGCGGGACGAGAGCGCCACCTTCCAGGTGGCCCGCCGGTCCCTGCCGGAGCTGTGGCACGTGCTCGGCACGATCGACGCCGTGCACGGCCTGTACTACGCGCTGATGCACGCCGTCCTCGCCGTGCGCCCCGACGAGATCGCGCTGCGGCTGCCGTCCGTCGCCGCGTCCGCCGCCACCGCCGCGCTCGTCGGCGCCCTGGGCTGCCGGCTGGCCCGCCCCCGCGTCGGCCTGTGGGCCGGGCTGCTCTACGCCGTCACCCCGTTCGTCAGCCACTACGCGCAGGAGGGCCGCTCGTACGCCCTCGTCGCCACGGGTGCCGCGCTCGCCACCTGGCTGCTGGTCCGCGCGGCCGAGCACGGCTCGTACGGGCGGTGGGCCGGCTACGGCGCGGTGGCCGCCGGCACGGCGCTCCTGCACGAGTTCGCGGTCCTGCTCCTGGCGGCCCACGCCGTGACCCTGCTGCTCTCCCGGGTCCCCTGGAGGACCTGGCGCCGCTGGGGGTGCGCCGCGTCCGCCGCCTGCCTGCCGCTCGTACCGCTGGTGATCGTCTCCCGGGGGCAGAGCGCCCAGGTCTCCTGGATCCGCACCCCGGGCCGTCCCGAGGCCGAGGCGCTCGTGAAGGCGTTCGCGGGCCCCGGGCAGCCCGTCCTGGGCGCCGTGCTCCTCCTGGCCGCGGTCGCGCTCCTCGCCTCCGCGCGCGGGTGGCGACAGGCACTGTCGTCCTCCTCGCCGCGCCGCGGGGCCCTCGGCCTCACCGCGGTCGCCCTGCCCTGGGCCCTCGTCCCGCCCGTCCTGCTCTACGCCGCCGCCCAGTACCAGCCGCTCTTCCTCGACCGCTATCTGCTGTTCTGCCTGGCCGGCATACCCCTGCTCGCCGCGGCCGGCGCCGACCGGCTCCTGGGGCTCGCCCCGTGGCGGCGGACCGTGACGGCCGCCGGCGCCGTGGCCGTCCTGGCCGCCTTCGTGGTGCAGCTGCCGCTGCAGGAGCGCGAGCGCCTGCCCACCAGCCGGGGCGACGAGCTGGCCCCGGTCGCCGCGGCGGCAGCGCAGCGGGCCCGGCCGGGGGACGCGGTGCTGTTCCTGCCGCTGTACGAGCGCCGCGTGGCCCTCGCCTATCCGCGCGACTTCACCGGCCTGCGCGATCTCACCCTCAAGCGGTCACCGGCCGCCTCCGGCACGCTCTTCGGCCAGGAGGTCACCACCGCCGTGCTGCGCGACCGGCTTTCCCGGCTGCCGTCCGGAAGCCGGGTGTGGGTGGTGGGGGACACCAACACCGTCGGCACCCGGTGGTTCCGCGCGCAGCGGGAGGAGTACGCGAAGACGACCGCACTGGAGGAGTTCTGCCGGGAGGAGCGGGAAGCGGCGGTGTTCGTCCGCGGCGGCTCGGTGCAGCTGTACGTGCGCCGTTAGGACGGCGGGACGCCCGGTGGTGGTGACGCTGCCCGCGGATTCCGCCGGACTCCCGCCGCGGTGGTGGAGCGCCGCGGCGGAGGCAGGGCTTGCCGGAGGTCGTGCCGTGCCGGGCCGGGCACGGGCACGGGCACAGGCACGCGCAAGGGCAAGGACACCGGCAGCGGCCGTCCGCCGGCAGACGCCCACGTGCCGGAGCCCCGCTCGGAGAGCCGTCCGCTCACTTCACCGCCCCCGCCATCACCCCGCTCACGAACTGCCGCTGGAAGGCGAAGAAGACCGCGAGCGGTACGGCCATCGAGAGGAAGGCTCCCGAGGCGAGGATGTCGATGTTGTCGCCGAACTGGCGCACCTGCTGCTGCAGGGCGACCGTGACCGGCGGGTGCCCGCTGTCCGCGAAGATCAGCGCGATCAGCATGTCGTTCCACACCCACAGGAACTGGAAGATCCCCAGCGAGGCGATGGCCGGCCCGCCCAGCGGCAGCACCACCCGCAGGAACAGCCGCAGTTCGCCCGCCCCGTCCAGCCGGGCGGCCTCCAGCAGCTCCCGGGGGATCTCCGCGAAGAAGTTCCGCAGCAGGAAGACGGCGAAGGGCAGCCCGAACGCGGTGTGGAAGAGCACCACGCCCGGCGTGCTCTCGAAGATGCCGAGGCTGTTGAAGAGCTTGGCCACGGGGATCAGCGCCACCTGCACCGGCACCACCAGCAGCCCCACCACCGCCATGAACCACCAGTCCCGGCCCGGGAAGTCGAGCCAGGCGAAGGCGTATCCGGCGAACGCGCCGATGAGGATCACCAGCGCCGTCGCCGGCACGGTGATCAGGGCGGTGGTGCCGAGGGACTCCATCACCGTGTCGTTGCCGAAGAGGTTGCTGTAGCTCTGCGTGGTCAGCTGCGCCGGGTGGGAGAAGACCTCCCACCAGCCCGACGCCGCGATGTCTCTCTTGTCCCGCAGCGAGGACAGGAGCAGCCCCACCGTCGGCGTCAGCCAGAACAGCCCGACCACGACGAGGAGGACCCGCGTCACCCCGCCGCCCAGCCGCGAGGCGATCCGCGCGGGAAGCGACTGCCTGGCCCGTACGCCCGTGTCCACCGTGGTCATCGCTGCCGCTCCCTTCGGATCCGCCGGAGGTTGACGTACATCACCGGCAGGACGAGCACGAGCAGGAAGACCGCGATCGCGCTGCCCACGCCCTGGTTGACGTCCGTGCCGAAGGACGACTGGTACAGCTGCAGGGCCAGCACGTTCGCCTTGTCGAGGCTCGCGCCCGGCGCGATGATGTACACGAGGTCGAAGATCTTCAGCACGTTGATCATCAGTGTGATCAGCACGACCGCGAGCACCGGCGCCAGCAGCGGCACCGTCACCCTCCGGAAGACCTGCCACTCGTTCGCGCCGTCCACGCGCGCCGCCTCCAGCAGCTCCCGCGGCACGCTCGCGAGCCCCGCCGCGATCAGCACCATGGCGAAGCCCGCCCACATCCAGATGTACGCCCCGATGATGGCCGGGGTGACGAGCGAGGGGCCCAGCCAGTCGACGCCGTTGTAGGGCGCGGCGAAGTTCGAGGCGGGCAGGCGCAGCAGGGCGCCGTCGGCCGCGGCGGGCAGGGTGAAGGTGCCGTCGGCGCCCGAGGTGGCCGAGGCGACGGTCCGGCCGTCCTTGACCGCCTCCACCGTCACGCCCTCCAGGGCCTTCTCGCCCTGGTCGATCCGGCCCGCCGTGCCCCCGCCGCCGCGCGTGAAGTCGCGCCACACCGTCCCGGTGACCTTCCCGGCGACGTCCCGCGCCGGAACGGCGTCCTTCGCGCCCTTCATGTCCGCGGGCTTCGCGCCCACGAGCGGAAGCCCGGTCGCACCGCCCGCCTTCACCACCGCCTTGGTCGTGAACGCCCCGCGGCTCTCCGTCAGCAGCCCGTCGTCCCTGGGGTGCGCGCCCGGGAACGGCGCGGGCGGCGAGAAGGTGTCGTGAACGCCCACCCACACCGCGTTCGCGACGCCGCGGTCGGGATTCTGCTCGTAGACCAGCCGGAAGATGATGCCGGAGGCCAGCATCGAGATCGCCATCGGCATGAAGACGACGAGCTTGAACGCCGTTCCCCAGCGCACCCGTTCGGTGAGCACCGCGAAGATCAGGCCCAGGGCGGTGGCCACCGACGGCGCGACGACCACCCAGATGATGTTGTTCTTCAGGGCCGTACGGATCCGGTCGTCGGTGAAGACCTCGTGGTAGTTGTCCACGCCCACGAAGCCGTCGCCGCTCGCGTCGAAGAGGCTGCGCCAGACCGAGTAGCCGATGGGGTAGACGACGAGCGCGCCGAGCAGGACCAGCGCGGGCAGGAGGAACAGGGCGGCCACCCAGAGCCGGGTGCCGGCCACGCTCCGGGACTTCTTCGGCGGGAGGCTCGCGGAAGAGCTCGCCGAGGGGCCCGCCGAGGGGCTTGCGGAGGAGTTGCCGGAGGGGCGGGGCGGCCCGGAGGCCGCGTCGCCGCCCGCGTTCGCGGTCGACATGGTGCGGGGCTCCCGTCAGCTCTTGAACGCCTTGGCCGCGTCGGACTCCAGCCGCTGCTGGGTGCCCGCCACGTCGCCGGGGTTCTTCAGGAAATCCTGGAGGTGCTTCCACTCGCCCTGGCCCGGCTTGCCGCCGAAGGAGGCGGGGGCCAGGTCGGACATGTCGAAGCGGAAGTCGTCGCCCGCGGCGACCACGGCCCTGGCGATGGAGCGGAGCACGTCGTCGGGATAGGCGTCGAGGGCGAGGTTCCTGTTGGCGGACAGGAAGCCGCCCTGCCCGGCCCACACCCGTGCCGCGTCGGCCGAGGCGAGGAAGGTCAGCAGCGCCTGCGCGGCCGGGCCGTCCTTCAGTGCCACGCCCACGTCGCCGCCGGTCACCACCGGCGCCTTCGCCCCCACCGCGGGGAAGGGGAAGACCTTGGCCTCCTTGCCGATCCGCGCCCCGGCCCCGGTGACGTTGGCCGCCGCGAAGTCGCCCTCGAAGACCATGGCGGCCTTCGGCTCCTCCCCGCCGGTGAACGTCTGGGTGACCGAGGTGGGGAACTGCGTCTGGACGGCCCCCGCGTTGCCGTCCGCCAGCAGGCCCTTCCCGCCGAAGAGCCGGCCGAGCGCCGTCAGGGCGTCCTTCACGGACGGGTCCGTCCACGGGATCCGGTGCTGCGCGAGCCGGTCGTACTTCTCCGGGCCGGCCTGGGAGAGGTAGATGTTCTCGAACCAGTCGGTGAGCGTCCAGCCGTCCGCCCCGCCCACCGAGACCGGCGGGATGCCGTAGTCCGCGATCAGCTGCGCGGTGCTCAGGAACTCCGGCCAGGTCTTCGGCTCCTTGGCCCCGGCCCCGTCGAAGACCTTCGTGTTGTACCAGACCAGGGACTTGTTGCTGACCTTGAAGTAGACGCCGTAGCGCTTGCCCCCGGACGAGCCGAGCTCCTGCCACCCCTTGGTGAAGTTCTTGTCCAGCTCGGCCACCGCCTCGCCGCCGAGCGGCTTGAGCCAGCCCTTCTGCGCGAACTCCCGCAGCGCCCCGGGCTGTTGCAGCATGGCCACGTCCGGCGGGTCGCCGCCCGCGATCTTCGAGCCGACGAAGGCGGACATGTCGTCGCCGCTGGGCACGTAGGCCACCTGGGCGCCCGTGCGGCGGGAGAACTCCTCCAGGACCTTCGTGAAGCCCTTCTGCTCGGCGCCCGTCCAGACCGCCGTCACCTTGAGCTTCTGCCCGTTCAGCCTGGGCAGTCGCACGGTGTGCCCGATCGCGTCCGACGTCGGTCTGCCGCTGTCCGGCGGAGCACCGCCGTCGTCACTGCACCCGGCGGCCGACAGGGCGAGGGTCCCGGCCGCGAGGAGCGCCAGAGCGCTGCGCGCCCTGCCCACCGAACGAAGCGAGCTGCGCGCCCCGCGCACCGAACGAAGCGAAGTCCGCATTGCCGCCCCTCCCGTACGAGCTCCCCGCCGACGGTCCGCGCCGCACGTCACCGCGGCCCGCGGTCGTCTCCCGTGCGACAGGTCTACGCCCGGTCACCGGCCGCCGCAATACCGTCTTCGCTGTCAACCCGGTGATCGTGACCGGGCTGTGATGGGCCGTCACGGGCGCACGGGAGCACTCAGAGCAGCGGTGGCGCCGCCTCCGCTCCCGCCGACTGCGCGGCGCGCTGCAACGCGCTCGCGAGCAACGCCAGGTCCGTCGGGCCGTTGCCCAGCTCGCGCACGGGGCGGCGGGTGGGCGGGTCGCCCATGCGCTGCCAGTCCACCGTCACGACCGTCGGGCGCAGCGTCGCCGTCCGCGGGATGCGGCCCGTCACCCGGCCCGCCTGGAACGGCGTCGTCACGTCGTCGTCCGGCCGCATCAGCCGGCCGCGGCCCGGAGCGGGATCGCCCGCGCCGCTCCCGTCGCCCGGCGTGCCGTCCACCGACGGCGGCGCGATCTCCAGCGTCGCGCGCAGCCCGGCCCGCTCGACCGCCGCCGTGTCGGCCGTACGGTCCGGGCGGCCCGACGCCGCCACCAGGTGGACGCCCAGCCGCTCGCCGTCCCGGGCCACCGCCTCCAGCGCCCGTACGACCGAACCCGCCGCCGGGCGGCCCGTACTGCCCAGGGCCGGGGCGACCAGGGCGTCGAAGTCGTCCACCAGCACCACCAGGCGCGGCAGGGCCGTCCGGGCCGTGAGCGACGGGCCGTCCTTCTGCGTGCGCAGCTTGAGCGTCCCCGTCGGCAGGGAGTCCAGGTCGCCGGAGCCCTCCGCCGGGCGGCGGGGCGTGACCGCCTGCACGGCGGACGCGGCGGCCTGCTGGGTGTGCCACGCGGTGAAGTCCAGCCGCCCCAGCAGCTCCGCGCGGCGCTTGAGCTCCGACGTGAGCGCCTGGGCGAACTCCCGCATGCGCACCGGGTCCGCGGCCGCCAGGTACGTCGAGACGTGCGGCAGGTCCGTGCACAGCCGCAGGCCCTCGCCCCGCTCCGCGCCCGCGCCGTCCACCAGGACGAGCGAGAGCCGGTCGGGCCGGTCGGCCGCCGCCAGCGACGCGGCCAGCGAGCGCAGCAGCTCGGTCTTGCCGCTGCCCGCACAGCCCTCCACCAGCAGGTGCGGGCCGTCCGCCGCCAGGTCCACCGACAGCGGGCCGTGCGGGCCCGCGCCGAGCACGGCCACGGCGCGGCCGCCGGGGCGCGTGCCGCGGTCCGTGGCCGCCGCCCAGCGGGCCGTCAGCGAGGCCGGCGTCGCGCGCGCCAGACCCAGTTCGTCCAGCAGGCGCGCGCTCCGCGGGAGCGCCGCCGCCACCCGTGCGGCAGCGCCGTGCAGCGCGCCGTCCGCCATCCGCAGCGGCGCCAGCGCCCGCGCGAACCGCTCGGCCCACGCGCGTGAGACGGCGTCGACTGCCGCGATCACGGCCGGACCGGCCGGCGCCTCGCCCTCGCCCGCGGCCCCGCCTCCGCCCCCGGCCGGCGCCCGGTGGATCACCTGCACCACCGTGGCGACGTCACCGCTCAGCAGGGCCACCGCACCGCAGTACGGGAACGCCGGGGAGGCCGTACGGGCCGTGGCCAGCGTCGACGGCACCGGGGACGCCGGCGTCGTCGCCGGGGCGTCCGCCAGGCACACCAGGTGGATGCCCGCCGCGGGACCGCCCGCCGCCAGCCGCCCGACCGTCTCCCGCAGCTCCGCCGAACCGGGGTCGCCGTCCACGATCACCACCGTGTACGGGCCCGCGTGGCGCTCGGCCGCGGCCGCCACCGCAGCCGGGGCCGCCGCCGGCCAGTGCGGGCCCAGCGGGCCCTCGTCCAGGCGGCGCACCAGCTCCGCGGTGCGGGCCGCGGCCTGCTCGCGGTCGTAGGCGACCAGCAGCCGGCAGTCCTGCCCCCGCACCGGGCGCAGCTGCGGCAGCCAGCCCAGCCAGGACCACTCCGCCAGCCGCTCCTCGACCGGGCGCGCCCGGTCCGCGCTGATCAGCACGAACTCCAGGGACGCGGGGGCGTGCAGCGCCGCCAGCTGGGCCAGCACGGAGCGGGCCAGCGCGGACAGCCGCCCGCGCGGCCCGGCGAGCCCCAGCGAACCGGCCTCGCGCAGCCCGACCGTCACCGGCACGGAGGGCAGCAGGGCGCCGCTCTCCGGCGCGTGCCGGTCGGCCGTGCCCAGCCGTACGGTCAGCAGGTCCGGGTGGTCGGGGCCGCGCTCCCACAGGCGGGGGCCCGGACCCAGCGCCGTCAGCAGCACCGACGCGGGGTCGGGCCAGCGCTCGCGCAGCGCGGCGGCCTCGGCGCGGGCCCGGTCCGCGGCGCCGGGATCGTCACGGCCGTCACCCCACTCGTCCTCGCCCGCTCCCCGGCCTCCGCCCAGCCCGCCGGTGAGCCGCCGGGCCCATGCGCCTATGCCGCGGCCCCGGGGGCGCTTGCCGGCTTCGCCGGGCTGCCCGGTTCCGGCGCTGCCGTGGCCGCCGTGTCCGGCGTGACCGTCGTGGACAGCCGGCCCGCCCGCGGGACCGCCTTCGTATGAGCTGCCGGTACGACCCGGGGCGTGAGGGCCGGCCTCGCCGGACCGGTTCGCGTGACCGGCGGCGGAGTACCCGTCAGGGTGTCCGGAACCATCGGGCTGACCGGGCCGACCCGGCTGTCCGTACGGGTCGGTCTCCCCGGCCAGGCCGGAGCCGCCCGCCGGGCCCGGGTACGCACGCTGCCCGGGCAGCCCGCCGCCGAAACCGCCGGGCGCGCCGGACTGCCCCGTCTGCCCCGCCGCCCCGGCTCCGTCGCCGACGCCGTACGGGTTCGCGCCCGGCTGTCCCGCCGCACCGGCTCCGCTTCCCGTTCCGTACGGGTGCGCGCCGCCGTCCTGGCCGGCCCACCCGGCCCCACCCGCCCGGCCCGGCTGTCCTGCCGCGCCGGCTCCGCTTCCCGTGCCGTACGCGCGCGTGCCGGAGTCCTGGGCCGTTCCGCCCGTCTGACCCGTCCAGCCCGGCCCGCCCGCCTCGCCGTCCCGGGCCGTGCCGCCGGTCTCGCCGGGCCGGTTCGGCTGTCCCGCCGCACCGGTTCCGCTTCCCGTTCCGTACGGGTCCGTGCCGCCGTCGTAGGACGTCCTGCGGGGCTCGCCCGCCCAGCCCGGCCGGGCCGTCGTCCCCGCCGGTCCGCCGGTCTCGCCGGGCCGCGCTGCCGCGCCTCTCGGGCCGTAGGCGTCCGTGCCGCCGGCCTCTGCCGTCCCGCCCGCCCGGGAGGGACGGCCCGGCACCGGCGCTCCCGACGGACCCGGCTGGGCCGGGACGCGGACCGACAGGCCGCCCGCGCTCGCGTCCCGCAGTGCGAAACCGCGGCCCCCGTGCGTCACCGGCTCCTCGGGGCCGGGGGACGAGTCGGCCGCCAGGCCGGCCGGCGCGCCCAGCCAGGCGCCGCGGACCGGCGGGGCGACCGTGCCCGTCGGGGTCGCGGGGCCCGCGGACGGCAGGCCGCCGCCGACGCGCAGGTGGCCCTCGCCGTCGGGGGCGGCCGGAAGGACGCGCGGGGAGGCGTCGTCCGCGGCGTGCAGGCTCAGCACCGACTCGCCCACCCGCAGCAGCTCCCCGGCGGGGAACCGCACCGGCTCCCCGCCGACCGGTTCGCCCGCGAGGACGGTGCCGTTGGTGGAGCCGAGGTCGCGCAGGGTGACCGTGCCGTCGTCGTGGAGGACGACGGCGCAGTGCAGCCGGGAGACGTCGGGGTCGTCGAGGGGGATGTCGGCTGTGGCGGAGCGCCCGACGTGCGCCTCGCCGCCGTGCAGCAGGTGCACGCCGCCCGCGTCGGGACCGGAGACGACGTGCAGCCGCGCCGCGGCCTCCGGCACGCCGGACATCAGCACGCCCGCGTGCTCCTCCGGGTCGGCCGGGGCGCACAGGGACAGCACGGCGCCGTCGATCAGGGGCGGCTCGCCGAGCGCGCTGCGCTGCGGGTCGAGCCGCTCGGCCCCGGCGTAGACCACGACGGCCCCGGTGCCGAGGTCGGAGCCGGCCGCGGCCACGGCGGCGGCCAGGCCGCTGGTCACCCCGGCCAGCGCGGTCCCCGCGGGGGCGGTCACCAGCACGTCGCAGGCGCACTTCGCGGTGGGCGCGGCGGGCGCGGTGGTGTGGTGGCCGCTGAGCGGCCCGAGGACGGTCAGCCTGATCTGCATCGCCGTCAACGGTCCCTTCTGCCCCGGTGCGCGGGCGGGGGACAGGAGGCTTCACGCGCGGCCTTCCCCCACCGTGCACGGGCGCGTCGGCACGTACAGGTCACCACGTCACGCGGGACGTACCGGAAGCACCGGCCCCGCCCCTCCGCATCGTGCTGCGAGCATCCTCGCACCTGCCGGCGACGACGCGCCCGGCGACGGTCAATTCGTGATCTTGAACGACCGCCGGAGAGTGCGAAGGAAGCGGAAGGTGATCGAATCCTTCCGTGGTCATCTCATGATCTGTTCGTAGGGCGTCCGTTTTCGAACGCGTCGTACAGACTTTCTTTCGCGCCGGAGGTCCGGAGGACGCGCCGCCCCAGGCCTTCCGCACGCCCCCGAGCAGCCCGTACGCGGCGCCCGGGCGCCGCGTGGCAACCAACCGCCCGCTCCCCGCGTCTTCCCATCAGCCCCTCGGATTCGGCAAACCGGAGGTCCGTACGGCGGCACTACAGTGGGCGGAAGGCCGGGCACGACGGAGGCCATCGCAAAGCATGACGACGATGACGATCAGGGAGCGCATGACGTGCGGCCGGTAGGCAGCAAGTACCTGCTCGAGGAGGTGCTCGGTCGCGGAGCGACCGGCACCGTCTGGCGAGCGCGCCAGCGGGAGGCCGCGGGCGCCGAGGCCGCCGTGGCCGGGCAGCCCGGCGAGACCGTCGCGATCAAGGTGCTCAAGGAGGAGCTCGCCAACGACGCCGACGTCGTGATGCGCTTCCTGCGCGAGCGCTCCGTCCTCCTGCGGCTCACCCACCCCAACATCGTCCGCACCCGCGACCTGGTCGTCGAGGGCGATCTGCTCGCCCTGGTCATGGACCTCGTCGACGGCCCGGACCTGCACCGCTACCTGCGCGACAACGGGCCCTTCACCCCGGTCGCCGCGGCGCTCCTCACCGCCCAGATCGCCGACGCGCTCGCGGTGAGCCACGCCGACGGCATCGTCCACCGGGACCTCAAGCCCGCCAACGTCCTCCTGCGGAGCGACGGCGGCCAGATGCACCCGATGCTCACCGACTTCGGCATCGCGCGCCTCGCGGACTCCCCGGGCCTCACCCGCACCCACGAATTCGTCGGCACGCCCGCCTACGTGGCGCCCGAGTCCGCCGAGGGCCGCCCGCAGACCTCCGCCGTCGACATCTACGGCGCCGGCATCCTGCTCTACGAGCTGGTCACCGGACGCCCGCCGTTCGCGGGCGCGACCGCGCTCGAAGTGCTCCACCAGCACCTCAGCTCCGAGCCACGCCGCCCCACCACCGTTCCCGAGCCGCTGTGGACGGTCATCGAGCGCTGCCTGCGCAAGCGGCCCGAGGAGCGCCCGAGCGCGGAGAACCTGGCCCGGGCCCTGCGCGTCGTCGCCGCGGGCGTCGGCGTGCACGCCTCCCCGGCGCAGGCCGAGGCCGCCCTCGGCGTCGCCGCGCTGCTCGCGCCCGACCCGGAGCCGGCCCTCGTGCCCGGCACCGGCCAGGGCTCCGGCCCCGGCGCGGGCGACGCCGACCCCACCCAGGTGCTGCCGTCGACGGCGGGCTCCCCGGGGGCCCCGGGCTCCTACGACCCGAACGCCGCCACCAGCCTCCTGCCGAGCACCTCCGCCGGCGGCAACGGCCCCGACGCCGACGCCACCCGCGTCATGCCCGCGGGCTCCGGCCCGGGCCCCGGCGGCTCCGCCGACCCGACCCGCGCCATGCCGCCCGTGCCGCCGCTGCCCCCCGAGGGCGACGGCGCCCACCCCTGGCAGACCCAGCTGCGGGCCGCCCGCGACCGCAACGACCAGACCCAGGTGCAGTACCTCGACCCGAGCGAGGACCCGCTGCGCCGCCGCCCCCAGCGGCGGCCCGGACAGCCGCAGCCGCAGCAGCCCCAGCAGCCGCCGCGGGGCGGACAGGGCTACGGGCAGCAGGGTTACGGCGGGCAGTACGCCCCTCAGCCGCACCAGGGGCACCAGCCCCCGGCCCCGCAGCACTACACCCCGCCGCCGCAGTCGTACGCGCCGCAGCAGCCGCAGCAGCCCCAGCAGCCTGCGCCCCGCAGACGGCAGCAGCGGCAGCAGCCCCAGCCGCGCTACCAGCAGCCCCCGGCGCCCCAGCCGCAGCCGTACGCCCCCGAGCCGCCGGCCCCGCGCCGGGAGCCGCGGCCGCCGCGGCAGCGCAGTGCGAACCCGATGCGGATCCCCGGGCTCGGCTGCCTCAAGGGCTGCCTGTTCCTCATCGTCATCCTGGTGATCGGTTCCTGGTGCATCTGGGAATTCACCCCCTTGAAGGACTGGGTCGCCGACGGCAAGAGCTTCTGGGACGCGACCTGGGACTGGGTCACCGACGTCAAGGACTGGATCTCGGGGCTCGCCTCCAGCAAGTGACGACGGCATCGGTGCGGTGGTGGCACTGCCGCACCGATGCCGCTGCCGCACCGATGGCACTGCTGCGCCGATACTGCCGATGCCATCGATTTGTCGACACCCGAGGGGCGTTTTGCGCCTCGGGGGTGAGCGTTGGCAGTAGCTTGGTCGCCAGCGCGCCTGTCGGAGACGAGGAGTCGGGGAACAGTCTTGGCACGGAAGATCGGCAGCCGGTACACCGCCCACCAGGTCCTCGGCCGCGGCAGCGCGGGCACGGTCTGGCTCGGCGAGGGGCCCGAGGGCCCGGTCGCCATCAAGCTCCTGCGGGAGGATCTCGCCTCCGACCAGGAGCTCGTCGGCCGGTTCGTCCAGGAGCGCGCCGCGCTCCTCGGACTCGACCACCCGCACGTGGTCGGCGTCCGCGACCTCGTGGTCGACGGCGCCGACCTCGCGCTCGTCATGGACCTCATCCGGGGCACGGACCTGCGCACCCGGCTCGACCGCGAGCGGCGGCTCGCGCCCGAGGCCGCGGTCGCCGTCGTCGCCGACGTCGCCGAGGGCCTCGCCGCCGCCCACGCGGCCGGCATCGTCCACCGCGACGTCAAGCCCGAGAACGTCCTGCTCGACATGCAGGGCCCCCTCGGGCCCGGCGGCGCGCACCCCGCGCTGCTCACCGACTTCGGCATCGCCCGCCTCGTGGACGCCCCCCGGCCCGCCCGGGAAGGCCGCGCGCCCGGCCCGCGCAGCGTCATCGGCACGCCCGACTACCTCGCCCCCGAGATCATCGAGGGGCTGCCGCCGCGCGCCTCCGTCGACGTCTACGCCCTCGCCACGGTCCTCTACGAGCTGCTGGCCGGCTTCACGCCCTTCGGCGGCGGGCACCCCGGCGCCGTGCTCCGGCGGCACGTCACGGAGACCGTGGCGCCGCTGCCCGGCATCCCCGACGAGCTGTGGCAGCTCATCGTCCAGTGCCTCGCCAAGGGCCCCGCGTCCCGGCTGCGCGCCTCCGAGCTCGCGGCGCGGCTGCGGGAGCTGCTCCCCGGGCTCGCCGGCATACCGCCCCTCGACATCGACGAGCCCGACGACGCCGCCGCGGCGGCCGCCGAGGGCGCGGAGGCGCCGCAGGACGGGGCCGCGGCGCCGGTCGCCGCACGGCGGCGCGGGGTCGTGCCGCTCGTGCCGGGCGCCGTCGCGGACTCCAGCAGGGACACCCACACGAGCATGCGCGTGCCCACGCCGGCCGAGCTCGCGGGCGGCGCCCACGGGACCGCCCGCGCGCCCCGCGCGGCCGGCCAGCGCCGCGCCGGCTCGGCCCGCCACCGCTCCGCCGCCGAACAGCGCCGCCGCCGCATCCGCCTCGGAGCGGCGGCGGTGGCCCTGGCGGCGGCCGCGGGCGTAGGCGGCTGGTTCGCCACGGCGGACCACGACGCCCCCGACGCAAAACCGGGCATCCACCACCCGGACTCGAAGCGCTGACCCCTCCCGGGCGGGCCTTGCACTTCAGCAGGGTGCCGCATCCCCTCCGCCGCAACGGCGCCCGGCCACCGCGACGCGGCCCGGAGGTGACGGACCCGCCCCCGGCCGGGCCGGGGGCGGTGATAAAGGCCCCTTCGGGGCCTTGAGGGCGGGGAAGCGCGGCGCAGCCGTTAGGCTGGGTGCGTGGCAGTCGTTGATGTATCCGAAGAGCTGAAGTCCCTCTCCTCGACCATGGGGTCGATCGAGGCCGTCCTGGACCTCGACAGGATGAGGGCTGACATCGCCGTGCTCGAGGAGCAGGCGGCCGCCCCGTCCCTGTGGGACGACCCGGAGGCGGCGCAGAAGATCACCAGTCAGCTGTCGCACCTCCAGGCGGAGCTGCGCAAGACCGAGACCCTGCGCGGCCGCATCGACGACCTCGGGGTGCTCTTCGAGCTCGCCGAGGCCGAGGACGACGCCGACGCCCAGGCCGAGGCCGAGGCCGAGCTCGCCTCGGTCCGCAAGGCGCTGGACGAGATGGAGGTCCGCACCCTCCTCTCCGGCGAGTACGACGCGCGCGAGGCCCTCGTCAACATCCGCGCCGAGGCCGGCGGCGTCGACGCCTCCGACTTCGCGGAGCGCCTGCAGCGCATGTACCTGCGCTGGGCCGAGCGCCACGGCTACTCCTCCGAGATCTACGAGACCTCGTACGCGGAAGAGGCCGGCATCAAGTCGACCACCTTCGTCGTCAAGGCCCCGTACGCCTACGGCACGCTCTCCGTCGAGCAGGGCACCCACCGCCTCGTGCGCATCTCGCCCTTCGACAACCAGGGCCGCCGCCAGACCTCCTTCGCGGGCGTCGAGGTGCTCCCGGTCGTCGAGCAGTCCGACCACGTGGAGATCGACGAGTCCGAGCTGCGCGTCGACGTGTACCGCGCGTCGGGCCCCGGCGGCCAGGGCGTCAACACGACCGACTCCGCGGTCCGGATCACGCACATCCCGACCGGCATCGTCGTCTCCTGCCAGAACGAGCGCTCCCAGATCCAGAACAAGGCGAGCGCCATGAACGTCCTCCAGGCCAAGCTCCTCGAGCGCCGCCGCCAGGAGGAGCAGGCCAAGATGGACGCGCTCAAGGGCGACGGCGGCAACTCCTGGGGCAACCAGATGCGTTCGTACGTCCTGCACCCGTACCAGATGGTCAAGGACCTCCGTACCGAGTTCGAGGTCGGCAACCCGACCGCCGTCCTCGACGGTGACATCGACGGGTTCCTCGAGGCCGGCATCCGCTGGCGCAAGCAGCAGGAGAAGTAACCCCAAGCGCCCCCATAGCCGGACATCATGCCCGTAACCGGCTTGACGCTACGTCAAAAACTGGAAAGGCTGGCGCGCGGCACGCGTAGCACCGGGGCGCGTGTGGCGGGGGCAAGCGGACCGGTCGACAGTGCCGCCGATTTCGTGCGGCAGGCCGGCCGGCTGTGCCAGGCCTTTCGGAGCGCCACCGCCCCGTGCAGAGCTGCTCCAATGACGAGTTAGCTACTGGGGGTAGCAGGCATATGACGAAGAAGACGCGACTGCGTGTCGCGCGCATAGCCGCCGGCGCGGTCGTCGCCGCGGGCGCTTCGCTGACTGCCGCCGGCGCGGCATCAGCCGCCGGCGTCAACGTCCAGGTCGCGGGTGTCGGTGTGAAGGCGGGCGTCCACAGCGTCGCCTCCCCCGACGACCCCGACCAGATCCCGCAGCCGCCCACCTCGGGCGGCAGCACCACGGGCACCACCGGTTCCACCGGCACCACCGGCACCACGGGTGAGACCGGCACTACCGGTTCCACCGGCACCACGGGTTCCACCGGTACGACCGGCAGCACCGGTTCCACGGGCACCACCGGCTCTACGGGCACCACCGGCAGCGTCGGCGGCGGCTCGGGCGAGACCACCGGCAGCTCGGGCACCACGGGCACCACCGGGTCCACCGGCACCACGGGTTCCACGGGTACGACCGGCAGCACCGGCTCGACCGGCACCACGGGCTCGACGGGCTCCACCGGCACCACCGGCGAGACGGGCAGCACCGGCTCCACTGGCAGCACGGGTTCCACCGGCTCCACCGGCTCCACGGGCTCGACCGGTTCCACGGGTTCCACCGGCAGCACCGGTTCCACGGGTTCCACCGGCAGCACCGGCTCCACGGGCTCGACCGGCAGCACCGGCTCCACTGGCAGCACGGGTTCCACCGGCTCGACCGGTTCCACGGGCAGCACCGGTTCCACCGGTAGCACGGGCTCCACCGGCAGCACCGGCTCCACCGGCGAGACCGGGAACACCGGCGGTTCCTCCTCCGGCTCCGGTTCCACCGGCTCCGGCTCCTCCTCCACCGGCGGTGGCGAGGGCAGCACGGGCGGCGACCAGAGCGGCACCGCCGCCACGGGCGGTTCCGGCAGCGGCGGCAGCGACTCCGGCGACCAGGGCAAGGTCTGCCCGGTCGACACCAGCAGCAACTGCGGCAACAACGCCGACCCGGACAGCGCGGGCAGCAAGCCCGTGCAGCAGGCCAAGCCGAAGGAGCAGCTGGCCGAGACCGGTGCTTCGCAGACCGGCTTCCTGGTGATCGGTGCCGCGACGATGATCGCGGGCGGCGTCGGCTTCCGGCTGCTGCCCCGCCTCATGACCCGCGGCGCGGGCGCGGCGGCCTGACCTCAGGCCTGAACGACGCCGGCTACGCAGGCGTGCAAAGGGCCCGGAGCGCTCAGCGCTCCGGGCCCTCGTGCATCCTTCCGGCGCGTACGCACGTGAGCGTGCGACTACCCGGCGAATCCGTGTGCGAGCACGGCCACCGCCACCAGCGCCACCAGCAGGGCGATCAGCGCCGCAGGGGTCAGGCCGGCGAAAAGGCCTTCCTGGTGCTGCAGCCGCTCCCTGCTGGCCCGGCACACCGGGCAGCGGCCCTCACTGACGGGGCCCGCGCAGTTGGCGCACACCAGTCGGTCGCATGTCATGCGATCTCCTCCTCCGGTACGTCCAACGCGCTGGGGAGCCGTCCGGTTCCCCCTACCACTGTGCCAGCTCCCGCGCCGAACGGCGCGTGCGGGCCGATTGTCCTCGTTTTGTCCCCGAACATGTCGGTAATAAACGCGCCGACCCCCTGCGCTGCCTGCGCGTGCACGGCTCGTTCGCGTATGGTCACGCACACCGAACGGAAGCGCCCCCGCGGGCGGTCCGTGCCCCCTATCCAGGTCGACGCGTGGTGCACTCGTGATCCGATTCGACAACGTCTCCAAGTCCTACCCGAAGCAGAACCGTCCGGCGCTCCGTGACGTCTCGCTCGAGATCGAGAAAGGCGAGTTCGTCTTCCTGGTCGGGTCCTCGGGTTCCGGCAAGTCCACCTTCCTGAGACTGCTGCTCCGCGAGGAGCGCGCGAGCACCGGGCAGGTGCACGTGCTGGGCAAGGACCTGGCCCGGCTGTCCAACTGGAAGGTGCCCCAGATGCGCCGCCAGCTGGGCACGGTCTTCCAGGACTTCCGGCTGCTGCCCAACAAGACCGTCAGCGAGAACGTCGCCTTCGCGCTGGAGGTGATCGGCAAGCCGCGCGGGGAGATCCGGAAGGCCGTCCCGCAGGTGCTGGAGCTGGTGGGGCTGGGCGGCAAGGAGGACCGCAGGCCGGGCGAGCTCTCCGGCGGTGAGCAGCAGCGCGTGGCGATCGCCCGGGCGTTCGTCAACCGCCCGATGCTGCTGATCGCCGACGAGCCGACGGGCAACCTCGACCCGCAGACCTCGGTGGGCATCATGAAGCTGCTCGACCGGATCAACCGGACCGGGACCACGGTCATCATGGCCACCCACGACCAGCAGATCGTGGACCAGATGCGCAAGCGCGTCATCGAATTGGAAAAGGGACGCCTCGTACGCGACCAGTCGCGCGGCGTGTACGGCTACCAGCACTGAAAGGACGCCATGCGCGCCCAGTTCGTCCTCTCGGAGATCGGCGTCGGTCTCCGCCGCAATCTCACGATGACCTTCGCGGTGATCGTCTCCGTGGCCCTCTCCCTGGCCCTCTTCGGCGGGTCCCTGCTCATGCGCGAGCAGGCGAGCACGATGAAGGGCTACTGGTACGACAAGGTCAACGTCTCCATCTACCTCTGCAACAAGACCGACGCGGAGTCCTTCCCCTCCTGTGCCAAGGGAGCGGCCACGGAGGACCAGAAGAAGGAGATCCGCGCCGATCTGGAGAAGATGGGCGTCGTCCAGAAGGTCGAGTTCGAGACGGCCGACGAGGCGTACAAGCACTACAAGGAGCAGTTCGACAAGAAGTCGCCGATCGCGGGCTTCGTCACGCCGGACCAGATGCAGGAGTCCTTCCGCGTCAAGCTCAAGGACCCCACCAAGTTCGAGGTCATCTCGACCGCCTTCTCGCAGCGCCCGGGCGTGCAGATGGTGCAGGACCAGAAGGACGTCCTGTCGAACCTGTTCAACCTGGTCAACGGCATGAACTACGCGGCGCTCGGGGTGATGGCCCTGATGCTGGTCGTGGCGCTGATGCTGATCGTCAACACCGTCCGGGTGTCCGCGTTCAGCCGCCGCCGGGAGACCGGGATCATGCGGCTGGTCGGTGCGTCCAGCTTCTACATCCAGATCCCGTTCATCATGGAGGCGGCCTTCGCCGGGCTGCTGGGCGCGGGTCTCGCGTGCGTGCTGCTGGTCAGCGGGCACTACTTCCTGGTGAACAACTGGCTGGTCGACCAGATCGACCTCATCCAGTTCATCGGCTGGGACGCGGTGCTGGCCAAGCTCCCGCTGGTGCTCGCGATCGGGCTGCTGATGCCCGCGCTGGCGGCGTTCGCGGCGCTGCGTAAGTACCTCAAGGTGTGACGTGCGCCAAGGGTGCCGTACGGTCAACTCCCCGTACGGCGCGCCTTGGTGTCCTAGACTCACGCGCATGCCCGGCCCGTCGATGTTCCATCCGCAGCGCCGCGCCCGCCGGGGTGCCGCGCTGACGCTGGTCTTCGCGGGCGTGCTGGCCACCGGCGCCGCGGCCGGCTCCTGGACCCCGCAGGGACAGGACGGCCGGAAGGCGACGGAGGCCCGCGCGGCCGCGCGCACCGCGGCGAGACCCGCGGACCGCGCCGTCGCGGATCCGGGCGGCGGCGCGGGCGCCCCCGTGGACCACGCGGAGGTCGAGGCCGCCGCGGCGCGGGCCGTCGAGGACGGCCGGTCCGGCACCGAAGCCGCCGCCGAGGTCGTCGGCCGCAGCGGCGACCGCTGGAGCGCCGTCTACAGCGCCCGCGAGTACGAGGGCCTGGAGCGCGCCCTGGACGGCGCCTACATCGGGGTGGGCCTCTCCGCGCGGCGCCGCGGCGACGGCCGCACCGAGGTCGACAGCGTGCGCCCCGGCAGCCCCGCGGACCGCGCCGGCCTCCGCTCCGGCGACCGGCTGCGCACCGTCGACGGAGCGCCCGCCGACGACCGTCCCGTCACCGACGTCGTCGCCCTGCTGCGGGGCGACGGCACGGCCCGCTCCGCCCCCGGCACGCCCGTGCGGATCGAGGTCGAGCGCGCCGGCCGCAGCTGGACGCGCACGCTGTACCGGGAGCGGCTGGCCACCGAGAGCGTGGCGGCCGAGCACCTCCTGCGGGGAGAGGTCGCGGCCCTGAGGATCAAGGTCGGTTCGTTCACCCGGGGCACCGGCGACCAGGTGCGCGCCGCGGCCGCCGCGGCCCGGCCCGGCGAGGGCATCCTGCTGGACCTGCGGGGGAACTCGGGCGGCCTGGTCGGCGAGGCGGTGCGGGCCGCCTCCGCCTTCCTCGACGGCGGGCTCGTCGCCACCTACGACGTGCACGGCAGCCAGCGCTCCCTGGAGGCGCGGGCCGGCACGGTGACCGCCCTGCCGCTCGTCGTCCTGGTCGACGGCGGCACGATGAGCGCGGCCGAGCTGCTGGCGGGCGCCCTGCAGGACCGCGGCCGCGCCGTCGTCGTCGGCTCGCGGACCTTCGGCAAGGGCTCCGTGCAGATGCCGAGCCGCCTCGCGGACGGCTCGGTCGCCGAGCTCACCGTGGGCCACTACCGCACCCCCGCCGGCCGCGCCGTCGACGGCCTGGGCATCGCCCCGGACCTGCTGGTCCACGGCGATGCCGAGGAGCGGGCCCGCACAGTATTGAGTGGCCTCGGGGGCGGGTCCTAGTGCGAGAATGGCTGCGCTATGGCTAAAGAGAAGAAAGAGACACGCAAGTTCGTCGCGCAGAACAAGAAGGCGCGGCACGATTACCACATTCTGGACACCTACGAGTGCGGCATGGTGCTGACCGGCACCGAGGTGAAGTCGCTGCGCCAGGGGCGCTCCTCGCTGGTGGACGGCTTCGTGCAGATCGACGGCGGTGAGGCGTGGCTGCACAACGCCCACATCCCCGAGTACACCCAGGGCACGTGGACCAACCACAGCGCGCGCCGCAAGCGCAAGCTCCTGATGCATCGGGCCGAGATCGACAAGCTCGCCTCCAAGTCGCAGGAGACGGGGCACACCATCGTGCCCCTGGCCATCTACTTCAAGGACGGCCGGGCCAAGGTCGAGATCGCCCTCGCCAAGGGCAAGAAGGAGTACGACAAGCGGCAGACCCTGCGCGAGAAGCAGGACACGCGCGAGTCGAACCGGGCGATCGCCGCGGCGCGCCGCCGGCAGCGGGCCTCCGCCGCGCGGCACTAGCGGACCGTGCGGGTCCGGCGGCGGTAATACGCTGGCACGGTCGTACGTCGGTCGCGTACGATGAAGACAGCACACGGGGTGGTACCCGGTGCGCAGATTGAACTGTGCTTGATAATTAAACACAGCAACATGGGGATGATCGGTTTCGACAGCGGATGTCGAAGCAGGGGAAGCGTGTCGAGGAAGCGGCAATGATCTCGTAAACCATATGTCGCAACCAATAATCGCCAACACCAAGCGCGATTCCTTCGCCCTCGCTGCCTAAGTAGCGACTTGCGAAGTGTCAGCCCGGGGCTGTTCCCGACCCGGATCCTGGCATCAGCTAGGGAACTAAACCACTAGGCCCGGTCACGGGGCCTGGTGGGAAATCAAACAGTGACTGAGCCCGTCGGAGACTTGTTCGCGTGATCTCCGGGGCCGAGAAAATCGCAGCGGACTGCACACGGAGAAGCCCTGATTCTGCACCGTTGGACGCGGGTTCGATTCCCGCCATCTCCACTCATCCCATGTGGGCGAAAGCCCCCGGTCCTCGGACCGGGGGCTTTCGTCATGTTTGGCGCCGACGGGCAACCGATGGGCCCGCGAGGCCCTCTTTGTCGGTGACGCTCCATGGCGAGGGGGTGGTGGCCCGGTGAACCGGATGCGCACGGCGGTGGCCGCCGTGCTGGCTGCGGGGGCCCTGTGGCTCGCCGGCGGTGCCGGCCCGGCTCTCGCCGACGAGGGTGACGACGGCGACGGCGGGGTGCACCTGCTGCTCAACAGCGCCTACGACAACCGTCCGGGCGAGCTCGTCGACATAGAGGTGCAGGGGATCCGCACGCGGGGCGACGTCACCGTCTCCTCGCCCGTCTTCCCGCGCCCCGTCCGGCTCGCCCTCCGCGACGACGGCCACCACGCCCGCCCGGCCATCGCGATGACCACCGAGCCGGGCACGTACCCGCTGACGGTCCGGGCCGGCGGCCGGGTCGTGGCGGAGGAGCGCGTCGAGGTGAAGCCGTCGGAGCGGCCGAGCTTCTCGGTGACGTCGCCCGGCGAGGTGCTGCGGCCGGGGGAGCGGCTGTGGATGTCGTACGACGGCCTGTACCCGGGCGAGACCGGGCGCTCCTTCGCCGTCTCCTCGCGCGCCTTCCGCGCGCCGGTCCGCCTCGCGCACGATCCGTCGAGCACGGACTGGAACAACCCGCGGCTGTTCTCCGGCGCCGCCGAGCTGCCGCCGGGCACCCGCGACGGGACGTACAAGGTCACGCTGTACGGGCCGGGCGGCCGCGTCGTCGACGAGAAGCCGCTGGTCGTCCGTGCCGCGCGGCCCGGTGACCGCGACTACGTGGGGCGGGCCCGCGGGCCCGCGTTCTTCGGCGCCTCGGCCGGGACCGGCCCGGAGGCCGCCCGCACCCGCGGGCACCGGGTCCCGGCGGGCGGCACCGTGAACGTCCTGTGGCGCGACCGCTCGCCCGATCCGGGGGAGGAGGAGCGGCTGACGGCCACCTCTCCGGCCTTCGAGCGGCCGGTGCGGCTGCGGCGCGACGACAGCAAGGCGGCGGACGGGGACGACCCCCGCTACTTCGCGCCCGCGCGGATCCGGCGGGGGCTCGCCCCGGGGAGCTACGCGGTCACCGTCGCCAGCCACCACGGGCGGGTGACCAAGGTCGCGAAGCTGCAGGTCACCGCGGCGGCCGCGGGCCCGTCCGGCCGGGGCGCCGGGGGCCCGGGAGGCTCCGGGACCTCCGGGACGACCGTGGCGTACGTGGCGGGCGGCACGACGGCCGGGGTGCTCGCGGCCGCGGGCCTGGGCGTGCTGCTCAGGCGGCGGGCCGCACGGTGAGGGCGGGCCGCCCCGCGAGCGCCCGCCGTCCCGCCGTCGCCGCGAGCAGCGCGGTCGCCGCCGCCCCCGCCGGCACCGCGTAGCCCGTGGCCCCCAGGTGCTCGACGGCCCAGCCGCCGGCCGCCGAACCCGCCGCTATGCCCGTGAGCAGGCCCGTCACGGCCAGCGTCATGCCCTCGTTCAGGCTGCCCGGCGGGGTCAGGCCCTGGACGAGGTTCATGCCCGTGACCATGGTGGGCGCCGTCGCCATGCCCGCCAGGAGCAGCGCCACCGCGAGGAGCGGCAGCCCGCCGCCCGCCGCCGTCGTCAGGAGCGGCAGCAGCGCCAGGGCGGCCATCGCCGCCAGGCAGCGCGGGAAGCGGGCGGCCGCGGGGGACGACGGGCGCGTCAGCCCGTAGAGCAGGCCCGCCGCGCACGAACCCGCCGCCTGCAGGGCCAGGACGGCCCCCGCGGCCGCGCGGTGGCCCTGCGCGTCGGCGAAGCCGATGGTCACCACCTCCAGCGAGCCGAACAGCGCGCCGGTGCAGACGAAGACGACCAGGATCGCGGCCAGTCCGCGGTTGCCCCGCAGGGGGGAGCGCCGCTGCAGGGGCGCGGCGGATATGGGGGGCTCGGTGCGCTTCTGCGCCGCGAAGAGCACCGCGCCCGTCAGGAACATCAGCGCGGCGGCGAGTGTGCCCGCCTCGGGGAAGAAGGACGTGCACAGGAACGTCGCGAGGACCGGGCCGAGCATGAAACACGCCTCGTCCGCGGCCTGTTCGAAGGCGTTCGCGGTGTGCAGGGCGGCCGGGTCGGCGCGCAGGAGGTGCGACCAGCGGGCGCGGGACATCCCGCCCGTGTTGGGGGTGGTCGCGGTCGCCGCGTACGCCGCGAACAGGGTCCAGGCGGGGGCGTCGAAGTGCACGCACAGCACCAGGGACAGCGAGCCCAGAGAGGCGAACGCGGCCGCCGGCACGGTGACGCGGGCCTGCCCGTGGCGGTCCACGAGCCGGGCCGTCCACGGGCCGGTCAGCGCCGTCGCGGCGAGGCCCGTCGCGGTGACGGCACCGGCCAGCGCGTACGAACCGCGCTCGGCGGAGATCATCATCACGGCGCCGACGCCGAACATGCCCATGGGCAGCCGGGCGAGCAGGTTCCACGCCGTGAAGGCACGGGTGCCGGGGAGGGCGAACAGGCGGGCGTAGGGGTTGGAGCGGGGCGAGGGCATGGGGTTCAGCCTCGCGGCGCCCGGGCCGCGCGGTCCAACACCCGATCGCTCGCCATTCACGCACTTCTGTTGTTGACTGCCGTGCGTGCCCTACGACATAGAACCGCGCCTGCTGCGCGCCTTCGTCGCCGTGGCCGAGGAGCTGCACTTCACCCGTGCCGCCACCCGGCTGTTCACCGCCCAGCAGGCGCTCAGCCGCGACGTCCGCCGGCTCGAAGCGCGCCTGGGCAGCGAGCTGTTCGCCCGCACGACGCGGCAGGTCACGCTCACCGCGGAGGGGGCGCGGCTGCTGCCGTACGCCCGGCGGGTGCTCGCCGCGCACGAAGAACTCGACGCCGCCTGGGCGCGCGAGGAACGGCCGCTGATCGTGGACTGCGCGGCCACGGTCGGCACCGGGTACCGGGTCCTGACCGCCGCGCGGCAGGCCGCGCCCGAGCACGAACTCGTGGCCCGCTTCCACAGCGGGCTCACCGGCGCCGCCGGGGAGATCCTCGCGGGGCGGCTCGACGTCTCCTTCGGGCGGATCGCGGGCCTCGACCCGGCCGTACGGGCGGAGCTGTCGCACTGCCCCGTGCGGTACGAGCCGATGGCCGTGCTCCTGCCCGCCGGGCACCGGCTGGCCGCCCTGCCCGAAGTGCCCCTGGACTCCCTCGCCGGCGAGACGCTCTACGCCGCGGCCGGCAACCCGGCCACCGCCGAGTGGACCGACCTCGCCGAGCGGCTCTTCGCGGGGCGGGGCATCGGCATCGCCGCGCCGTTCCCGGAGATCGAGGGGAAGGGGGAGTTCGTGCGGGTCGTACGGCGGCGGGGGTGGTCGGTGCTGGCGAGCGTGGAGTTCATCGAGGTCCCCGACATGGTGCTCCGCCCCCTCGTGGACCCCGTGCCGCTCTCACCCGTCTCCATGGTCTGGCGCCGCGGCCTCCGCCACCCCGCACGCGCCGCCCTGCAGACGACGGCCACGACCCTGGCCGCCCACCACGGGTGGCTGACCCGCCCCCGGGCTTCGTGGCTACCGCGCCCGGACGAGGAGCTGATGACGGCGTAGGCCGTCAGGCCGGGTCCGGCACGGCACCGCCGGGCTGCGCCGTGGGGGTTGCTCGCCGTTGCGGCGGGGCGACGGCCGGGTGCCGGTAACTGTCGCCGCGGCAGCGGCAGTGAGCCTGGCCGGGCTGCCCGGTAGCTCCTTCCGCCGCGGTGGTGTTCAGCCCCCGCCGGGGTGTCCGGCGGTGCCGTGCTGCCGGTGGGTCCGGCACCGCCGGGCTGGGCCGTGGGGTTGTTCGCCGTGGTGGCGGCAACAAGTGGTTGTGCTGTCGGCGACTGCCCCCGCCGGGCGGGTGGCCCGTGCCGGTGAACTGCCTCTGGGGCGAGGGGTTTCACGGGCGCCTGCCGCGAGGCACTCTGGTGGGGTGGTGACGGGCTTCGCTGACCTGAGATTCGATGCCGGGCGGCTCTGTCTGGATCTGGTGGCCACGGTCGGCGGCCGGTTCGGCGACGAGCCGGTCGAGCGGCTCGACACCCCCGACCGGCTGCGGGACTGGCTCCTGGCCTCCGGCGCCGTGCCGCCCGGCACCCCCCTGACCGCCGTGGACGCCGCCTGGCTGGCCCGCGTCCGCGCGGTCCGCGACCTGCTGCACCGGATCGTGCACGCCGAGGTGGACGGCCGGGCCGCCGATCCGGACCTGGAGCGGGTGAACGCCCTCGCCGCGACGGCGCCGCCCGCGCTGCGGGCCGTGCGGGCCGAGGACGGCACCCTGGTCCGTACGGTCGCCGCCGCGCCCGACTGCGGCGCCGTCGTGGGCCGGATCGCCCGTGACGCGGTGGAGCTGCTCACCGACCCGGCGGCGCGCGGGCAGCTGCGCCGGTGCGACGGCGAGACGTGTTCCCTGGTCTACCTGGACACGTCCCGCGGCCGCCGGCGCCGCTGGTGCTCCAGCGAGGTGTGCGGCAACCGCGAGCGCGTCGCCCGCCACCGCCGCCGCGCGGTCAACGCGCGATGAAGACGTAGTCCGCCCGGTAGGGCACGGCCGCCTCGGGCTGCCGCTGCGGGTCGCAAGGGCCGGCGGGGGCGACGCCGCCCCGCGTGTTCAGCCGCAGGATCTCCGCCGTGGAGGCGAGGACGCCGGTCCTCGCGCCGGACGGGGTCGCGCGCAGGGCGAGTTCGGGGATGTTCCCGTCCCCGTTGGGCGTCTTGGCGACGACCTCGCCGGTGACGGCGGAGCGGTCGGGCGCGATCCACTGCGGGTCGCCGCCGGGCCGTACGAAGGAGTGGGCGATGTTCCCCCCGAGCGTGGCGGAGACACCCTCCTGGGTGAAGGCGAACCCGCCGCCGTCCTGCCGGGTGCACGCGTAGATCTGGCGGCCTTCGACGACGGACGCCCGCACGCTCTTCACGGCGGTCTTCAGGTCGAGCGCCCCGCTCAGCCGGTGCACCTGCCCCCGTACCGCGCCACCCGGGAACTCACCGGTGTGCAGGTTGAAGTAGAAGCCGCCGGGACCGGATTTCAGGGCGTCCAGGAGCTTGCGGTCGGTGACCTTCACCGTGCCGGTGGCGCTGCTCCGCCCGTCGGGCAGCTTCTTCGCGAAGAACGGGATCCGTACGTCGCCGTTCTCGCCGCGCTCGCCCCGGTGGAGATGCGCGGCGGTGGGCGTGGCGACGCCGCGGAAGGTGAAGGCGAAGGCCACCTCGTCGCCCTGCACGCGCAGGAAGGCGAGGGCCCGGCCGTCCTCGTCGCCGACGGCCTTGCCGTCCGCCGCGGGCACCTCGTTCGCCCCGTCGAGGCTGCCGGCGAAGGAGACGGCGTCCTGCCGGACGGACGCGCGGCCGGACCCGCGGCCCGCCCCGTCGCCGTCCTCCCCGCCGTCGCCCGGCACCACGGCGAAGGCGATGCCGATCCCCGCGGCGACGGCCGCTGCGGTGGCGGTGGCGACGACTGCCCTGCGCTTGCCGAAACGGTTCACGGCGAACCTCCCCGTACGGAGCCGCTGCCCCCTGCACCGGCTGCTCGGGCTGTCGTACGGGCCCGTGCCGTTCCCCCGTTCAGCGGGGGGGCCGAGACCTGCGTCACGCGGCCGCCGCTGAACGCCGGCGCCGTTCCGCCCGTACACGCCCGTACGCCTCCGGACGGCCGGTTTCCTTCGCCGGATTTCCCGCCCCGCGGTGAACGGGGCGCACGCCCCGCCCGTATCCATGGCCGGAGGACGCCGCCGGAAGGCCCGGCAGGAACGGAGGCCACGCGCACTGACAGTGAACACCGACGCGCGCTATCGACCAGGGGGAAGGCTTGCGCAAGGATGCCGCCGTGGCTGACAGGACGAGTCCCGACGAGGCCCTGATGCGGGCGCTCTACGACGAGCACGCGGGCCCGCTCCTCGCCTTCGTCCTCCGGCTGGTGGACGGGGACCGCCAGCGCGCCGAGGACGTCGTCCAGGAGACGCTGCTGCGCGCGTGGCGCAACGCCGACCGGCTGCGCGGGGCCCCCGGCTCCGTACGGCCCTGGCTGGTGACCGTCGCCCGCCGCATCGTCATCGACAACCACCGCAGCCGGCAGGCGCGGCCGCGCGAGGTCGACCCCGGGCCGCTGGAACTCGTCCCGGCGGCCGACGAGATCGACCGGGCCCTGCGCCTGATGACCATCAACGACGCCCTGGGCGACCTGACGGAGGCGCACCGGGAGGCGCTGATCGAGACCTATTTCAGGGGACGTACCGTGAGCGAGGCGGCCGAGGTGCTGGGCGTGCCGGCGGGGACCGTGCGGTCCCGGGTCTTCTACGCACTGCGCTCGATGAAGCTCTCGCTCGAAGAACGGGGAGTGACGGCATGAACCGGCCGGCACCGGACCATGAGCAGCACACCGAGGTGGGCGCCTACGCCCTCGGCGTCCTCGACGCGGCGGACGCCGCCCGCTTCGAGGAGCACCTCGCCGGGTGCCCGCGGTGCGCCGCCGAGCTCGACGACCTGATGGGCCTGACCCCGCTCCTCGCGGACCTCAAGGAGTCCGCGCCCGGCCCGGAGGCCCTCGCGCCGCGCCCGGACCCGGCGCTGCTCGACCGCCTGCTCGCCGGCGTCACGGCCACCCGCCGGGCGCAGCGCACCCGCCGCCTGTGCCTGGTCGCGGCCGCCGCCGCGCTGATCGTCGCGGGCCCGCTGGTGGGCGCGGCGGTCTTCTCCGGGGAGGCCCCGGACCACAGCGGCGTGAGCGCGGCCAAGCAGATGTACGAGGACGGCGAGAAGATCGGCGTGGTCGACCCGGCCACGAAGGTGGATGCGACGGTCTCGCTGCAGCCGAAGGCGTGGGGCACTCACGTGGCCCTCCGGCTGTCCCACGTCAGAGGCCCGCTGACCTGCGATCTCGTCGCCGTCGGCAAGGACGGGGAGCGGCAGACGGTGACGACGTGGGCGGTTCCGCCGGGCGGCTACGGCCTGGAGGGGAACGACAAGGGCGGCAAATGGAGCAAGGAGCCGCTGTACACCCACGGCGGCGCCGCACTGAACCGGAGCGATATCTCCCGGTTCGAGGTGCGGACACTCGACGGCAAACTGCTCGCGACCGTCAAGGTGTGACCAAAAACCCTTCAACCCCGATGAAAACAGTCATGTACCGACAGGTGCGCTCAGTACCCCTGTTCGCGTACGGTTGACGGCTGCCCTAGGCACAGCAGAAGGGGGCTTGGGTGGCCGCGCAGAACGCCACGCACGCGCAGGTGGCGACCGGACCGCAAAGTGAGCCCGACGGGGTCCGCGACCGCGAGATCGGTACCGAACAACAGCATCTGGACCGGGTCTACCGGCGTCTGGAGGAGAAGATCCACGAGGCCGAGTTCCTCATGGACGACGCCGCCAAGCGCGGGCAGGTCGGCACGCCCGGCGCGCTCGCCGAGCGGGACGCCCAGGTCTTCCGCGCCGGGGTGCACCTCAACCGGCTCAACAACGAATTCGAGGACTTCCTCTTCGGCCGCATCGACCTGCTGCTCGGCAAGGACGGCAAGAAGGGCCCCGACGGCGCCTACACCTCCGTCGAGCCCGCCGACGACGCCGTCCGCGGCGACCGGGCCGAGATCGCCGAGACCCTGCACATCGGCCGCATCGGCGTCCTCGACGCCGACTACTCCCCGCTGGTCATCGACTGGCGGGCGCCCGCGGCCGCGCCCTTCTACCGCGCCACGCCCGTCGCGCCCGGCCGCGTCGTCCGCCGCCGCGTCGTCCGCTCCAAGGGCCGCCGCGTCCTGGGCGTCGAGGACGACCTGCTGCGCCCGGAGCTGATCGCCACCCTCGGCGGGGACACCCTGCCGGTCGTCGGCGACGGCGCGCTGATGGCCGCGCTCGGCCAGGCCCGCAGCCACACGATGCGCGACATCGTCTCCTCCATCCAGGCCGAGCAGGACATGGTCATCCGCGCGCCCGCCGCGTCGGTGACCGAGGTCGAGGGCGGCCCCGGCACCGGCAAGACCGCCGTGGCCCTGCACCGCGCCGCCTACCTGCTCTACCAGGACCGCCGCCGCTACGCGGGCGGCATCCTCGTCGTCTCCCCGACCCCGCTGCTCGTCTCCTACACCGAGGGCGTGCTGCCCTCCCTCGGCGAGGAGGGGCAGGTCGCCATCCGGGCCGTCGGCTCGCTGGTGGACGGCGCCGAGGCCGACACGTACGACGAGCCCGCCGTCGCCCGCGTCAAGGGCTCCTCGCGCATGCTCAAGGTGCTGCGCAAGGCGGTCCGCGGCGCGCTGGAGACCGCCGGCCCGGCCGGCCCGCCCGACCGGCTGCGTGTCGTCGCCTTCGGCGCCCGCATCGAGCTCGGCGCCGAGGACCTCAAGCGCATCCGCAACACCGCCCTCGGCGGCACCGCACCGGTCAACCTGCTGCGCCCGCGTGCCCGCAGGCTGATCCTCGACGCCCTGTGGTCCAGGGCCGGCGGACCCAAGCGCTACACCGACCCCGAGCTGGCCGCAGAGGCCCGCTCCGCCTTCGACGAGGACATCACCACCGAGGACGACTTCCTGGCCTTCCTCGACGCCTGGTGGCCGGAGTTGACGCCGCGTCAGGTGCTGGCGGGCATGGCCGACGAGAAGCGCCTCGCCCGCTCCGCGCGCCGGGTGCTCAACCCGCGCGAGACCCGGCTGCTGGCCCGCTCGCTGCGCCGTCTGGACGCCGCCGGGCGCGGCCCGCTGTCCGTGCACGACGTGGCCCTGCTGGACGAGCTGGAGACGCTCCTCGGCGCCCCGGCCCGCCCGAGGAAGCCGCGCGAGTACGACCCGCTCGACCAGCTCACCGGGCTGGAGGAGCTGATGCCGCAGCGCTCGGAGTCGCGCCGCGAGCGCGCCGAGCGCCTGGCCGAGGAGCGCCGCGACTACGCGCACGTCATCGTGGACGAGGCGCAGGACCTGACGCCCATGCAGTGGCGCATGGTCGGCCGCAGGGGCCGCACCGCCACCTGGACGATCGTCGGCGACCCGGCGCAGTCCTCGTGGTCCGACCCGGACGAGGCCGCCGCCGCCCGCGACGAGGCCCTCGGCGCCCGCCGTCGCACCCGCTTCCGGCTCACCGTGAACTACCGCAACCCCGCGGAGATCGCCGAGCTCGCGGCCAAGGTGCTGGCGCTGGCGATGCCGGGCATGGAGTCCCCGGCGGCCGTCCGCTCCACGGGCGTCGTGCCGCGCTTCGCCGTCGCGGGCGCCGCCCTCGCCCCGGCCGTCCGGGCCGAGGCGGAGCACCTGCTGGCGGACGTCGAGGGCACGGTCGGCGTGGTCGTGCCCATGGCCCGGCGTGCGGAGGCCCGCGGCTGGCTGGCCGGGCTCGGCGACCGGGTCGTGGTGCTGGGCAGCCTGGAGGCCAAGGGTCTGGAGTACGACGCGACGGTCGTCGTCTCGCCGGCCGACATCGCCGACGAGTCCCCGGCGGGCCTGCGGGTGCTGTATGTGGCGCTGACCCGCGCCACCCAGCGGCTGACGGTGCTCTCGGGCGAGCGCGACGACCCGGACGCGCGCGGGGTGCCGGACCTGCTGCGGGACTGAGGCCGCGCGGTACGGGGGTCGTTCCGCGGGTCCGCGGTACTCGCGGGGCGGCTGCGGTAAGAGGGGCCGCGGTACCGGGAGGGCCGCGGCAACTCCGCCGACCGGGCGGTGGAACGACGCTCCCGGGGGCGAACTTCCCCTGGCGGAATGACTTCCCGGGGCGGTTTGTTAGCCTGGGTGTGGCACCGGCTCGATCCAAGCCCCCGGGCCCAACCTTAGTCGCTTCGAGCGACCACTTGCCGCGAGGCGAGCATGGCGGGTCGGTGTCATCAGCGTCCCGGCGGGCGCCCTTCTTCCGAGGGGCGCCCGTCGGCGTTTCCGTGCCGGGCGCGGCCGGCCGTGCCTCGATGGCCTCTTGCGTTGCGGAACTTTATTTCCGAAATTCATCCCTGGTTACCGCCTACCCGTCGGTAGGTGGGACGATCGTTACTTGCGCTCCCCAGGTCGGAGTCCCACCGGCCCGGCGGTGCGCGCACCAGCGAAACAAGGGAAAGCAGAGGAAGTCGGCCATGGCAACGGCGCCTAGCGTCTCGTACTCGATGACGGTCCGGCTGGAGGTTCCCGCCGGCGGGACCGCGGTCAGCCAGCTCACCACGGCCGTGGAATCCTCCGGCGGCTCGGTGACCGGCCTTGATGTGACCGCTTCCGGTCACGAGAAGCTGCGGATCGATGTCACGATGGCGACGACTTCGACCGAGCATGCCGATGAGATCGTGGAGAAGCTGCGCGGTATCGAGGGTGTCGTTC
>NZ_JBHSKJ010000031.1:0-61727 GCF_042657885.1 Streptomyces aureoversilis
GCACGAGCGACGCGATCGGCGCGTAGGCCTTCGTCGTCACCTCGCCGGCCACGTGCACCAGGCCGGTGGTGATCAGGGTCTCGACGGCCACGCGGGAGGTCGGGTCCTCCTTGAGCAGGGCGTCGAGGATCGTGTCGCTGACCTGGTCAGCGATCTTGTCGGGGTGACCCTCGGTCACGGACTCCGAAGTGAACAGGCGGCGGGACACATCGCTCCCTAGGACGTGGGACGTTGAGCGTGGGGCGTGGGGCGTTGAACGTGGGACGTCGAGCGTGGGATGGGACGTTGAGCGTCAGGCGGTGTACGGCGCCTTGGCCCGCGCCTCGCGCAGGGCGACGGCCCACCACAGCAGCTGGTCGAGCAGCTTCTTCGCGGCGCCGTTGACGCCTTCGGTGTCCCGCGGCTGCCCGTCGTCGTCGAAGGCGGCGTGGGCGGAGGGGATGGCCACGCCGTCCCGCAGGGTCACGGTGTGGAGCTCGGCGAAGACCGTACGGAGCTGCTCGACGGCGCGCACGCCGCCGGTCGCACCGCCGGAGTAGCTGACGAAGCCGACCGGCTTGGCGTGGAACTCGGTGTACACCGAGTCGATGGCCTGCTTGAGCGAGGCGGGGTAACCGCGGTTGTACTCGGGCGTGATGACGGCGAAGACGTCGGCCCGGTCGATCCGCGCCGCGAAGGCGCGCACCGCCGCCGAGGGGTGCGTGCCGTCCTCGCCGGGTCCCTCCAGGACGTGCGGCAGGCCGGCCTCGGCCAGGTCGATGACGTCGACGTCCAGGTCGGCGCGCTCACGGGCGTGGGCGGTGAACCAGTCGGCGACGACCGGACCGAAGCGGTCCTTGCGGGTGCTGCCGACGATCACGGCGAGGCGGGTGGGGTTCTGGGCGTTCGTGTCCGGCAAAGCGGTTCCAATCTCCGTGCGGGGGGGTGTCAGGGCAGCAGCACGATGCGCCCGATGTGGGCCCGGGACTCGATCTCCTCGTGGGCCCGGCCGACCTCTTCGAGGGGGTACGTGGCGTGCACCGCGTGCCGGATCGTGCCGTCGGCGAGGCCGGCGGCCAGCTCCTCGTGGTTGGCGAGGTACTCCTCGGGCCGGGCGGCGCGCCAGCGGGAGAGGGCGAAGCCGGTGATGAACTTCATCTCGATGAGCTCCATGGGCGAGATCCGCGGGATCTCCAGCCCGCCGCCCGCGGAGCCGTAGAAGACCAGACGGCCGAAGGGGGCCAGCAGGCCGACGCCCTGGCGGAGGACGTCGCCGCCGATGCTGTCGAGGATGATGTCGACGCCGGCACCGCCGGTGGCCTCGCGGACCTCGTCGACCCAGCCCTCGCGGCTGTAGTCGACGACGACGTCGGCGCCGAGGGCGCGGGCGAAGTCGAGCTTCTCGGCCGAGCTCGCGGTGGCGATGACCGGGCCGGCGCCGTGGGCCTTGGCCCACTGCACGCTCAGGTGGCCGATGCCGCCGGACGCGGCGTGCACCAGGACGCTCTCGCCCTTGCGCAGGCCGGCCGTGCCCAGGGTGCCGGTGCCGATGGGGCCGGGCGACGGGAGGGCGGTGGCCTGCGCGGCGTCGAGGCCCTCCGGCACGGACAGAACCGTTTCCGCATCGACGACCACGTAGTCGGCGTACGCCCCGTGGAGCGTGAACGCGCCGACCCGGTCGCCCTCGCGGAAGCCCGTCACGCCGGCGCCCACGCCCGCGACGCGGCCGATGACGTCACCGCCGAGCACGATCGGGAACTCGGGCCGCCACATCGGCGCGGGGAAGATGTTGCGCCGCATCTGCGTCTGCGCGAAGCCCACGCTGATCGCCTCGGCGGCGATCAGCACCTCACCGGGGCCCGGCTGCGGCACGGGGGTCTCCTCGACCCGCATGACCTCCGGGCCCCCGAACTCACGGATACGGATCACACGCATCTGGGATTCCTCCAGTTGATCGGTCGGATCGTCGGAAAAGTGGGTCAGTGGTCAGTAGTCAGTGGGTCAGGGGCTCGGTGCGCCCCGTGCTCTGCTTCAGCTCGAAGAACGCCGGGTCGCCGGCCAGCGTCCGGAAGGCTTCCCAGAGCCGTACCGCCCGCTCGCCGCGCGGTATCTCCGTCAGGACCGGGCCGAACTGGCCCGCTCCGCCGTCCACGGAGATCGTCGGGACGCCGATCAGCTCCTGGCCGAGGCCGTCCGAGGGCACCCGGGCGTGCGAGGCCCGCAGGTCGTCGTCCCAGCGGTCGTCGTCCATGGCGTCGATCAGATCGGCGGGCAGCCCGGTCTCGGCCAGGGCCGCCTCGATGTCCGGACGCGTCCTGCTCAGACCCTCGATCATCGCCGCGCGGAACTCCTCGGCCGGGGCGGTGCGGACGGGCTCGAAGATGCCGCCGGGGGCGTGGAAGCGGGAGCCCATCGCCGTGTAGAGCGGGCCGGTGACGGCGTCGCCGTGGGCGGCGCGGGCGGCGGCCAGCACCCGGACCGGGCCCCAGTAGAGGTCGAGCATCGTGCGCCGCGCCTCGGGCATGTCCTTGCCGCTGTTGAGCAGGGCCAGGCTCATCGCGTGCCAGCGGACGGTCACCGGGGCCTTCCCGGCCACCTCCGTGATCCACCGCGAGGCGATCCAGGCGAAGGGGCACAGCGGGTCGAACCAGAAGTCCACGACGTGCGGTTCGGGCTGCTGAGCCGGCTGGGTCTGCTGGGGCTGGATCCGGAGCTGGGGCTGGGGCTGGGGTTCCATGTTCTCGTCTTCCCTGGGTGACTGGTGCTGGTGCCGGGCGTCGATCCGCGCGAGCGCGTCGAGCACGGCGTTCTGCTTCTCGTCACGGGCGCGCGACAGCGCGGCGTAGTCCGTGCCGAAGGTCCGGTCCGCCTCGGCGCCGAGCGCCTCGACGGCTTCCGGCGTCAGCGCCGGGACGGCGGGGGCGCGCCAGGCGCGCTCCAGGCCGGGCGCCACACCGCCCAGCCAGCGGCGCAGGCCGCCCTCGCCGCCGCCCAGGTGGAAGGCCTCGAACGGACCCACGACGGCCCAGCGCAGGCCGATCGACTGCGTGACGACGGCGTCGAGTTCGGCCATCGTGACGACGCCCTCCTGCACGAGGTGGACGCTCTCCCTCAGCAGCGCGGACTGCAGGCGGTTGGCGACGAAGCGCGGCACGGGCTTGCGGACGACCACGGGGACCTTGCCCACCGCCCGGTAGAAGGCCGTGACCTCGTCGATCAGCCCGGCGGGGGTGCGACGGCCGCCGACGACCTCGACCAGGGGGACGACGTGCGGCGGGTTGAAGGGGTGTCCCACGACGACGCGTCCCGGCTCGGCCATCAGCGCGCCCATGTCGTCGGGCAGCAGCTTGGACGTGGAGGACAGGAGAAGGGCTTCCGCGGGAGCGGCCTGCTCGACCGTACGGAAGAGCTCCTGCTTGAGGGCGAGGTCGTCGGGGGCGTTCTCCTGCACGACCGCAGCGCCGCGGACGGCGCGGGCCATGTCGGGCTCGAACTCCACGTGCTCCATGAGCACGTCGACGTCGGCGGCCCCGCCCGGCAGCGTGGGGGCGAAGACCGCGAGGCCCTCCCTGACCACCCGCTCGGCGTCGGGGCGCCTGCTGTTGACCCGGACCCGGAGCCCCCGGTCCAGGAAGAGGGCGATCCAGCCGAGCCCGATGGTGCCCGCGCCGATGACGGCGACGACGGTCCGGTCCCCGGGAGGCCGTACGGCGTCCTCGGGAGGCTGTACTGCGCTGCTCATCACGTGCCCGTTCTCATTCGGCGGACTTGGGCGGTGTCCGCGGACTTCGGCGGTTGCCGGGGACCCCGGCGGTCCCGCGGCGCGGCGGACGCCCGGGCGCGGCTGCCGGAAGGCACTCCGGCAGCCGCGCCCGGGGCGGTCACTAACCGACCTGGGTGGTCGAGAACGTCACCGGCTTGGCCGGGTCGGCGTAGCACTGGAACGGGTCCCAGGTGTTCAGCTGGGTCTGCAGCCGGTTCCAGGAGAAGGCCGGGTCGCTGAAGCTGGAGCCGCCCGCGCCGGTGGTGAGGGTGGCGCCGGCGGTGCTCGGGGCCTTGAGCGTGACCTCCAGGTTCGGGAAGTCGAACTCGACGCCGCCGGCCCACTCGCCGTTGGACTTGACGGCGAAGTTGGTGCCGTTGCGCTCCACCCACTGCTTCGCGGAGCCGAGGTTGCTGCCGCCGGTCAGCCTGTAGCTGACGACCTTGGCGTTGGCCGGCACCTTGTACGCGATGTTCACGCTGTTGAGGAGCTTGTTGAAGTCCGCCACGGCCTTGATCGGGGCCGAGTCGAAGGTGACCTTGAAGGTCTGACCCGGGGCGACCTTGGCCGGAGCCGTGGTCGTGAAGTCACGCGCGTACGGAACCGGGATCCAGTTGCCGTCGTACCGGGTCTGGCAGGTGTAATCGACCGTCTTCGTCGCGGTGTCGGCACTCGCCGTTCCGGCCGAGGACATGATCCCCGTCAGAGCAAGCCCCAGTGAGGCCGCAAGTCCGCCCGTCAGCTTCCACTTGTGCTGCACTGTATTTCCTCTCTCAGACGGCGCGGAGTACTTCCAGCGCCGGGAACAGACTCCGGAACGCGGCTGGAGTCCCGATGGAGAGCGGATCGAATTCCGGCCGTGGCAGCGGGTTTCGGCCTGGGGGCGGACCTGCACGTACCTGCGCTGACCTGCGCTGATCTGCGAGGACCTGCGAGGACCTCCGCGGGCCCGTGCGGGCCTGCGGAGATCACCGTTCGTGGCGGCGGCCCGGGACGGACGCCACCGGCTCCTCGCGGCGGCCTCAGACGGACGCCGCCGGCTCCTTCTGCGCCCGCTCCCACGCGCGCTCGATGAAGGTGAGCAGCTTCTCGGGCGCCTGCACGCCGGAGACCGGCATGCGGCCGTCGATGACGACCGACGGCACGCCCGTCACGTTGAACTGGCGGGCGCGGTTCCCGTCGGCGACCACGGCGTCGGCGTAGCGGTCGCTCTCCAGCACCTCGCGGGCCTCGGCCTCGTCCAGCCCGGCCTCGCCCGCCAGCCGCACCAGCACCTCGCGGTCCCCGACGTTGAGGGCCTCGGTGTGGTACGCGTGGAACAGCCGCTCCATGACCGGCTCCAGCAGGCCGCGCTCGGCCGCGAAGTGGGTGAGGCGGTGCGCGTCGAAGGTGCCCACGGGACGGGACTTGTGGAGGTTGAGCTCCAGACCCTCCTGCCGGCCCTGGGACTTGATCAGCTCGATCCGGCCCGGCAGCACGTCCGGGGCCGTCCACTCGGCCATGGCCTCGGCCGCCGTCGGGCCGGGCTCGCTGCCCTCGCCCGGCGCGAGCTCGAAGCTGCGCCAGACGATCTCCAGCTCGTCGCGGTGGGCGAAGCCGTCCAGGGCGGCGGCTATCCGGCGCTTGCCGATGTAGCACCACGGGCACAGGACGTCGGAGTAGATCTCGATCTTCATGGCAGGTCTCCTCGGTTGATCGTTCGATCGATCGTTCAGCCGACGGTGATGACGATCTTTCCGCGCACGTGGCCCGTCTCCATCTCGCGGTGCGCGTCCGCGGCCTGCTCCAGCGGGAAGGTCTTGGAGACCTCCACGCGCAGCTTGCCCTCGGTGTAGAGGGCGGTGAGCTCGGCGAGGCGCTCCTTGGCCCGCTGGCTGAAGACGGCGCGGACGCCCAGCTCCTCGACGCGGCCGAAGTCGACGAGGGTGGCGATGCGGTTCTTGTCCTTCACCAGCTCGACGGAGACGTCGAGGGCGTCGCCGCCGATGCCGTCGAGGGCCGCGGTGACGCCGCCGGGGGCGAGCTCGCGGACGCGGCCGGCGAGGCCCTCGCCGTAGGTGACGGGGGTGGCGCCCAGCGAGCGCAGGTACTCGTGGTTGCGCTCGCTCGCGGTGCCGATGGCCGTGGCGCCGAAGACCCGGGCCAGCTGCACGGCGATCGTGCCGACGCCGCCGGCGGCCGCGTGCACGAGCAGGGTGTCGCCCGCGCCGACCTCCAGCGCCTTGAGCGCGGTGTGGGCGGTCTGCGCCGAGGCGGAGAACGAGCCGGCGACCTCCCACGGCATGCCGGAGGGCTTGGCGACGACCTGCTCGGCGGAGACGACCAGGTACTCGGCGTAGCAGGAGAGCAGGGCCCAGCCCAGGACCTCGTCGCCGACGGCGAACTCGGTGACGCCCTCGCCGATCTCGTCGACGACGCCCGCGAAGTCGTTGCCGACGGTCTGCGGGAAGGAGATGGTCATGCCGGGCGGGTTCCAGCCGGCGCGGACGGCCGTGTCGTACGCCTGCACACCGGCGGCCTTGACGCGCACGCGGATCTCGCCGGCGCCGGGTCGGGGGGTCTCGACCTCCTCGACCTTGAGCACCTCGGGGCCGCCGAACTCCTGGAAAACTGCCGCCTTCATGGCATGTCCTTCTCTCTGCTGGGCTCTGCTGGACTCTGCTGAGCTCTGATGAACTCTGGTGGGGCTGGTGCGCTTTATCTTTCAACCTCAACCGGAGTTGAGGTCAACGGGGGAACCGACGCTTCGCGCGGTTTTCGAGCGTTCTTCGAGCAGACTTCGAGTGATCCTCGAGCGTGCTTCGAGCCGGCTTCGAGCGTGCTTCGAGCGGAACCCAACCGTCCGCCGGATGGGCGCGCTCGGCTACGCCCGTTCCGCGCCGGTGTCCGCCGCAGCCGCGATCACGCGGGTCTGCTTCGCGTCGCGCTCGGCCGCGAGTTCCTCGTAGGTGCGGCCGCCGAACGCCTCCTCCGCCTGGGCGAGGATCCGGGCGACGGTCTCCTCGTCGACCGGCGGGTTGCCGAGCCCCTGCCAGCTCTTCTCCAGGCCGGCGCCGAGGTGCTCGAACCAGTGCCGCAGGCCCCCGGGGCCGCCGCCGAGGTGGAAGGCGCGGAACGGGCCGACCGCCGCCCAGCGGCCGCCGATCGAGGAGGTGACGATCTCGTCCAGCTCGGCGACGGAGACGACGCCCTCGCGGACCAGGTGGATGCTCTCGCGCAGCAGCGCGGACTGCAGCCGGTTGGCGACGAAGCCGGGGACGGCCCGGCGCAGCACGACGGGAGTCTTGCCGAGGCCGCGGTAGAAGGCCACGGTCTCCTCGACGGCCTGCGGGTCGGTCCGCTCGCCCGTGACGATCTCGACCAGCGGCACGATGTGCGGCGGGTTGAAGGGGTGGGCGACCAGCAGCCTGCCCGGGTCGGCCATCCTCGCTCCCAGGGCGTCGGGGAGCAGCGTGGAGGTGGACGACAGCAGCAGCGCGTGGGCGGGGGCGGCGGCGCCGATCCGGGCGAAGAGGTCCTGCTTGAGGGCCAGGTCCTCGGGGGCGTTCTCCTGGACGACGTCGGCGCCCTCGACGGCGCGGGCCACGTCGGGCTCGAACTCAAGCTTGGCGGCGAGCTCGGCCGGGTCGGCGGGGCCGCCCGGCAGCGAGGCCGCGTACAGCTCGAACGCCTTCCGGACGTGCGCCTCGGCGTCAGGCCGCCGGCTGTTGATCCGGACGGTCAGCCCGGCGGAGGCGAACAGCGCGGCCCAGCCGAGGCCGATGGTGCCCACGCCGATCACGGCCGCCGTACGTATGCGTGTCCCTACGGGTGAATCCGTCACCGCTTGCTCCGTCACCGCATGCTCCTGTCGTCCTGCCTGCCTGTGGGTGGTGCGGGCACAGGCTGCCGCGACGGGCTCGTGCGGAATTCGAGCGGCGGTCGAACCGGACACGTGGGTTCCGCGCCCGGTCCGGCACGGCGGGGGCGCCTGGTGGCCGGCGCCTAGTAGTTGCCCAGGCCGCCGCAGACGTTGAGGGCCTGCGCGGTCACGGACGAGGCGCCGTCGCCGACCAGGTAGTCGACCATGGCCGCGACCTCCTCGACGTCGACGTAGCGGCCGATCGGCACCCGGGTGGTGACCTTCTCGGCCGCCTCCTCCAGGGTGATCCCGTACATCTCCGCGTAGTGGCCGCGGACGCGCTCGGCCATCGGCGTCTCGACGAAGCCGGGGCAGACCGCGTTGACGGTGATGCCGGTCTTCGCGAGGTCGAGGCCGAGGGCCTTGGTGAAGCCGACCACGCCGTGCTTGGAGGCGGAGTACGGGGCGGCGGTGACGGCGCCCTGCTTGCCGGCCGTGGAGGCGATGTTGACGATCCGGCCCCAGCCCTTGGTGAGCAGGCCGCCGGCGCTCAGCACCTCGCGCGTCACGAGGAAGACGCTGTTGAGGTTGGTGTTGATCACGTCGTACCAGAGCTCGTCGGACATCTCGGCGATCGCGCCGCCGCCGTTGCGGCCGGCGTTGTTGACGAGGATGTCGACGGTGCCGAAGCGCTCCACCGCGGCGGCCACGAAGCGCTTGACGTCCTCGCGGTCGGTCACGTCACAGGTGGTGCCGTCGGCCTCGAAGCCCTGGTCCTGCAGGGACTTGACGGTCTCCGCCAGCTTCTCCGCGTCCCGGGCGCACAGGTAGACGCGGGCGCCGTTGCGGGCCAGGTGGGTGGCGATCGCCAGACCGATGCCACTGGTTGCCCCGGTCACCAGTGCGACCTTGGCGTTCTGCGTGCCCATCGTTCCTCCGTAGCTGGTTGCTGATACTGACGGCGACATGACGCCGGTCGCGCCGAGGGTGCCGCCGCGGCCTCGACGGCCGGTCGAAAGGGGGTCGAAGCGCGGGTTCCGCCGCGGCGGTTCCGCCACGGCTCGATCCCGGCTCAAGCGCGGCTGAGCAGCGTGGGGGGATGCTCGCAGAGACGATCACCGCCGAACGGTTCCGGACGTCCCTCGCCCGCTGGGCCAGCGGGGTCACGGTCGTGACCACCGTGGATGCGCAGGGCCGCAGCCACGGTTTCACTGCCAGCTCCTTCACCTCCGTCTCCCTCGAACCGCCCCTGGTGCTCGTGTGCCTGGACCTGCGGGCCAACTGCTTCGACGCCTTCACCGGCGCCGAGGGGTTCGTCGTCCACGTGCTCGGCCGGGACCAGCAGGACCTGGCCGCGCTCTTCGCGCGCCGGGGCGCGGACAAGTTCCCGCAGCCCGGGACGGCCCGCTCCCGGCGCGGCCTGCCCCTGCTGCCGGGCGCGCTCGCCCGGCTGGAGTGCCGCACCGAGCGGCAGGTGCCGGCCGGTGACCACCTCGTGCTGTTCGGCGAGGTGGAGCACGCCGAGGCCGGCGAGGGGGAGCCCCTGCTGTACTACCGGAAGGGCTTCCACGGGATCGCCGGCCCCGGCGCGGCGGGCTGACCCACCGCGGCAGGCTCCGCTCACGCGCACAGCGGCGCGACGGACCCCGCCGCGCGCCGCCGCTGCGCCGGGAGGCGTCGCGCCCCCGCCCGCACGGCGATGAGGTGGGCGACCGAGGCCAGGGTGACGTGCCGGTGCCAGCCGCGGAACGAGCGGCCCGCGAAGTCCCGCATCCCGGTGTGCTCGGAGATCTCCGCGAAGTCGCGCTGGACGACGCCCGTGAGCCGGGTCAGGCGCAGCAGGGTGACCAGCGGCAGCCGCCGCGAGTCGGTGAGCCACATCCGCGACGGCCACCGGTCGGAGGAGCCCCAGTCGCCCATCAGCAGCATGGGCCGGTGGTGGGTGCCCCCGGGCACGCCCGCGGGCGCGGGGCACGACAGGATCACCGGGATCGCGCTCACCACCCCGCGGTACGAGCCCGCCCCCGAGGTGTCGGACCACTCGACCTGCCGGCGCATCCGCTTCATCGAGCCGATCAGGTTCTGCGCGGGCACCTCCCGGTCGCTGTAGCCCTGCAGCAGGGCGCCGTCGACGCGCAGCGGGGTCGTGCCGTCGATGCGCATGATCAGCGGGACGCCCGCGCGCGCGAAGCGCCGCACGGTCGCCCCCGCGTCGAGCCCCTCCACGTCCACGACGACGGGGCGCCTGCGCAGCCCCCAGGAGTCGGCGGCCTCCAGGGCCACGGCGCCGGCGTGCTCCTCCAGGGAGATGGCGCGGCTGGCGTCGGGTATGTGGGCGCGGCTGCGCCGGGCCGGGTCCTCCAGCCAGTTCCTGGACAGCACCAGGCTCCAGTTGAAGGGCACGCTGACCCGCTCGGAGGCGCTCCAGACGCTGAACGCCCGCTGGCCGTTGACCGTCTGGCCCAGGTGGGGGAGGAACTGCTGGTCGACGCCGACCGAGTGCACCCCCGCCTTGGGGATGACGGTGGACTTGACCACCCACGCCTGCGGGCGCACCTCCTCCTCCGCGCGGCGCGCGAGCGCCCGCCGGACCGGGGCCCAGTTCCACGACGAGGCGGTGATGAAGTGGTGGACGCTCTGCTGGAGCGCCTTCCCGCCGATCTGTTCCGCGACGTTGCGCAGGGTCTTGCGGCCCTCCGCCTCCAGCAGGCCGCGTACGTACTGCTCCGCCATCCTGCGCTGGTCGTTGCGCGTGAGTGACGAGAAGAACTCCGGTTCCACGGACCAGGGGTTGGCGGGGGACGGCTCCCGGAAGGGCGGTTCCTCGGTGGACACAGGGCTGAGTTGCACGGATCTGGCTTCCATCGTCTCTCCCCACGTGATGGCTACCGACGGCGCATTTGACCGTACCAAACCGACTGCGTTGTTTCTATTACTCTTCGAAACCTTGATCCGACGATCTTCTGTGCCCGCCTTTGACCGCTTTAATCCCCCTCTACGCCGCCCCAGACCCCGCTGGAAACCGACCGGGCGCCCTGTCTACGGCCCCTCTGACGTCGGATTACCAAGAGAAACCGGCCAGCCGGTTTCTTGTGGACGTGCCCCATCCGTCTTCGAGCGGTGTTCGAGGCCGGAGCCGCACCGTTTCCCTTGCCAACGGCGCTGTCCCCGACAGGCAGCGGTGGACATCGCTGCAGGGCAAGCGGAAAGGAACGTGACTCGATGTTCAGCTCGAAGGAAGGCGTGCCCACGCGATGACCCGACGAGTGGTGATCACCGGTATCGGCGTCCGCGCCCCGGGCGGCTCCGGCACCAAGGAGTTCTGGGACCTGCTCACCGCGGGCCGCACCGCCACCCGGCGGATCTCGTTCTTCGACGCGGCTCCGTTCCGGTCCCAGGTGGCGGCCGAGGCCGACTTCTTCCCCGAGGCCGAGGGCTTCTCCCCCCGGGAGATCCGCAGGATGGACCGGGCGACCCAGTTCGCCGTGGCCTGCACCCGGGAGGCCGTGGCCGACAGCGGCCTGGAGTTCGCCGGCGTGGACCCGCACCGCGTGGGCGTGAGCCTCGGCAGCGCCGTCGCCTCCGCGACCAGCCTGGAGAACGAGTACCTCGTGATGGCCGACAAGGGCCGCGAGTGGCTGGTCGACCCCGACTACCTGTCGCCGCACATGTTCGACTACCTCAGCCCGGGCGTCATGCCCGCCGAGGTCGCCTGGGCCGCCGGCGCCGAGGGCCCCGTGACCATGGTCTCCGACGGCTGCACCTCCGGCCTCGACGCCGTGGGCTACGGCGTCCAGCTGATCCGCGAGGGCTCCGCCGACGTGATGATCGCCGGTGCGTCGGACACCCCGATCTCCCCGATCGTGCTGGCCTGCTTCGACGCGATCAAGGCCACCACCACGCGCAACGACGACCCCGAGCACGCCTCCCGGCCGTTCGACGCCTCCCGCAACGGCTTCGTCCTCGCCGAGGGCAGCGCCATGTTCGTCCTGGAGGAGTACGAGGCCGCCAAGGCCCGTGGCGCGCAGATCTACGCCGAGGTCACCGGCTACGCCACCCGCTGCAACGCGTACCACATGACCGGTCTGAAGAAGGACGGCCGGGAGATGGCGGAGGCCATCCGCGCGGCGCTCGACGAGTCGCGCGTCGACCCGACCGTCGTCGACTACGTCAACGCGCACGGCTCCGGCACCAAGCAGAACGACCGCCACGAGACGGCCGCCTTCAAGATCGCGCTCGGGCAGCACGCCTACGACGTGCCGGTCAGCTCCATCAAGTCGATGGTCGGCCACTCCCTGGGCGCCATCGGCTCCATCGAGATCGCGGCCTGCGCCCTGGCCATCAAGCACAACGTCGTACCGCCGACGGCCAACCTGCACACGCCCGACCCCGAGTGCGACCTCGACTACGTCCCGCTGACCGCGCGCGAGCAGCGGGTGGACTCCGTCCTGACCGTCGGCAGCGGCTTCGGCGGTTTCCAGAGCGCGATGATCCTGCGCGCCCCGGAAGGAGTGAAGGCATGACCAGCAAGGACGGCCTCAACGGGCGGACCGTGATCACCGGGATCGGCGTCACCGCCCCCAACGGCCTCGGCACCGAGGCCTTCTGGAAGGCGGTGCTCGCGGGCCACACCGGCATCGGCCCCGTCACCCGCTTCGACGCCTCCCGCTACGCGTCCTCCCTCGCCGGCCAGATCGACGACTTCGACGCGGCCGAGCACCTCAACAGCCGGCTGCTCCCGCAGACCGACCCCTCGACGCGGCTCGCGCTCGTCGCCGCCGACTGGGCCCTGACCGACGCCGACGTCTCCCCCGACACCCTGCCGGACTACGACATGGGCGTCGTCACCTCCAACGCCCTGGGCGGCTTCGACTTCACCCACCGCGAGTTCGACAAGCTGTGGAACAAGGGCCCGGACTTCGTCAGCGTCTACGAGTCCTTCGCGTGGTTCTACGCGGTCAACACCGGCCAGATCTCCATCCGCCACAAGCTGCGCGGACCGAGCGCCGCCCTCGTCGGCGAGCAGGCCGGCGGCCTGGACGCGCTCGGCCACGCCCGCCGCACGGTCCGCCGCGGCACCCCGCTCGTCGTGGCCGGCGGCGTCGACTCCGCCCTCGACCCGTGGGGCTACGTCTCCCAGCTGGCCGGCGGCCGCGTCACCACCGCCACCGACCCCGCCCGCGCCTACCTGCCCTTCAGCGCCGACGCCTCGGGCTACGTGCCCGGCGAGGGCGGCGCGATCCTCGTCGCCGAGGACGAGGCGAGCGCCCGCGAGCGCGGCGTCCAGCAGGTCTACGGCGAACTCGCGGGCTACGCCGCCACCTTCGACCCCGCCCCCGGCACCGGCCGCCCCCCGGCCCTGCGCCGCGCCGCGGAGGCCGCCCTGGCCGACGCGGGCCTCGCGCCCGGCGACGTCGACGTGGTCTTCGCCGACGGCGCCGGCGTCCCCGAGCTGGACGCGGCGGAGGCCGCGGCCATCAGCGGCCTCTTCGGCGCCGGCGCGGTGCCCGTCACCGCCCCGAAGGCCCTCACCGGCCGGCTCTACTCCGGCGGCGGCCCGCTGGACGTCGCGACGGCGCTGCTGTCGATCCGCGACGGCGTCATCCCGCCGACCCCCACGGGCGCCCCGGTGCCCGAGGGCTACGGCCTCGACCTGGTCCAGGGCGCGCCCCGCGACCAGGCGGTCCGCACCGCCCTGGTCCTCGCCCGCGGCCGGCACGGCTTCAACTCGGCCGTCGTCGTCCGCGCCGCGTAGGCACGGGCGCCGGCTCCCCTCACCCCATCGGCTTCTCTACCGCTTGGAGCAATACCCATGGCCCACATGACCGTTGACGACGTCCGCCGCATCCTCGTCGAGTGCGCCGGCGTCGACGACAGCATCGACATCAGCGGCGACATCTCCGACCGCCCCTTCGACGAGCTGGGCTACGACTCGCTCGCCCTGATGGAGAGCGCCGCCCAGATCAAGCAGGAGTTCGGGGTCGTCGTCCCGGACGACGAGCTCGTCGAGGTCGAGACGCCGCGCGCGCTCATCGACCTCGTCAACGGCCTGGTCACCGAGGCCGCCGCCGCCTGACGCGCCGCGCGCCGCACCGAGCGGTCCGCAGCACCCGGGTCCGGGCACGGGACACCCACGTGCCCGGGCCCGGCCCCGTACGCACCGAGGAGACGAACGAGATGACGGAACCGCGCCGGCACCACACCGAGCACACCCTGGAAGTTTCCGCGCCCCCGGAGGTGCTCTACGGCCTGGTCGCGGACGTCACGACCTGGCCCGCGATCTTCGGGCCGAGCGTCCACGTCCACCACCTGGAGCGCGGCGAGCGCGAGGAGCGCTTCGAGATCTGGGCCACGGTCAACGGCCGGGTCAGCACCTGGACCTCCCGGCGCACCCTCGACCCCGAGGCGCTGCGCGTGACCTTCCGGCAGGAGCGCAGCACGGCCCCCATCGCCTCCATGGGCGGCGAGTGGATCTTCGAGGCGCTGCCGGGCGGCGGCACCCGCGTGGTCCTGCTCCACGACTTCACGGCCGTCGGCGACGCCCCGGAGACCGTCGCGGCCGTCAACGCCGCGCTCGACCGCAACAGCCCCGAGGAGCTGGCGGCGCTGGCGCGGATCGCCGAGTACGGCGGCACCGCGTCCGACGTGGTGTTCTCCTTCACCGACACCGTGGAGCTGACGGGTTCGGCCGCCGACGCCTTCGACTTCGTCGACCGCGCCGACCTGTGGGCTGAGCGGCTCCCGCACGTCCGGCAGGCCCGGCTGACCGAGGACGTCCCCGGCATCCAGGACCTGGAGATGGACACCGTCACCGCCGACGGCTCCGCCCACACCACCCGCTCCACCCGCATCTGCCGCGGCCCGGAGTGGATCGCCTACAAGCAGCACGTCATGCCGAAGCTGCTGCTCGGCCACAGCGGCCTGTGGCACTTCGCGGACAAGCCCGGGGGCGGGGCCGTCGCCACCGCCCGCCACACGGTGGCGGTCAACCCCGAGGCGGTCACCGAGGTCCTGGGCGCGGACGCCACGCTCGCCGACGCCCGCGCGTACCTGCGCGAGGCCCTCGGCCGCAACAGCCTCGCCACCATGGCGCACGCCGCGACGTACGCCGAGCAGCGCGCCGCCGCGCAGGCCGGCTGACCCCTCCCCTCCCTCCTGCACCTCCCTCCCTTCCCTCCCCGTTTTCCTCCCCCTTCTTCCTTCCTTCCCGGAGAGGCACCATGACCGCCACCCAGTCCCTGACGGAGCTCCACTCCCAGGTGCAGCACTTCTACGCCCACCAGATGCACCACCTCGACGCGCGCCGCTTCGAGGAGTACGCGGCGACGTTCACCGAGGACGGCGTCTTCCAGCACTCGCCGGGCGCCGAGCCCGCCGTCGGCCGCCCCGGCATCGTCGAGGAGCTGGTGAACTTCCACAAGAAGTTCGACGGCGACCCGGTCACGCGCCGCCACTGGTTCAACCAGATCGCCCTGGACCCGCAGGACGACGGCACGGTCAAGTCGACGGTGTACGCGCTCGTGGTGACCGTCCGCCCCGGCGGCAAGCCCGAGATCAACCCGAGCTGCACGGTGCACGACACGCTGGTGGTGAACGGCGGCGAGGTGCAGCTGAAGTCCCGCCTGATCACCCATGACCAGGTCTTCTGACATCGGCTCCCTCAGCGAGGCCGTCCCGTCCGCCGACCGCGTGGCCGCACTGGAGCGCCGGCTCGGCGACCCCCTCGACCCGGGCAACCCCCTCGGGCACGCCGCCGTGCTGGCCGCCGACCGCCGGGGCGAGCTGCCGCTGGGCGGCGAGCCCCTGCTGGACGCCTTCGGCCTGCGCGAGGAGATCGTCCCGCAGCCCCTCGGCGGCCGGCTGACCGGCCTGGACACCGCGACGCAGCTGCTGCGCGCGGTGTTCCGGCGGGACTTCGCCCTCGGCCGCGGCCACGGCTCGGCCTCCCTGGTCTCCGCGGTGTTCGCCTGGTGCCACGGCAACGAGGAGCAGCAGGCCCGCACGGCCCGGCTGCTCCTGGACGGCGGACGGCTGTCCGTCGCCTTCCAGAACATGTCCTACGGCAACGAGTTCAGCAGCGGCGACCTCACCCTGACCCCCGCACCGCAGGGCGGCGGGATGCTGGACGGCCGCACCCCGCTGATCGCCAACGCACCCCTGGCCGCGGGCTTCGTCCTGCTGGCCCGGCACGCGGACGGCGACGGCGCCCACTCGGCGCTGCTCCTGGACCGCGCCGACCTGCCGCCGGACGCCGTGCGGCTGCTGTCCCCGTACGACGCCACCGCGGTGCGCCGGCTGCCCGCGGGCTTCCTGGAGTTCGACCGGTGGCCCGTGCCGGCGGGCAGCGTGCTCGGCGCGCCCGGCGACGGTACGGCGGTCGCGCTGCGGTCCCTGCAGGTCAGCAGGCCGCTCGTGCCGTCGATGGCGGTCGGCTGCGCCGACACCGCGCTGCGCTCGGTGCTCGCGGCGGTGCTGGAGCGCGCACCGGGGGTGCGCCCGCCGACCTCGCGGTACGCGCGGCGCGCCATCACGTCCTCGTTCGCGGACATGCTGGTGTGCGACTGCCTGCTGCTGGCCACGATCCGCTCGCTGCACCTCCTGCCGGAGGAGTCCAGCGTGTGGACGGCCGCCGCCATGTGCCTGGTGGTGCGCATGCTGCAGCAGAGCACCGGCGATCTCGCGGCCGTCCTGGGGCCGCGCGCCCTGCAGGAGGAGGGCGGCTTCGGCACGTTCCGCAAACACCTGCGCGACCTGTCGGAGATCCCGCCCGGGCCGATCGGCGCCGCCGCGGCGCTGGCCACCCTGGTCCCCCAGCTCCCCTTCCTGGCCCGGACCTCGTGGACGGCCGCCCCGCCGCCACCCGGCCTGTTCTCCGTCTCGGCACCCCTGCCCCCGCTCGACCCCGCACGGCTCGACCTCGCCGCCGGCGGGGACACGCTGATGGCGGTGCTGCCGCACGCCGAGCAGACCCTGGACGCCCTGCCGGTCGCCGGCCCGGACGGCGAGGCGCTGCGCTCCCAGGTGCGGGCGCTGGCCGCGGAGCTGCGGGCGCTCGGCGAGGAGTGCCGCGCGCTGCCCGAACAGGACCTCGCCGCCCTGGCCACCCCGCACGGCTACGCCCTCGCCGAGCGCTACACCCTGCTCGCGGCGGCGGCCGCCTGCCTGGGCGTGTGGCTGCACGGCGACCGGGAGCAGGAGCAGGAGGCGGGCTTCCTGTCCGACCCCGCCTGGCTGATCGCCGCGCTCGGCAGGGTCCAGTTCCGCCTCGGACTGCCGGAGCCCGCGGCCGACGCCAGGCGCGGCGAGGCACTGCTCGCCGCCGCGGTGGAGCGCTGCGTACAGGGCCGCAGCCTCGACCTCTACGACGTGCTGCTGGGCGGCGGGCCGACTGCCGCGTAGTCCCCGCACGCGTAACCGGCAACCACATATAGGGAGATGACATGGCCACATCCGGTCCCCGGGGGCTGGCCGGTTCGCCGCCGGTCCGGGTGACGGCCCCGGACGGCCCGTGGACCGCCGCGGACGCAGCAATGGAGGAGCGGGGCTTCGCGCTCGTCTACGGGCTGATGGGCGACTGGGGCGACCACGGCCTGCCGGACGACGAACTCGGCAGGCTGCTCGGGCAGGAGGCCGAGCGGCACGCCGGCATCCAGCAGGAACAGACCCGGCGGCGCTTCGCCGCCTCCCGGGTCCTGCTGAAGTACGCGGCGGGCGCCGTCCTGGACGCCGACCCGGGCGAGCTGGAGCTGGCCCGCAACCCCAACGGCAGGCCCTACCTGCGCGGTTGCGGGCAGCTGGAGGTGAGCCTGAGCCACACGGGGGACATCCTCGCGGTGGGCCTCAGCCACGTCGGCCCGATCGGGGTCGACGTGGAGTCCTCCGCGCGCTCCATCTACGGCACGGGCCTGGCCGAGGAGTCCTTCACCGCCTACGAGCGGGCCGCGCTGGGCTGGCTGCCGGAGCAGGACCGCAACGCGTCCATGATCCGCCTGTGGACGCTCAAGGAGGCGTACAGCAAGGCCCTGGGCCTGGGCCTGCGGCTGCCCTTCACCTCCTTCGGCTTCACCATCCCGGCCGCCTCGGGCGCCACGGCCCGCCTGCTGCGCTCGGACGGCTCGCCGGCCGACGACGGCGACTGGCACCTGGAGTCCCACACGCTGGACGCGGGCTACACGGTCAGCGCGGCGGTGGCGCCGGCGGTCTTCGGCGCGACGAGAAGACCGACGGCGGGAACGGTCCTGGACGCGGGGCTCGCGGCGGCGGTGCTTGCGGCCCGTCCTCCTCGACCCGCACTCGATCCCCGCTGGCCACAGTGATCGGGTCCTGACCCGACCACCCACGGAGCGCACCCCGTGAACACCCGCACCCACGACACCCCCCGCCTCCAAGAGGTCGCGGAGAACGTCCACGCCTACATCCAGCCCGACGGCGGCTGGTGCCTGAACAACGCCGGCCTCATCGTCGCCGGCAACCGCTCCGCCCTGGTCGACACGGCCGCCACGGAGGCGCGGGCGCGCGCCCTCAAGGAGGCCGTCACGCCGCTCACGGCGCGGCCCCCGCAGTTCGTCGTCAACACCCACTCCCACGGCGACCACACCTTCGGCAACTACCTGTTCGCCGACGACGCGGTGGTCGTCTCCCACGAGCGCACCCGCACCGAGATGGCGGACGTGGGCCTGCACCTGACGAGCCTGTGGCCCGAGGTGTGCTGGGGCGACGTCTCCGTCGAACTGCCCACCCTCACCTTCCGCGACCGGCTGACCCTGCACATCGGGGACGTCACGGCCGAGCTGCTGCACCCGGGCATCGCGCACACCACCAACGACACGGTCGTCTGGCTGCCCGAACAGCGCGTCCTGTTCACCGGCGACCTGGTGATGTCGGGAGCCACGCCGTTCTGCCTGATGGGCTCGGTCTCCGGCTCGCTGGCCGTGACCGAGCAGCTGCGCGCGCTCGACCCGGTGACGGTCGTCGCGGGCCACGGCCCCGTGGGAGGACCGGAGCTGCTGGACGTCACGCAGGGGTACCTGCGGCGCGTGCAGGAGATCGCGAAGGCCGGCCTCGCCGCGGGGATCGGCCCGCTGGAGGCCGCGCGCGAGGCGGATCTGGGGGAGTACGCCGACCTGCTCGACTCCGAGCGCCTGGTGCCCAATCTGCACCGCGCCTACGCGGAGGAGAAGGGGGCGCCTCCCGGCCGTCCGCTGGACGTCGGCCTGCTCTTCTCCGAGATGGTCGAGTACAACGGCGGGCTTCCCGTGTGCCACGCATGACACACGTATGAAGCGCACGTGACGGGACTCGTAAAAAAGAAAACCTACCGGTCGGTAGCCTGACACTCTCACCGTACCGGAGTGGGGGGTTTGTGCGGCCGACACCTACGTTGTCAGCAATCTTGGTCAACGCGGCACAGGGATCTTTGCACCCGGTACAGGAGTGTGTGCAGTGCGATTCAACCTCATAGGCCCGTTCGAGATCGTCACCGGAGACGGACGACCACCACACCTGCCCAGCACGCCGAAGGTGTGCCAGACCCTGGCCCTGCTCCTGACCCGGCCCAACGAGATCGTCACCTCGGAGTCGCTGATCCAGGAGCTCTGGGGCGAGTCCCCGCCGCGCAGCGCCCTGACCACGTTGCAGACGTACATCTACCACGCGCGCAAGATGTTCATAGCCGAGCGGCTGGTGCCCGCCGAGCGGGCCCTGCTGATCACCCAGCCGCCCGGCTACCTCATCCGCGTGGAGGACCACGAGGTCGACATCAAGATCTTCGAACGCCTCGTGCTGCAGGGGAAGACGGCGCTGGAGAACGGCCGGCCCGAGGCCGCCGTCCAGCGCCTGGAGCAGGCGCTGGACCTCTGGCGGGGCCCCGCGCTCTCCAACATCCCCGCGGGCGACGTCCTCACCGGCCGCATCGTGCACCTCAACGAGCTGCGCATCCGGGCCCTGGAGCTGCGCATCGAGGCGGAGCTCCAGCTCGGCCGCCAGCGCGAGTCCATCCCGCTGCTGCGCGCGCTGGTCAACGACTACCCGCTCAACGAGTGGTTCCACGGCCAGCTGATCTCCGCCCTCAACCACTCCGGGCGGCGCGCCGAGGCCCTGCAGGCGTACCAGAGCCTGCGCCGGATCCTCAACGACGAGCTGGGCCTCGAACCCTCCCCGGAGCTGCAGCGGCTGCAGCTGGACGTGCTGAACCCGTCGGACACGGTGCCCGCGCAGCAGCGCCGCCTGGTGACCGCGGGCATCTGAACCCGGGCACCCGCACACGAAGCGCCGGACGGACCCTCCACGGGTCCGTCCGGCGCGTTCACGCGAAAGTGACCGGCAGGCCGGTCGGGCGGAGTCGTTCAGGCGTTGTCGTTCAGCAGCCGGGCGTACGCGCCCGCCGCCGCCGGGAACTGCAGACCGCTGTGGCCCGCACCGCAGTTGACGTCCCGCCAGCGCCGCTGGAGCTCCTCGCCCTCGGCCTGCGCGCGGGTGCCGGCCGAGCGCAGCAGGCGGTCGGAGACCGTCGCGAGCATCTCCGCGGCGAGCGCGCAGTCCCGCCCGTTGCGGGCGGTGCCGAGCGCGTCGACGGCGCCGGAGTCGGTGGTGCGGGCAACGCGCTCCAGCAGCAGGCCGGCCGCGTCGGTCTCGCCCTCGGCGCGGGCCAGGAGCTGTTCGAAGGTGCCGTGGTCGGAGCCGCCGGAGATGGCGCCCGCGGGGGCCGCCAGCTTGGCGGCGACGAGCTCGCGCCAGCGGCGCAGCGCGCCCCGGGTCGCGCCGAGCAGGGGCCCGCCGAGGGTGACACCGTTGGCGGCCTTCATCGGCACCCGGTGGCAGGCCGCCTCCGCCTCGGGGGCGACGCCGGCGAGCAGCACGTCGAGGGGGACGGTGAACGCGTCGGGCACGAGCGCCTCGTCGAGCACGACGGTGTTGCTGCCGGTGCCGCGCATGCCGATGACCTGCCACGTCTCGCTGATCGCGTAGTCGGTGCGGGGCACGGCGAGGACGCGCACGCCGGTGCCCTCCTCGCCGGTGCGGGCGGCGACGAGCGTCCAGTCGGAGAAGTCGACGGCGCTGACGTAGTTCCACGAGCCGGTGACGCGCCAGCCGCCGCCGGGGGCGCGCTCGGCGGTGCCCGAGGGCATGAGCCCGGCGACGACGACGGTCTGCGGCCCCTTGGCCCAGACGCCCTCGCGGCCCTCCTGCGGCAGGTAGGCGGTGAGCCGCCCGGCGCTGGCGATCACGGAGGCGAACCAGGCCGCCGAGGCGCAGCCCTCGCCGAGCGCCGCGGAGGCCTCGAGGAGCTCCGCGAAGGTGCCGGCCGCACCGCCGAGCGCCGCCGGGGCGAAGTGGCTGGAGAAGCCGGCGGCCACGATCGCCTCCACGACGGGCCGGGAGAGACGGCGGTCCGCCTCCGCGTCCGCGGCGTGCGCGGCGGCGAGCGGGGCGGCCGCGACGGCGGCCTCCAGCAGAGTGGGTGCGGCTGCGGCTGCGTCCCTGGTCATCGTGAGGGCTCCTGTGGTGTGCGGTGGTGCGGTGGGTAGCGGTGCGGGCGCGCCGGGAGGGGCCGGCGCGCGTCAGGAGGTGCGGGCGTCAGGAGTTCTTCGCGGCGAAGTCCCGGATGGACTCGGCCGAGTAGTCGATCATCTCGGGGGTGAGGCCGGGGTAGACGCCGATCCAGAAGGTGTGCTCGGCGACCAGGTCGCTGTTGGCGAGCGAGCCGCTGATCCGGCGCGGGCGGTCCAGGTAGGCCGGGTGGCGGGTGAGGTTTCCGGCGAAGAAGCGGCGGGTGCCGATCTTCCGGCCCTCCAGGAACGCCACCAGGTCCTTGCGGGTGTAGCGGGCCTCGGGGCGCACGGTGATGGCGAAGCCGAACCAGCTGGGGTCGCTGTCGGGCGTGGCCTCCGGCAGGAGCAGCCCCGGCACCCCGTCCAGGCCCTCGCGCAGCCGCTTCCAGTTGGCGCGCCGGGCCTCGCCGAACGCCTCGATCTTGGAGAGCTGGCTGAGGCCGAGGGCGGCCTGGAGGTCGGTCGCCTTCAGGTTGTAACCCACGTGGGAGAAGATGTACTTGTGGTCGTAGCCGTGCGGCAGGTCGCCCATCTGGTAGTCGAACCGCTTGAAGCAGCGGTTGTCCTCGCCCGGCTCGCACCAGCAGTCCCGGCCCCAGTCGCGCATGGACTCGACGATGCGCGCGAGCGCGAGGTTGTCGGTCAGCACGCAGCCGCCCTCGCCCATCGCGAGGTGGTGCGCGGGGTAGAAGCTGGTGGTGGCGATGTCGCCGAAGGTGCCGGTGGGCTTGCCGCGGTAGAGCGAGCCGACGGCGTCGCAGTTGTCCTCGATGAGGAAGAGGTCGTGCTCCTCGGCGAGCTTCGCGACCTCCTCGACGGCGAAGGGGTTGCCCAGCGAGTGGGCGATCATGATCGCCTTGGTGCGCGGCCCGATGGCCTCGGCGATGCGCTCCGGCGTCGTGTTGTACGTGCCGAGCTCGACGTCGATGAAGACGGGCACCAGGCCGTTCTGGATGATCGGGTTGACGGTGGTCGGGAAGCCCGCCGCCACGGTGATCACCTCGTCGCCGGGCTGCAGCCGCCGGTCCTCCAGCTGCGGGGAGGTGAAGGCGGACAGCGCGAGCAGGTTGGCCGAGGAACCCGAGTTGGTCAGGTGGGCCTTGCGCAGCTTGAAGAACTTGGCGAACTGGCGCTCGAAGCGGCGGGAGCTCACGCCGGCGGCGATGCGCATGTCCAGCGCGGCCTCGACCAGCGCCACCCGGTCGTCGGCGTCGAAGACGGCACCGGCCGGCCACACGCCGGTCTCCCCGGGGACGAACTCCTTCTCGTCCGTGCCGTGGTACGCACGGACCTGCTCCAGAATGCGGGCCTTGGCTTCGTTCATTTCTCTTCGCCTCCTACGGCGTACTCAGCGAGTCGTCGGGCAGTGCCGGCCCGGCCTCTGCGCGCGTGCCCTGCCCGGTGGACGTCGGCGACCAGCTCCGCGTGGCGGACGGTCGCCTCGCCGGTCGTCGTACCGGCGCCGGATCCGATGCTCGTCACCAACGCTCGGACGGCGGCAGTGACCTGGTCGAACGGCTCCAGCTCCAGCTCCTCGACGCCGCCCCGCCGCTCGACGACGACCACCGGGCGGTGGTCGGCCGGGGGCGTGAAGGCGTGGTCGAGGCGGAGCCGGCCCGCACTGCCGAGCACTTCGTAACGTGACGTGTAGTGGTGTTCCATGCCGAACGTGAGGTGGGCGGTCACCCCGTCGTGCCGCCGCAGCAGCACGCTGCCCGCGACGTCCACGCCCCGCTCCGGGTCGGTGCGCAGGTCCGCGCCGACCACCTCCAGGCCGGGCCCGAGCAGCAGCTGGGCGGCCCGCAGCGGGTAGACGCCGACGTCGAAGAGCGCGCCGCCGCCGAGGTCGGCCCGGTAGCGGATGTCGTCGTCGGGCCGCGGCGGGATGGCGAACGCGGCGTGGACGGTGCGGACGTCGCCGATCGCTCCCTCGTCCAGCAGCCGCCGCACGCGCCGGTGCTGCGGGTGGTGGACGAACATGAAGTTCTCCATCAGCACCAGCCCGCGGGAGCGGGCCAGGTCCACGAGCCGCGCCGTCTCCCGAGCGTCCAGGGTCAGCGGCTTCTCGGCCAGGACGTGCTTCCCGGCGAGCAGGGCGCGCTCGGTCCACTCGGCGTGCAGCGCCGAGGGCAGCGGCACGTAGACGGCGTCGACGTCGTCCCGCTCCAGCAGCTCCGCGTAGCCGTCGGCGGCTTCGGCCCCGTACTGCTGCGCGACCTGCGCGGCCCGGGCGGTGTCGCGGGCGGCCACGGCCGCGAGCGCGATGCCCCCGGTCCGGGCCACGGCGGGCAGCACCCGGCGCAGGGCGATGTCGGCGCAGCCCATGAGGCCGAGGCGCACGGTCCCGGCCGCGGGGTCCCGCTCCGCGGCGGTCACCGCAGGAACCGCAGGCAGGCCAGGAGGTTGCGGGCCTCGACGTTCACGTGGTGGGAGTACCGGACCATCTCCCCGAGCTGATGGGGCGTCATCCATATGTGGTCCGGGCCGACTTCGAGCGGGAAGTCGTCGGGCGCCTCGACCGCGAGGTAGCGGTTCTCCGCGTGGTAGAAGCGGCCGCCCTCCTCGGAGTGGACGACGTCCAGCAGGACCCGCTCGGGGGCGGCCGAGAGCACCTCGTCCAGGAACCGCGGACGGCTCCCGGCGGGCAGGGCCTCGTAGTTGGCGGGCGCGCACTGCACCGTGGGGCCCATTTCGAGGACGTCGAAGCTGCCCGCCTCGGTGCGCGCGTTCACCAGCAGGTGGACCGTGCCCTCGATCCGCCGGGTGAGGAAGGCGATCACGCCCCGGCCGACCGGCGCGATCATGGGCTGCGCCCAGCGGGCGACCTCGCGGCCCTGGGCCTCGACGTCCACGCCGATGACCTCGAAGAAGCGGCCGCTCCCGTGCACCACGACCCCGTCGGACTCGGCCCATCCCTCGACCTCCGCCAGCGGGATGCGGCGGCGGTCGAGCCGGTGCGAGGCCTTGGCCTCGGTGAACCAGCTGAGCAGCGCGGCCTTCCCGTGCAGGGCCCGGCCCTCGGCCCCGGTGGTGCGGCCCTGGACCGCCCAGCCGTCGGGGAGGCCCGACAGCACGGTGCGGGTGTCCATGTTGACGAGGTTCTCGACGTTCAGCAGCTCGCCGATCTGGTCGAGCGTGAGCCAGCAGAAGCCGTCGCGGACCGGGACGTCCCCGTCCGCCTCGATGATCATGTTGCGGTTGCGCTTGCCCAGGAACCACGACCCCTGCTCCGACTGCAGGGCGTCGAAGATCACCCGCCCGGTGCGCGGCGCCAGGAAGTACTCCAGGTACGGGACGGCGTTGCCCTGGTGCACCCGGGTGAAGTTGCTCCGCGTCGCCTGCACGGTCGGGGAGAGCTGCAGGATGTTGATGTTCCCCGGCTCCATCTTCACCTGGAGCAGGAAGTGCGGGACGCCGGCGAACTCCTTCACCAGGATGCCCAGGATCCCGGACTCCGGCTGCACGATGATCGGCTGCGACCAGGCGGCGACCTCGCGGTTGTCGGTCTCCACCGCGATGCCCTCGATGCTGAAGAACCGCCCGCTGCGGTGCCGGATGTCGCCGGTCCCCGGCTCGAACGACCAGCCGTCGAGCCCGCGCAGCGGGGCGGGCGTCACCCGGTGGTCCTGCGCCGCGCGCTGTTCGGCGAACCAGTCGTGGAATTCGCTTGTCTGCCGGAACACGGCAGCCCTCCTCATGATGTGCGGTTGCTTCAGCATTCGGCACCCGGTTAGAGCGCCGCTCGAAGGAGGCTCAGAGCCGTCGGGCCCGCGCGTCAGAGCGTCAGGCCCACGCGCTGCGCCGCCGTGGCGAAGACCTCGGCGGTCTCCGGGAGCCGGTCGATCCCGTCCCGGTAGGCCGCGCGCGCCTCCGCGAGGCGGCCGCGGACCAGCGGGTCGTGGAGGATGCCCGTCAGGCCCTCGACGACGGCCCGCTCGTCGAACAGCTCGGCGCGTACGGCGGTGTCGGCGAACGGGTTGTCCACCAGCAGCGGCCCCATGACCTTGTTCCAGCTCAGGGGCCACATGTGGAACGCGGGGACGGCGCCGGGGAAGTCCGCGAGCCACGCCCGGACCGCGGGCGAGAGCCCGTCCGGCGCCCCGGCCCGCCCGCCGTCGCCGGCCGCCTCCGCCATGTCGTGGGTGTTGACGGCGAACAGCCCGGGCACGTCGGCGAGGACGGCCCGTTCGAGCGCGTAGGACGGCAGGAAGGCCGACATCACGGCGTCCGAGGCGCCGATCAGGGCGTGGTAGCGCTGCGCGGTGTACGAGGGCTCCACGTGGAGGCGCTCGGGCGGCAGCCCCAGCCCGTCCAGGTACGGCCCGGCGACGACGAAGTGGGTGTCGTCGGGGAGCTGCCGCAGGTACTGCCCGATCAGCCGCGGCACGCGGACCGCCAGCTCACGCGTCCGGGGCCCGGCCCGCGTCTGCATGGTCTCCTGCCACGGCAGCGTCGGGAACATCAGCAGCCGCTCCGCCCCGCCCAGCCCCAGCGACCGGCGCACCTCGGCCCGCGCCGCGTCCGTCGGCGGCGCGATGCCCCGGTTGGCGCGGTACGGCAGGCCCTGCCCGCCGGCCCGGGCCTCCGGGCGGCCCATCGGCACGGGGTGCAGGTGCACCGGCATGTCCAGGATGTTGCCGTCGGCCACGACGGTCTTCCCCAGCACCTCCAGCTCCCGCGTGATGTTCGTCAGGTCGTGCAGGTCGATGGGGATCACCGGCACGCCGAAGTCCTCGACGTACCAGGGGTCGGTCTCGTAGCTGACGAGGTGGGTCAGCCAGTGCGCCAGGTAGTCGCTGAGGACGATCGCGTCCGGCCGGAACTCCCCGACGACCCGCCCGACTTCCTCGCGGACCCCGCCGCCCATGGCGGGCGTGATCACGGTGTACGCGTATCCGGCGGTCTTGAGCTGCTCCTCGTTGAACTCGTCGATCACGAAGTGACTGACGACGCCGGCGTCCTTGAGCTGGTCCGCGAGGTCGAGCCCGATGGTCGTCTCGTGCAGGGTCTTGGCCAGCGGGGACATGAACAGCAGTCGCATGACGTGGTCTCCCCTCCGGTCAGCCCGCGGCCGGGGCCAGGTCCCGGGTGCGCGTCTCGATCGCCTTGCGCAGCACGGCCACCACGGTGAGCACGTCCGCGTCGCTCAGCCCCGGGTGGATCGGCAGGCACAGGGTCTCGCCGGACGCCTGCTCGGTGCCCGGCAGGTCGGCGTCGGACTTGTAGGTGGGCACCTTGTGCAGCGGCGCGTAGCGGAAGGTCGTGTAGACGTCGGCGGCCAGCAGGTCGGAGGCGACCTGGTCGCGGATCCGCGCGTCCATCTGCACCCAGTAGAAGTAGTGCGAGGACTCGTGCCCGGCCGGCAGCGGCGGAGGCGTCCGCACGCCCTCGGCACCGGCGAGTTCACGGTCGTACAGGGCGACGATCTCCTTGCGCCGGGCGGTGAACTCGGGCAGCCGCCCGAGCTGCACCAGGCCGATCGCGGCCGTCAGGTCGTTGCCGATCACGCGCCGGCCCACCTCGGGGACCTCCAGCTCCCACCAGCGGTGCGAGACCTTCGCGTAGGCGAGGCCGGTGGCCTGCACGAGCCCGTGGTACGCGAGCCGGCGGGCCCGCCGCGCGCGCTCGGCGTCCCGTACGTAGAGCATCCCGCCGTCGCCCGTGACCAGCACCTTCGCGGCGTCGAAGCTCCACATGGCCAGGTCGCCGAAGGAGCCGGCGGCGCGCCCGTCCACGCGGGAGTCCACCGAGCAGGCCGAGTCCTCGACCAGGGCGAGGCCCCGCTCCCGGCAGCGCTCGGCGATCTCCACGACGTCGCCCGGGTAACCGCCGTAGTGCAGCACCACGACCGCCTTGGTGCGCGGCGTGACCGCCGCCTCGATGTGCTCCCAGGTGGGGTTCATCGTCCGCGGGTCGACGTCGCAGAAGACGGGCGTCGCGCCGGTGGAGACGATGGCGTTGGCGGCCGCGAGGAAGCTCATGGACGGGATGACGACCTCGTCGCCCTCGGCGAGGTCGAGGACCTCCAGCGCCAGGAACAGCCCGGCCGTACCGGAGTTGACGAACAGGACGTGCTCCGGGGCGGCCCCGAGGCGCTCGGCGAACGCCGCCTCGAAGGCCTTCGTGCGCGGCCCGTGCCCGAGCCACTTGCTGTCGAACACCTCGGCCACGGCGGCGAGTTCCGCGTCACCGACCTGCGGCTGGAAGAGATTGATCATTTGGTAGTACCCCTGGGAGTCGATGTGGCGCGAAGTGGCGCGGACGCGTGCGGTGGCGGGCGTACGGGTGTCAGGCCGCGGCGGCGAGCCGCTCGATCGCCCGCACCGCGTCGGCGGACGTGGGCAGCGCGGCCACCTCGGCGGCCAGCTCCGCGGCCCGCTCGCGGTAGGAGGGGGTGGCCAGCATCTCGGCGCAGACGCGCGCGATGTTCTCGGCGCTGTCGTCGGCGGGGTCGATCATCGTCGCGGCCCCGTACGCGCTGAGCCGGGTCGAGTAGTCGACGCAGTAGGGCAGGTAGGGCACCAGCACCTGGGGGACGCCGTACGAGAGGTAGCCCATCGTCGTGTTGCCGCCCGCGTGGTGGACGACGAGGTCGCAGGTCGGGGCCACCAGGTGCAGCGGGATCCAGCCGGCCCGCACGTGGTCCGGCAGCGGCCGCAGCTTCTCCGCGACCGCCTCCGGCGTGGCGATGAGCAGCTCGACGTCCAGCTTGCCGACCTTGTCGACGAGACCGCTGAGGATGTCGAAGTCGGACTCCGGGGTGACCCGGCTGCCGGCCGACACCAGCACCCGCGGCCGGTCGCCCTTGGTGTACATCCAGGGCTCGACCGGCATCTGGGTGGCGAAGGGCACGTAGCGCATCATCTGCGCGGGCAGCGCGTCGGAGGGCCGCAGGCTGGGCGGGCAGATGTCGACGAACAGATCCGTGCGCGGCATCTCGTACATGCCGAGCCGCTCCAGCTCCGGGCCCAGCTCGGCGGCGGCGGCGAGGTCGATCGTGCGCGGCTCGCCCATGTCGATGGCCTGCTTCACGTACGGCACGCCCAGGTGCCCGGCGATCAGCGGCGCGGCGAAGGCGAGCGCCCCGCCCACGACGACGTCCGGGCGCCAGTCCGCCACCAGGGACAGCAGGCCGTCCAGGCAGGCGGCGGCGTAGCGGCCGAACGTGCGCCCGTTGAAGATGTAGCGCTCGTGAAGATCCTCGGGGATGGGCACGCGGATGCCGCGCCGGTCGACGAGGTGGTCCATCATCGGCACGCCGGAGACCGGGACGCCGGGGATCCCGGCGCCCGTGATGGTCGCCATCATGTTCTCGGGGGCGGCCATAAAGACCTCGTGCCCGGCGTTGCGGGCGGCCTGGGCCAGCGGGACGATGCCGAAGATCACCCCGGAGGTGCCTCCCGCAACAAAGAGAATCTTCATGCGGTCATCGTTGGAACCGGGCCTCGAACCCTGCTCGACAGCGGCTCGACGGCCCGGTGCCGCCGGGGCCCGGAGGCCCGGGGCCCGGGCGGACGGCAGGGCTCCGCGGCTCAGGCGAGCGGCTTGCGAACGGTGATCACCGAGTAGCCGAGCATGTCCCGCTCCAGCTTCGAGACCCGGCCGATCATCTCCTTGAACTCCTCGGCGAACTGCAGCCCGCCCTTCTCCACGACCTTGTCGTAGTTGTCCGCCACGAGCTGGTCGATCCGCGCCGCGGAGCGCCGCAGGTGCGCGGTCGCGTCGAAGTTCCGCTCGACGGTCAGCCCCGCCGCGGTGATCATCTCGGCGTACTGCTCCGCGGTCGGCAGCGAGCCCACCGTGAAGCCCTCCAGGAGGACCTTGCGCCACTCCTCGTCCAGCTCGGCCGACTCGACGTAGTCGGACAGCACGAACACGCCGCCGGGCTTGAGCACCCGCGCGATCTCGCGCAGCGCGGCGGGCCGGTCGCCGAGGTACATCAGGGACTCCATCGCCCAGGCCGCGTCGAACTCGCCGTCCGCGTAGGGCAGTTCCGACACGTCCGCCAGCGCGAAGCGCACCCGGTCCGCAAGGCCCGCGCCGGCCGCCGCCTCCGTGCCGGCCGCGACCTGCTCCGCGCTCACCGTGATGCCGGTGACCTCACCGCCGCTGGCCTCGGCCAGCCGCAGCGCGGGGCGGCCCTGGCCGCAGCCGACGTCGAGGAGGTGCTGCCCGGGCCGCAGGGCGACCTGCTCGATGAGGACGTCCGTGAGCCGGTCCTTGGGGTCGGTCCCGGGGGCCTCGTCGTCCCACCAGCCGATGTGCAGGTTCTGGCCCATGAAGATCTCCCAGAGCCAGCCCTTCTCGTCGTAGACCTCGCCGACCTCGTCCGGCGACAGGGCCTGCGCCTGCTGCTGTGCCCGTGCCTCTGCCTGCTCCTGGACCTGCTCGGTCATGGATCCTCAGCTCCTCGTCCTCATCGACCGCGACGAGGAGAGAAGTTGTCAACATTAGTTCGACGGTGACTCGAATCGGAGTCGAGCGCGGTCGACCACGTTGTCCCCGATCCTGTCTCCTTGCGAGAATTTCTGGGGAACCCATGAAAGCACTGGTCCTGTCCGGTGGCGAAGGTACGCGGCTGCGGCCCTTCACCTACTCGATGGCGAAACAACTGGTCCCCGTGGCCAACAAGCCCGTCCTGGTGCACTGCCTGGAGAACCTGCGGGACATCGGCATCGAGGACGTCGGCGTCATCGTCGGCGGCCACGCGGCGCAGATCGAGGCCACGGTGGGAGACGGCTCTCAGCTCGGGCTGCGCCTCACCTACATCCGCCAGGAGGCCCCGCTCGGGCTCGCGCACTGCGTGGCCCTCGCCGCCGGTTTCCTCGGCGACGACGACTTCGTGATGTACCTGGGGGACAACGTCCTGGCCGACGGCATCGCCGAGGCCGCCGAGGCCTTCCGCGAGCGCCGCCCCGACGCCCAGGTGCTGGTCACCAAGGTGGCGGACCCGCGCCAGTACGGCGTGGCCGAGGTCGACGCGGACTCCAACGTGCTCGCCCTCGTGGAGAAGCCGAGCGCGCCGCGCAGCGACCTCGCCGTCATCGGCGTGTACTTCTTCACCGCCGCCGTGCACGAGGCGGTGCGCGCCATCGAGCCCAGCGCCCGCGGCGAACTGGAGATCACCGACGCCATCCAGCACCTGGTGGACGCGGGCCGGACGGTCACCGCCCGCGAGTACGAGGGCTACTGGAAGGACACCGGCAAGATCGACGACCTGCTGGAGTGCAACCGGGAGATCCTCGACCGCATCGGCGGCACCGCCGCCGACCGCGAGGGCGCCGAGGTCGATGCGGAAAGCATTCTGCAGGGGCCCGTCGTCCTCGGCCCGGGCGTCCGCGTCGTCCGGTCCAGGCTCACCGGCCCGCTCGTGATCGGCGCCGGAAGCGTCATCACCGGCAGCAACGTCGGCCCGTACACGGCCGTGGGGCGCGACTGCGTCCTGGAGGACACCGGCGTCGAGGACTCCATCATCCTCGAGGGCGCCGCCATCAAGAACGTCCGCGACCTGCAGAGCTGCGTCATCGGCCGCTGGGCCCAGGTCCAAAAGCCCGTCACGGCGGCCTCGGGCAGCCGGCTGATCATCGGTGACCACACGCGCGCGGAGGTAATGGCATGAAGGTCCTCGTCACCGGCGGCGCCGGCTTCATCGGCTCGCACTACGTCCGCACCATGCTCTCCGGCGGCTACCGCGGCTACGAGGACGCCCACGTCACCGTCATCGACAAGCTCACCTACGCCGGCAACACGGACAACCTGCCGATGGACGACCCGCGGCTGACCTTCGTCCGCGGCGACGTCTGCAACCAGGACCTGCTGCGCCAGCTGCTCCCCGGCCACGACGCGGTCGTCCACTTCGCCGCCGAGTCCCACGTCGACCGCTCCGTCGACGGCGCGGTGGCCTTCGTCCACAGCAACGTCCTGGGCACCCAGAGCGTCCTCGACGCCTGCCTGTACACCGGTGTGGACAACGTGGTGCACGTGTCGACCGACGAGGTCTACGGATCCATCGCCACCGGCACGTGGACCGAGGAGTCGCCCCTGCTCCCCAACTCCCCCTATTCCGCGTCGAAGGCCGGCAGCGACCTCCTCGCCCGCGCCTACCACCGCACCCACAAGCTCAACGTGCGCATCACCCGGTGCTCCAACAACTACGGCACCCACCAGCACGTCGAGAAGCTCATCCCGCAGTTCGTCACCCGCCTCCTGCAGGGACAGCAGGTGCCGCTCTACGGCGAGGGCACCAACATCCGCGAGTGGCTGCACGTCGACGACCACTGCCGCGCCATCCAGCTCGTCCTCACGGCCGGCCGCGCGGGCGAGACGTACAACATCGGCGGCGCCACCGCCCTGACCAACCGCGAGATGACCGAGCGGCTGCTCGACCTGACCGGCAACGACTGGTCGAAGGTGCAGCACGTCCCGGACCGCAAGGGCCACGACTTCCGCTACGCCATCAACGACGACAAGATCCGCGCCGAGCTCGGCTACGCGCCGCAGTGGACGCTCGACGAGGGCCTGAAGCGCGTCGTCGGCTGGTACGTGGACCACCCGCAGTGGTGGAAGCCGCTGCTCGATGACTGAGAACGGACGGCTCGGCGGAATCCGTGCCACCGCCTTCGAGTGCCGCTCGAGCGATCCTCGAGCGGCATCTGAAGGAGTGGCAGGAGGGCACTCACCCCTGCAGCAGCCACAACCCCGGAGCACGTCCTGATGTCCGTCATGGAGGGGCACACCGACCCGTCGACGCCCTCCGCGGAACCCGGCGCGCCGGCGCGAGAGCTCCCGGAAGGCGCTCCCATGAGCCGCCCGGCACCATCCACCCCCGTCATGTAGCTAAGGTTCCGCCGATGGCATCACCCACCCCGTCGTCACCCGCCGCGCCCCGGCCCGCCTCACGCGGCCGGGCCGCCCTGGCCGTACTCCTGCTCGCGTCCACCCTCACCGTCATGGCGGGCACGATCCTCACGCCCGTCGTGGGAGTCATCCGCGGCGAGCTCGGGGTCAGCGGCACCGGTGCCGGTCTGATCCTCACCGCCCACGGACTGTCCCTCGCGATCGCCAGCCCGCTCGTCGGCTGGACGATCGACCGCTGGGGGCTGAAGAAGCCCCTGGTGGCCGGGCTCCTGCTCTACGGCGTGGCGGGCGGTGCCGGCCTGGTCACCACCTCGTACACGGCGCTGATCATCAGCCGGTTCGCGTTCGGCGTGGGCGCGGCCGCGGTCTTCGCCGGTACGACGGTGGCCCTGCTGGCGCTCTACGAGGGGCCCGAGCGGGACCGCGTGGCGGGGTGGCGCTCGGTCGCCATCAGCGTCGGCGGGATCATCTGGCCGCTGCTCGGCGGCGCGCTCGGCGGGATCTCCTGGCACGGCCCCTTCGCGATCTACCTGCTGGGCATCCCGGTCGGCATAGCGATGATGTTCACCCTGCCCAAGAGCCTGAACGCCAAGCGGCCCGGCGGCGGTGGCGGAACGTTCACTCTGCTGCGCTCCCACCCCCGTCTGCTGGGCCTGTACGCCCTGTCGCTCATAAGCTCGTTCCTGCTCTACGTCCTGGCCGTCTTCCTTCCCCAGCGGCTCGCGCAGCTCGGCGTCGAGACGCCGTTCCTGGTCGCGCTGTACACGACGAGCACCTCGGTCGCCGGCACCCTGGTCGGCCTGGCCTACGCGAAGATCAAGAAGAACCTGGGCTACATCCGGCTGCTGCGGGTCTCCGTCGTGCTGTGGGTGGCGGCCTTCCTGGTCGCCGGGACCGCGGGCAACCCGGTGCTGATCATCCTGGCCCCGGCGCTGTTCGGGCTCGGCATGGGCATGTCCGTGCCCGCGCTGGCCGTGATGATCGGCGAGACCGCGCCGCCCGCCCTGCGCGGCCAGGCCACGTCCCTGTCGGGAACCGCCAACTTCACCGGCCAGTTCGCCGCGCCCCTGGTGATCGGCCCGGCCGTCGGCGCGACGTCGATCGCCGCCGGCTTCCGCATCGCCGGCGGCATCGCCGTCCTGTCGTTCCTGCTGCTGTTCTTCCTGAAGGCCCCGGGCCCCGCCGCGGCGCCGTCCGCCGCGCCCAAGGAGCCGGCGGACGAGGAGGGCACGGCGGCGCGCTGACCGGCGCCCGGCGCCCCGCCCCGGGCGCCCCTCCGGCCCGTCCGCAACCCCATTTCCGCGGGCGGGCCGAAGTCTGGCCGAAATCGACCGATTGCCGTATCGCACCTGGTCACAGATTGATCAAAGGGTGAACTCTCCGCCGCCAGAGGCATCTTTAGCCGGAAGCAGGCTTTTAGTTAGCGCTAAAGGTGGCATCCTCTTCAGTGGGAAGGCGCCCACGGGCGCCGCGATTTCTGTTCCTGGGGGTAGCCATGGCATGGCGTGACAGGCACGATCAAGGACGGACGGCCGATGCGGCCGGCGCCCGGCTGGCCCGCCACGCGACGGCATCGCTGGCGGGCCTCCTCGCCGAACGGGGCATGACACGCAAGGACTTGGCGGACAGCATGGGCGTGTCCCCGGGCCGGGTGAGCCAAATCCTGTCCGGCGACGAAAATCTGACCATGCGTTCGCTGGCCGCCGTGGCCGACGCGCTCGACGTGAAGATGGAGATCTCCTTCTCCGATTCGCCTTCGGCCGAGCGCCAGGAGCCCGCTGCAGCACGCGCGTTGGCCAAGACCCACCACTGACTCAGCGCGCCGGCACCTCGGCGGCAGCCGCGTAGAGGTGCTGCCGCCGCAGTGCGCGGATCTTCTTGTCGTCGCTGCGCTTGCCGTGGGCGTGCGCCAGCTCCAGGAGATACGCACAGAGGTGCTCGGCCTCGCCGAACGCCCGCAGCATCCGCCCGGCCTCCTGGGGCGTCCGCTCGCGCTGCTCGTCCTTGCAGGCCTTCTCGATCTCGGTCTCCAGGGTGTCCGCCTGCTGCACCGCGGCCCGCACGTCCTCGTACCGGTCCCTGATCGCGGTCACCAGGCCGCTCCGGCCCTTGGGCGAGCGCCCGGGGACGTCCACGCGGGCCTTCAGGTGCCGCGCGACCCGGTCGGCGAAGACGTCGAGCTCCCAGCAGTTGTCGAAACCGCCGGTCATCCGGGCGCACCAGTCGGCCCGGTCGGTCTGCAGGCGCAGCATCAGACTGTTGATCAGCAGCGAATGTCCCAGTGTGACAATCGCCATCACCGGGTGCTCGGCCTGCTCGGTCCTCTTCTTGGGCACCAGCCCCGCCCCCGCCACGACGCCGACCGCCGCCGGCGGCACGCTGGAGGCGTGCGGTAACAGCAGGCCACTGGCCAGCGCGGCCATCGCGGAGGTCCACAGCACCACGGCGAGCGCCGAGGACACCGACCTGACCGTCCCCAGCAGCCGGCCCTGCCCGCGGAAGCGGTGGACGAGGCACACCCAGGTCACGGGCGCGCAGACGGCGGCGGGCAGGATCCACTCCGAAAGAACGGACGTCTGGTTACCAGTCACCCCGCGTCCCCCTCCGGATCACACAGCGCCCCGGTGCGACTACAGAATGATGTTCCCACTCCAGTCACTACGGCGCGCCACGTTCCGGCCAAGCTCTTCCGGTTCAAGCCGGTGCAAAACGAGACAGACCCCTCAGGGTGACATGAGTCACTCTGAGGGGTCTGTCCTCACTGTGCGCGAGGGGGGAGTTGAACCCCCACGCCCTTTCGGGCACTGGAACCTGAATCCAGCGCGTCTGCCTATTCCGCCACCCGCGCATGGGTGTCGTCTTCAGGCTTTCGAAGCTTTCCCGGGGGGCTTGCCCTTCCGGTTCTGCGCCGTTCGCCTTCCGACATCGAGAACATTAGCACGCCTTGGCGGGTGCCTTCACACTCGTTCTCCCGGGGGCGGGCCCGCCGGAGCCGTGCCGGGCCGCCGGGACCGGTGGGGACCCCGCCGGTTGCGGGACACTGGCTCCCGGCCGCCTCTACGATCCCTATGAAGGGGACAGGAAGGGTCGTGCCGGACAGGCCGGGGCGACACTCGTCACTCCTGGCCCCGAAGGGGAACCGGCCGTTTCCCCGACGCGTGGATACGATCAGTAAGCAGTATCAGGAACGACACCGAGCATCAGGAACGTCACTGAGGGAAGGAGGTGCCCCGTGGGAGTACTGAAGCGCTTCGAGCAGCGTCTCGAGGGTCTCGTGAACGGCACCTTCGCCAAGGTGTTCAAGTCCGAGGTGCAGCCGGTCGAGATCGCCGGGGCACTGCAGCGCGAGTGCGACAACAACGCCACCATCTGGAACCGTGACCGCACCGTCGTCCCGAACGACTTCATCGTGGAGCTGAGCACCCCGGACTTCGAGCGGCTCAGCCCGTACTCGGGCCAGCTCGGCGACGAGCTCTCCGGCATGGTCCGCGACTACGCCAAGCAGCAGCGGTACACCTTCATGGGGACCATCAAGGTCCACCTGGAGAAGGCGGACGACCTCGACACCGGGCTGTACCGGGTGCGCAGCCGCACCCTCGCCGCCAGCGAGTCGCAGGAGCACCAAGGCCAGCAGAGCGCACGCCCCGGGCCGGCGCGCCCGGGCGGGCCCGGCACGGCCGGCGCGGGCTATCCGGCACCGCCGTCCGGGCTGCCGCCCATGCCCGCGTCGCCGCCGCCCTCCGCGCCCCCGGGCCGGACCGCGCCGCGCGCGGGCGGCCAGGGTCCCGCGGCAGGCGTGCCCGGAGCCCAGACCCGGCGCTGGATCGAGATCAACGGCACCCGGCACCAGATCTCCCGACCCACCCTCGTGCTGGGCCGCAGCACCGAGGCGGACGTACGGATCGACGACCCCGGCGTCTCCCGCCGGCACTGCGAAATCCGGGTCGGCACCCCCGCGACCATTCAGGACCTGGGGTCGACCAACGGCATCGTGGTGGACGGACAGCACACCACTCGCGCTACGCTCCGCGACGGCTCACGGATCGTCGTGGGCAGCACCACCATCGTTTATCGGCAAGCCGAAGGGTGAAGCGGGGGCAATGTCAGAGCTGACCCTCACGGTCATGCGGTTGGGTTTCCTCGCCGTACTGTGGCTGTTCGTGATCGTGGCCGTTCAGGTCATCCGCAGTGATCTCTTCGGCACCCGGGTCACCCAGCGTGGCTCCCGCCGGGGCGGTCCCGAGCGGCAGCCGCAGCGCGCGCAGGCCCAGACCGCGCCCCCGCAGCAGCGACAGCAGCAGACGGGCGGACGCCGGGCCGACCGGCGCGCGGACCGGGGCCGCCGCGGCGCCCCCACCAAGCTCGTGGTCTCCGAGGGCTCCCTCACGGGCACCACGGTCGCCCTCCAGGGCCAGACCATCTCGCTGGGACGCGCCCACGACTCCACGATCGTGCTGGACGACGACTACGCCTCCAGCCGGCATGCCAGGATCTACCCCGACCGCGACGGCCAGTGGATCGTCGAGGACCTGGGTTCGACCAACGGCACGTATCTCGACCGCACGCGGCTGACCACCCCGACCCCGATCCCGCTCGGCGCGCCGATCCGTATCGGCAAGACCGTCATCGAGCTGCGGAAGTAGTAGGACCATGACGACCGGAGGGTGGGCAGCGTGGCTGGGAAGGGGCTGTACCCGGAGCCGACGGGCGAGGTGCGCATGAGTCTGTCACTGCGCTTCGCCGCCGGATCGCACAAGGGCATGATCCGGGAGGGCAACGAGGACTCCGGTTACGCCGGCCCGCGCCTGCTCGCCATCGCCGACGGCATGGGCGGCCAGGCCGCGGGCGAGGTCGCCAGCTCCGAGGTGATCTCCACCCTCGTCCAGCTCGACGACGACGTCCCCGGCTCGGACATCCTGACCTCCCTCGGCACCGCCGTGCAGCGCGCCAACGACCAGCTGCGCGTGATGGTCGAGGAGGACCCCCAGCTGGAGGGCATGGGCACGACCCTGACCGCCCTGCTGTGGACCGGTCAGCGGCTCGGCCTCGTGCACGTCGGCGACTCCCGCGCGTACCTGCTGCGCGACGGCGTCCTCACCCAGATCACCCAGGACCACACCTGGGTGCAGCGGCTGGTGGACGAGGGCCGGATCACCGAGGAGGAGGCCACCACCCACCCGCAGCGCTCCCTGCTGATGCGCGCGCTGGGCAGTGGCGACCACGTCGAGCCCGACCTCTCGATCCGCGAGGTCCGCGCGGGCGACCGCTATCTGATCTGCTCCGACGGCCTGTCCGGCGTCGTCAGCCACCAGACGATGGAGGAGACCCTCGCCAGCTACCAGGGCCCCCACGAGACGGTCCAGGAGCTGATCCAGCTCGCCCTGCGCGGCGGCGGTCCCGACAACATCACCTGCATCGTCGCCGACGTCCTCGACGTCGACGGCGGCGACACCCTCGCCCAGCAGCTCAACGACACGCCGGTGATCGTCGGCGCGGTCGCCGAGAACCAGCTACAGCTGGGCGTCGACGGCGCCATGCAGACCCCGGCCGGGCGGGCCGCCGAGCACGCCCGCGCCAACCGGCCCGCGCCGGTGCAGCAGCCCGGCGGCGCCTTCGGCCCGCCCGGCAGCGGCGACGGCGGCATGGGCGGCGCCCCGGACGGCTCGTTCGGCGCCTTCATGGACGAGGACTTCGTCAAGGCGCCCGGGCGGGGCCGGTGGCTCAAGCGGTCGCTGATCCTCGCCGTCGTCCTCGGCGTCGTCGCGGGCGGCCTCTACGGCGGCTACAGCTGGACCCAGACGCAGTACTACGTGGGCGCCAAGGACAACAACCACGTGGCGGTCTACCAGGGCATCAACCAGGACCTGGCGTGGGTCAGCCTGAGCAAGCTCTACCGGGACCACCCCGAGATCGAACTCAAGTACCTGCCCGTCGACCAGCGCAGCCGCGTCGAGGACACCATCGCCCTCGACAGCCGCGAGAAGGCGGAGCAGAAGGCCAAGGACCTCGCCCTGCTCGCCGGCGCCTGCAAGAAGGAAGACGAGCGGCGCAAGGCCGAGCAGCAGCAGCGCGAGAAGGACAAGCAGAGCGGCGACCGGGCCGGCGGTGCCGTGGGCGACCTCCCCAAGGACCCCAAGGACCCGAAGACCGACGCCAAGCCGGGAGCCACCGGCCTCTCCGCCCAGGCGAGCCCGGTGCCCAGCCCGGTCCCCACCCTCACCGAGGAAGAGCAGAAGTTGGTCCCGCAGTGCAGCGCTCAGCAGTGAAGCCGTAGGGGGCCATCAACTCATGTCAGCCATGCCATCCATGCCATCCAGCGCGGGCAGCAACACGACCGCGACGACCACGATCAGCACCGTGGGCCCGCCCAGCCGGCGCAACACCGAGCTCGCCCTGCTCGCGTTCGCCGTCATCCTGCCGTGCTTCGCCTACGCCAACGTCGGCCTCGCGATGAACGGCGAGATGCCCTCCGGCATGCTCGGCTACGGGCTGGGCCTCGGCCTGCTCGGCGGCGTCGGCCACCTCGTGGTGCGCAAGTTCGCCAAGTACGCCGACCCGCTGCTGCTGCCGCTGGCCACCCTGCTCAACGGGCTCGGCCTCGTGATGATCTGGCGGCTGGACCAGTCGGAGCGCCTGGCGCGCCTGGCCAAGGCCCAGGGCTTCACCTTCCAGGCGTCCGCACCGAACCAGCTGATGTTCTCGGCGATGGGCATCGCGCTCTTCGTCGGTGTGATCATCTTCCTCAAGGACCACCGCATCCTGCAGCGCTACACCTACATCTCGATGGTGGTCGCGCTGGTCCTGCTGGTCGCCCCGGTGTTCTTCCCCGGGAAGTTCGGCGCCAAGATCTGGATCACCGTGCCGGGCCTGGGCTCCATCCAGCCCGGTGAGTTCGCGAAGATCATCCTTGCGATCTTCTTCGCCGGCTACCTGATGGTGAAGCGCGACGCCCTGGCCCTGGCCAGCCGCCGCTTCATGGGCCTCTACCTGCCGCGCGGCCGCGACCTCGGCCCGATCCTCGCCGTCTGGGCGCTCAGCCTCGTCATCCTCGTCTTCGAGACCGACCTGGGCTCCTCGCTGCTGTTCTTCGGCATGTTCGTCGTCATGCTGTACGTCGCCACCGAGCGCACCAGCTGGATCGTCTTCGGCCTGCTGATGTCGGCGGGCGGCGCGGCCGTCGTCGGCTCCGTCGAGCCGCACGTCAAGGTCCGTGTGATGGCCTGGCTGCACCCCTTCGCGGTCTACGACAACCCGCGCCCCTCCTGGGCCACCACCGAGCAGATCGCCCAGGCCATGTTCGCCTTCGGCTCCGGCGGCGTCTTCGGCACCGGCTGGGGCCAGGGCGCCTCCGACCTGATCCAGTTCGCCGCCAACTCCGACTTCATCTTCGCCTCCTTCGGCGAGGAGCTCGGTCTGGCCGGCGCCATGGGCCTGCTGCTGGTCTACGGCCTGATCGTCGAGCGCGGCATGCGCACGGCCCTCGCCGCCCGCGACCCCTTCGGCAAGCTGCTCGCCACCGGCCTCGCCGCCGCCTTCGGCATCCAGGTCTTCGTCGTGGCCGGCGGTGTCATGGGCCTCATCCCGCTGACCGGTATGACCATGCCGTTCCTCGCCCAGGGCGGTTCGTCGGTGATCGCCAACTGGGCGCTGATCGCCATCCTCATGAAGATCAGTGACACGGCGCGGCGACCGGCCCCGGCCCCCGCCCCGTCCACAGACGCCGAGATGACCCAGGTGGTCCGCCCGTGAACAAGCCCGTACGCAGGATCGCGATCTTCTGCGGCCTCCTCGTTCTGGCCCTGCTGCTGCGGGACAACTGGCTGCAGTTCGTCCAGGCGGACGAGCTCAAGGCGCACAAGAACAACCGCCGCGTCGACATCGCCCGCTACAGCCAGCCCCGCGGCAACATCATCGTGGACGGCCAGGCCATCACCGGCTCCGTGGAGACCGGCGGCGTGGACTTCAAGTACAAGCGGACGTACAACGACGGCGCCATGTGGGCGCCGGTCACCGGCCGCTCCTCGCAGGTCTACGGCGCCACCCAGCTGGAGAAGCTCTACGACAGCGTCCTCATCGGCGACGACGACCGCCTGTTCTTCAACCGCACCGTCGACATGATCACGGGCAAGGGGAAGAAGGGCGGTGACGTGATCACCACCCTGAACAGCAAGGCCCAGAAGGCCGCCTTCGAGGGCCTGGGCGACAAGAAGGGCGCCGTCGCGGCCATCGACCCGCGCACCGGCAAGATCCTCGCCCTGGCGTCCACGCCGTCCTACGACCCGTCGAAGATCGCGGGCGCCAACGACGGCAAGGAATGGACGTCGCTGGACGGCGACAAGAACAAGCCCATGCTCAACCGGGCGCTGCGCGAGACCTACCCGCCGGGCTCGACCTTCAAGGTCGTGACGGCCGCCGCGGCCCTGGAGAACGGGCTGTACAAGGACGTCGACTCCAAGACCGACTCGCCGCTGCCGTGGACGCTGCCGGACACGGTGACGCCGCTGAAGAACGAGGGCGACATCCCCTGCAAGGACGCCTCGCTGCGGGTGGCCATGCAGTGGTCCTGCAACACCGTCTTCGGCAAGGTCAGCGCCGACCTGGGCAACAAGAAGATGATGGACCAGGCGCAGAAGTTCGGCTTCAACAACGACAAGCTCGACACCCCCGTGCGCGCCGCCCAGAGCATCTACCCCAAGGACAACCGTCCGCAGAACGCCATGGACGGCATCGGTCAGGCCTCCAACCGCGCCACGCCGCTGCAGATGGCCCTGGTGGCCGCCGCGGTCGCCAATGACGGCAAGCTCATGGAGCCGTACATGGTCGACAAGGTGCGCGCCCCCAACCTCAACGTGATCGAGACGCACCAGCCGAAGCAGATGTCCCAGCCGATGTCGCGGGACACCGCGCGGAAGCTGCAGTCGGTCATGGAGACGGTGGTCAACGAGGGCACCGGCAAGAACGGCCGGATCCCCGGCGTCACGGTCGGCGGCAAGACCGGAACCGCTCAGCACGGCGTGGCCAACAGCGAGAACCCGTACGCCTGGTTCATCTCCTACGCCAAGGCTGCCAACGGCTCGCCCGTCGCGGTCGCCGTCGTGATCGAGGGTTCGGACACGATGCGTGACGACATCGCCGGTGGCGCGCTCGCCGCGCCGATCGCGAAGAAGGTCATGGAGGCGGTGCTCAGCACGTCGAAGTGACGCCGCTCACCTCCGCGTCCGGCGACGCGGGTGACGGTACCGGTCGTGTATCAGGTGGCCGTCGCGGCCGGAAGGGGCGCGACGTGCCGGGTACGGTATGCCGGACAGCACACCGCCGGACGTAGTGAAGGTGCGGTCAGGAAAACGGAAGGGCTGGAGCTATGGAAGAGCCGCGTCGCCTCGGCGGCCGGTACGAGCTGGGCTCGGTGCTCGGCCGCGGTGGCATGGCCGAGGTCTACCTCGCCCACGACACCCGGCTCGGCCGCACCGTCGCCGTGAAGACGCTGCGGGTGGACCTCGCCCGCGACCCGTCCTTCCAGGCCCGGTTCCGCCGTGAGGCCCAGTCGGCCGCCTCGCTCAACCACCCGTCGATCGTCGCCGTCTACGACACCGGCGAGGACTACGTCGACGGCGTCTCGATCCCGTACATCGTCATGGAGTACGTGGACGGGTCGACGCTGCGCGAGCTGCTGCACTCCGGGCGGAAGCTGCTGCCCGAGCGGTCGCTGGAGATGACCATCGGCGTCCTGCAGGCGCTGGAGTACTCCCACCGGGCCGGCATCGTCCACCGCGACATCAAGCCCGCCAACGTCATGCTGACCCGCACCGGCCAGGTCAAGGTCATGGACTTCGGCATCGCCCGCGCGATGGGCGACTCCGGCATGACCATGACGCAGACCGCGGCCGTGATCGGCACCGCCCAGTACCTCTCCCCGGAGCAGGCCAAGGGCGAGCAGGTCGACGCGCGCTCGGACCTCTACTCGACCGGCTGCCTGCTCTACGAGCTGCTGGCCGTGCGCCCGCCGTTCATCGGCGACTCCCCCGTGGCCGTCGCCTACCAGCACGTCCGGGAAGAGCCGAACCCGCCGAGCGTCCACGACCCCGAGATCACGCCCGAGATGGACGCCATCGTCCTCAAGGCGCTGGCCAAGGACCCGGACTACCGCTACCAGTCGGCCGACGAGATGCGCGCCGACATCGAGGCGGCCCTGGAGGGCCAGCCCGTCGCCGCCACGGCCACCATGGGCGCCGTCGGCTACGGCGCGGACGCCCCGACGGCCATGCTCCGCCCCCAGGCCCCGCCGCAGGGCCCCGGCCAGACCTCCATGCTGCCGCCCGTCCGCGACGACGACGGCGGGTACGGCGGCTACGACGACGGCAACGGCCGGCGGCGCGGTGGAGGCGGCGGCAAGAAGAGCAACCTGTCGACGATCCTGCTGATCGTCGCGGGCGTGCTGGTGCTGGTCGGCGCGATCTTCATCGGCAAGTCGCTCTTCAGCGGCAGCGGCAACGCCTCGAAGGTGTCGGTGCCCAACCTCGTCGGGCAGTCGCTGAAGGACGCCCAGCAGCAGGGCGTCAACGGCGACTTCAAGGTCGTCGAGAACGGCACGGCGACCTGCGAGCAGCCCAAGGGCAAGATCTGCTCGCAGGACCCGCCCGGCGGCGGCAAGATCGACCGCGGCGGCGAGGTCAAGGTCAAGGTGTCCGAGGGCGCAGCCAAGGTCGAGGTCCCCGACGTCACCGAGAAGCAGCTGGAGAACGCCCGGCAGATCCTGGAGTCCAAGGGCTTCCAGGTCAGCACCAAGACCAAGGTGACCGACGGCGTCACCGCGGGCACGGTCCTCTCGCAGAACCCCAAGGGCGACACCAAGGCCGAGAAGGGCTCCGAGGTCACCCTGACCGTCGCGGAGTCCAAGCCGACCAAGACGGTGCCGTCCGTGGTGGGCCAGAACGTCGAGGCCGCGAAGAAGCAGCTGCAGGACAACGGCTTCAAGGTGTCGGTGACCGAGGAGGACGCCCCCGGGCAGGCTCCGGGCACGGTCACCAAGCAGAGCCCCGACGGCAACACCCAGGCCGCCCAGGGCTCCACGGTCACCCTGACCGTGGCCAAGGGCTCGCAGAACGTCGCCGTCCCGGGCGTGCTGACGCACAAGCTCAAGGACGCCAAGAAGGAGATCGAGGGCGCGGGCCTGAAGGTCGGCAACATCATGGGCCCGCAGGACGACAACGCCGTCGTGCAGACCACGAACCCGATGCCGGGCACCCAGGTCGCGAAGAACACCCCGGTCGACGTGACGACCACGACGGGCCTCCCGGGCGGTGACACGGGCACCCCCGGCAACCCGGGTGGTGACCAGGGCACCACCGGCGACACGGGCTTCATCGGAGGCGGCTTCATCGGCGGCCGCCGGCACTGACGCCGTCACGAACGGCGAACGCCGGGTGAGCTGGAGATCCAGCTCACCCGGCGTTCGGCTTTTCCCGGACTACCGGAGTTCCTTCGGCTTGGTGCGCTCCGCGTCGACCTTCTCCGTGCGTTCCAGCTCCGCCCAGACGATGTAGCGGTAGTCGGAGGTGTAGACCGGCGTGCAGGTCGTCAGGGTCAGGTAGCGGCCCGGCTTGGTGACGCCGGACTCCTTCGGGACCGGGTCGAGGACCTGGACGTTGTACTTCGAGGTCTCCTTCAGCTCCGCGTAGACCTTGTAGACGTACCAGACGTCGCGCGTCTCGAAGACGACCCGGTCGCCGGTCTTCACCTTGTGGATGTTGTGGAACTTCGCGCCGTGCCCGTCCCGGTGGGCGGCGAGGGTGAAGTTGCCCTTGTCGTCCCAGGGCATGGCGGCCTTGACCGGGGAGCGGTAGAAGCCGGCGACGCCTTCGTTGAGGACGTCGGTGGCGGTGCCGCTCTTGACCAGGACCTCGCCGTTCTTCATGGCCGGCACGTGCAGGAAGCCGATGCCGTCCTTGGTGTCGAGGGCGCCCGGGCCCTTCTTCGCCCAGGTGTTGCGCACCGCGTGGCCCTGGCGCTTGGCCTCGCGGTCGGCGAGGACGTTCGTCCACCACAGGGAGTAGACGACGAACAGGGCCATGACCACGCCCGCCGTGATCAGCAGTTCGCCGATGACGCTCACGGCGACGGCGAGGCGCCCCCGTCCCCGGTCAGTCCGTGCCACAGACGTTCGTCCCCCGCTTCGCAGTTCTCCGCGCGTTTCCCGCGTGTCTCAGTTGACGAGCGCATCCGGCTTTCCCTTGCTCCGGGGCCGCTCGTCGACCATCTTGCCCCACACGATCAGGCGGTAGGTACTGGTGAACTCGGGGGTGCAGGTGGTGAGGGTGATGTAGCGGCCGGGGCCGCGGAAGCCGGAGCCGGCCGGGACAGGGGCGATGACCCCGACGTTCGCCGGTGGCGTCTGCTCCAGACGGGTCGTCATCTCATAGGTGTAGAAGGCGCTGCGCGTCTCCACCACGATCTTGTCGCCCGGCTTCAGGCGGTTGACGTAGCGGAACGGTTCGCCATGGGTGTTGCGGTGCCCCGCGAGGGCGAAGTTGCCCTTCTCGTCCCACGGCATCGCGGTCTTGAGGGGGCCCTCCCCGTAGTGCCCGACCATGCCGCGGTCGAGGATCTTCTGCTTGCCGACGCCCTCGGCGATCGGGGCCTTCACGTCCAGCGCCGGGATGTAGATGATCGCGAAGCCCTCGCCGGGCGAGAACGCCCCGGCGTCCCGGTCGGCGCCCTGCCCCTCCTCGTCCCAGCGGCTCTGCAGGTGGTGGGCGGCGCCACCGGCCTGCTGCAGGGCACGGACGTTCGTCCACCACAGCTGGTAGGCCACGAACAGCAGCAGCACCAGGCCGGCCGTGATGAACAGCTCGCCCGTGAAACGGCACAGCCGCACGCCCAGACTGCCCCTGCGCGCCCGCCGGGCCGCATGCCGCCGCGCGGCACGCCCCCCGGTCCGTACGGGCCGGGGCGCCGCCTGGGACGGCACCTCCACCCGGCGCAGCTCCATGGTCGCCCGGTCCTCGGGCGGCAGGGGCTGCGATACGACCCGCGGGGGCGTGGTCACGCCCCAGCCTTGCCCACCACCGGAGCCAGGCCCGCCGATCGCTCCACCGCCGTGGTGTCACCGCAGGCGACCAGCCAGTTGGCGAGCATCCGGTGGCCCCACTCGGTGAGCACGGACTCGGGGTGGAACTGCACCCCCTCGACCGGCAGGTCGCGGTGGCGCAGGCCCATCGCGATGCCCGACTCGGTCCAGGCGGTGATCTCCAGCTCGTCCGGCCAGTGCTCGCGCTCGACGGCCAGGGAGTGGTAGCGGGTGGCGGTGAAGGGCGAGGGGAGGCCCTGGAAGACGCCCGCGCCCTCGTGCGTCACCAGCGACGTCTTGCCGTGCAGCAGCTCGGGCGCCCGCCCGACCACGCCGCCGTACGCGACGGCCATGGACTGCATCCCCAGGCAGACCCCGAAGACGGGGATGCCGTGCTGCGCGCAGTGCCGCACCATGTCGATGCACACGCCCGCCTGTTCCGGCGCTCCCGGCCCGGGGGAGAGCAGGACGCCGTCGAAGCCGTCCTGGGCGTGGCCGAGCTCGACCTCGTCGTTGCGCCGCACCTCGCACTCGGCGCCTAGCTGGTAGAGGTACTGGACGAGGTTGAAGACGAAGCTGTCGTAGTTGTCCACGACGAGGATGCGCGCACTCACTGGTTGACCGCCATTCCGTTGTCGACCGTCACGTCGTTGAACGGCAGCAGCGGTTCCGCCCAGGGGAAGACGTACTGGAAGAGGGCGTAGACGACCGCCAGTACGAGAACCAGCGAGATCAGTGTCCGCACCCACGCGTTGCCCGGCAGATGCCGCCAGATCCAGCCGTACATGCCGTCCCCACTTGCCGATGACGTAGTCGAAATTGCAGCACCAGACTAAGGGGCGGGCGCGGCCCGAGGGGGTCAGCCGGACAAAGCCCCGGGTCGGCCCCGCGCCGCGGGCGAGGTCGCGTCGAGGCGGGCCCAGACGATCAGCCGGTGGCTGTGGCCCCACTCCGGTTCGCAGGTGGTGAGGGTCAGGTAGCGGCCGGGCCCGCGGAAGCCGGAGCCGGCGGGGACGGGGTCGATGACGCCGGTGTCGTCGGGCCGGGTGCGGTACGGACGGCCGTCGACGCGGTACGTGAACCAGGTCGTGCCGTCGCCCACCACCACGGCGTCGCCCGGGCGCAGCTCGTCGAGGTCCTTGAACGGGTCGCCGTAGGTGCGGCGGTGGCCGGCGACCGCGAAGTTGCCGGTCCCGCCGGGCCGCGCCGTCCGCTCGTAGTGGCCGAGACCCTTCTTGAGGAGCCCGGTGCCCGTGCCCTCCAGGACGGGTTTGGCCCAGCCGGCGCCGAAGCGGGGGATGTACATGACGGCGAAGGCCTCGCCGGGGCGGGCGGGTGGGGCCTGCCGGCGCGCGGGCGCGGCCTGCCCTGCGGCCTCCCCTGCGCCTGCGCCCGGCGCGGGTTGCGGCCGGGACTGCGACGGGGGCTGTGCGGAGGGGGCTGCGGGCCGGTCAGGCGGCCGGCCCGCTTCTCCGGGCCGTTCCGCCGGCTCTCCGGACGGCTCTGCGGGCGGCTCTCCCGGCACGGGCGCCTCAGGGGCCCCGGCCGTGACCGCGGCGCCGCTCGACCACCGGTCCTGGAGGCGGCTGAGCTCCCGGTCCATGGCGCCGTCGGCGCGCACGCCCGTCCAGTAGAGGACGTAGACGACGAAGAGGACGAGCAGGGTGCCGGTGGTGACGCACAGTTCGCTGAGGGTGCGGACGACGGTCCTGGGCCTCACCGCGGGCCCCCTCCCGGGTCGTGGCGTCACCCACCACAGGGGTCACGCCAGGGGCTTGGCGTAGTGGAGGTCCACTGTGCCCGAGTAACCGGGAAGAGTCACCGCGTCGTGCTGGTCGACTTTCCAGCCGAGCCCGTAGGCGTTCACGTACTGGAGGTAGTTCTGGATCGCGGGGGAGGAGTCGATCGCCTTGCGCAGCGCGCCGCGGTCGCCGACGGCCGTCACCTTGTAGGGCGGGGAGTAGACGCGGCCCTGGAGGATCAGGGTGTTGCCGACGCAGCGGACGGCGCTGGTGGAGATCAGCCGCTGGTCCATGACCTGGATGCCCTTGGCGCCGCCCCGCCAGAGGGCGTTGACGACGGCCTGGAGGTCCTGCTGGTGGATGACCAGGTCGTTGGGCTGGGGCTGCGGCACGCCGGGGATCCTGGCCGTGGCGTTGGGCGGGGCGTCGGTGAGCGTGACGGTCATGCCGGATCCGCTGATCGGCGTGGTGCCGGCGGCCGCCTCCAGGGCGGCCAGTTCCTTGTTCCGGGCGGCGGTGCCGCCGTCGCCGCGCCGGGCGAGGGCGTCCACCTGCTCGCGGGCGGCCGCGGCGCTCTCGTCCAGGCCGGCGTTCTTGCGGCTGCGCTCCTGGATGAGGTCGGAGAGCCGGAGCATGGAGTCGTCGGTGCGGATGTTGGTGCCGTGGGCGGTGTTGAAGCTCATCCAGAAGATGAGACCGGCCAGCGCGAAGACGGCTCCGGTCAGCAGCCGGACGGGCTTGAAGCGCCGGGACGGCCTGCTGGTGGAGTCCGCAGAATTACTCAACGTACCCTTATCCTCTCCGGCGCCACGGAAGCACTACGCTAACGGACGCCCGGGGAAAGGTGGCGTTCCCGCCGCTCGCCGCCTCGGGGCCCGGCCCTTTGTACATTTCCCATGTTCCCCAGCGCGGTCACGCAGCGCATCGACAGGAGAGTTCCTCGTGCCGAAGTCACGGATCCGCAAGAAGGACGACTTCACGCCGCCGCCGGCGAAGCAGCAGACCATCAAGCTCAGCAGTGGGCGGGGCTGGGTGGCGCCGCTGATGCTGGCGATGTTCCTGATCGGGCTGGCCTGGATCGTCATCTTCTATGTGACCAGCGGTGACATGCCCATCGAGTCCCTCCACAACTGGAACATTGTGGTCGGTTTCGGCTTTATCGCGGCGGGGTTCGTAGTCTCCACGCAGTGGAAGTAGCAAGCCTTCCGGGAAGCCTTCCGAGGAGTTATCCACACCCTCGTCCACAGTGGGGAAAAACTCAGAAGATCTGTGGATAACTTCCCCGGGGTTGACGCCGGTGTGACTGGTCGGCAGCGCGGGGTGCCCTGGGGCGCCCCCGCCCACCAGCGGAAACGCAGCTGTGTGCACGGACGGACACGTGTTCCCCACGCCATGCACAAGATTCTGTACCCGCTGTGGACAACCCACCGCCCGGTCGGCCGGGAACACGGTGGGATCAGCCCGGGAACACGGTGAGCGCGGGCAGCGTCGCCGTCCGTACGACCACCGCGGCGACGATCACCAGCAGCGTCAGGCCGCAGGTCAGCCCCTGCACCAGCGTCCGCTTCTCCCGTGGCGCGTGCACCATCCCGTAGGCCACGGCGGTGCCCACCACCAGGCCGCCGATGTGGGCCTCCCAGGCGATGTTGCTCCAGGTGAAGGTGAAGATCAGGTTGAGCACGAGCAGCGCCACGACCGGGCGCATGTCGTAGTTGAGCCGCCGCATCAGCACCGCCGTGGCCCCCAGCAGGCCGAAGACCGCCCCGGACGCGCCGAGCGAGGGCTGGCGGGGGTCGGCGACGACGAAGGTCAGGGCGGCGCCGCCCAGACCGGACAGCAGGTACAGCGCCAGATAGCGGGCCCGGCCCAGCGCCGCCTCCAGCGGGGGACCGATCCACCACAGCGAGAGCATGTTGAAGGCGATGTGCATCGGCGCCTGGTGCAGGAACATCGACGTCAGCAGGCGGTACCACTGGCCCTCCGCGACGCCCTGGGGCTCGCCGCCGAGCACGGCGCGGCCGAACAGCTCGAGATCGTCGAGCAGGCCGTCGCCGGTGGCCATGACCGCGATCCACACGGCGACGTTGATCCCCAGGAGGACCTTCGTGACCAGCCGGGGGTCGGCCGTATGGGTGCCGCCCGCGAGCGTGCGCGGAGCGGTGGCCTGCGGGGAGTGCCCCGTGCCGGAGCCGCCGGCGACGCAGGCCGGGCACTGGAACCCGACCGAAGCGCTCACCATGCACTCCGGGCAGATGGGCCGCTCGCAGCGGGTGCAGCGGATGCCCGTCTCCCGGTCGGGATGCCGGTAACAGCCGACGGCCTGGTCGTTCATGCGTTCCCCTTGCGCCGGTGATGGGCGGGCCTGTCCGGGACGCGCGGCCCCGCCCGTCATACGGACGAGCGGGGCGCCGGGTTCCCTCGGTGCGTGACGAGGGAGCGTGAGTCCGCCGTCAGCGGGTCTCGATGACGACCGACTCGATGACCACGTCGTTCACCGGACGGTCGGTGCGCGGGTTGGTGTCGGTGGTGGCGATGGCGTCGACGACCTTCTTGCCGGCCTCGCTGGTGACCTCACCGAAGATGGTGTGCTTGCCGGTCAGCCACGTGGTGGGCGACACGGTGATGAAGAACTGCGAGCCGTTGGTGCCCGGGCCGGCGTTGGCCATGGCCAGCAGGTAGGGCTTGTTGAAGGACAGGTCCGGGTGGAACTCGTCCGCGAACTTGTAGCCCGGGCCGCCGGTGCCGTTGCCCAGCGGGTCGCCGCCCTGGATCATGAAGCCCTCGATGACGCGGTGGAAGACCGTGCCGTCGTACAGCTTGTCCGTGGTCTTCTGGCCCGTCTCGGGGTTGATCCACGCGCGCTCGCCCTTGGCGAGCTCGACGAAGTTGGCGACCGTCTTCGGGGCGTGGTCCGGCAGGAGCCGGATCTCGATGTCGCCCCGGTTGGTCTTCAGGGTGGCGTAAAGCTGCTCGGCCACGATCTACCTTCCATAGTCTTCACTGACGGCTACCGATCCTCGCACGGACGGGATCGCGGCGAGTAGCGGGCAAACGCCCGCGCGCCGCGCCGAACCGTGGCATGGTCGAGCCGGGTCCCCACCCGCTCCGTCCCCCGATGACCCGGATGCCCGCCCGCACGTGCCGGACCGCCCGTCCCCAGGCATGATTTTTCACTGGGTGGAAAGGCGACAAAACATACGCCACCGAGGAGGAGGTTCTCGTGACCCGCAAGGACAGCGTGCGCGCCGCGACCAGCACGGCGAAGGACAGCGTCCGGCACGCCGCGGAAGTGGTGGCGCCCTACGCCGGCACCGCGAAGGACGCCGCCGTGCACTATGCGCACGAGGCCCGGACCCGGCTGGCGCCCAAGGTCGCGGAGGCCGCGCACCAGGCCGCTCACCAGGCCCGCTGCCAGTACGACGCACATCTGCACCCGCGGATCGAGCAGGCCCGCGACGCCCTGCCCCCGAAGATCGACCAGGCCGCCGTGCGGGCCCGCACGGCCGTCGAGCCGGTCCGGGACGAGGCCGTCGCCCGCAGCGCCGCCGCCTTCGCCGCGCTGCGCGGACAGGTCAGCCCCCAGGAGATCGAGAAGCTGATCGCCCGGCGGGACCGGCGGTGCCGGGCGGGGCGGGCGTTCCGGCGGCTCGCCGTGGTCGGCCTGATCGCCGGCGGTGCGTACGCCGCCTGGAAGTGGTGGGACCGGCAGGCCAACCCGGACTGGCTGGTCGAGCCGCCCGAGGCCACCGAGGTGCACGACCGCCCGCCGCTGAGCTCGGTCGACGGCAAGGGTCCCGCGGCCTCCTCCTCACCGCTCGACCCCGAGGTCCAGGCCAAGCAGGCCGAGGCCGAGTCCTCCCCCGACAACGGCGGGGCGGACGACCGGCCGTTCTGACGGCGGCCATCCGGCCGAATGCACCGAGGCCCCCGGGCCGCGCTTCCCGCGCGGCCCGGGGGCCTCGTCGTTTTTCCGGGCCGGGTTATCCGGGCCGGGGTTATCCGGGAAATGGCACCCGCAAACAAGTTGTTGTGTGCAATAGATTACAGGTAATTCTTTGGGAAAGTGCCCGGTGATTGGGGTTGATTTCACCGGATTGCCCGCCTGTTCCCACATCTAAGCTGCGAAGAGCCGGCCCCTGCTGACTCCCGAGTTCTCCTGTTTCTCCACTCTCCGCCCTTTTGCGGCACACATAAACAGAGAGGTGCTGACATGGATACATTGGTCAAAGAACGCACAGCCGCCGGCCCCGGGTCGATAGAGCTGACATCCGCCGAATTGGTCACCTACCGGCACATCGCCCGGCAGGGTCTCGTACGCATCGACGAGCTGATGTCCGGCGCCCACGGCGACGTCAGCATCCAGGCCGTGGACAAGCTCATCGCCACCGGTCTGGTGCGGCGGCTGGGAGCCGACTGCCTGGCCGCCGTCGACCCCGCCCGCGTGTCGGACCGGCTCCTCGGGCAGTGGGAAGAGCGGGTGGAGAACGCCCGGCTGGGCCTGCAGTGGATGCGCGGGCAGATCGCCGAGCTCGGTCTCATCTACGCCACCCAGCAGCAGTCGCTGCAGGGCCCCCACCTGGAGCGCATCGAATCCCACGAAGAGGTGGTCCGGGCCCTCGAACGGTACGCCGACGACTGCCGCGAGGAGGTCCTGTCCGCCCGGCCGGGCGGTGCCCACCCGGACGCGGAGCTGATCGAGGCCCGCTACCGCTACCAGCAGCTGCTCGGGCGCGGGGTGCACCTGCGCGCCCTCTACCAGTACTCCGCACGCTTCCACCCGCCGACGGTGCGGCACACGGAGGAGGCCATCGGCGCGGGCGTCGAGGTCAGGACGGTCACCGGGGACCTGTCCAGGTTCGTCATCTTCGACCGCAAGGTGCTCGTCGTGCCACTGCGCAGCAGCCCGGGCGGAGCGCTCGTGGTCCGGGACGCCGACCTCATCGCCTTCGCCGCCGAGATGTTCAACGCGGCCTGGTCCACAGGGGAACCCATCGACAAACCGCGCGCGAGGACGTTCGTCCAGAACCTGGCGAACCAGACGAAGCGCTCCATCCTCCAGCACCTGATCGACGGAGCGGACGACCGGACGACCGCGCGCGCCCTGGGCATCTCGGTGCGCACCTGCCAGCGCCACGTCTCCGACATCATGCAGCAGCTCGGCGCCTCCAGCCGGCTCCAACTGGGCTTCCTCCTACGGGAGCAGGAGCTGCTGAGCGGACGAAGTCCGGTCGCCACCCTGTGAACGACCGGACTTCGTCCGGGACCACCGGGCCCTGCGCCGGGCCCGGGGTTCCTCACACCGGCTCGGAGAGCTGCGGCTCCGGGGCGGCCGGCACGGCGGCGGCCGCCGGCTCCGTGCGCTCGTGGCACAGGGCGACGAGGACGGCGCCTGCGATCGCCAGGCAGCCGGAGACGACCGCGGCGTAGCTCATGCCGGTGCCCATCTCGTGGGCGGCTCCCCCGCCGCGCGGGGCGAGCGCCAGGATCGCGGCGACCAGCGCGACGCCCAGGGACGAACCCAGGTAGCGCGAGGCATTGTTCGCCGCGGAGCCGACCGCCACGCGGTGGGCGGGCACGCTCCGTACGGCCAGCCCGGCGAGGGCCGCGTTGACCACGCCGCTGCCGAGGCCCGCAAGCACGAGGCCGGGCACGAACCGCCACCACGAGGACTCCTCGCCGATTCCGGTCAGGGCGAGCTCGCCGATGCCGCACAGGGCCAGGCCCGCGGCGACCTGCTGGCGGTCGCCGACGCGGGCGACGAACCGGCGGGCCTGCGGTGCGGCCAGGAAGGACAGGCCGGACCAGAACGCGAGCAGGCCGGCGCTGCCCAGGGGGCTGAGCCCCTGCATGCTCTGCGCCGCGGTCGGCACGTACGTCATCAGGCCGATCACGCCCATGCCGGTCACCAGCGCGCCGACGACCGAGGCGACGAACGCGGGGCGCTTGAAGAAGGCCGGCTCCAGCATGGGCTCGGCGACGCGCTTCTCGATCACCACGAAGCCGGCCAGCAGGACGACCGCGGCGACCAGGAAGACCAGGACGTGCGGCCTGCCCCAGCCGCCCCGGCCCTCGGTGAGCCCCGCGATCAGCAGCGTGATGCCCGCCCCGAGGGTGAGCACCCCGGCCAGGTCGAAGGCGCGCTTGTGCGCGCTGCGGGACTCCTCCAGCGAGCGGGCGGCCCAGAGCATGACCAGCGCGGCCAGCGCCGCGAGGACCCAGTACGTGACCCGCCAGTCGGTGGCCCGGCCCAGCAGCGCGGAGAACACCGGGCCGATGGCGATGCCGCCGCCCACCATCGCTCCCCACAGGCCGGTGGCCCGGGCCCGCTCGGGGCCGGGGGCGAAGGCGTGGGCCAGGAGGCCGAGGCTGGACGCCAGGAGCGCCGCGCTCGCCGCGCCCTGGACGATGCGGCCGAGGACGAACACGAGCGTGACGGGCGCGACGGCGCACACCACGGTGGAGACCACCAGCAGCGCCCCGCCGATCACGAACATCCGCTTGCGGCCGTAGTCGTCGGCGAGGGTCCCCGCCACCATCAGGCACGCCGCGAGACCGACGCTGATGCTGCCCAGGATCCAGGTCTGCCCCGAGGGCCCGGAGCCGAGCGCCGCTCTGACGGTCTGCACGGTCGACACGGGGGCGGTGAAGTTGATGAGCACGAGCAGGGTGGCCACGCACGAGATCGCGAGAGTCGAGCGGGCGGAGGACCGGCGCTCGACCGGTTCGGTCGTCACTACTACCCCCAGGAGATCGGTGGAGTTCAGTCATTGAACCACATAGTTCAGTGACTGCACCGCTAGACTTTCGTCATGGCATTGGGACGTGGCTACGCAGACCAGGACTGTTCGCTGGCCCGGGCACTCGAAGTGGTCGGGGAGCGGTGGACGCTCCTGGTGCTCCGCGACTGCTTCTACGGAGTGCGGCGCTTCGGCGACTTCCACGCCCACCTCGGCATCCCGCGCGCCGTCCTCGCCGACCGCCTCAAGGCCCTGACGGCGGTGGGCGTCGTCGAGCGGCGCCCCCACACCACGGGCGTCGAGGTCGACTACGTCCTCACCGAGCGCGGGCTCGACCTCTGGCCGATCGTGTTCTCCCTGGCGCAGTGGGGCGAGCGCTGGCTCGCCCCGGAGGGCTCGCGCCGGCTCTTCAGCCACGCCGCGTGCGGCACGGACATCGGCGCCGGCGGCGCCTGCCCCGCCTGCGGCACCGTCCCCCCGCCCGCCGACCTGCTCATCCGCCAGGGCCCCGGCGCCGACGCGACGTTGCGCGACGACCGGGTCAGCGCGGCCCTGCGCAGCGGACCCCACCGCCTCCTGACGGACCTGTTCCCGTCACCCGCGCCCACGGCCCCGTCCGGCCCCTGAACAGGGCGGCCGCCCGGATCCCGAACAGGGTCCGGCCACCGGCCGGGTGATACATGCCCCATGCACCCGTCTTGTGACTCTCCTGTTTACGACAGTCGCAATCACGACGCCTCCGGAAGCTGTCGCGGCCGGACGGCCCGCTGGCAGGGTCTTTCCCAGGGAGCGCTCCGGCAGCTCCCCTCAGGGACGTGCCGTCCCGCAGAGGCGCGGCGGCAGTTCACGTAATTCATGGGGGAATGACGCATGCCTGGATCCGAGTGGGCGGCAGGCGACGCGCTGCGACGCGAGGTCCTGGGAAACACCTATGTCGACGGCGTGTCCGACACGTGGGCGGGAGCGGCCGAGCTGCAGGACCTGGTCGTACGCCTCGCCTGGGGAACCGTCTGGCAACGGCCCGCGTTCGACCGGAAGTTCCGCAGCCTGCTCACCGTCGCCATCCTCACGGCGATGAACCGCAAGCACGAGCTGGAGCTACACATCGGCGGCGCGCTGCGCAACGGGTGCACCGTCGACGAACTCGTCGAGGTCGCCCTCCAGTGCGCCGTGTACTGCGGGTTTCCCGCCGCGATCGACACTGTGCGGTCGATCAAGCAGATCAGCGACGCGATGTCCTGACCAGCGGACCTGGCAAAGCCGCCCCGAACTGGGAAGACCTCAACGGAGTCCCACTGTGAAACCTAGGGCAGTGCACACGGTTGGCATAGTCGGCGTGGGCCCTCGCGGATTGTCCGTCCTGGAGCGCATTGTCGAGAACGCGCGTGACCGTATCGGCGATTCTCTTGTCATCCATCTCTTCGAACCCAGGAACTTCGGTTCCGGTGACGTCTGGCGGACCGATCAGTCCCCCGACCTCATCATGAACATCGTCGCCTCCCAGATCACCGCCTTCGCGGACGACACCGTGAAGATGTCCGGCCCGGTCCGCGAAGGCCCGAGCCTGTACGAGTGGTCGGCCCGGCTGGCGGCGGGAGACATCCCCGGGAACCACCCCGAGGCCGTCCTGGCCGAGGCCCGGGAGGTCCACGAGAACAGTTACTGCCGCAGGTCCTTCTACGGGCACTACCTCGAATGGGCCTACGGCGAGATCCTGCGCAACCGCCCGGACACCATCGACATCCACGAGCACCGGGGAAAGGTCGTCTCGGTGACCGACACCGAGGCCGGCGGCCAGCTCGTGACCACGGACGACGGGCAGTCGGCCGAGGTCGGCCAGCTCGTGCTGGCCACCGGCCACGGGGCGGTGCACCCGTCCGCCGACGAGGAGACCCTGCGGGGCTTCGCCGCCGCCACGGGCGGCCTCTTCCTCCCGCCCGCCAACCCCGCCGACGCCGACCTGAGCGGCATCGCCCCCGGCCGGCAGGTCCTCATCCGCGGCCTCGGGCTGTCCTTCTTCGACTACATGTCCCTGCTCACCCAGGGCCGCGGCGGCACCTACGTGCGGACCGGCGACGGGCTGACGTACCGGCCCTCCGGACGCGAGCCGCACATCATCTGCGGCTCCCGCCGGGGCGTGCCCCTGCACGGCCGGGCGGACAACGAGAAGGGCGACCTGCGCTACGAGCCGAAGGTCCTCACCGAGGAGCACATCGACAAGCTGCGCTCGAACGCCGGGCCGTCCGGGGCCCTCGACTTCCGGCGCGACTGCTGGCCGCTGATCGCCAAGGAGGTCGAGACCGTCTACTACCGGCGCCTGGTGGAGATCCGGGAGTCGCAGGACGTCGCGGACGAGTTCGGCGCGCTCTACAGCCTGCTCCCCTGGTCCTGCGACTCCGAGCGCACGGTCCTGCGCAAGTTCGACGTCCCGGAGGAGCAGTACTGGGACTGGGCCCGGGTGGCCCGGCCGTGGACCGACGGCGACGTCGCGTCCTCCCGCGCCTGGACCGGCTTCCTGCGGTCCTACCTGGTGGACGACATCGCCGAGGCGCGCCGGGGAAACCTCAGCAGCCCCGTGAAGTCCGCGCTGGACGTCCTGCGCGACATCCGCAACGAGATGCGCTACGTGATGAACAACGGCGGCATCGAGGGACGTTCGTACCAGGACGACGTCGAGGGCTGGTTCAACTCGCTGCACGCCTTCCTCTCCCTGGGGCCGCCCTGGAGCCGGGTCGAGGAGCTCGTGGCGCTGATGGACGCCGGCGTGGTCGAGGTCGCCGGTCCCCGCTTCACGGTGGACTGCGACCACGAGCGGGGCGTCTTCGTCGGCAGCTCGGCCGTCCCCGGTGACGTCCGCACGGGGACCGTCCTCATCGACGCCCGGCTCCCCAAGGTGGACCTCGCCCGGACGGACAACTCGATCCTCGTCCACCTCAAGAAGCACCAGCAGGTGAAGCACTTCACGGTGCAGACCGCTTCGGCCGGCGAGTACGTCACCGGCGGCGTGGCCGTCACCGAGCGGCCCTTCCGCGTCATCCGGAGCGACGGGTCGGTCCACCCGCGGCGCTATGTGTTCGGCGTACCGACGGAAGGGGCGAACTGGGTCACCGAGACCGGCATCCGCCCCAACGTCAACTCCATAACCGTGGGCGACAGCGACTCCATCGCGCGGGCCGTGCTCGGCCTTTCCTGAGGAACCTGACACCAGCCCGACACAAGAAAGAAGTCATCATGAGTCCGCTTTCCGCCGCGGAACTGGACCCCGTGGACATCCTCGCGGTCGACGACGAGCTCGGCGAGACCGAGCGGGACATCAGGGACACCGTACGGGCCTTCGCCCGGACCGAACTGGCCCCGCACGTCGCCGAATGGTTCGAGGCCGACACCATGCCGCGCGAGGTCGTCAAGCACCTCGGCGCCCTGGGGCTGCTCGGCATGCACCTCGAGGGCCACGGCTGCGCGGGCACCGGCGCCACGGCGTACGGGGTGGCCTGCCGGGAACTGGAGGCCGTCGACTCGGGACTGCGCTCCTTCGTCTCCACCCAGGGCTCGCTGGCCATGTACGCCATCCACCGGTGGGGCTCGGAGGAGCAGAAGCAGCAGTGGCTGCCGGCCATGGCCGCGGGCGAGGCCGTCGGCTGCTTCGGCCTGACGGAGCCGGACGCCGGCTCGGACCCGAGCGCCATGCGCACCCGCGCCCGCCGCGACGGCGACGACTGGGTGCTCGACGGCTCGAAGATGTGGATCACCAACAGCCCGTTCGCCGACGTGGCCGTGGTGTGGGCACAGACCGACCCCGAGCGGGGCGCGAAGGGCATCCGCGGCTTCGTCGTCCCGGTCGGCACGCCCGGCTTCACCGTCAACAAGATCACCCGGAAGCTGTCGCTGCGCGTCTCGGTGACCGGCGAACTCGTCCTCGACGGCGTGCGCCTGCCCGCCGACGCGGTCCTGCCGGGCGCCGAGGGCCTCTCCGGGCCGCTGAGCTGCCTGAGCGAGGCCCGCTTCGGGATCATCTGGGGCGCGGTGGGCGCCGCCCGCGCCTGCTACGGGACGGCCCTGGAGTACGCCGGCCGGCGCGAGCAGTTCGGCCGCCCCCTGGCGGGCTTCCAGCTCACCCAGCGGAAGCTGTCGGAGATGGCCGTACAGGTCGCCCAGGCGTCCCTGCTGGCCGCCCGGCTCGGCCGGCTCAAGGACGCCGGCCGCCTGGACCCCGTGCAGATCAGCGTGGGCAAGCTGGCCAACGTGCGCGCGGCGCTCGACATCGCCCGCAGCGCCCGGACGATCCTCGGCGGCAACGGGATCACCCTGGAATACCCGGTGTTCCGGCACATGGTGAACCTGGAGACGGTGCTCACCTACGAGGGCACCGAGGAGATGCACCTGCTCTCCATCGGCAAGGCGGTGACCGGTGTCCAGGCCTTCCGCTGACCCGCGGCCGCCCGAGAGCGCGTTCGTCGCGGCGGCGGGACTGGTCGTCACCGAGGTGAGCCCCACCCGCGTCCGCGGCCACATCGACCTCGGACCGGACCACCACACCCCGTGGGGCATCGTCAACGGCGGCGTCTACACCACCGCCGTCGAGAGCGCGGCCTCGTACGGGGCGTCGGCGGCGGCCGGCCCCGGCCGGCACGCCACGGCCGTGCACATCTCCACCGACCTGCTGCGCTCGCGGACCGGGGGCCGGGCCGAGGTCGTCGCCGAGGCCGTGCACCAGGGCCGTACGCAGCAGATCTGGGTCGTCACCGTCTCCGACGGACAGCCCCTCGCCCGCGGCCAGGTGCGGCTGCAGAACACCGGCGCCGGCCCGGGACAGGAGCAGGCATGACCGCATTCCCCGCCCTGGGCCTCGACACCGCGAGCCGTTTCCTCGTGGCGCTGGGCCTGGAGTTCGACGAGGTCGCGGGCGACGGCGTCCGGGGCCGCATCGAGCTCGGCCCGCAGCACCACAACCCGTGGGGCGTCGTGCACGGCGGCGTCCACAGCACCGTCGTCGAACGGGCGGCCAGCGTCGGCGCCTCGAAGGCCGTCGCGGACCGCGGCCTCTTCGCCGTGGGCGTGCACAACGCGACGGACGTGTTCGTCACGACGACCGGCGGCCCGGCCCTCGTCACCGCGCACCCGGTGTTCCAGGGCGATCTCCAGCAGGTGTGGTCCGTGGAGATCACGGCCGGCGGCGGCACCGGCCCCCTCCTGGCCCGCGGACAGCTGCGGCTGCAGAACGTCCCGAAGCGGGCCTCGTAGACGGCCCGCCTTTTTGAAAGAGAAGCACCCCGTACCCCGAAAGGCCATGCAATGACTGCGTCACCGTCCCGCAAGGTTCTGGACCTGATGATCGGCTACTGGGCCTCGCAGAGTGTCTACGTGGCCACCAAGCTGGGCCTCCCCGAGCACATCGAGAGCGGCCTGACCACCAGCCGCGAGCTCGCCGAGGCCACCGGCTCCCACGAGCGCTCGCTGTTCCAGCTCATGCGCTTCCTCACCGGCCTCGGCATCCTGCAGGGCGACGACGAGACCGGCTTCTCGCTCACCCCGGCCGGCGAGCTCCTCAAGGAGGACGCGCCCGACTCCCTGCGCGACCTCACCCTGATGTACGGCGAGGAGTTCTACGAGACCTGGGGAAACCTGCTCCACAACGTCAAGACGGGACAGCCCGCGTTCGAGGCCGCCTTCGGCGCCCCGATGTACCCGTACTTCACCGCCAACCAGGAGTCGGCCCGCCGGTTCGACGGCACCATGGCCGGCGGCGCGTTCTTCCGCGACCTGCCTCAGGTCTTCGACTTCTCGTCGGCGCGCACCGTCGTCGACATCGCGGGCGGCACCGGCGCCCTGCTCTCCGAGGTCCTGAGGGCCGCCCCGCACGTCGAGGGCGTGCTCTTCGACCAGGCGCACGTGATCGAGGCCGCGAAGGCCGCCATGGCGGACCGCGGGCTCACGGACCGCGTCTCCTACGTCGAGGGCGACTACACCGCCTCGCTCCCCGCCGGCGGCGACGTCTACCTGTGGTCGCGCATCCTGCACAGCCGCTCCGACGAGTCCTGCGTCGACCTGCTGAAGCGCTGCCACGACGCCATGAACCCGGACGGCACCGTCATCGTTCTGGAGCGCACGATCCCGCCGACCGGCGAATCCTCCCTCGGGCTCTGGTTCGACCTGCAGATGATGGTCCTCGTCGGCGGCACCGAGCGCAGCGAGAAGGAGTACGCGGACCTGTTCGCGCAGTCCGGCCTGGCCCTGCACTCCGTCCTCCCGCTCTCCCTGGACATGTTCGCCATCGTCGCGAGGCGCGCGTGACGCTGCCGGCGGCGGCCGGCGCACCGGGTCACGTCTTCACCGAGCTGACGCCGGTCTCCTTCCTGCGCCGCGCCGCCGCCGTGTTCGCCGACCGCCCCGCCGTCGTCGACGGCGACTTCCGGTGCACCTACGGGGAGCTGTGGGACCGCTCCCGGCGGCTGGCGGGGCTGCTCGCGGAGAACGGCGTCCGGCCGGGCGACCGGGTGTGCGTCCTCGCGCCGAACACCCACATGACGCTCGAAGCGCACTACGGGGTGCCCCTGGCCGGTGCGGTGCTCGTCGCCCTCAACACCCGGCTGGCCCCCGCCGAGATCGCCTACATCCTCGAACACAGCGGCGCCCGCCTGGTGCTGGCCGAAACCGGGCTCCTGCCCCGCCTGGAGAGCGCCCTCGGCCTGATCGCCGAACGGCCGGCCGTCATCGGCTCGGACCGCTACGACGAGGCGGTCGCCGGAGCCGCGCCGCACCAGGTCGAGGTCACCGACGAGCGCGGGCTGCTGTCCGTCAACTACACCAGCGGCACCACCGGGCGCCCGAAGGGAGTGATGTACCACCACAGGGGCGCCTACCTCAATGCACTGGCCATGGCCTTCCACACCCGGATGGACCCGGCCTCGCGCTACCTGTGGACGCTGCCCATGTTCCACACCAACGGGTGGTGTTTCCCCTGGGCGGTCACCGCGGCGGGCGGCGTGCACCACTGCCTGCGCAAGGTCGACCCGGCCGAGGTCTGGCGGGCGCTCCGGTCCGACGGCGTCACCCATCTCTGCGCGGCCCCGACCGTCCTGACCATGCTCGCCGACCACCCTGACGCGGCCGCCGTCCCGCACCCCGTACGGATCTTCGCGGGCGGCGCACCGCCCCGGCCCGCCCTGCTGGCGCGGATGAGCGAACTGGGCCTGGACGTCACGCACTTCTACGGGCTCACGGAAACGTTCGGCAACGCGCTGCTCGGCATCCAGCAGCCCGAGTGGACCGCTCTCGCCCCCGAGGAACGGGTCCGCAAGGCCGGCCGGCAGGGCGTGGCCAACGTCGTCGGGGAACCGGCGCGCGTCGTCGACCGCAACGGCCACGACGTCCCCGCCGACGGCGAGACGACCGGCGAGATCCTCCTCCGCGGCAACAACGTCATGCTCGGCTACTACCGCGACGAGCAGGCCACCGCGAAGGCCTCGGCCGGAGGGTGGTTCCGCACCGGGGACCTCGCCGTCCACCACCCCGACGGCTACGTCGAGATCCGCGACCGCGCCAAGGACGTCATCATCTCCGGCGGCGAGAACATCACCTCGGTGGAGGTCGAGAACGCCCTGACCGCGCACCCCGAGGTGGCCGAAGCGGCCGTGGTGGCGGGACCGCACGAGGTCTGGGGCGAAGTCCCCGTCGCCTTCGTCTCCCGCCGCCCCGGAGGCACCGTCGGCGAGGAGGAGCTCATCGAATTCGTGCGCGCCCGGCTCGCCCGGTTCAAAGCGCCGCACCGGATCGTCTTCGGGCAGCTCCCCACGACGTCGACGGGCAAATTGCAGAAGAACCTGCTGCGCGAAAGAGCCTCGGCTCTCCCCGCCGCCGGCCGGTCCGCGTGAACCGCCCCTGAACCAATCCCCTTTGAGCGAGTCGCCCGTCCTACCGACCCGGAATTCAAGAAAAGGATGAGTGGATGTCCCGCCGCCTGTTCACTTCGGAGTCCGTGACCGAGGGTCACCCCGACAAGATCGCCGACCAGATCAGCGACACCGTCCTCGACGCCCTCCTGAAGGAGGACCCGGGCTCCCGGGTAGCCGTCGAGACCCTGATCACCACCGGCCTGGTGCACGTGGCCGGCGAGGTGACGACGAAGGCCTACGCGCCGATCGCGTCGCTCGTGCGCAACAAGATCCTCGAGATCGGCTACGACTCCTCGACGA
>NZ_JBHSKJ010000032.1:0-57533 GCF_042657885.1 Streptomyces aureoversilis
ATTCCGAACCCGGAAGCTAAGCCTTTCAGCGCCGATGGTACTGCATGGGGGACCGTGTGGGAGAGTAGGACGCCGCCGAACAATTTTTGAGAAAAAGCCCTGGTGGGTTACCACCGGGGCTTTTTCGCATTTCCGGGACCACCCTCCCCGCGGGCCGGTCGTGCCGAAGGGTAAGGTCGGGGGGTATCGTTCGCATATTTCCCACAGGAGGCCCCCGGGTGGAGGTCCAGGAGACGCGAGTCCAGACCGACCGCGTCCTCACCATCCCGAACATCCTCAGCATGGCGCGTCTGGTCGGCGTCCCTCTCTTCCTGTGGCTGATTCTTCAGAAGCACGACGGGTGGGCGCTGCTCGTCCTGGCCCTCAGCGGCGTCAGCGACTACCTCGACGGAAAGCTCGCCCGGCGCTGGAACCAGATCAGCAGCCTCGGCCGGCTGCTCGACCCGGCCGCCGACCGGCTCTACATCCTCTCCACGCTCTTCGGTCTGACGTGGCGTGAGATCCTTCCGCTCTGGATGACCGCCGCCCTGATCGCCCGCGAGGCGATGCTGCTGGTCATGGTGTGGATTCTGAGGCGCCACGGCTATCCGCCGCCGCAGGTGAACTTCCTCGGCAAGGCCGCGACCTTCAACCTGATGTACGCGTTCCCGTTGCTGCTTCTCAGTGACGGTGAGGGCTGGTTGCCGTCACTTGCCGCGATTTTCGGATGGGCGTTCGCCGGATGGGGTACAACCCTCTATTGGTGGGCAGGGATCCTCTATGTGGTCCAGGTCCGCCGCCTGGTCAAGGCGGACGCCACGGCCGACTGATCTCGCCGCAGACTCCGGCCCTACTCCGGCCATCCCCGGCGTGAAGTCGGCTGACCGTCGTCTCCCAAGGAGGACGCTTCCGACATGAAGGCCGTCGTGATGGCCGGCGGCGAAGGCACGCGCCTTCGCCCCATGACCTCGAGCATGCCCAAGCCGCTCCTGCCGGTCGCCAACCGGCCGATCATGGAGCATGTGCTGCGACTGCTCAAACGGCACGGGCTCACCGAGACCGTGGTGACGGTGCAGTTCCTCGCCTCCCTCGTCAGGAACTACTTCGGGGACGGCGAGGAGCTCGGCATGGAGCTCACCTACGCCAATGAGGAAAAGCCACTCGGCACCGCGGGCAGCGTCAAGAACGCCGAGGAGGCGCTCAAGGACGATGCCTTCCTGGTGATCTCCGGAGACGCCCTCACCGATTTCGACCTCACCGACCTGATCCGTTTCCACAAGGAGAAGGGCGCACTGGTCACCGTCTGCCTCACCCGTGTTCCCAATCCCCTCGAATTCGGCATCACCATCGTCGACGAGAACGGCAAGGTGGACCGCTTCCTGGAGAAGCCCACCTGGGGCCAGGTCTTCTCCGACACGGTGAACACGGGCATCTACGTCATGGAGCCCGAGGTCTTCGACTACGTCGAGGCCGACGTCCCCGTCGACTGGTCCGGCGATGTCTTCCCGCAGCTGATGAAGGAGGGCAAGCCGGTCTACGGCTATATCGCCGAGGGCTACTGGGAGGACGTCGGCACCCACGAGAGCTACGTCAAGGCCCAGGCCGACGTCCTCGAGAGCAGAGTCGACGTCGACATAGACGGTTTCGAGATCTCCCCGGGCGTCTGGGTCGCCGAAGGCGCCGAGGTCCACCCCGACGCCACCCTCCGCGGCCCGCTCTACATCGGCGACTACGCCAAGGTCGAAGCCGGCGCCGAGATCCGCGAGCACACCGTCGTCGGCTCCAACGTCGTCGTCAAGAGCGGAGCCTTTCTGCACAAGGCCGTCGTCCACGACAACGTCTACATCGGCCAGCAGAGCAACCTGCGCGGCTGCGTCATCGGCAAGAACACCGACATCATGCGCGCCGCCAGGATCGAGGACGGCGCGGTCATCGGCGACGAGTGCCTCGTCGGTGAGGAATCGATTATTCAGGGCAACGTCCGGGTCTATCCTTTCAAGACCATCGAGGCGGGTGCGTTCGTCAACACCTCGGTGATCTGGGAGTCCCGGGGCCAGGCCCATCTCTTCGGCGCGCGCGGAGTGTCCGGCGTCCTCAACGTGGAGATCACGCCCGAGCTCGCGGTACGGCTCGCCGGCGCGTACGCCACGACGCTGAAGAAGGGCTCGACCGTCACCACGGCCCGTGACCACTCCCGCGGTGCGCGAGCGCTCAAGCGCGCCGTGATCTCCGCTCTGCAGGCCAGCGCCATAGACGTCCGCGACCTGGAGAACGTCCCGCTGCCGGTGGCGCGCCAGCAGACGGCGCGCGGCAGCGCCGGCGGCATCATGATCCGGACGACGCCGGGCGTGCCCGACTCCGTGGACATCATGTTCTTCGACGAGCGCGGCGCCGACCTCTCCCAGGCCGGGCAGCGCAAGCTCGATCGCGTCTACGCCCGGCAGGAATACCGGAGGGCCTTCCCCGGGGAGATCGGCGACCTCTCCTTCCCCTCCAGCGTCTACGACTCCTACGCGGGCTCGCTGCTGCGGTCCGTGGACACCAGCGGGGTCGCCGAGGCGGGGCTGAAGGTCGTGGTGGACGCCGCGCACGGCAGCGCCGGCCTCGTCCTGCCCAGCCTGCTCGGCCGGCTCGGGGTGGAGGCGTTCACCATCAACCCCGGGCTCGACGAGTCCCGTCCCACCGAGACCGCGGACGACCGCCGCTCCGGCCTCGTCCGGCTCGGGGAGATCGTGGCCTCGGCGCGCGCCGCGTTCGGCGTGCGGTTCGACCCGGTGGGCGAGCGGATCTCCCTCGTCGACGAGCGCGGCCGGATCGTGGAGGACGACCGGGCCCTGCTCGTTCTGCTCGACCTGGTGGCCGCCGAGCGGCGCAGCGGCAAGGTGGCGCTGCCGGTGACCACTACGCGCATCGCCGAGCAGGTGGCGGCGTACCACGGCACCCAGGTCGAGTGGACGACGACCTCGCCCGACGACCTGACCAGGGTCGGCCGCGCGGACACCACGATCTTCGGCGGGGACGGGCGCGGCGGCTTCATCGTGCCGGAGTCCACCAGCGTTTTCGACGGGACTGCCGCATTCGTCCGTCTCATCGGTCTGGTGGCGCGCACTCAGCTCACGCTCAGCCAGATAGACGCACGCATCCCGCGTGCCCACGTGCTCCGCCGTGACCTCGCGACACCGTGGGCGGTCAAGGGGCTCGTGATGCGGTCCGTGGTCGAGGCGGCCGGGGACCGGCACGTGGACACCACGGACGGCGTACGGGTGGTCGAGGCCGACGGGCGCTGGGTCATGGTGCTGCCCGACCCGGCGGAGGCGGTGACCCACCTGTGGGCCGAGGGGCCGGACGACTCCTCGGCGCAGGCCCTGCTCGACGAGTGGTCGGCGGTCGTGGACGGCGCCGGGCGCTGACCGCGGACGCCGGGTCAGGACCCGGCGGGCGTCGTCTCCTTGGAACCGGCACCGGTGCCGGAGTGATCCCGCGTCCGGCGCGCCGGTGGGGCCATTGGGAGACGACGCCCCCGACGTGCGACGATGTGCGGCATGTCGCAGCAGCCCCCCGTTCGGAGCACGGTCCCGCCTGCTCCGCGCCCCGATGCCTCCATGTCGCTGCTGACCAACGTGATGGACCACAGCCTCGACGACGGTTACGCGGAGGCGGCGGCCAGGCGCAAGGAGGAGGGCGGCAGCAAGCTGCCGAGCCCGCTGCGTGCGAAGCTGGGCCTCGCCGCGGCCCTGCTGCTCGCCGCGGTGGTGGTGACGCTGGGGGCGGCGCAGGCGCAGATATCGGCACCGACGCTGGCCAAGGAGCGCCAGCAGCTCATCGACCGCATCGAGCGGGAGACCGCGGCGGCCGACGCGCTGCAGAAGAACGTCGACACCCTGCGGAACGCCGTCGGCACCAAGCAGCGTGACGTCCTGGAGGAGCACGGCGGCGGCAAGGCCGACCTGGTGTCGCTGCTCGCGGGCGCGACCGCCGTACAGGGGCCCGGGGTCAAGCTCGTCGTGGACGACGCCAAGCAGACGAAGCAGGGCGGTGGCGGCGGTCCGCGCGAGAGCACCGGTTTCGCCGATACGGGCCGGGTGCGCGACCGTGACATGCAGCGCATCGTCAACGGCCTGTGGCAGTCCGGGGCGGAGGCCGTCGCGGTCAACGGGCAGCGGCTGACGGCGCTGTCGGCGATCAGGGCCGCGGGTGACGCCATACTGGTGGACAACAAACCGCTGGTGCCGCCGTACACGGTGCTGGCGGTCGGTGACGGACAGCAGTTGGCGAATGCCTTCCAGCGCAGCGTCGACGGGCAGTATCTGCGTGTTCTGCAGCAGAGTTACGGGGTCCGCTACAGCATTTCCGCTCAGGGAGACGTCCGGCTGCCCGCCGCACCGAGCCTGATCGTACGTATCGCACAGCCGCAGGGGGGTGGCGCGGCCGGCCGCGCCACCGACACAGGGAAGGGCACATCGTGATCGCCGTATTGGGCCTCGTCGTGGGAGTCGTGGTCGGACTGGTCGTCCGTCCTGTGGTGCCGACGGCGGTCGAGCCCTACCTTCCCATCGCCGTCGTGGCGGCGCTCGACGCGGTGTTCGGCGGCCTCCGGGCGATGCTGGACGGGATCTTCGACGACAAGGTGTTCGTCGTGTCCTTCCTGTCGAACGTGGTCGTGGCGGCGCTGATCGTCTTCCTGGGCGACAAGCTCGGCGTGGGGGCCCAGCTGTCGACCGGCGTCGTGGTCGTCCTGGGCATCCGCATCTTCTCCAACGCGGCCGCGATCCGCCGGCACGTCTTCCGGGCGTGAGGCCGATGAGCACCGACGACAACATGCCCGACGAGCCGGGGTCCGGTTCCGCGGGGGAGCCGGAGAAGAAGGACGTTCCGGCCGGGGAGCCGGCGAAGCCGGCTACGGACGGCAAGGCCGGCGAGCCCGGCAAGCCCGGTAGGGCCGGCGAGCCCGCCGAGCCCGGCATTCCGACCGCAGAGGGCGACAAGACCGGCAAGGCAGGCAAGACCGCCAAGGCGGGTAAGGCTGATAGCGGTCGCAAGACTGACAAGCCTGGCAAGGCTGGAGAGCCGGGGAAGCCGGAAAAGTCCGTCAAGTCCGGTCCGGGGCCTGCTCCGGAAGGCGAGCCGGCTCCCGGAAGGGGAGCCGTGCCCGGGCCCGAAGCCGGGTCCGGAGCCGAAGGGAAGGCCGAAGGGAAGCCGGCGCCCGAGCCGGGGCCCGAAGCGGTCTCCGAGCCGGAGCCCGGGCCCGAGGGGGCCGCTGCGGCCTCCGCCGCCGCCCCCGGGGCCGGTGCCCCCGCCGAGCCCGTGACGGGCCGTCAGCGCCTGGCCAAGGCCTTCTGGCCGCCGCGGCTGACGCGGGCACAGCTCACCGTCGCGGTGCTGCTGTGCGTCCTCGGCCTGGGCCTGGCCATCCAGGTCCGGTCGACCAGCGACAACAGCGCGCTGCGCGGCGCCCGGCAGGAGGATCTCGTACGGATCCTGGACGAGCTGGACAACCGCACGAAGCGGCTGGAGGACGAGAAGCGGCGGCTGGAGAACCAGCGCACCGAGCTCGAGAGCAGCTCCAACCAGGCCGCGGAGGCCCGTAAGCAGACCGCGCAGAAGGAGCAGCAGCTGGCGGTCCTGGCGGGCACGGTGGGGGCGCAGGGACCGGGCATCGAGCTCACGGTGAGCGACCCCAGGAACGCCGTCGAGTCCGACAAGCTGCTGGACACCCTCCAGGAGCTGAGGGCCGCGGGTGCGGAGGCCATCCAGATCAATGACGTACGGATCGCGGCCGACACCTATTTTTCGGGCGCGGCGGGGAAGGTGGAGATCGATGGCAAGAAGGTCTCGCAGCCTTACCGCTTCAAGGTGATCGGCAAGCCGCAGGATCTGGAGCCCGCGCTCAACATCCCCGGAGGTGTCGTGCAGACGCTGGAGAAGGAGCAGGCGGGCGTCACGGTCCGGCGGTCTGAGAAGATCATTGTGGACGCCTTGCGCCCGGCGAAGCGGCCTGACTACGCTCGGTCGTCATCGCAGTGAGGCGGGCGGTCATGCGGGCTTCAGAGGGAGGCCATGAGGTTGCGGGGGGTCGGCGCACCAAGTCGAGGGTGCGTGGTGGAAACTGTCTGTTGACCACGGACGTTGTATGGATGTCCAGGTCGGACGGTGTGTGCATCGAGGTTTTGTCCTGCCCCACGGGCGGGTCTGTTTCGGTCAAGGGGAATCGCCCGTGAAGTTGTTTGCGAAGTTGTTCGGCAAGAGCGCACGCCAGGACGGTGGCAGCGCCCGCCACCGCGCGTCGCGCCCGGTGGAGGGCGGCGAGGGCCGGGAGGGCGCCCAGGAGGGGCGTCCGCTGTTCCGGGATCAGGTCGGAGCTCCGGGAGGAGACATTCCGGGCGGGTCGGCTGTTGACCCTGCCGCCACCGGGCGCATAGGTTTCGGGGCACCAGCGACCTCGAGCGCGCACGGAGGGTCTGCCTTGCCGGTATGTACGAGGTGCGGCCACCGGAACGCCGAGGCGAGCCGGTTCTGCTCCAACTGCGGTGCCCCGCTGAGGCCCGGTGCCGTGGCCGAGCGCGCCTCGGAGACCACGTCGACCATCTCGATCTCCGGTCTCGAGGCCTACGACTCCGAGGCCACGGGTCAGACGCCGATCCCGTCGCTCTCTCCGGAGGCGCAGGCGGCCGTCGACGCCCTGCCGCTCGGTTCGGCGCTGCTGGTCGTCCGGCGCGGCCCGAACTCCGGCAGTCGCTTCCTGCTGGACGGCGAGATCACCACGGCGGGCCGGCACCCGCAGAGCGACATCTTCCTGGACGACGTGACGGTCTCCCGCCGGCACGTGGAGTTCCGCAGAGCCCAGGACGGCAGCTTCACCGTTTCCGACGTCGGCAGCCTCAACGGCACCTACGTCAACCGCGAGCGGATCGACTCGGTGCCCCTGAACAGCGGCGACGAGGTCCAGATCGGCAAGTACCGGCTGGTCTTCTACGGCAGCCAGCGGGGCATCTGACCTTCCCCCCGGGCTCCGTCCGGGGGGACGCTAGGAAGGGCCATGCTTCGAACACCGTCAGGTGGCACCGGGTCACCCGGTGCCGCCGGCGCGGAGGGACGGCTGGTGAGCATCGGTACGGTGCTCAACCTGCTGCGTGAGGAGTTCCCCGAGGTCACCATCTCCAAGATTCGTTTCCTGGAGGCGGAGGGCCTGGTGGAGCCGCAGCGCACGCCGTCCGGGTACCGCAAGTTCAGTACGGAGGACGTGGAGCGGCTCGGCTGCGTGCTGCGCATGCAGCGCGATCACTACCTTCCGCTGCGGGTCATCAAGGAGCACCTCGAGGCGCGTGCCCGGGGCGAGGCTCCGCAGCTGCCCGCCCCCGCGAAGCCCCGTGACGCCGCCCTCCTGGCCGACCAGGGTCAGGAGGCCGGTCCGGACGCCGTGATCGGCGAGGCCGCCGTGCTCGCGGGCGGTGAGCTCGGGGCGCCCGTGCCCTCCCCGGCCGCCCGGATCGGCCGGGAGGAGATGCTGAGTGCCACCGGCGTCACGGAGAGTGAGCTGGTGGAGTGGGAGTCGTACGGGCTGGTCACTCCGCACCCGGACGGCGGATTCGACGCCGACGCGGTCGCCGTGGCGCGCCTCGTCGCCGACCTGGGCCGTTTCGGTCTGGAGCCACGGCACCTTCGCGCCATGAAGGCCGCCGCCGACCGTCAGGCCGGCCTGGTCGAACAGGTGGTCGCACCACTGCGGCGGCACCGTAATCCGCAGACCAGGGCCCATGCCGAGGCCACCACGCGCGAGCTGGCCACGCTCTCCGTGCGCCTGCACGCGGCGCTCGTGCAGGCCGCCCTGCACGCGGGCTCGCACTGACCGGCGAGTGCCCGACTACCCAAACCTGCCGGGCACGTCCTAGGGTTGCTGTGTGAACGAGCTCGATGTCGTGGGTGTCCGGGTGGAAATGCCCTCCAACCAGCCGATCGTGCTCCTGCGTGAAGTGGGAGGCGACCGCTACCTCCCGATCTGGATCGGACCGGGAGAGGCGACGGCCATCGCCTTCGCCCAGCAGGGCATGGCCCCGGCCCGTCCGCTGACCCACGACCTTTTCAAGGACGTGCTGGAAGCGGTCGGCCAGCAGCTCACGGAGGTCCGCATCACGGACCTGCGCGAGGGTGTCTTCTATGCGGAGCTTGTCTTCGCCAGCGGCGTGGAGGTCAGCGCCCGGCCGTCCGACGCCATAGCGCTCGCCCTGCGCACCGGCACGCCGATCTACGGCAGCGACGGGGTGCTGGACGACGCCGGGATCGCCATCCCGGACGAGCAGGAGGACGAGGTCGAGAAGTTCCGCGAGTTCCTCGACCAGATCTCGCCGGAGGACTTCGGCACCAGCAGTCAGTGAGCCGCCGGGGCGCTGTGTGACGGCTTGCCGCAGCGCATCCGATTAGCCCTTCCCGGCACAGAGGCACGCAAAACCACTCTCTGGGTGATTATCACTCGGCGTGCCGAGTGTGGCGATCGTTGACGCACCCCGGGTGACTGCCTACCGTCGAGAGGGCAGGTCAAGGACGGAGGTCGGCGTGAGAAGCATGGGCGACGGGACGGCGGTCGGCAGTCCGTATCCGCTGTTCGGGGGAGCGGTCGAACCGGCACCCCGTCATGCCACTCCGGTGGAGGTCACCGCACCGCGGGGCCCGGAGGCCGATCTGATCGGCTACCGCGGACCGACGGCGTGCGCAGCGGCGGGCATCACCTACCGCCAGCTCGACTACTGGGCGCGCACGGGTCTGGTGGAGCCGAGCGTGCGCCCCGCGCACAGCTCCGGCACCCAGCGGCTCTACAGCTTCCGGGACGTGGTGGTCCTCAAGATCGTGAAGCGGTTGCTGGACACCGGGGTGTCCCTGCAGAACATCCGCACGGCCGTCCAGCACCTGCGCTCGCGCGGCATGGCCGACCTGCCCCGGATGACGCTGATGAGCGACGGCGCCACGGTGTACGAGTGCACCTCGCCCGACGAGGTCGTCGATCTCCTCCAGGGCGGGCAGGGCGTCTTCGGGATCGCCGTGGGCGTCGTGTGGCGCGATGTCGAGAGCGCGCTGTCCCAGCTGCACGGCGAGCGGGTCGACACGGGCGAGACGCTGATCCGCCCCAACCCCTCCGACGAGCTGGCCCGCCGCCGCAACCGCGTCGGCTGACCGTCGCCGCCGCAGGCCTGCGGCCCGCCGTGCGGGACGGCTCCGGCCGGGCGTACGTGGACGTTCAGCCGGTCGCACGTGCGTGCGATTGTCAGTGGTATGCGGCAGCATCGGTGTCGTGAGAGGCGCGCCGACCATCCTGCATCTCGACATGGATGCTTTCTACGCTTCGGCCGAGCAGGCGGCCAAGCCCAGCCTGCGCGGGAAGCCCGTCGTGGTGGGCGGGATCGGCCCGCGCGGTGTGGTGGCCACCGCGTCGTACGAGGCCAGGGTCTTCGGCGTCCGCTCCGCGATGGCCACGGCCCAGGCCCGCAGGCTGTGCCCCAACGCCGCCTACCTCACCCCGCGGTTCTCGCTCTACCGCGACATCAGCGAAGTGGTCATGGGCCTGCTCGGCGAGCTGTCGCCGCTGGTGGAGCCGCTGAGTCTCGACGAGGCGTTCGTGGACCTGGAAGCCGGGGGCGTCGAGCCCACCTCGGCGGCCGTGCGGGCCGTGGGGGAGCGCCTGCGGCGCGACATCCGCGCGGCCACGGGCCTCAGCGGCTCGGTGGGGCTCGCCGGCTCCAAGATGCTCGCGAAGATCGCCTCCGAGGAGGCCAAGCCCGACGGCCTCGTGCTCATCGAGCCGGGCACCGAGCTGGAGCTGCTGGGCCCCATGTCCGTGCGCGTCATCCCGGGCGTCGGCCCGGCCACCGCCGAGACGCTGCGCCGGGCCGGCATCACCACCGTCGCCGAGACGGGCGAGGCGGGCGAGGCAGAGCTCGTCCGGCTCCTGGGCAAGGCCCACGGCGCCGGGCTGTACGCCCTGGCCACCGGGCACGACGACCGTCCCGTCGTCGCCGACCGGGATGCCAAGTCCGTCTCCGTGGAGGACACCTTCGAGGAGGACCTGACCGACCGGTCGCGGGTGCAGATGGAGATCTCCCGGCTCGCCGAGCGGTGCGTGCAGCGGCTGCGGGCCGCGGGCCGCTCCGGCCGGACCGTGGTCATCAAGGTGCGCAGCTACGACTTCTCGACGCTGACCCGCTCGGAGACGCTGCGCGGCCCGACGGACGACCCCGCCGTGGTCAAGGAGGCGGCGGCCCGGCTGATCGACGGCGTGGACACCACGGCCGGGGTCCGGCTGCTGGGCGTCGGGGTCAGCGGGCTCGCCGACTACACCCAGGAGGACCTCTTCGCGCAGGCCGCGAGCGAGGCGGCGGCCGCGGCCGCCGCGGCCGCCGCCATGGGTGCGGCAGGTGCGGCCTGTGCGGCGGAGGCGCCGCAGGGGCCGGGAGAGGCGCAGGGGGAGACGGCCGGCGCGGAGGTGAAGCCGCGGCGCTGGCTGCCGGGGCTGGATGTGCGGCATGCCGAGTACGGGGCGGGGTGGGTGCAGGGCAGCGGCGTCGGCCGGGTCACCGTGCGGTTCGAACAGCCCTGGTCGGAGCCGGGCCGGGTGCGGACGTTCGCCGTCGATGACCCCGCGCTGGAGCCGGGGGAGCCGCTCCCTCTCGTACGCCGGCCACCGGGCGCGGATCAGCTTGCCGATCCGCCGACGGACGGGCCGGACCGGGACCGGCCGGGGCCGCGGGGGGCGGCGGACGCCGGGCCCGATCCCGGGCCCGGCTCGGGCCCGGGGTCCGGCTCCGGACCCGAGCCGGATCCCGTTCCTGGTCCCGGTCCGGACCACGGTCCCGGGTTTGATGCCGGGCTCGGGCCCGGCTCGGATTCCGGTCCCGATCCCGATCCGGATCCCGTTCCCGGGCCGGACCGCGGTCCCGGGTTCGAGGTCGGGCCCGGCCCCGGGCCGGATTCCGGTCCCGGACCCGATCCCGGTTCCGGCGCGGATGCCGTTCCCGGGCCCGGGTCCGAGCCTGCCACTCGGCCCGAGCCCGGGATGTCCAGTCGGTAGTGGTGGTAGAGCTGCAGTTCCTGTTCGGGGGAGAGGTGGCGGCCGACGCCGAAGTCGGGGGCTTCCTTGATCAGTGCCCGGTCGTACGCCGTGCGCATGCTCTCTCCGGAGACCTCGCTGGTCGCCAGGGGGATGAAGGCGTCCCGCCGGAAGAAGCCGGTGCGCACGGCCGCCCACAGCGGCTCCCCCGTGGCGTCGTCGAGATAGACCTCGTCCACCGTGCCGATCTTCGCCCCGTCGCGGTCGAAGACCTTCCGTCCGATCAGGCTCCGGGGATCGATGTCGCTCTGCACGGTTCCTCCCTGTATCGGCACCTCCCTCCACGTAAAAACACAAAGCGAGAAGCGGCCACTCGGGAGATCCGCCGGGAAAGCCGCGCTGGTAGGCTGGCGAATGGCCGCAGAATCCGTGCGGGAGAGTCCTCCGGAAGCCCACCCCAGTGGGGCCGACGGAGGCGCCGAAGGAGCAAATCCTCCCCGGAATCTCTCAGGCACCCGTACCGCACGGACGAGGTCACTCTGGAAAGCAGGGCGGGCCCGGTCAGTCAAGCGCCGAAGCCCTTCCTCACCGACGGTGAAAGCCGGGCCGTGCGCTGCGGTCCGGTGAAGCTCTCAGGTTGAGATGACAGAGGGGGAGGCCGTCCGGGTACCCGCGCCGTGGTACCCCTCGCAGGTCGCAACGACCAGGAGGCCTCCGCAGATGACTGCCCACCGCATCGCCCTTTCCGACCTGGAGCGGGACACCCCGTTCGAGCGCCGCCACATAGGTCCCGACGGCGAGGCCCAGGCCAAGATGCTGGCCCAGGTCGGCTTCGGTTCGCTGGACGAGCTCACTGCCGCCGCCGTGCCGGAAGTGATCAAGAGCGTGGGCGCCCTGGCCCTGCCGGAGGCCCGCAGCGAGGCCGAGGTCCTCGCCGAACTGCGGACGCTCGCCGACCGCAACCAGGTCCTCGCCCCGATGATCGGCCTCGGCTACCACGGCACGTTCACCCCGCCGGTGATCCTGCGCAACGTCATGGAGAACCCCGCCTGGTACACGGCGTACACGCCGTACCAGCCGGAGATCTCCCAGGGCCGCCTGGAGGCGCTGCTCAACTTCCAGACCGTCGTCGCCGACCTCACCGGGCTGCCCACCTCCGGCGCCTCCCTCCTCGACGAGGGCACCGCGGCCGCCGAGGCCATGGCCCTGTCCCGCCGTGTCGGCAAGGTCAAGAAGGGCGTCTTCCTCATCGACGCCGACACGCTGCCGCAGACGATCGCCGTGATCGAGACGCGCGCCGAGCCGACGGGCGTCGAGGTCGTCGTCGCCGACCTGAGCGCGGGCATCCCGGACGAGATCGCCGAGCGCGGTGTCTTCGGCGTCCTCCTGCAGTACCCCGGTGCCTCCGGCGCCGTGCGCGATCTCCGCCCGGTCATCGAGCGCGCCCACGAGCTCGGCGCGATCGTCACCGTCGCCGCCGACCTGCTCGCCCTGACCCTGCTGACCTCGCCCGGCGAGCTCGGCGCGGACATCGCGGTCGGCACCACCCAGCGCTTCGGCGTCCCGATGGGCTTCGGCGGCCCGCACGCCGGGTTCATGGCCGTGCGCGAGCAGTTCGCCCGCAGCCTCCCCGGCCGCCTCGTCGGCGTCTCCGTCGACGCCGACGGCAACAAGGCCTACCGCCTGGCCCTGCAGACCCGCGAGCAGCACATCCGCCGCGAGAAGGCCACCAGCAACATCTGCACCGCCCAGGTGCTCCTCGCCGTCATGGCCGGCATGTACGCCGTCTACCACGGCCCCGAGGGCCTGGCCGCCATCGGCCGCCGCACCCACCGCTACGCCGCGATCCTCGCCGAGGGCCTGCGTGCCGGGGGCGTGGAGCTCGTGCACGGCGCCTACTTCGACACCCTGACCGCGCGCGTCCCGGGCCGGGCCGCCGAGGTCGTCGAGGCCGCCCGCGAGCGCGGTGTCAACCTGCGCCTGACCGACGCCGACCACGTCGGCATCGCCTGCGACGAGACCACCACCCGCGCCCACCTGGACTCCGTCTGGGCCGCGTTCGGGGTGGCCGGCGACATCGAGGCGCTCGACGCGGTGGCCGCCGAGGCGCTCCCCGAGGCCCTCCTGCGCACCGGCGACTACCTCACGCACCCGGTCTTCCACGAGCACCGCTCCGAGACGGCCATGCTGCGCTACCTGCGCCGCCTCGCCGACCGGGACTACGCCCTGGACCGCGGCATGATCCCGCTCGGCTCGTGCACCATGAAGCTCAACGCCACGACCGAGATGGAGCCGGTCACCTGGCCCGAGTTCGGCGCGCTGCACCCCTTCGCGCCGGTCGAGCAGGCCGAGGGCTACGTCACGCTCATCACGGAGCTGGAGGAGCGGCTCGCCGCGGTCACCGGCTACGACAAGGTCTCCATCCAGCCGAACGCCGGGTCCCAGGGCGAGCTCGCCGGCCTGCTGGCCGTCCGCGCCTACCACCGCGCCAACGGCGACGAGCAGCGCACCGTCTGTCTGATCCCGTCCTCCGCGCACGGCACCAACGCCGCCAGCGCCGTGATGGCCGGCATGAAGGTCGTCGTGGTCAAGACGGCGGACGACGGCGAGGTCGACGCCCAGGACCTGCACGCCAAGATCGAGCAGTACCGCGACGAGCTGGCCGTACTGATGATCACCTACCCGTCGACGCACGGCGTCTTCGAGGAGCACGTCGCCGACATCTGCGCGGCCGTGCACGAGGCGGGCGGCCAGGTCTACGTGGACGGCGCCAACCTCAACGCCCTGGTGGGCCTGGCGGAGCCGGGCAAGTTCGGCGGCGACGTCTCGCACCTGAACCTGCACAAGACCTTCTGCATCCCGCACGGCGGCGGCGGTCCCGGCGTCGGCCCGGTCGCCGTCCGCGCGCACCTCGCGCCGTACCTCCCCAACCACCCGCTGCAGCCCACCGCCGGCCCGGCGACGGGCGTCGGCCCGATCTCCGCGGCGCCGTGGGGCTCGGCCGGCATCCTGCCGATCTCCTGGGCGTACGTCCGGCTGATGGGCGGCGAGGGCCTCAAGCGCGCCACGCAGGTGGCGGTGCTCGGCGCCAACTACATCGCCAAGCGCCTGGAGCCGCACTACCCCGTGCTCTACACCGGCCCCAACGGCCTGGTGGCCCACGAGTGCATCGTCGACCTGCGGCCGCTGACCAAGGCGACCGGGGTGAGCGTCGACGACGTCGCCAAGCGGCTCATCGACTACGGCTTCCACGCGCCGACGATGTCCTTCCCGGTGGCCGGCACCCTGATGATCGAGCCCACGGAGAGCGAGGACATCGCCGAGCTGGACCGCTTCTGCGAGGCGATGATCGCGATCCGCGCCGAGATCGAGAAGGTCGGCTCGGGGGAGTGGAGCAAGGACGACAACCCGCTGCGGAACGCCCCGCACACCGCCGCGTCCGTGGCGGGCGAGTGGGAGCACCCCTACAGCCGTGAGGAGGCCGTCTTCCCCGCCGGGGTCTCGGCCGCCGACAAGTACTGGCCGCCGGTGCGCCGCGTCGACGGTGCGTACGGCGACCGCAACCTCGTGTGCTCCTGCCCGCCGCTGGAGGACTACGACGGCTGACGCAGCCGTGGGCCTCGGCCGAGGCCCGGCACGAGTCGGGGCCGGTTCGGCGATTTCGCCGGGCCGGCCCCTTTGCGTGCGGGTGGTGCGGTGTTTCCTGTGGTGCGGCGCTCCCGTGGTGCGGTGTGCGAGCGCCGTGGTGCTCTGGCGCTGAGCGCGGTGGTGCGTGAGCTCAGGCGGCAGTCACCACGTTTCCCGTGTCCAGCGGCCGGTGCGGCGCGATGATCTGGCCGTCCGGCAGCAGCTCACCGGTGTCCTCGAAGTGCAGGACTCCGTTGCACAGCAGACTCCAGCCCTGCTCGGGGTGGTGCGCCACGAGGTGCGCGGCTTCCCGGTCGGCGGAGTCGGCTGAGGGGCACGTGGGCTGGTGCTGGCACATGGGAAGGTTCTTTCGCTGTGATGTGGTGGCTGTCCTGCGGCTCGATTCGGTGTTCATGCCGCCCCCCGTTGGCGAATCGGTTGGTCGATACCAGTGTTGCCCCACGGGCGTGATTCCGCAGGGATTTCCCGGCAGCGCTCCTCACTCGTTGGAGACGCATCACCCATGCGGGCGGTTGCTTCCAACATGACCGTCCGGCCGGGTGGTTACCGGTGGTCGGAGTGGGCTAGTCCGGGAGGGTGAGTACACGTGTGCGCCCCGCGGCGGAAGGCCGCGGGGCGCCGGGGAAGGGAGGGGGTGTCAGACCGCCGGAGCGGCTCCTCAAGCGGGGGTCTTCAGCAGCGGGGCGGGGGTCAGGCGGAGCGTGAGGACCGGCATCAACTCGGCGAAGCGGTGCGGGCGGTGCGCGGCGATACCCGGGGGCGCCGGTGCGAGCGGCACGAGCAGGTCACCCGGGCCGGGCAGGCCCGAGGCGGGGTCGGCGGCGATGTCCCCGTGCAGCCAGAGCGTGAGCATGTAGAGCCCGGGCACGGACAGCAGCCGGGGCTGGTACGGCGTCGGAAGCGCCTCCGCCTGCCGCAGTGCGCGTTCCGTGGAGACGAGGTAGGGGCCCTCGCAGAAGTGCGAGAACGCCCAGCCGTCCGCGGTCCGCACCGTCTCGCCCGCGGCCACCACGCGCTCGGAGCCGCGGATCGGGAACCGCCAGCCGGTGAGCCGGCTGCGCGGTGCGCCGCCGCGGCCCGCCGTCTGCTCCAGGACGTGGACGGGCAGCGGGAGTTCGGGGGTCAGCGGCCCTTGCGCGGCCTTCAGGGACGGAGTACGGGCCTCGCGGACGGCGGAGGGGGAACCGAGGGCGCTCAGAACACTGCGCAGGGCAGGCGCAGGGGCAGGGGGGACATGCAGCGGCATGGTGGGTCGCCTCTCACTTCGGAGACACGTGGTGCTTGGGCAGGGTGCGGACGACGCTGTCGGCGTGCGGGGTCAGAGGGGGGCCGGGACCTTACCGGCTGCCGGGGCCGTGGCGCCTACTCTCCGCCTCGTCCCCGAAGTTTATACGACACGTGTTCACATGGTGTTTCGGCTAGCTGTCGCCGGTATTTCCGGCAAGGGGATATCAGGGCCTCGTCCGAGGGTGATTTCGGTGATTCTGTGCCGAGTGCGGGCACGCCACCTCGTATTGTGCCCCCGGCAGGGTAGGCCGAATCTCGTCGGTGTTTATCACCAGCGCTATCACCGGCGCCGCACCTGCGCTATAGGCAAAGCGCGGTGATCCATCATGCCGACGGAATGTGCCACCGGATGCGTTGCCGAGAGCGTAGCGGGTATGTGGTCCCGGCGGGGCGTTATCGATCACATTGGCTGGGCATCATCGACCGTGACGCGAGCGGCCCGCGCCGCGACGACCCACGTGAGGAGGGACCCTGCGATGGGGGACAAGGCCGTGGCCGGGGGCGTCGACCTCGCCGACCGACAGCGCCACCGGGCAAAGCTCCGGCAGTGCCTGGAAGCGCTGGGGAGACTGCTGGAAGAGAAGCGTTTCGACCGTCCCAGGAATCTCATGGGCCTGGAGATCGAGCTGAATCTCGCGGGGGCCGACGGGATGCCGAGCATGGTGAACGCCGAAGTGCTCGAGCGTATCGCGAGCGGTGATTTCCAGACCGAACTCGGCCGGTTCAACCTGGAAGTGAATATTGTTCCGCACCGGCTGTCCGGGAGCGTGCTGGACCAGCTTGCCGAGGAGTTGCGGACCACTCTCTCCTATGCCGACCGCAAGGCCATGGAGGTCGATTCCGGGATCGTGATGATCGGTATTCTGCCGACCCTGGAGGACCGTCACCTGGTCTCGGCGAACCTCTCCGCGGACGAGCGCTACGCGATGCTGAACGCGCAGGTGGTGGCCGCCCGGGGCGAGCACTTCACGATCGACATCGAGGGCGTCGAACGGCTCACCTGCACCGCGGAGTCGATCGCTCCCGAAGCCGCGTGCACGTCCGTGCAGTTGCACCTGCAGGTGACGCCCGGGCGGTTCGCCGCCGTGTGGAACTCCGCGCAGGCGGTGGCGGCGGCGCAGATCGCCGTCGGGGCCAACTCCCCCTTCCTCTTCGGCCGGGAGCTGTGGCGCGAGTCCCGTCCGCCGCTGTTCGTCCAGTCCACCGACACCCGCCCGCCCGAGCTCACGGCTCAGGGGGTGCGGCCGCGCACCTGGTTCGGGGAGCGCTGGATCGATTCCGCGTATGAGCTGTTCGAGGAGAACCTGCGCTTCTTCCCGCCGGTGCTGCCGATCTCCGACGACGAGGAGCCGGTGCGCGTCGTGGAGGAGGGCGGCGTGCCGATGCTGCACGAGCTGACGCTCCACAACGGGACGGTCTACCGCTGGAACCGGCCGGTCTACGGGGTCGCCGACGGCGTACCGCACCTGCGGGTGGAGAACCGCGTGCTGCCCGCCGGCCCCACCGTCACCGACGTCATCGCCAACACCGCCTTCTACTACGGGCTGGTCAGGGCGCTCGCCGAGGAGCCGCGGCCGGTGTGGACCAGGCTGCCGTTCCGCGTCGCCGCGGAGAACTTCGACGCGGCCTGCCGGCACGGCATCGACGCCTGGCTGCGCTGGCCGAAGGCGGGCCGGGCGGGCACGCTGGAACGCAGGCCGGCCGTCCGGCTCGTCCAGGAGGAACTGCTGCCGCTCGCGGCGGCCGGGCTGGACGCCTGGGGCGTGGAGCCCTCCGACCGCGACCGCTACCTCGGGGTCATCGAGGGCCGCTGCCGGAGCCGCACCAACGGGGCGTCCTGGCAGGCCGCGGCCTACCACCGGGCGCTGGAGCACGGCATGGACCGGCACAAGGCGCTGGCCGTCACCACCCGGCGCTACTGCGAGCTGATGCGCACCGGTGCGCCGGTGCACACCTGGCCGGCCGGCCCCGGCGACTGACACGTCCTCCCCTCCCGTACCCCCTGGCCCACCGGCCGCGGGGCGTCGGGCAAGCTGTGACGGCGGCCGCCGGTACGGGCGGCGGCCGGCGGAGCGTCGCCCCGCCGCCGGGGCGGGAGGAAGCGGAGGCACAGGTGCGGCAGAACGCGCAGGGCGAGGACGGCATCCTGCCCGGAGCCCGGACCGGCCCCGCGCCCGGCGAGGCCACCTGGCGCCGCACCCTGCGCAGCGAGACGCTCCTGGTCCTGGCGCTGTCGCTCGGGGCCAGCGCGGTGTCGTCCCTGATCAGCTTCGTCGGCGCGCTCACCAGGCCGGGCGGGCTCAGGGACCAGGCCGCCAACCTCAACGCCTCGCACGCCCCCGGGCGCCCCTGGCTCGACCTGTCCTGGCAGGTGTTCGGCATCGCGACGGCGCTGGTGCCCGTGTTCCTGGTGGCGCACCTGCTGCTGCGCGAGGGCGCGCCGGGCCTGCGCGCGGTCGGTCTCGACCGGGACCGCCCCGGCTTCGACCTGACCCGCGGCACCGGGGTGGCGGCCGCCATCGGCGGCACCGGCCTGCTGTTCTACCTCGGCGCCCGGGCCGCGGGCTTCAACCTGACGGTGGTGCCGGAGTCGCTGCCCGACGTGTGGTGGAAGATCCCCGTCCTCGTGGCCTCCGCCGTGCAGAACGCGGTGCTGGAGGAGGTCGTGGTCGTCGGGTACCTGCTGCGCCGCCTGGGGCAGCAGGGCTGGACCCCGGTGGCGGCGCTGGCGGCGAGCGCCGTGCTGCGCGGTTCGTACCACCTCTATCAGGGCGTCGGCGGGTTCATCGGGAACATGGTGATGGGCGTGGTCTTCGTCCTGCTCTACCGGCGGTGGGGGCGGGTCGGGCCGCTGGTGGCCGCGCACGCGCTGATCGACATCGTGGCGTTCGTCGGCTACGCGCTGCTCGCGGGCAAGGTGGGCTGGCTGCCCACGGCCTGACGCCGTTCCCGCTCCCGGCCGCTCGGGTAAGCGGGTCGCCTTCCTACGCGAGCAGGTCGCCCTCGATGACGGTGACGGCGGAGCCGGTCAGCAGCGTGCGGTCGCCGCGCAGGCCGGTCCGTACCAGGCCGGTCCGGGCGGAGGCCTGGAGGCCCGTCAGGTCGTCGCGGCCCAGCCGCCCGGACCAGAAGGGGGCGAGCGCGGTGTGCGCGCTGCCGGTCACGGGGTCCTCGTCGATGCCGACGTTCGGGAAGAAGCAGCGCGAGACGTAGTCGTAGCCGCGGGAGGGATCCTCGGCCGGGGCGGTGGCGATGATGCCCCGGCGCGAGTGCCGGCCGAGGGCGCGGACGTCGGGTGCCAGGGACCGTACGGTCTTCTCGTCGGCCAGCTCGACCATCAGGTCTCCGATGTGCGGACCGGTGTCGTAGGTGCTGAGGACCTCGGCGCCCAGGGCCTCCGTCACCCCGTCGGGGAGGGCGACCGGGGTGATCGGCGCGGTCGGGAAGTCCAGCGTGATCGAACCGTCCTCGTGCGCCGTGGCGGTGAGGACGCCGCAGCGGGCGGCGAAGCGGACGGTGCCGGTGGCGGCGCCCGTGATGTGCAGGACGTGCGCGGTGGCGAGCGTGGCGTGGCCGCACATGTCGACCTCGGTGAGGGGCGTGAACCAGCGCAGCGCCCAGTCCGCGCCCTGCGAGGCGTCGGCGAGCGGGCGGGCGAAGGCGGTCTCGGAGAGGTTGACCTCGGCGGCGATCCGCTGGAGCCGGTCGTCGTCGGGGAACTCCCCGGAGTCGAAGAGGACGACCCCGGCCGGGTTGCCGGCGAAGGGTCGGTCGGTGAAGGCGTCGACGATTCGAATGCGCATGGCCGGACGCTACGGGCGTGAAGAACCCGCAGGCCAGAGCCAATTCACGAAATGTGGCCCGGCCGGGGCGCCGGCGGGGCGTGGGAGGGGCATTGCCATGACTTCGATACCGATATATCGTTGACGTGTCGCGACCGATATGCGACCGATCAACGACACTGTTGGTGATCGGCGTCAGGCAGATCGACGATGGGAGGAGCGCCATGTGGCGTTCTCGTGGACATGAGCACCATGGGCCCGGCCATCACGGTCCGGGCGACTTCGACGGGCGGCGGGCGGCCTTCGGCCCCTTCGGCCCGCCCGGGTTCGGGGGGCCTCCGTTCGGCGGGCCGTGGGGGCGCGGCCGGGGCGGTCGCGGGGGGCGGGCGCGCCGGGGGGACGTGCGGGCCTCGATCCTGACCCTGCTGAAGGAACGCCCCATGCACGGCTACGAGATGATCCAGGAGATCGCCGAGCGCAGCGGCGGCGCCTGGAAGCCCAGCCCGGGGTCGGTCTATCCGACGCTGCAGATGCTGGAGGACGAGAGTCTGATCGAGAGCGCGAGCGAGGGCGGCAAGAAGCTGTTCAGCCTCACCGAGGCGGGTCGCGCCGAGGCCGAGGCCGGCCCCGAAGCCCCCTGGGAGGACGCCGGCCGCGGCGTCGACTGGGAGGCGATGCAGGAGGCCCGGCAGGCGGGTTCCGGGCTGCTGGAGGCCTTCGGGCAGGTCTGGAAGTCCGGCACCCCCGAGCAGCGGCAGAAGGCCCTGGACGTGATCAACGAATCGCGCAGGAAGCTCTACCTCATCCTCGCCGACGAGGGCTGAGCCGACCGCGCGGACGGGGCAGGGGTGTTCCCTCCCGCGGCCCCGCAGGGAACGCCCGGCGGCCGGGAACACCCCTGAGAACGAATCCGCTTCCGTCCTCCTCAAGGAGGAGGAAACGGCGGCCCGTACCCAACCCCCGTGGGATGCGCGAATGCTTCCCCACGGGGATGACCCGGCGGTTCGTGACTGATGGGGTGGGAGGGTGCAAAGCCGCGTGGGAGATACGGGGGCGACGGACGTCGCCCGGGAGAGCCTGTTCAGCGCCGAACTGGCCGCGGCGGTCGCGGGTGCCCGCAGGCGCGCCGTGCGGGACGGCGACCGGCAGACCGACACCGCCCACCTGCTCCACACCCTGATGGAGTCGGACCCCGAGGTGTGCCGCGCCGTGGACGGCGGGAACCCCGGCCGGTCCGTGCGGCTGCTCGGCTACCTCGTCCAGCGCACCATCGGCTACGGGCTGCGCTGGAGCGGCACCGTCGAGGACTCCGGCTCCTTGCCCGTCCTTCTCGGTTGCCGGGCGCCCGGCTGGTCGCCCGCGGCGGCCGCCGCCATGGACGGCGCGTTCACCCGGGCCCGTGCGCGGGGCGACGCCCGGGCGGAAGGGACGGACCTCCTGGCGATGCTCGCCCTCGACCACCGGTGCCGCGCGGCGGAGGTCATGCGCCGGGCCGGAGTGGACACGGAGGCGCTCGCCGCCCGGCTCGACGCCTCGTGAGCCCCGCGGGTTCCGCATGAGTTGCGCCGGGGGGCGCGGCGATCCGTCGGTGCGACGGGGACCGAAACCTGTCAGGAGTGTCCGGGGGTGACGCTCCTGTCATCTGCTGGCATGATGACCCGATGCATGCCTCTCAGGAGAGAAGCGCAGGTCTGGGTCTTGCCCTGGTCTCCGCGCTCGCGTTCGGTGGTTCCGGTGTCGCGGCCAAGCCGCTGATCCAGGCGGGTCTCGACCCGCTCCACGTGGTGTGGCTGCGGGCGGCCGGTGCCGCCCTGGTCCTGCTGCCGGTCGCCTGGCGCCACCGCGCCCTCCTCACCCGCCGCCCCGCGCTCCTCGCCGGCTTCGGCCTGCTGGCCGTCGCCGGTGTCCAGGCGTGCTACTTCGGCGCGATATCCCGGATCCCGGTCGGCGTGGCCCTGCTCGTCGAGTACCTCGGCCCGGCGCTCCTGCTCGGCTGGGTGCGCTTCGTGCAGCGCCGTCCGGTGAGCCGTGCCGCGGCCGTGGGCGTGGCGCTCGCCGTCGCCGGACTCGCCTGCGTCGTCGAAGTCTGGTCGGGCATGGGCTTCGACGCCGTGGGCCTGACGCTGGCCCTCGGCGCCGCCTGCTGCCAGGTCGGCTACTTCGTGCTGTCCGACCACGGGACCGAGGGCGAGGAGCCCGCCGACCCCATCGGCGTCATCGCCTACGGGCTGCTGATCGGGGCCCTGGTCCTCACGGTCGTCGCGCGCCCCTGGGGCATGGACTGGTCCGTCCTCGCCGGAAGCGCCGGGATCAGCGGGACCGAGGTGCCCGCCGTCCTCCTCCTCGCCTGGGTCGTGCTGATCGCCACGGTGGCCGCCTACGCCACCGGCGTGCTCGCCGTGCGCAGGCTCTCGCCGCAGGTGGCCGGGGTGGTCGCCTGCCTGGAGGCGGTGGTCGCCACGGTGCTGGCCTGGGTGCTGCTCGGCGAGCACCTCTCGCTGCCGCAGATCGCCGGCGGCGCCCTGGTGCTGGTGGGCGCCTTCATCGCCCAGTCCTCCACGCCCAAGAAGGCCGCCGCGATGCTCGTGGCGCAGGGCGAGGGCGCGGCGGCGGACTCCGCGGCGGACGCCGGTGGCCAGGGGGAGTTGCCCGCCGGAACCCGCCCGGCCTAGGGTGACGATCATGCACAAGACCGTTCTGCCGCCTCCCGCCGCCTAGCGCGGGCGGCCGCACCCGGAAGACCGGGCCCGGGGTGGAGCCCCCGGGCGGATCGCCGCTGCCCGCACGAGGGACCAGCGATCACTTCACGTCTTCCGCGGGAGAACAGTCATGCCCCGTTCCGCTCCTTCGTCCTGCCCGGCCACCGGGCGCCCCGAGCACCTGCCGGCCCGGCCGGCCCACCCGGCTCCCTCGTCCTCGCAGGCCCCGGCGCACGGCATGTCCGTCGGCCGCGGTCTGCTCTACGTGGCCGTCGCGGCCGCCTCGTGGGGCACCACGGGCGCCACCGCCGACCTCCTGATGGACAGCAGCGGCCTCGGCCCGGCTGCGCTGACCTTCTGGCGCACGGCGGGCGGCCTCCTCCTGCTGCTGGCCGCCCGGTTCCTGACGCGCCGCCGCGCCGCCCGTACGCGCGACCGCGCCGTCCGGCCCTACGAGACGTGGCCGCGCAGAACGGCACGCGTCCTCGTCACGGGCATCGGCCTGACGGTCTTCCAGACGGCCTACTTCGCGGCCGTGGAGGCGACCGGGATCGCCGTCGGCACCGTGGTCACCCTGGGCGCCTCGCCCGTCCTCGTCGCCCTCGGCGGCCGGCTGCTCATGGGGGAACGGCTCGGCGCCGGAGGCGTCACGGCCGTCGGCGGCGCGTGCGCCGGACTCGCCGTGCTGATGCTCGGCAACGACGGCACGGGCACGGTGCGCCCCGCGGGGGTGGCGCTCGCGCTGCTCTCCGCCGCCGGATACGCCGTCGTGACCGTCCACGCGCGCATCCTGGAGCGCGAGAAGCGGGCCACGGACCCCTTCACCACGACCGTGTCCTCCTTCGTGGTCGGCACGGTGTGCCTGCTGCCCCTGGCGGCCGCCGAGGGCCTGTGGCCGCAGGACCGGCAGCTGGGCCGCACGCTGGCGCTGGGGGCCTACCTCGTGACGGTGCCGACGGCGCTGGCCTACGGGCTGTTCTTCGCGGGCCTGGTGGTCGTGCGGGCCACCACGGTGTCGGTGATCACCCTGCTGGAGCCGGTGACGGCGGCGGTCATCGCCGTGGCCCTGCTGGACGAGCACCTCACGGCCGCGACCGCGCTCGGGACGGCGGTGCTGCTGTGCGCCGTGGCGGCGCTGGCCGCCGCCGAGACGCGCGGACCGGCGGCCCCGGCACCGGCGGAGCCGCTCGGTGACCCGCTCCGTGACCCGCTCGGGGTTCCGGTCAGAGAGCGGTGACGTAGCCGGGCACGGGGGTGCCGGGAGCGAGGTGCTCGTCGGGTATGGGCGTGCCGTACGCGGGGGCCACGGGGACGATGCCGCTCCAGTGGGGGAGCGGCAGGTCCTCGATCTCGTCGTTGACGCCCCCGGTGCGGATCTTCGCGGAGACCTCGGCGAGGTCGACGCGGAGCACGGCCGTGGCGGCGAGCTCCTTGGCCGAGGCCGGGCGGCAGTCCGCCGACCGGCCCGGCGTGGCCTGCTCCACCAGGGCGTCGAGGGCCGCGCGCTTCTCCTGCTCCTCGGTCACCTGCCGGGCCGTCCCGTGCACCACGACCGAGCGGTAGTTGAGGGAGTGGTGGAAGGCGGAGCGCGCGAGGACGAGGGCGTCGACGTGGGTGACGGTCACGCAGACCGGCATGCCCGCGTCGCCGGCCCGGCCCGCGCCGCGCAGGGGGCGCGAGCCCGTCGAGCCGTGCACGTAGAGGCGCTCGCCGATGCGCCCGTAGAGCGTCGGCAGGACGACCGGCGCCCCGTCGCGCACGAAGCCCAGGTGGCAGACGTAGCCCGCGTCGAGGATCGCGTGCACGACCTCGCGGTCGTACGAGGCGCGCTCGCGGACGCGGGTGGGGGTGGTCCGGTCGGTCTGCTCGTACGCGGCGGGCGGCGCAACAGCCATTGCGAACTCCATTGCACTAGTGCATAATCTGTTTTGTGCTAGGAGAGTATCGGATCGAGGGTCGTCGCGCAGCAGAGATTTCCGCGAGCGTGGAGCGCGCCGTGGGCGCGGGCAAGCTCGCCCCGGGCGAACTGCTGCCCCCTATGAGGGAATTGGCGGTCGAGCTGGGGGTCAACCCCAATACGGTGGCCGCCGCCTACCGCACGCTGCGCGAGCGCGGGGTGATCGAGACGGCCGGGCGCCGCGGCAGCCGAGTGCGCCACCGCCCGGCCAGCACGCCCCGCGAGCTCATCCACGTCGAGGCCCCCGAGGGCGTCCGGGACGTCTCGGCGGGCAATCCCGATCCCTTGCTGCTGCCCCCGCTGGGCGAGGCGCTCGCCGCTGCCGCCGCGCGCGCCGCCCAAGCGCCCGCGCTGTACGGAGCCCCCGCCGTCGACACCGAGCTGGAGCGGTTCGCCAGAGCGGCCTTCGACGCGGACGGCGTCCCCGGCGGGCCGCTCGCCGTCACCTCCGGAGCGCTCGACGCCATCGAGCGCGTGCTCGCCGTGCACCTGCGGCCCGGCGACGCCGTCGCGGTCGAGGACCCCGGCTGGGGCAGCCTCCTCGACCTCGTTCCGGCCCTCGGCCTGCGGCCCGTTCCCCTGCCCGTCGACGACGACGGCCCGCTGCCGGAGGCCGCGGACCGGGTGCTGCGGCAGGGAGCGCGGGCCGTCGTGGTCACCGGCCGGGCGCAGAATCCCACCGGGGCGGTGGTCGGCGAGGCCCGCGCGCGCGAGCTGCGCGCCGTGCTCTCCGGCCATCCGCAGGCGCTGCTCATCGAGGACGACCACGGCCACGGGATCGTCGATCTGCCGCTCAACACCCTGACGGGCTGCACCGGCCACTGGGTCGTGGTGCGCTCCGTGGCCAAGGCGTACGGGCCGGACCTGCGGCTCGCGGTGCTCACGGGCGACGCCGTCACCGTGGACCGGGTGCGCGGCCGCCAGCGGCTTGGCCCCGGCTGGGTCAGCCACATCCTGCAGGACGCCGTCGTCCATCTGTGGCGCAGCGGCGCGGTGGACGCGGCGCGGGTCGCCGGTGCGTACGGGCGCCGCCGGGATCCGCTCGTCCGGGCCCTGCGCGAGCGGGGGATCGCGGCGCACGGGCGCAGCGGGATGAACGTATGGCTGCCCGTTCCCGACGAGACGGCGGCGGTCGCGCGGCTGCTGCACGCGGGGTGGGCGGTCGCGCCGGGGGCCCGGTTCCGGCTCGCGTCACCGCCGGCGGTGCGGCTGACCGTCTCGGGCCTGACCGTGGACGAGACAGAGACGGTCGCGGACGCCCTGGCGTCCGCGACCCGCCCGTCGGCGGCGGGGCGCTACGACTGACGGCCCCGCCGTTCGGGCCGCTCCTAGGCCTTGCCGTGTTCCTTGCTCGTGCTCCGGCTCGTGCTCCGGCTCTTGCTCTGGGTCCTGCTCTGGGTGAGGGCGGCGCCGGCCAGCACGATCAGTGCGCCCACGGGGGTGTTCCAGCTGAGCGCCTCCCCGAGGAAGGCCACGCCGGCGATGGTCGCCACGACCGGGACGAGGTAGGTGATCATGGTCGCCGTCGTGGGCCCGACCTCGGCGACGAGCCCGTACTGCACGAGGAAGGCCAGGCCCGTGCCCAGCGCCCCGAGAGCGAAGACGGCCAGCAGCGGCACGGCGGGGAAGGAGGTCGGCACCGGGGCGAACACCGGGGCGACGACGGCGAGCTGGGCCGTGCCCAGCAGCAGCTGCGCGCCGGACTTCGAGAGGTTGGAGTCACCGGTGTCGGCCAGTGTGCGCCGGACGTAGATCCAGCCGACCGCGTAGCTGGCGGAGGCGGCGAGGGCCATCAGGGTGCCCGCCGCGTCCTGCCCCGAGAAGCCCTGCCAGGCGCCGAGCACGGTCAGCACGCCGGCGAAGCCGATGGCCAGCCCCGCGAACCGGCGCCGGGTCGGCCGGTCCTCGGAGAGCGCCACGAGCGAGAGGAGCATGCCCCACAGCGGGGTCGTGGCGTTGCAGATGCCGGCGAGGGTGGAGGGGATGCGCAGCTCGGCGTAGGCGAAGAGCGTGAACGGCAGGGCGTTGAGCAGGAACGCCGCAACGGCCAGGTGCGCCCAGGTGCGTGCGGCGCGCGGCAGGCGCTCCCGCTTCACGGCCAGCATCGTGACCAGTACCGCCGCGCCGAAGAACATCCGGCCGAAGGAGACGTACAGCGGCGGGAAGCCGTCGGTGCCGAGCTTGATGAACAGGAAACTGCAGCCCCAGATGAGGGCGAGCGCACCGAAGCGGATCCTCCAGTCCACGGCGGGGCGGCCCCGCTGGGAGGGCGCGGGGGACGCCGGGGAAACCGGGGCGGCGGCGGAGGCGGGGGCCGCCGTGGAGGCCGGGGAGGCTGAGAGGGCCGGGGAATTGGAGGAGCCGGAGCTTGCAGTGGTGCGCATGACCATAAGAATGGCCGCCCACTCATCTTTAGAACAAGTAAATATAAGTGCAGGTCATCGCGTAGGGTTACTTACATGTTGAACCTGGAGCGTCTGCGCACCCTCAATGCCGTCGCCCGCCACGGATCCGTCAGCGCCGCGGCGGACGGGCTGCACGTGACGACGTCCGCCGTCTCGCAGCAGCTCGCCAAGCTGGAGCGGGAGACCGGGCAGCAGCTGCTCGCCAAGCACGGCCGCGGCGTGCGGCTCACCGACGCCGGGCGGCTGCTCGCCGACCACGCCTCGCGGATCCTCTCGCAGGTCGAGCTCGCCCAGGCCGATCTCGAGGCGCAGCGCGGGCAGGCCGTCGGCGAGCTGCTCCTCGGCGCCTTCCCCACGGCCGCCCGCGGTCTCTTCCCCGCCGCCCTCGCCGGGCTGCGCGGCGCCCATCCCCAGCTGCGGGCGCGGCTGGAGGAGATGGAGCCCGAGGAGGCCGTGCCCCGGGTGGTCCGCGGCGACATCGACGTCGCGGTCGTCCTCGACTGGTACAACAAGCCGCTGCCCATGCCCGACGGACTGGCCAAGGCGCCGATCCTCGACGACATCGCCGACGTGGCGATGCCGGTGGACCACCCGCTGGCCGGCCGGGACCAGGTCGACCTGGAGGAGTTCGCGGACGACGACTGGGTCTCCTGGCCCCGCGGCGAGTTCTGCCACGACTGGCTGATGCTCACCCTGCGCGGGAAGGGCATCGAGCCCCGCATCTCCCACATGGCCGAGGAGCACCACACCCAGCTCGCCCTGATCGCCGCCGGGCTGGGCGTCGCCGTCGCCCCGCGGCTCGGGCGCGGCCCCGTCCCGGAAGGGGTGCGCGTGGTGCCGGTACGGCACACCGTGCGCCGCCACGTCTACGCGATCTGGCGCGCGGACGCGGACCGGCGGCCCTCCATCCGCGCGGCGGTGGAGGCCCTGAGGGCGGCTGGGGAGGAGATGGCGGGCTCCGCCTAGTGCCGTGACCGGGAGCGGGGTGCTCAGCCGCCGGGCAGTTTGCGGAAGTCCCAGGAGGCGATCGCCTCCGGTGCCAGCCGGAGCCAGGCGTGGCGGCCGTCGTGCGGCATCGAGGGAAGGCCGCCGAAGTACTTGGCAGTGAACAGCGCCTCCGGCGCGGCGAGCTCCGGACAGGGCTCGCCCGTGCGGGGCGCCTCACCGACGAAGGCGGCCGTGCCCGACAGCTCCGCTCCGCGCAGCTCCCCGTACTCCCGCCCGTCGTCCACGAGCACCGCGATCCGCGCGTCGCGCCGCAGCTCCGCCCACCGGCGGCTGCGGACGATCGAGTACAGCCACACCGCGGATCCGTCCCAGACGAACCACAGCGCGCCGAGGTGCGGACGCCCGTCCCGCCCCACCGTGGCCACCCGGCAGGTGCGCTGCCCGGCGAGGAACGCGTCCAGCTCCGGTCGCGTCATCATGATCCGGCGGCCCCGCCGCTGGGTGGTGACCATGCCCGCGCCCTCCCCGCACCCCGGTATCTGGCTGAGTGTCAGGAAGTGTGGCCCCCTTCCCCCGCCGGCGCAATGCCCGCTACCCTCACGCGGCCCGGTCCTCACCCGCCGGAAGCAGGCCCCAGGAGGGAGCGACCAGCATGGCGCCGCCGGACCCGCCCGCCGAGCGGCTCGACCCCGCGACGACCGTGCTGCTCACCGTCGAGTGCCAGCGCGGCGTCGTCGGCCCCGAGAGCGCGCTGCCCGAGCTAGCCGCCGCCGCCCGCGCCTCCGGCGCCCTCCTGAACATCGCCCGCCTGGTCGCGGGCGCGCACGACGCGGGCGTCCAGGTCGTCCACGCCATTGCCGAGCGCCGCCCCGACGGCCGCGGCGCCAGCCGCAACGCCCGCCTCTTCCGCGCGGCTGAGCGGCTGCCCGTGCAGCAGCTGACCGGCACCCGCGCGGTCCGCGTCGCCGACCCGATCCCGGTCGGCGACGCGGACCTGGTCGTCCGGCGGCTGCACGGGCTCTCGCCCCTGGCGGGCACGGGCGTGGACGCCCTGCTGCGCAACCTCGGCTGCCGCACCCTCGTCGTCACCGGCGTCTCTGCCAACGTGGCCGTCCCCAACACCGTCTTCGACGCCGTCAACCTCGGCTACACGGCCGTCGTCCCCGCCGACGCCATCGCCGGCGTGCCCGCGGACTACACCGCGGCCATGGTCAGCCACACCCTGGCGCTCGTCGCCACCGTCACCACGGCCGAGGCCGTCCTGCGCGGCTGGCGGAGCGCGCCCCGGAGCGGCTGACGCCCGGGGGGCGGTGCCCGGGCCTTACCCCAGGTGCAGCGAGCCGCCGCGGACCGAGACCTGTTCCTCGGGGAGCGGCCCCTGCGCCGGACCGGCCTGCACGCTCCCGTCCGCGACGCGGAACCTACTCCCGTGGCACGGGCAGTTGATGGTGCCCCCGGAGACGTCCTTGACCACGCAGCCCTGGTGGGGGCAGACCGCCGAGAAGGCCTTGAACTCGCCCTTCACCGGCTGGGTCACCACGACCTTCCGGTCCGGGAAGACCTTGCCGCCGCCCTCGGGGATGTCCGCGGCCTTCGCGAGCTCCCCGTCCCCCTTCGCCTTCCCGTCCCCGCCCTCGTCCTTACCGCTGTCGCCCCCGCCGCCGCACGCGGCGAGCGCGGTGACGAGACCGGCGGCCCCCGCCGCCGCGACGACGCTGCGGCGGGTCGAGCCGCGCGGGGCCGGGGAGGCGGAGGGTCCGTCGGACCCCGGGGATCCTCCGGAGTCCGTGGAAGCGGTGGAAGCGGTCCGTGACGTGTGGTTCATGTTCGCTCCTCTGAACGTGCAGGTTCAGGGAGACGTACGCAGCCGGCGGCCGCCGCGTTCAAAGGGCGGCGGAAGCCCGGGGCAATGCTCCCCGGTGAGCTGCGGCGACAGGGGGAGACGGAGCGTATTGTCTCTGCTCTTCATTACACTGCGTGGCATGGTGCACGTGACTCCCCCCGACGCCGGGCGACGCAGCGAGCGTTCGCGCCGAGCAATCTTCGACGCGGCGCTCTCCCTGGTCGGCGAGGTCGGCTACGACAAGCTCACGATCGAGGGCATCGCCGGCCGGGCCGGGGTCGGCAAGCAGACGATCTACCGCTGGTGGCCGTCCAAGGCCGCCGTCCTGCTGGACGCGTTCACCGCCGATGCGGAAGCCGCGGACCACGAGCAGGCGCTGCCCGACACCGGCGACCTGGCCGCCGACCTGAAGTTCGTCCTGCGCGCCACGGCGGACGAGTTCAACACCCCGGAGTTCCAGGCGCCCTACCGCGCGCTCGCCGTGGCGGCGGCGAACGACGCCAAGGTCGCGGCGGAGTTCACCGGCAGGCTGCTGGAGCCGGGGATCAAGGTCTATGTCGACCGGCTGCGACGCGCCCAGCAAGCCGGCGAGATCGCCGCCGGTGTCGACGTCAGGATCGCCGCCGACCTGATCCTCGGCCCCTTCACGCAGCGCTGGCTGATGCGGACCGGCGAGCTGACCTACGCATTCGTCGACACCCTCGTCGACCTGGTCCTCGACGGCCTGCGCAACCCCCGGCCCTGAACCGCCCGGGGCACCGTCAGCCCGCCGTCCCTCACCGCGACCGTACGGTGACGGTGCTCGACGCCTTCAGGTCCGCGGACGAGGAGCCCACCTGGAGGTGCGCTCGCCGGCGCCCAGTCACCAGCGGTGCGCGGTGGAGTCCCAGTGGCGCGGCCGCTGTTCGTCGACCGCGACCGTGACCCGGCGCTGTTCTCCGGGCGTGCACGACAGACCGTGGCCGGAGGCGCACAGGGAGGCCGGGAGGCGGCAGGAATACCGACAATGGAAAGGTAACTCGGCTGCTGCACGCCATTGTTCGGGGCCGTCTTCGGGACCCGGCCGAGATGCTGAGGGATCAGCGATGGGGTGAATAGTTCCGGGTCGGCGAACCATGGGAATGAGGGAATTCGGGAAGCCGGTGGGAACGGCTGTTTTGGCGCGCCTTCGGGGCGCTTTTCCACGCGGCTCGCCCGGGTGGGTTGCGCGGGCCCCGCGATAGGGTCGTCCGGCCCGTTGCCGGACGCTTGCCACCCGTCCGTCGACGAACCATCCGCCCGCGAACGAACGGTGCCCCATGCTGAACAGAGTCGTGCACGTCCTTGCCTGTCCCCACTGCGGCGCCGCGCTGACCCCGCGCGACCGGGCACTGCTCTGCACCGCCGGCCACAACTTCGATATCGCGAAGCAGGGTTATGTGAACCTGCTCTCGGGTGCCACGAAGTACAGTGCCGACACCATGGAGATGGTGGACGCCCGGGACCAATTCCTGTCGGCGGGGCACTACTCCCCGATTTCGGAGGCGCTGGTCGAGCTGGCCCGCCGTACCGTCGATCCGTCGGTTCCGGGTTGTGTGGTGGACATCGGCGGCGGCACCGGTTATTACCACGCCCGTGTCATGGATGCCTTTCCGGATGCCGAGGGAATTCTGCTCGACATTTCCAAGTTCGCCGCCCGGCGTGCCGCCAAGGCCCATCCGCGCATCAGCACCGCGGTCGCCGACGCCTGGCAGGACCTGCCCATCGAGGACGGCGCCGCGTCCCTGGTGCTGAACACCTTCGCGCCGCGCAACGGGCCGGAGCTGCGGCGCATCCTCGCGCCCGGCGGCGTCCTGCTGGTCGTCACGCCCCGCCCCGGCCACCTCCAGGAGCTGATCGACGCGCTCGGCCTGCTGCGGGTGGACGAGCGCAAGGAGTCGCGGCTGACCGAACAGCTCGCCCCGTACTTCTCGGTGGCCGAGTCCGAGCAGCTGACGCGCGTCATGACGCTGGACCACCGGGCGCTGGCCCAGCTGGTCGGCATGGGCCCCAATGCCTGGCACAGCGACGCGCAGGACGTCCAGGAGCGGATCGGGCAGCTGCCGGACCCGTGCCGGGTGACGCTCTCCGTCACGCTGGCGGCCTACCGGCCGCTGGGGTGACCGGCTGCGCCGACGCCGCACCGCAGCCACCGGGCCGTGGGCGGCGGCCAGGGGCGGATCCTGAGCGCCGGCGCGCAACGACCGGCCGGCGGGACCGCGCTGCCGTCACCGGGCGGGAACGGCGGCGGCCCGTCGTGGTTCCGAACACAAAACGGCCTTATAGCCTGGGCAAATGCTCACAGAAGTCATTGCGACTCGCTACGTCACGCCCTTGCGTGAGGGCGGCTCGCTCCCCGGCATCGTCGAAGCCGACGATCTCGGTACGTACGTCATGAAGTTCACCGGCGCGGGCCAGGGCCGCAAGACGCTGGTCGCCGAGGTCATCTGCGGACAGCTCGGCCGCGCCCTCGGCCTGCGCGTCCCGGACCTGGCCCGCATCCAGCTCGACCCGGTCATCGGCCGGGGCGAGCCGGACCAGGAGGTGCAAGGGCTGCTCAAGGCCAGCGGCGGGCTCAACCTCGCCATGGACTTCCTGCCCGGCGCGCTCGGCTTCGACCCGCTCGCCTTCGAGGTCGGGGAGGCCGAGGCCGGCCGCGTGATCTGGTTCGACGCGCTCATCAACAACGTCGACCGCTCCTGGCGCAACCCCAACCTGCTCGTGTGGCACGGCGAGCTGTGGCTCATCGACCACGGCGCCACCATGATCTGGCACCACAACTGGCCGGGGGCCGCCGCGGCCGCCGGCAAGGCCTACGACGCCTCCGACCACGTCCTCGCCACCTTCGGCCCGGACCTCGCCGCTGCCGCGGCCGAGCTCGCGCCGCGCGTCACCGAGGAGCTGCTGACCGAGGTCGCCGCCGACGTGCCCGACGAGTGGCTCGAGGACGAGCCGGGCTTCGACGGCCCCGACGCGGTGCGCCGGGCCTACGTCGAGGTGCTGCTGGAGCGGGCACGGAGCATCGGCGACCGGATCACGGTCGGCGAACGCAGCAAGGACAAGCCTTCGCAGGCGCCGGAGTGGGTGCGTGTCAGGCTCGACGGAAGGGCCGGGAAGTGACCGGGCGCCACAACGGACGCGAAGTCTTCGAGTACGCACTGCTGCGGGTCGTCCCCCGCGTCGAGCGCGGTGAGCAGATCAACGCCGGGGTCGTCGTCTACTGCCAGGCCAAGGGCTACGTCGCCGCCCGCGTCCACCTGGACGAGGCGCGGCTGCTGGCCCTCGACCCGACGGCCGACGTGGCGGGCGTGCGCGCCGCGCTCTGCGCCGTCGAGGGCGTCTGCCTCGGCGGGGAGCGCGCCGGGCAGGCCGCCGGGGACGACCCGGGGCGGCGCTTCCGCTGGCTGATCGCGCCCCGCAGTACGGTCGTACAGCCGGGCCCCGTGCACGCCGGACTGACGGCGGATCCGGAGAGCGAGCCGGAGCGGCTGCTGGACCTGCTGGTGAGGTGAGGTGCGGGGCGGCGCGGGAAGGCGTTGACAGCGGGTGGCGGGGCTTCTAGCGTCTGACCCGCCGAAGCTACTAAGCGGTTGCTCACCTGCCCGGCCCGGTGCCGGGCGGGCGGGCCGCCTTCGAGGTGAGGAGTTCCCCGTATGCCTGAGCCCGAGCAGCGCGTGGCCGTCGTCACGGGCGCGGCCCGCGGGATCGGTGCCGCGACCGCCGTACGCCTGGCCCGGGAGGGCCGCGCGGTCGCCGTCCTCGACCTCGACGAGGAGGCCTGCGCGGGCACCGTCGAGCAGATCACCGCTGCGGGCGGCCGTGCCCTCGCCGTCGGCTGCGACGTCTCCGACGCCGACCGGGTGGACGCCGCCGTCACCCGGATCGCCGCCGAGCTGGGCGCGCCGCTCATCCTCGTCAACAACGCGGGCGTGACCCGTGACAATCTGCTGTTCAAGATGAGCGAGAGCGACTGGGACACCGTCATGAGCGTGCACCTGCGGGGGGCGTTCCTGATGTCGCGCGCCTGCCAGAAGCACATGGTCGACGCGCGCTTCGGCCGCATAGTCAACCTCTCCAGCAGCTCGGCCCTCGGCAACCGCGGCCAGGCCAACTACGCCGCCGCCAAGGCCGGCGTGCAGGGGCTGACCAAGTCGCTCGCCAAGGAGCTCGGCAAGTTCGGCATCACCGCCAACTCCGTCGCCCCCGGCTTCATCGCCACCGAGATGACGGCCGCCACCGCGGCCCGCCTCGGCATGACCTTCGAGGACTTCAAGGCCGCCGCGGCGACCCAGATCCCGGTGGAGCGCGTGGGCGAGCCCGAGGACATCGCCAACGCGGTCGCCTTCTTCACCGGCGAGGAGGCGGGCTTCGTCTCGGGACAGGTCCTGTACGTGGCCGGCGGACCGCTCAACTGACAGGAAGCACGGAGATGACTGCACAGCAGCAGGAGCAGCAGGAGCAGGCCGGCCGCCAGGACACCGGCAAGGTCGCCCTCGTCACCGGCGCGAGCCGCGGCATCGGCTACGGCATCGCGCAGGCGCTCGTCGCCCGCGGCGACCGCGTCGTGATCACCGGCCGCAACGAGGACGCCCTCAAGGAGGCCGTCGAGTCGCTCGGCGCGGGGCAGCAGGGCCGGGCGATCGGCATCGCGGGCAAGGCCCACGACGAGGCCCACCAGGCCGCCGCCGTGCGGCACGCCATGGAGGAGTTCGGCCGCGTCGACTACCTGGTCAACAACGCCGGGACGAACCCCGTGTTCGGCCCCATGGCCGAGCTCGACCTCGGCGTCGCCCGCAAGGTCTTCGAGACCAATGTGATCTCCGCCCTGGGCTTCGCGCAGCAGACGTGGCGGGCGTGGCAGAAGGACAACGGCGGCGCGATCGTCAACATCGCGTCGGTCGCCGGGATCTCCGCCTCGCCCTTCGTCGGGGCGTACGGCATGAGCAAGGCCGCGATGGTCAACCTCACGCTGCAGCTCGCGCACGAATTCGCCCCGGCGGTGCGGGTCAACTCCATCGCGCCGGCCGTCGTCAAGACGAAGTTCGCCGCCGCCCTCTACGAGGGACGCGAGGAGGAGGTCGTGGCCTCGTACCCGCTCGGCCGCCTCGGCGTCCCCGAGGACATCGGGGGAGCGGCCGCGTTCCTGCTCTCGGACGCGGCCGGGTGGATCACCGGGCAGACCCTCGTCGTGGACGGCGGGATCTTCCTGAACGCGGGGTTCTGAGACCGGGCGGCACCGGGCGCCGGGGGCGGGCGTCGGCCGTTGTCAGTGGTCGCCGGTAAGTTCTCACCCGAGAACGAACGAACCCCGGAGGTTGTTGACGTGACCGTCACCGACGTGCTGCCCCAGTCCTGGCACGGTGTCCTCGCCGAGGAGCTGGACAAGCCCTACTTCAAGGAGCTCACCGACTTCGTGGAGGAGGAGCGCACGAAGGCACCGGTGTACCCGCCGCGCGGGGAGGTCTTCGCAGCCCTGGAGGCCACTCCGTACGAGAAGGTCAAGGTCCTCATCCTCGGCCAGGACCCCTACCACGGCGCGGGCCAGGGCCACGGCCTGTGCTTCTCGGTCCGCCCCGGGGTGAAGACCCCGCCCTCCCTGCGCAACATCTACAAGGAGATGCGCGAGGAGCTCGGCTACGACGTCCCGGACAACGGCTACCTCCAGCCGTGGGCCGAGCAGGGCGTCCTGCTGCTCAACGCCGTGCTGACGGTCCGCGGCGGGGAGCCCAATTCCCACAAGGGCAAGGGCTGGGAGAAGTTCACCGACGCGGTCATCCGCGCCGTGGCGTCCCGTCCCGACCCGGCCGTCTTCGTCCTCTGGGGCAACTACGCCCAGAAGAAGCTGCCCCTGATCGACGAGAACCGGCACGTCGTGGTCAAGGGCGCCCACCCCTCGCCGCTGTCGGCGAAGAAGTTCTTCGGCAGCCGCCCCTTCAGCCAGATCAACGAGGCGGTCGCGGCCCAGGGCCACGAGCCGATCGACTGGCGCATCCCGGACCTGGCGGCCCTGCCGGCCCTCTGACCCGGTCCCGGCCGGGGCCCGCGGGCCGGCATCGCGCCCGCCTGCCGGCCCCTGCCCCCGGCCGCACCGCGGCGGCGCGTCAGTGCCCGTAGACCGAGTCGCAGATCCGTGAGGCGTCGCCGCCCTGCTGCCAGCGCCCGTGCTGCCGGCCCATCGCGCACACGTTGTTGTTACGGGCGCGGGGGGCGGGCGCCGGCGGTGGTGCCTGCACGGGCGGCGCCGCCGACGACTCCTCCCGGCGGGAGGCCGATGCCGGCGCGGAGTCCGCGGTTCGCTGCTCCGGCTGCGGGGCGGGCGCCTCGCTCCGCGGGTAGGACGGGCTGAGGTCCGGGGACGCGGGCCGGTCCGGCGAGGCCCAGGTGCGGCCCGCCCTGCGGGGCGGATGCGACAGCCGCGGGGAGCCGGAGGAGCGCGAAGGCTCCGCTCCGTCGTCGGAGGCGTCCGGGGGATCGCCGAAGTCGTAAGGATCCGCAGGATCCGCCCCCTCCCGGTGGCCGGGGGCACCGGAGCGGCCGGAGGGGGTGATCGCGCCCTCGGGCCCCGAGGCGCCGCCGACCGTGGCGGCTCTCGGGTCCTGCCCGGGAGTTGTGGGGGAGCGCGCTCCGTCGGGCCCCGTGGTGATCAGATCCTCACGGGCGGGGCCGGGCAGTAGATCGCCCGGCCGGGAGTGGCCCGGCGGGCGGGGCGGGGAGTGGGAGGCGGGCGGCTGGGAGACGGACACACACCCGGCGGCCGCCAGCGCCACCGCCGCCGCCATGACCGTCACTGCAGGCAGTCGATGCACTCGCTCAACTCTGCTGTGCGGCCGTCGGCGTTGGGAATTACCCGCACGGGTGATGTGCGATCACGCGTCCGGGAGCCCTCAGGCCCCGGTGGCCCCGTCGATCCGCTCGCGGATGAGGTCGGCGTGGCCGTTGTGGCGCGCATACTCCTCGATCATGTGGATGTAGATCCACCGCAGGTCGAACTCCTCGTTGCGGTGCGAGGCGACGCCGCGGTCGTCCAGCGAGCGCCCGCGCGCCGCCTCCCGGGCCGCTGCGATCTCCGCCTGCCACGTGGCGTAGGCCTCCTCCCAGCTGTCCGCCTCCGTGACCTCCATGTCCCGGTCCGGATCCTCGTCGGAGTAATAGATCGGCCCGGCCTCCTCGCGGGCCAGGCACCGGCGGAACCAGCTGCGCTCGACCTCGGCCATGTGCCGGACGAGACCCATCAGGCTCATCGGGGACGGTGGTGCGGACGCCTCGCGCAGCTGCGCCTCGTCCAGGCCCGCGCACTTCAGGGCCAGCGTGGCGCGGTGGAAGTCGAGCCAGCTCTCCAGGCTCGTGCGCTCGTCGGCGACGGTGGGGGGTGTGGGACGCTCAGGAATGATCATGGCGGTCATCCTGGCGTCCCCGTGCCGCCCGCGCCAGAGCTTTTCCCCGGCCCCGCGCACCGCCGCCGCCAACACCGGCCGGCGCCCTTCCGCACGGCCGTATGCTTCCCAAACAAAGGCACGCATCAGGGAGGCGCTGTGAAGGTCGGCTGCATCGGGCTCGGAGACATCGCACAGAAGGCGTACCTTCCGGTGCTCGCCACCCGGCCAGGTCTCGAACTGCACCTCCACACCCGCACCCCCGCCACGCTCGCGCGCGTCGCCGAGGCCCACCGCATCCCGGAGGCCCAGTGCCACACCGGCCTCGACGCGCTGCTCGACGCGGACCTCGACGCGGCCTTCGTCCACGCGGCGACCGCGGCCCACCCCGAGCTCGTCACCCGCCTCCTCGAAGCGGGCGTGCCGGTCTACGTCGACAAGCCCCTCGCCTACGACCTCGCCACCAGCGAGCGGCTCGTCCGCCTCGCCCGGGAGCGGGGCGTGAGCCTGATGGTCGGCTTCAACCGCCGCTACGCACCGTCCTACACCCAGTGCCTGGACCACCCGCGCGACCTGATCCTGATGCAGAAGAACCGCATCGGGCTGGCCGAGGACCCGCGCACCCTCGTGCTCGACGACTTCATCCATGTCGTCGACACCCTGCGCTTCCTCGCCCCGGGGCCCGTCGAGCACGTGGACGTCCGCGCCCGGGTCCGCGACGGCCTCATGCACCACGTCGTGCTCCAGCTCTCCGGCGACGGCTTCACGGCGATCGGCACCATGAACCGGATGAGCGGCTCGACCGAGGAGATCCTCGAGGTCTCCGGACAGGACACCAAGCGGCAGGTCCTCAACCTCTCCGAGGTGATCGACCACAAGGGGCAGCCCAGCGTGCGCCGACGTGGCGACTGGGTGCCCGTCGCCCGCCAGCGCGGCATCGAGCAGACCGTCCTCGCCTTCCTCGACGCGGTCCGGGCGGGCAAGCTGCTCGACGCCGAGGACGCGCTGGCCACCCACGAGCTGTGCGAGCGCATCGTCAGGGCCGCTTCGGAGCAGGCTTCCTGACGTTCCGCCGCACCAGGCGCACGCCCTCGGCGGCGCACGTGCAGGCGACCACCGCCAGGGACACCAGGACGACCCAGTCCCCGTACCGGACGTAGGGGCTCGTGCCGCGGGCCAGCGGCACCTCGCGGACGGCGGCCTCGCTGCGGTCGGTGCCGAGCGGGGCGCCGACCGCACGGCCCTGCGGCCCGGCGACCGTGCTCACGCCCGTCAGCGTCGAGTGCACCACCGGGCGCCAGGTCTCGGCCGCCCGCAGCGCGGCGAGCGAGGCGTGCTGCCACGGGGCCCAGCTGTGCTGGAACGTGGAGGTGGAGGACTGGGCGACGATCACCTGGGCGCCGTCGCGGGCCAGTTGCCGGCTCATGTCGGGGAAGGCCGACTCGAAGCACACCAGCGGGCCGATCCGCAGTCCCTCCGGCGCGGAGGGGGAGGCGGGGAGCCGCATCACCACCGGGCGTTCGCCGCGGATGCGGTCCTCGCCGGCCGCCTTGCCCACCGACGTGGCCCAGCCGAGCAGGGAGCGCGCCGGCACGTACTCCCCGAACGGCACGAGCCGCATCTTGTCGTAGCGGTCCCCGGTCGGCCCGCCGGGGCCGACGAGCACGGAGCTCTTGAAGATGCCGGGCCGGTCCGAGCGGCGCGCGTCGACGTTGACGAGGAGGTCCGCCCCCACCGCGCGGGAGAGCGCCGTGAGCCGGTCCCGGAGGCCGGGGTGCTGCGCGAGGTCGCCGCCGACGCCGCTCTCGCCCCACACCACGAGGTCCACCCGCTGCCCGGCCAGCTTCCTCGTGAGCTCCTCCTGGCGGTCGAACCGGCGCTGGACGCTCCCCGTCCCGTTGACGACGCCCGGCTGGACGAGAGCGATCCGGACGGTGCCCGCGGCGCGCGGCGACGGCGCCCACCACCACACTCCGGCGACGACGGCTGCAATGCCCACCAGGCCGACTAGTCCGGTGATACGCGCGCGAGAAGCCCAAATGACCGTGGAAACGGCGGTGTTGAGGGCCACGAGGAGGAAACTAACCAGCCAGATCCCGCCCGTTGAAGCGAGCTTGAGAGCGGGTTGCACCTGCCACTGACTCGCCCCGAACAGACCCCACGGTCCGCCCAAATACTCCCATGAACGGGCAAGTTCGACCATCAACCAGCCGGAAGGTACGGCGATGAGGGCCGCGGCGGCCCGTGCCGGCCCCGGGGAACCGCCCAGCAGCCGCTTGACCAGCACGCCCCACGGCGCCCACAGCAGCCCCAGCAGCGCGGCCAGCACCAGGATGAAGACGTGCAGACTCGGCAGCAGCCAGTGGTGCACGGCGAGCAGGAATCCGCCACCGCCGAGCCAGCCGTCGAGCGCCGCCCGCCGCGCGCCGGGCGCCGTGCGGATCAGGGACAGCCAGGGCACGAGGGCCACGTAGGCCAGCCACCACAGCGAAGGCGTGGGAAACGTGAGCGCGGGCAGCGCTCCCGCCGCCACCGCCGCAGCCGCCCGCGGCCAGGGCCGGGTCAGCAGCCCGGCGTACGAGCCTTCCGGCGGTTGCGTCGTCATGGCGTGCCTCCCTGGGCCCGAGGGGTCACCGGCGCCGTAGATCGTCGATCATCCGTCCGCGCGACGTATGAGCGGGATCCGGCCAACCCTTATCTTTTCGAACAGCAGAGGATCATGGGGAAAAAACTCTGACATCGAGGTGCAATATTCCACCGCCGTCACTCATCAGAAAAGCTCTTTTGGCGGGGTTCGGTCAGAAACGATCCGAAGTGAGCCTTGCATCCCGCGCTGGAAAGGTGTGACCGGGTATGCGCTGCGGGTTATCCCCGGTCCACCCTGGGCAGGTACCGCGCAAAAGCGGACAGGAACGCTGCGAGCCGGCCTGGGGAGGCGCCGTGACGGGCGTGCGAGATCGCATATCAGTACAGCCCTTGGAGATCGTGCCCTTCTACTGTCCGATACCGCCGGCGGTGCACCCGAGCATCCGGGAGATCGACCGCACCTCGGTCGAGTGGATGCTGCAGCAACAGCTCGACACCTCGGCCCACCAGCGGCAGCGCCTCGCCCGGTGCGACTTCGGCGGGCTCACGGCCCGGACCATGCCCTACGGCCGGTCCGGACCGCTCACCGTCGTCGCCAAGCTCCACGCCGTGCTCTTCTCCCTGGACGACGCCCTGTGCGACGAGTCGACCGCCACCGCCCACGGCCTGGCGCACGCGACCTCACGCATCATGCGCGTCCTGGAAGCCCCGGTGCCGGAGTGGCCGGATGACTCGCCCCACGCCGCGGCGCTGCGGGCCGTCCGCCTGGAGCTGGCCGAGCACGCGACGCCGAGCCAGCTGCGCCACTGGACCGAGGGCATGCGCACCTACCTCACCGGCCTGGTGTGGGAGGCCGCCTGCCGCCGCGACCGGGCCCTGCCGTCCGTGAACGACTACGCCGCGATGTGGATGCGCGCCATCGGCATGGCGCCCTCCACGGCCCTGATGGACATCGCAGGAGGATACGAACTCGACGACCGCGACCTGGACCGGCCCGAGGTCCGGGCCCTCACCGAGATGACCTGGACGCTCGTCGCCTGGGACAACGACTTCTACTCACGGAACAAGGAGATCCAGCGTGCCGGCGACAACCTCAACCTGATCGACGTCCTCGCCCAGGAACGGGACTGGGAGCCCGCCCGGGCGCAGGAAGAGGCCATGGCGATGCGCGACCGCGTCATGACGCTCTTCCTGCGCTTACGCGAGCAGATCTGGCCCCGGGCCGGAGTGGAACTGCGCTGCTACCTGGTGGCGCTGGGCCACTTCGTCCGCGGGCACCTGGACTGGGCATCGGTCTGCGCCCGCTACCAGGACCCCTACGGGACCCGCACCGACGTGGAGTGGTGGAAAACGGCCCCGTCGGACGACAGCCCGGATCCCCTGCCCGTCCCCGCCATCGCCTGGTGGTGGGACCAGCTGGAGGCCGGCTGCTACCGGCGTCCCAGCAGGCGCCGCAGCGACCTCCACCACGACCGCCGCGAACCGGGAGTCTCCGCCGCCCCGGCGGCCCGGACCGGCGGCGCCGGGATGGCCGGCTGCTCGGCCCGCTCGGGCTGAGCGGGCGCGGGCGGCTCCGGCGCGGGTGTCAGCGTCTCCTCCGGGGGAAGCGGCGCCCGCGCCGTGAACCGGACCGGCAGCCCGGTCAGATGACGGGACATCAGAGTGGAGCGGTAGGTCAGCTCCGACTCGTCCACCGAGAGGGTGAGGTCGGGCAGCCGCAGCAGCAGGGCGTCGATGCCCGTGTCCGCGATGGCCCGGCCCACGTCCTGGCCCGGGCACTCGTGCTGGCCCCCTTTCCGTTCCTTCCCCCGCTTTTCCGGCCGCATTGTCGATGGACGCCTGGAGCGCGGCCATCAGGTCGATGACGTTGTCCGGTGCGGGTGCCGTCTCCTTCTTGGGGACCGGCCGGTCGGACAGGTGGGCGTTGATGAGCTCGCTCAGGGCGATCTCGTACTCGTCCTCCAGCTCGTCGAGGTCGAACTCCTCGGAGAGGGTGTCCATCAGGCTCGTGGCCATCTTCAGCTCCTGCGGCCGCACGGTGACCGAGGAGGGCGGTGCGAGGTCGCCGCTGTCGCGGATCTCGTCCGGCCAGTACATGGTGTGCAGGGTCAGCAGGTCGCCGTGGACCCGCAGGAGGGCCAGGGACTCCCGGGTACGCAGTGCGATCTTGGTGACGGCCACCCGCTCGGTCTGTTTGAGGGTCTCGCGCAGCAGGACGTAGGGCTTGTCGGCCGCCGCGCTCTCCGGTGCGAGGTAGTAGCCGTTGGACAGCTGGAGGGGATCGATCCGGTCGGCGTCGACGAAGGCGAGCACGTCGATGAGCTTCTTGCTGGGCAGCGGCAGCCCGGCCAGCTCGTCCTGGGTGACGACGGCGGTGTGTCCCTCGTCGTCCTGGAAGCCCTTGGCGATGTGCTCGTAGTCGACCGGCTCGCCGCAGGCCTCGCAGATGCGCTTGAGGTGGATCCGGCCGCCGTCCGCGTCGTGGACCTGGTGCAGTCTGAGGCCGTGCTCCTGGGTGGCGGCGTACAGCCGTACGGGTACGGACACCAGTCCGAAGCCGATCGCACCTTTCCACATGGTCCGCATAGTTTTATCCCTCCACGGGGAATTCCTACCTTATGTCTGTCTCCCCGGAGCGGCAGGCGGTGGAGATCGAGGGCCACCGGCTGGCCCTGACCCACCTCGACCGGGTGCTCTTCCCCGCATCGGGCCACACCAAGGCGCAGGTGCTGCAGTACTACGCCCGCATCGCCCCGGTGATGGTGGCGCACACGGCCGACCGGCCCGCCTCCTTCGTCCGCGCCCCGGAGGGACCGGGCGGGCAGAGCTGGGTGGCCAAGAACCCGCCCGGCGGAAAGCCCCGGTGGGTGCGGGTGGTGCCGGTGGAGCACCGCGAGGGCGTCACCGAGCAGGTTGTCATCGACACCACGGCCGCCCTGGTCGCGATGGCCAACCTCGGCGCGTACGAGGTGCACGTCCCGCAGTGGACGGCGACGGCCGGTCCCGACGGCCACGACCGGCTCGTCCTGGACCTGGACCCGGGCCCGGGCGCCGACCTCGTGGTCTGCTGCCGGGTCGCCCAGCGGCTGCGCCAGCTCCTGGAGGACGACGGGCTGACCGCCCATGCCGTGGTCTCCGGCTCCAAGGGCCTGCACCTGTACGCGCCGGTCCACGCGGCGTCCGGCCGGGACGCCGGCGGCTATGCCAAGGCGCTGGCCGCCCGCATGATGGGCGAGCACCCCGGCCTCGTCGTGGTCTCCATGGCGCGCGTCGAACGCCGGGGGAAGGTCCTCATCGACTGGTCGCAGAACGCGAGCGCCAAGACCACTGCCGCGCCCTACACCGTGCGGCTGCGGGAGGGCCGTCCCGGGGTGGCCGCCCCGGTCACCTGGGACGAGGTCGCCGCGTGCCGGGACCCCGAGGAGCTCGCGTTCACCCCCGAGGAGGTGCTGGACCGGGCGGAGGCGTACGGGGACCTGCTGGCCCCGCTGACCGGCGACGTCACCCGCGCGCGGCTCCCGTGACCTCCCGCCCTCAGCCGAGCCGGGTCAGGTCGGGGCGCAGCCGGTGCCAGACGGGGTGCCGGAGGCGGCCGGACGCCGTCCAGCCCGAGAAGACGACCTCGGCGACGAGCCGGGGCTCGACCCAGTGCGCGCCCGGCAGGTCGGCGGGGCCGGCGAACGGCGGGTCCGCGCGCGGGATCACCGCCAGGTAGCGGGCGAGGTCCCGGCGCTCGCGCTCGGAGAGCCCCGATCCGACGGACCCGGCGTAGCGCAGGCCCTCCGGCTCGTCCACGCCGACGAGGACCGCCCCGGGCAGCCCGGAGAGGGAGCCGCGGCCCTCGGCCCAGCCGCCGATGACCACGTCGAGGGTGACGACGTGCTTGGTCTTGCGCCATTCGGATGACCGGATGCCGGGCGTGTAGAGGGACGTCAGCTTCTTCGCGACGACGCCCTCGAACCCGCCTTCGAGGGTGGCTTCCCAGGCCTGCTGCCCGTGCCCCTCCACGGCGGCCGGCACCGACCAGGCCGGGCCCGCGAGGCCGAGGCCCTCCAGCACGGCGCGCCGCTCCCGGTAGGGGAGGCCCAGCAGGGACCGGTCGTCGAGGTGCATGACGTCGAAGAGCATGAGGCGTACGGGGTACTCCGCCGCGAGGCGGGCCGCCCGGTGCGGGTCGGTGACGCCCATGCGGCGCTGGAGCAGTCCGAAGTCGGGCCGCCCCGCCCCGTCCAGGACGACGACCTCGCCGTCGAGGACCGCGGGCCGGCCGCGCAGCTGCTCCGCCAGGGCTTGGAGTTCGGGGTAGGTCACGGTCGCGTCGTTGCCGGCGCGGGTGACCGGCCGGGCGGTGCCGTCCCCGGGGAGGGTCACGACCAGGCGGATCCCGTCCCACTTGACCTCGAAGGCCCACGCCGCCTCCTCGGCGGCGGGCGGCAGGGGCGCGGTGGTCGCCAGCATCGGCCGGATCGCGGGCGGCGGGGCGGGGGAGCGCCGGGCGGTCGGGGGCATCGCCTGCCGCCTAGCCCTTCTCCCGCGCCCACTCCAGCAGCCGGGGCGCCGTCCACGTCGTGATGATGCGTTCGGCGGGCACTCCGCACTCCTCGGCGCGGGCGCAGCCGTGGATCTGCCAGTCGAGCTGGCCGGGGGCGTGCGCGTCGCTGTCGAGGGAGAACAGCACGCCCGCGTCCAGCGCTTGGCGGATCAGCCGGCGGGGCGGGTCGAGCCGCTCGGGGCGGCAGTTGATCTCCACGGCGGTGTGGAAGCGGGCGCACGCGGCGAAGACCATCGCCGCGTCGAAGGCGGACTCGGGCCGCCCGCGGCCGGCCAGCAGCCGTCCGGTGCAGTGGCCCAGGACGTCCACCAGGGGGTTGGCCACGGCTCCGACCAGCCGGCGGGTCATGGCGTCCGCGTCCATGCGCAGCTTGGAGTGCACCGAGGCGACGACGATGTCGAGCTCGTCGAGCAGGCCGGGCTCCTGGTCGAGCGAGCCGTCGTCGAGGATGTCGCACTCGATGCCGCGCAGCAGCCGGAAGCCGTCGCCGAGGCTCTCGTCCACCTCGGCGACCACGTCGAGCTGGGCGCGCAGCCGCTGCGCCGTCAGCCCCCGGGCGATGGTCAGCCGGGGGGAGTGGTCGGTCAGCACCGCCCACTCGTGCCCGATGTCGCGCGCCGCCCGCGCCATGGCGTCGATCGGGCTGCCGCCGTCGGACCAGTCCGAGTGCATGTGGCAGTCGCCGCGCAGGGCCGCCCGCAGGGTCTCGCCGCCCTCCGCCAGCGGCTTCGCGGCCTCCTCCGCCAGCTTGGCCAGGTACCCCGGCACGCGCCCGGCCAGGGCCTCGGCCACCACGCCGGCGGTCTTGGGCCCGATGCCCTTCTCGGCGGTGAGCGTGCCGGCGGCGGCCCGGCGCCGCAGCTCCTCCTCCGGCAGCCCGGCGATCACCTCGGAGGCGGTACGGAAGGCCTTGACCCGGTACGTGGGCGCGTCCGCGCGCTCCAGCAGGAAGGCGATTCGGTCCAGTGCCTCCACCGGGTCCATGGCACCCACCGCCTCCTTCGCCGTCCGGTACCCCTACCGTGCGCGATCCGGGAGGAGCGCGCACGTGCGAGGGGCCCGCGGGCGCGGGCACACGTGGGTGAACCGGTGAGTAGGCGCGGTGCGCGGTGGGGAGTGTTCGGGGCATGAGCGCCCCTACACCGTCCCCCTCTCATTCCTCTGCGTCCTCTCCTTCCTCGGGTTCCTCCGGCGGGCGCACGGGCCGCGCGGTGGTCCTCGGCGCGGGCATGGCCGGCATGCTGGCCGCGGCCGCGCTCGCCCGGCACGCGGGCGAGGTCGTGATCGTGGAGCGGGACCGGCTGCCCGGGGGGATGGAGCCGCGCAAGGGCCTGCCGCAGGCGCGTCACGCGCACCTGATGATGTCCGGCGGGGCCCGGGCGGTGGAGTCCCTGCTGCCCGGCACGATCGAGGGGTGGGTGCGCGCGGGGGCCCGCCGGATCCCGCTGGGGACCGGGCTGGTCGCGATGGGTCCGCACGGCTGGTACCCGCGCTGGCCGGGCACGCAGTTCCTGATGGCCTGCACGCGCGACCTGCTGGACATGGTCGTCCGCGAGCAGGTGCTGGCCCTGCCCGGCGTCACGCTGCGCGAGGAGACGGACGCCCTCGCGCTGCTCGGCAACGCGCAGCGGGTCACCGGCGTGAAGGTCCGCACGGCCTCCGGCCACTCCGCGGAGGTGCTGGAGGCGGACCTGGTGGTCGACGCCTCCGGGCGCGGCTCCCAGGCCGCGCGCCGTCTCACCGAGCTCGGGCTGCACCCGGCGCACGAGGAGACCGTCGACACCGGCATGGTCTACGTGACCCGCATCTTCCGGGCGCCCGCCGGCAGCGAGCGCTTCCCCGTGGTCAGCGTCCAGGCCGACCCGCACGGCCGGCAGCCGGGCCAGGGCGCGACGATGGTTCCCGTCGAGGGCGGCCGCTGGCTGCTCACGGCCTGCGGCACGCGCGGCGGCGAACCGTCGCGGGAGGCCGGGGAGTTCGAGCCGTTCGTGCGCAGCCTGCGCCACCCGCTGATCGCCGACCTGATCGCGGGCCGGGAGCCGCTGACCGACGTCCACCTCACGCGCAGCACCGTCAACCGCCGCCGCTACTTCGAGCGCATGCCCGCCTGGCCGGAGGGCTTCGCCGTGGTGGGGGACGCCGTCGCCACGTTCAACCCCGTCTACGGGCAGGGCATGTCCGTGGCCGCCCACAGCGCGGTCGCGATCCGCGGCCTCCTGGCGGAGCGGGGCCTGGGGGCGCCCGGCCTGGCCCGGAGCATCCAGCGCGCGGTCGGCCGCGCCGCGGGCAGCCCGTGGGACCTGGCCACGGGCGAGGACATCAACTACCCCGGGGCGATCGGCGAGCAGCCCCCGGCCGCGGCCCGGCTGCTGCGCGGCTACGTCCAGCGCCTGATGCGCACCGCCACGGTGAACCCCGTCGTCATGCGTTCCCTCTTCGACGTGATGACGCTGTCCGCGCCGATGACGGCGCTGGTCAAGCCGCCGGTCGTGCTCGGCGTGCTGCGCGGGCCCGGCCGCGGGGTGCGCAACGAGCCGTCGATCACCGCCGCGGAGCTGGCGCTGTGCGGGCTGGGCCCGCGGTGACCGGCGCCGCTGCGGCGGCGGTCTTCCCGGGGCGGCCCCCCGGCTGCCATGACCTGGCGGAATGCGCAGCCACCGCCCCCGGCGCGTGTCACGCCTCGCCGCGGCGCAGCGCCACCGGCGGCAGGAACTCGCCCCGCAGCGTCCGGTGCCACCAGGCGCCGGATTCCCGCCGCTCCTGCCGCGTGCTGAAGCGGTAGAGGTAGAGCCGCGCCCGTACGTGGGTCGGCGGGGCACCGGGGAAGGGGTTGTGGCGCAGCAGCCGCAGCGTGTCCCGGTCGCCCGTCAGCAGCCGCTCCACGAAGGGGCCGAACCACGGCTCGGCGTAGGCGGGGGAGATCCCGGCGAACCACATCATCCAGTCGAGCCGCAGGTGGTACGGGGCGTACTGGCGGGGCAGCCGCCGCAGGTCGCCGGGCTTGCCCTTGAAGCCGTACTCCTTCCACACCGTGTCCGGCCCGACCCGCTCCTCGTCGGTGCCCTCGATCACCACCTCGTAGCGCCTGCGGTTGATGCTGCCGAACGCGCCGTAGGTGTTGACCAGGTGGAAGGCGTTGAAGGACATGTTCATCCGCTGCTGCCGGGAGAGCATGTTGCGCACCGGCCACCAGCTCAGGACGGCCACGAGCGCGGTCGCGGCGAGGACGAGGACCTCGTACCAGCCGGGGGGAGGGGGTGCCGGGGAGTGCGCCGGGAGGCCGAGGAGCTCCGCGGCCGCGGCGCCGTCGACCGCGGAGAGGGCCATGACGATGGTCAGCCAGTTGAGCCAGGAGAAGTTGCCGGAGGCGACGAGCCAGAGCTGGGTGCAGATGATCACGGCGGCGGCGCAGCTCGCGACGGGCTGCGGGGTGAAGAGCGCGACCGGCACGACGAGCTGGGCGACGTGGTTGGCGGCGGTCTCCACGCGGTGCAGCGGCCTCGGCAGGTGGTGGAAGTACCAGCTCAGCGGGCCCGGCATGGGCTGGGTCTCGTGGTGGTAGTACAGGCAGGTCAGGTCGCGCCAGCAGGGGTCTCCGCGCATCTTGATCAGCCCCGCGCCGAACTCGACGCGGAAGACCAGCCAGCGCATCAGCCACAGCACGAGGACCGGCGGGTCCGTGCGGGCGTTGCCCAGGAACACCGCGAGGAAGCCGGCCTCCAGCAGCAGCGACTCCCACCCGAAGCCGTACCAGGTCTGGCCCACGTTGACGATCGACAGGTACATCACCCACAGGGCGGCCCACATCGCCATCGCCGCCCACAGCGGCACCGCGTCCGCAGCGCCCGCCGCCACGGCCGCCGCCAGGGCCGCGCCCGCCCACGCCCACGCCGCGAAGAACCGGTCCGAGTAGTGCAGGTGGAAGACGCCCGGGGCCCTGCGGAGGGGCACGTGGCGGACGAGGCGCGGCACCGGCAGCATGCCCCGCTCGCCGATCAGCGCGCGGAACTGGAGGGCGGCCGCAAGGAAGGCCACGAGGTAGACGCCGGCGAGCGCACGCTGCAGCACCAGCCTGCTCAGCCAGTATCCGGAGACCGTGAACCACTCCATGGCGTATCCGTACCACTCCGGAGCGCGTAGTCACATCGAAGAAACGGACAAAAGGTGTCAGAGTAGCTCTATGGTTGATCGGGGAGCGACGCCTGCCACCGCACCGGCAGGTTCCGTGCCGGACGACTGGCCCGCTCGCCCGGAGCTGACCCTCGCCCTCAACCGCATGGGCGGCTTCGACTGGGACCTCGACACCGGCGTGCTGCACATGGACGCCTCCGCCCTGGAGCTCTTCGACCTGTCCCCCGAGGAGTTCAACGGCCGCCTCTCGGGCCTGGCCGGCAAGGTGCTGCGCGCCGACGCCGCCGACCTCGACGCCCAGGTCACCCGCGCCCTGAAGGAGGGCCGCGAGACCTACAGCGCCTACTACCGCATCCGCGCCCCCGACGGCAGCCTGCACTGGACGTACACCCAGGGCCGGATCCGGCGCGACGGGGAGGGCCACCCGCACCGCATCATCGGCATCGTCCGCGACGCCGCCGAGGAGCTCGGCCACTCCATCGGCAGGCGCGACGAGAACCGGCTCTCGCACACCACCATCGTGGAGACCCTCACCGCGGCCCTCGCCCACGCGCGCACCGTCCAGGACGTCGTCGACTTCTTCCGCGACGACCGGGCCGTCCAGCACCTGGGCTCCGACCTCCTCGTCCTCGGCATCGTCGAGGCCGGCCGGATCCACATGGTCGCCGAGGGGCCCGGCGAGCACTACATCCCGGGCACCCGCTGGACGCGCATCGACGACAACTTCCCCATGAGCGAGGTCATCCGCACGATGGCCCCGCGCTTCATCGAGTCCCGCGACGAGTTCGCCCGCTCCTACCCCTGGCTGTGGGAGCGCATCAGGGACACCGGCATCTCCTCCGCCGCCTACCTCCCGCTGATCGCCCAGGCCCGCCCCGTCGGGGCCATCGGGCTGCTCTACCGGGAGACCCGCGGCTTCACCCAGCAGGAGCGCAACCTGCTCATCGCCCTCTCCAGCAGCCTCTCCCAGTCCATCGCCCGCGCCATGCTCTACGACCAGGAGCACGACCTCGCCGAGGGCCTGCAGCAGTCCATGCTGCCGCGCCGCATCCCCGAGGTCCCCGGCGCGCAGATCGCCGTCCGCTACCGCTCGGCCCGCATGGGCCGCGACATCGGCGGCGACTGGTACGACGTGATCCCGCTGCCCGGCGGGCGGGTCGGCGCCGTCATCGGCGACGTCCAGGGGCACGACACGCAGGCCGCCGCCGTCATGGGCCAGCTGCGCATCGTCCTGCGGGCGTACGCCACCGAGGGGCACGCCCCGGCGACCGTCATGGCCCGCGCCTCCTCCTTCCTCCACGAGCTCGACACCGACCGCTTCGCCACCTGCTCCTACGCCGAGGCCGACCTGTCCACCGGCGTCGTCCAGCTGGTGCGCGCGGGCCACATCGACCCCCTGCTGCGGCACACCGACGGCACCTGCCGGCGCCTGCCCGTCTCCGGGGGGCTGCCGCTCGGCCTCTCGGCCGAGTTCGGCCGGCTCGACTACCCCGTGACCACGGTGGAGATCGACCCCGGCGAGACCCTGCTGATGTTCACCGACGGCCTCGTCGAACAGCCCGGCTCCGACCTCGACGAAGGCATGCAGCGGCTGTCCGCGATCGTCCGCGACGGCCCCTACGAGCTCCACCAGCTGGCCGACCGGCTGTGCGACATGATCGGCGAGCGCGTCGGCGAGGACGACATGGCCGTCCTGCTGCTGCGCCGCCAGGGCGCCGCCACCCAGGGCGGCGGCCGGCTCCAGCAGCACATCGCCCCGGCCGACCCCGAGGCCCTCTCCGCGGCCCGCCACATGATCCGCGCGGCGGTACGGGCCTGGGGCGCGCGCGAGCGGTCCGACGAGATCGAGCTGGTCGCCGACGAGCTGGTGACCAACGCGCTGCTCCACACCGACGGCGCGGCCGTGGTCACCATCCGCATCATCACCGGCCCCGAGCGGCGGGTGCGCGTCGACGTCGAGGACAAGTCCAGCACGCTGCCGCGCCGGCGGGAGCCGGGGGAGTCGGGGGTCTCGGGGCGGGGCCTGCTGCTGGTCGACCGGCTCGCCGACGTGTGGGGGGTCGAGTCCCGCGGCTCGGGGAAGTGCGTGTGGTGCGAGTTCGTGGTCCCGGGGCGGCACGAAGGCGCCCGGACGGTGGCGGGGCCGCAGGAATCCGGCTGATCCGTACGTCACCTGACAGAGCGTCCGATCGTTGCCCCAGTCACTCAGAATTGCGTATTCCGCGCTGATCCGGGTCAACTGTGCTCTCCACCCCCCAAGATCACGAAAAGGGTTCCGAGAGCATGCGAAGACTCACCCCCTTCGTCCTCCTCGGTGCGACCGCCCTGGCCGCGCCGATGCTGATGACCGTTCAGGCGCCGCCCGCCCGCGCGTTCGGCACCGTCAACACCCTCGGCCAGCACGCCGAGCACGAGCGCATCACGCGCGCGGCCCTGGCCTGCCCGTCCGGCGCCCCCTCCGACGGCAGCTGCTTCGAGCCGCGCTCCCTCGACCAGACAGCGGGCCGCGGAGGCACCTTCGGCGCCGTCGGCGCCCCCGACACCGACGAGGTCCTCAGCCCGGCCGCCCACTGCGACAACGCCGACTACCTCGCCCAGCCCGGCTACGCCCGCACCCGCGACCAGGCGACCGAGGAGCTGCTCGCCTGCGTCGCCCGCCTGCAGACCCGCTTCGCCGAAGGCGTCACCGCCGCCGGCGGAACCCTGGGCGCCGACGGCACCGTCGCCGCCCGCGAGGCCGACCTCGCCAAGGACTGCACCTTCACCCTCGGCGTGCCCGGCCGCAACAAGTGCGAGGCCCTCGAGGGCTTCGGCCGCGTCCTCCACGGCGTCCAGGACTTCTACTCGCACAGCAACTGGACCGACAAGGCCGACCCCGGCCGGCCCGCCGGCAGGAACAACCCGCCCGGGCTGAACCTCCCCGCGCCCTCCCCGCTGTTCGCCCTCGGCAGCGGGCAGCCGCCGCACGGCTCGGCCGTCCCCGACGGCCTCACCACCGGCTGCTTCTCCCTCGTGCCCCTCGGCTGCTCCGGCCGCGTCCAGCACGGCGACCTCAACAAGGACAACGGCCTCGTCGACCCCGTCACCGGCGCCACCGGCAGCCCCGGCACCGCGCGCGGCAAGACCGGCGGCAACTTCGACCGGGCCGTCCGGGCCGCCATCGCCGACACCCGCCGGCAGTGGGCCGACTTCCGCGCCGCCCTCGTCACCCGCTACGGCAAGGAGCGCGGCGAGCGCGCCGCGTGCGTACTGACGCACGACGACCCGGCCCGCACCTGTTGACGCCTGCCGGGCGGAACAGAACAGCCGGAACCTGCGTGCGCAGCACGATCCCGGTGGCCCGGGGGCCGGGGCGAAGAGGCCAAGGTCACAGCAGTTGCCACTGCTGCAGGGCGCCCCGGCTCCCCTAGCCTTCCCCCCATGACGGTCCTGCCTGACGAAGGCTTCCCCCTGGCCGCCGAGTTCCCGGACCCCACCCGCGAGCAGTGGCAGCGCCTGGTGGAGGGTGTACTGCGCAAAGCGGGCGCGGCGGACGCATCCGGCCCGGCTGCCGAGGCGGCACTCGCCACCGAACTCCAGGACGGGCTCGTAACCGGCCCGCTCTACACCGCCGACGACGCCCCCGCCGCGCCCGGCTACCCGGGCTTCCCCCCGTTCGTCCGCGGCGGACGGGCCGAAGGGACGGCCGCGACCGGCTGGGACGTGCGCCAGCGCCACGCCCACCCGGACCCGCGGCAGGCCAACGACGCGGTGCTCGCCGACCTGGAGAACGGCGTCACCTCCCTCTGGCTGACCGCCGGGCCCGCGGGCATCCCCGTCGACGGCCTCGCCACCGCCCTCGACGGCGTCTACCTCGACCTCGCCCCCGTCGTCCTCGACGCGGGCGCGGACTTCGAGGCCGCCGCCCGGGAACTGCTGCGCCTGTACGACGAGCGCGGCCTCGCCCCCCGCGCCGCCCTCGGCAACCTCGGCGCCGACCCGCTCGGCACCCTGGCCCGCACCGGCACCGGAGCCGACCCCGGGGCGCCCCTGGCCGCCGCGGCCGCCCTCGCCGCCCTGTGCGCCGACGGCAGGCCGGGCATGCGCGCCCTGACCGTCGACGCCCTGCCCTATCACGAGGCCGGCGGGTCCGCCGCCCAGGAGCTCGGCTGCTCGCTGGCCACCGGCGTCGCCTACCTCCGTACGCTCACCGCCGCCGGGCTGACCGTCGACCAGGCCTGCGCCCAGCTGGAGTTCCGCTACGCGGCCACCGCCGACCAGTTCCTCACCATCGCCAAACTCCGCGCCGCCCGCCGCCTGTGGGCCCGCGTCGCCGAGGTCAGCGGCGCCGTCACCGCGGGCGCCGCCCAGCGCCAGCACGCGGTCACCTCCTCGGTGATGATGACCCGCCGGGACCCGTGGGTGAACATGCTGCGCACCACCGTCGCCTGCCTCGGCGCGGGCGTGGGCGGCGCCGACGCCGTCACCGTCCTGCCCTTCGACGACGCCATCGGCCTGCCCGACGCCTTCGCCCGCCGCATCGCCCGCAACACCTCCTCGGTGCTGCTGGAGGAGTCCCACCTGGCCCGGGTCATCGACCCCGCCGGCGGCTCCTGGTACGTCGAGCGCCTCACCGACGAGCTCGCGCACGCCGCCTGGGCCTGGTTCCAGGAGCTGGAGCGCGCAGGCGGCCAGGCCGCGGCGCTGCGCTCCGGCCTGGTGGCCGAGCGGCTCGCCGCGACCTGGGCCCGCCGCTCCGCCGACCTGGCGACCCGGCGCGAACCGGTCACCGGCGTCAGCGAGTTCCCGCACCTCGGCGAGCAGCCGGTGCGGCGCGAGCCCGCACCCGCGGCCCCCGGCGGCGGCCTGCCCCGGGTCCGTCGCGACGAGGCCTACGAGGCCCTGCGGGCCCGCTCCGACGCCCGCCTCGCCGCGACCGGGTCCCGCCCGCGCGTCTTCCTGGCCGCGCTCGGCCCCGCCGCCGCCCACACCGGCCGGGCCACGTTCGCCGCCAACCTCTTCCAGGCCGGCGGCATCGAGCCCGTGCACGAACCCGCCACGGTCGACGCGGACTCCGTCGCCGAGGCGTTCGCGCGCAGCGGCGCCGACGTGGCCTGCCTGTGCTCCGGCGACAAGCTCTACGCCGAGCAGGCCGAAGCGGTCGCCGCAGCCCTGAAGGCCGCGGGCGCCGGGCGGATCCTGCTCGCCGGGAAGCCCGCCGGCGAGCAGCGGGAGGCGTATCTGCGCGCCGGGGTGGACGAGTTCGTCTTCGCCGGCGGTGACGCGGTCGCCGTCCTCTCCTCCGTCCTCGACTGCATCGGAGTCGCGTGATGCCCGTTCCCGACTTCTCCGGAATCGAGCTGGGCCCGGCGGACGCCGGCCGGGCGGCCGACCCCGGGCACTGGCGCGCGGCCCTGAAGGAGGCCACCGGCAAGAGCGCCGAGGACCTGGTCTGGGAGACCCCCGAGGGCATCGGCGTCAAGCCGCTCTACACTGCCGACGACCTGCACGGGCTCGACTTCCTCGGCACGTACCCCGGCATCGCGCCCTACCTGCGCGGCCCGTACCCGACGATGTACGTCAACCAGCCCTGGACCATCCGGCAGTACGCCGGGTTCTCCACCGCCGAGGAGTCCAACGCCTTCTACCGGCGCAACCTGGCGGCCGGTCAGAAGGGCCTGTCCGTCGCCTTCGACCTGCCGACCCACCGCGGCTACGACAGCGACCACCCGCGCGTCACCGGCGACGTGGGCATGGCGGGCGTCGCCATCGACTCCATCTACGACATGCGGCAGCTCTTCGACGGCATCCCGCTGGACAGGATGAGCGTGTCGATGACGATGAACGGCGCCGTCCTGCCCGTCCTCGCGCTCTACATCGTCGCCGCCGAGGAGCAGGGCGTACCGCCCGAGAAGCTGGCCGGGACCATCCAGAACGACATCCTCAAGGAGTTCATGGTCCGCAACACCTACATCTATCCGCCCCGGCCCTCGATGCGGATCATCTCCGACATCTTCGCGTACACCTCGCAGAAGATGCCGCGCTACAACTCCATCTCCATCTCCGGCTATCACATCCAGGAGGCCGGGGCCACGGCCGACCTGGAGCTCGCCTACACCCTCGCCGACGGGGTGGAGTACCTGAAGGCGGGCATCGGAGCGGGCCTGGACGTCGACGCGTTCGCGCCCCGGCTCTCCTTCTTCTGGGCGATCGGCATGAACTTCTTCATGGAGATCGCCAAGCTGCGCGCCGCCCGGCTGCTGTGGGCCCGGCTCGTCAAGCGCTTCGAGCCGCAGAACGCCAAGTCGCTGTCGCTGCGCACCCACTCGCAGACGTCCGGCTGGTCGCTGACCGCGCAGGACGTCTTCAACAACGTGGCCCGCACGTGCGTGGAGGCCATGGCCGCGACCCAGGGGCACACCCAGTCGCTGCACACCAACGCCCTGGACGAGGCCCTCGCCCTGCCCACCGACTTCTCCGCCCGCATCGCCCGCAACACCCAGCTGCTGCTGCAGCAGGAGTCCGGCACCTGCCGGGTCATCGACCCGTGGGGCGGCAGCGCCTACGTCGAGCGGCTCACCCACGACCTCGCGCGGCGTGCCTGGCAGCACATCGAGGAGGTCGAGGCCGCCGGCGGCATGGCCCAGGCCATCGACGCGGGCATCCCCAAGCTGCGCGTCGAGGAGGCCGCGGCCCGCACCCAGGCACGCATCGACTCCGGGCGGCAGCCGGTCATCGGCGTCAACAAGTACCGGCCCGAAAGTGGGGCCAGTGACGAGCAGATCGAGGTCCTCAAGGTCGACAACTCCTCCGTGCGCACCCAGCAGATCGAGAAGCTGCGGCGGCTGCGCGCCGAGCGCGACGAGGCGGCCTGCCAGGACGCCCTGCACGCGCTCACCCGGGCCGCCGAGGCCGGATCCGGCCAGGGGCTCGAAGGCAACCTCCTCGCCCTGGCCGTGAACGCCGCCCGCGCCAAGGCGACCGTCGGTGAGATCTCCGACGCACTCGAGAAGGTCTACGGACGGCACGCCGGGCAGATCCGTACGATCTCCGGTGTGTACCGCGAAGAGGCCGGCCCGTCGTCCGGCGTGGAGCGCACCCGCGCCCTGGTCGAGGCGTTCGAGCGGGAGGACGGCCGCCGCCCGCGCATCCTCGTCGCCAAGATGGGCCAGGACGGCCACGACCGCGGCCAGAAGGTCATCGCCACGGCCTTCGCCGACCTCGGCTTCGACGTCGACGTCGGCCCGCTCTTCCAGACGCCCGAGGAGGTCGCCCGGCAGGCGGTGGAGGCCGACGTGCACATCGTCGGCGTCTCCTCCCTCGCGGCCGGCCACCTCACGCTCGTGCCGGCGCTGCGCGAACAGCTGGCGGAGCAGGGGCGCGAGGACATCATGATCGTCGTCGGTGGCGTCATCCCGCCGCAGGACGTCCCCACGCTCCTGGAGATGGGCGCCGCCGCGGTCTTCCCGCCCGGCACGGTCATCCCGGACGCCGCCCACGACCTGCTGAAGACCCTCGCCGGGGTCCTCGGCCACGAGCTGTGAGCAAGGGCTCCTGACGATGGCACGGACGATCGACATCGACGCCTACGTGAAGGGCGTGCTCGACGGCAAGCGCGCGGTCGTCGCGCGCGCCATCACCCTCGTCGAGTCCACCCGGGCCGACCACCGGGCCCTCGCCCAGCGGATGCTGACCGAGCTGCTCCCGCACGCGGGGGCGGCCCGGAGGATCGGCATCACCGGCGTGCCGGGCGTCGGCAAGTCCACCTTCATCGACGCCTTCGGCACGATGCTCACCGGCCTCGGCCACCGGGTCGCCGTCCTCGCCGTCGACCCGTCCTCCAGCCGGACCGGCGGCAGCATCCTGGGCGACAAGACCCGCATGGAACGCCTCGCCGTCGACCCCGCCGCCTTCGTCCGGCCCTCGCCCACGGCCGGCACCCTCGGCGGCGTGGCCCGGGCCACCCGCGAGACCATCGTCGTCATGGAGGCCGCCGGCCACGATGTCGTGCTCGTGGAGACCGTCGGCGTCGGCCAGTCCGAGACCGCCGTCGCCGACATGGTCGACAGCTTCCTCATGCTCACCCTCGCCCGCACCGGCGACCAGCTCCAGGGCATCAAGAAGGGTGTCCTCGAACTGGCCGACATCGTCGCCGTCAACAAGGCCGACGGCCCCCACGAGCGCGACGCCAAGGCCGCCGCACGCGAACTGGCCGGGGCGCTGCGCCTGTTGCAGCCGCCGGACGCCGCCTGGAACCCGCCCGTGCTGACCTGCAGCGCCCGCGAGAGCACCGGCCTGGACGTCCTGTGGGACCGGCTGGAGCAGCACCGGCGCGTCCAGGAGGGCACCGGGGCGCTGGCCGCGCGGCGCCGTGAGCAGCAGGTCGACTGGGTCTGGACGATGGTCCGCGAACAGCTCCTGAACGAGCTGCGCGACCACCCCGCGGTCCGGGCGGCCGGGCCGGGCATCGAACGGCAGGTGCGCGAGGGCACGCTGCCGGCGAGCCTGGCGGCGGAGCGGCTGCTGGAGGCGTTCCGAACTTCTGCTCCGGACTGAGCTTGTTCTTTGTGCTCCGGCTTCGAACGATGCCCCGAAGATGATCGCCCGGACGGGTAGTCGCCGGACATGAGGAACAAGCTCAGCGAGCCGTGAGTGCCTCGTCAGTCAGGCCCAGGTGCCGTCGGAAGGCGTCGCGCCCCTGGTCCGTCAGCCGCACGACGCGGGAGCCTCCGGCCGGCACGAGCCAGGACTCCTGAACCGCATGGTGGAATACGGCTGCGGCGACCGCGCCCGCCAGATGCAAGCGCCGCTCCGTCCAGTCCAGGCACGTGCGTACGTGTGGTGCCGTTTCCTGGGTGATGCCCGTGTCCGTGAGCCATGCGGTGCCCGAGGGAGTAAGGACCGGGCCGGACTCCCAGTCCAAAAATCCCTGTTCGGTCATCGCGTCGGTGATCGCCACGGACAAGGAGCCGCCGAGATGGTCGTAGCAGATGCGGGCGAAGGCCACGGCACGGTGCTGGCGGGCGGCAACGAGTGAGCGGACCGGGACGAGCTTTTGCGGTGCCCGGGCGGCCAGGGCTTCGATCATCTCGGCGATGTCGGGGTCCGCCAGGCGCACATAGCGGTGCCGGCCCTTGCGCTCCTCGGCCAGCAGGCCGCCGGTCACCAGCCGGTTCAGGTGGCCGGTCGCTGTGGACGGTGCGATCCCCGCGAGCTGTGCCAGTTCCGTCGCTGTCCATGCGCGGCCGTCGAGCAGCGCGAGGCAGAAGGCGGCGCGGGTGCGGTCGGCCAGCAGCGCCCCCAGGGCGGCG
>NZ_JBHSKJ010000033.1:0-48503 GCF_042657885.1 Streptomyces aureoversilis
GATCCGTTTTCCGGTCCCTCCGCTTCTCAATGAAGCAGTCGGTCCGAATTCCGTTTCCGGCCCCCTGTTGGAGCGGGGTTTCGCCTTTCAGCTTTCGCTTTCCGGCGGTGATCCCGACTTTATCAGATCGATCCGGTCGGGATTCCCCACCGCCATCTGAACGATCCTTCACGTTCACGAACGTGTCGGGGTTCCCCTTGCGGTGGAGCCGTAAACCTACTGGACGGCCGCGCCCGGATGCAAATCGGCGCCGGGGCGGCCGTCCGTTCGGTTGACGAGGCGTCAAAGACGCCTCGTCAGCGGGTCAGACCTCGACGACCACGGGCAGGATCATCGGGCGGCGACGGTAGGTGTCGGAGACCCACTTGCCCATCGTCCGGCGGACGAGCTGCTGGAGCTGGTGCGGCTCCACGACGCCGTCGGAGGCGGACTTGGCGATCACTTCCTCGATCTTCGGAACGACCGCGGAGAACGCGGCGTCCTCGATGCCGGAACCGCGCGCCTGGATCTGCGGGCCGCTCACCACCTTGCCCGTCGTGCTGTCGACCACGACGAAGACGGAGATGATGCCCTCGTCGCCGAGGATGCGGCGGTCCTTGAGCGAGGTCTCGGTGACGTCGCCGACCGAGAGGCCGTCCACGTACACGTAACCCGCCTGGACCTTGCCGACGATCTTCGCCGAGCCGTTCACCAGGTCCACGACGACGCCGTCCTCGGCGATCACGATGTGGTTCTTGGGAACGCCCGTCAGCGCGCCGAGCTCCGCGTTGGCCCGCAGGTGACGCCACTCGCCGTGCACCGGCATGAGGTTCCTGGGCTTGCAGATGTTGTAGAAGTACAGCAGCTCGCCCGCGGAGGCGTGGCCGGAGACGTGGACCCGGGCGTTGCCCTTGTGGACGACGTTCGCGCCCCAGCGGGTCAGGCCGTTGATCACGCGGTAGACCGCGTTCTCGTTGCCCGGGATGAGGGACGAGGCCAGGATGACGGTGTCGCCCTGGACGATCCGGATCTGGTGGTCGCGGTTGGCCATCCGGGACAGGGCCGCCATCGGCTCGCCCTGGGAGCCGGTGCACACCAGCACGACCTCGTCGTCCGGCAGGTCGTCGAGCGTCTTCACGTCCACGACGAGACCGGCGGGGATCCGCAGGTAGCCCAGGTCACGGGCGATGCCCATGTTGCGGACCATCGAGCGGCCGACGAAGGCGACGCGGCGCCCGTACTCGTGGGCGGCGTCGAGGATCTGCTGGATGCGGTGCACGTGGCTGGCGAAGCTGGCCACGATGATGCGCTTCTGGGCGCCGGCGAACACCTGGCGCAGGACGCCCGAGATGTCGCGCTCGGGCGGGACGAAGCCGGGGACCTCGGCGTTCGTGGAGTCCACGAGCAGCAGGTCGATGCCCTCCTCGCCCAGCTTGGCGAAGGCCGGCAGGTCGGTGAGGCGACGGTCCAGCGGAAGCTGGTCCATCTTGAAGTCACCGGTGTGCACGGCCATGCCGGCGGGGGTGCGGATGGCGACGGCCAGCGCGTCCGGGATGGAGTGGTTGACCGCGATGAACTCGCAGTCGAAGGGACCGATGCGCTCGCGGTGGCCCTCGACGACCTCGAGGGTGTACGGGCGGATGCGGTGCTCCTGCAGCTTGGCCTCGATGAGGGCCAGCGTCAGCTTGGAGCCGATCAGCGGGATGTCCGGCTTCTCGCGGAGCAGGTAGGGGACGCCGCCGATGTGGTCCTCGTGACCGTGCGTGAGCACGATGCCGTCGATGTCGTCGAGGCGGTCACGGATGGACGAGAAGTCGGGCAGGATCAGGTCGATTCCGGGCTGCTCCTCCTCGGGGAAGAGCACTCCGCAGTCGACGATCAGCAGGCGGCCGCCGTACTCGAAGACCGTCATGTTGCGGCCGATCTCCCCCAGGCCGCCGAGCGGGGTGACGCGCAGGCCGTTCTCGGGGAGCTTCGGCGGGGGGCCGAGTTCAGGATGCGGGTGGCTCAAAAGACTCTCCTCACCACGCACGCCACATGCCCGCAGGACATATGGCGCGCGTGACCTTCGTGCACTTGCAGTTGTTTTTGGATCTTCAGTTGTGGGGTCCGGCGTCTTTCATCCGGTGTATTCAGTTGTGAAGTCGTGGGCGGACCGGTCGGTTCCCGGTCCGGGCGGCGGTTCAGCCGAGCTGGACGCCGCCGGCCGTGAGGTCGCGCCGCAGCTGCTCGGTCTCCTGCTCGGTGAGCTCGACGAGCGGCAGGCGCACGGGGCCGGCGGGCAGTCCCTGCAAGGCCAGGCCGGCCTTGGTCGTCATGACGCCCTGGGTGCGGAAGAGGCCCGTGAAGACGGGGAGCAGCTTCTGGTGGATCTCGGTGGCCTTGCGGACGTCACCGGCCAGGTAGGCGTCGGTCATGGCGCGCAGGTCGGCGGCGACGAAGTGGCCGGCGACCGAGACGAAGCCCGCGGCGCCGACGGCGAGCTGCGGCAGGTTCAGCATGTCGTCGCCGGAGTACCAGGCGAGGCCGGAGCGGGCGATGGCCCAGCTCGTCGCGCCCAGGTCGCCCTTGGCGTCCTTGTTGGCGACGATGCGGGGGTGGTCGGCCAGCCGGACGAGCGTCTCGGTGTCGATGGCGACGCCGCTGCGGCCGGGGATGTCGTAGACCATCACCGGCAGGCCGGTGGCGTCGGCGACGGCGGTGAAGTGCCGGACCAGGCCCTCCTGCGGGGGCTTGTTGTAGTACGGCGTGACGACGAGGAGGCCGTGGGCGCCCGCCTTCTCGGCGGCGCGGGCCAGCTCGGCGCTGTGGTGCGTGTGGTTGGTGCCGGCTCCGGCGACGACGTGGGCGCGGTCTCCGACCGCCTCGACCACGGCCCGTACGAGCTGGGCTTTCTCCGCATCGCTGGTGGTGGGGGACTCGCCGGTGGTGCCGTTGACGATGAGGCCGTCGTTACCGGCGTCCACGAGGTGGGTGGCGAGCCGCTGAGCGCCGTCGAGGTCGAGGGCACCGTCAGCGGTGAAGGGCGTGACCATGGCGGTCAGGACCCGCCCGAAGGGCGTCTGCGGTGTGGAGGTCGGAGCCATGAGGGTCACGCTACTCGTTGCTCACCGTGAGGTGCCCCCTCGGGGAGTGCCAAAGGGATCCCGGCACTGCCTGCTCGGGGGTTCAAGCAGTGCCGGGTCCGTCTTTTCAGACTAGATTAAAGCTACGAAAAGCCGCAATACGGACACCGTAGTTACCGGGCCGTACGGCACCCCCGGGAGCCGGTGCCGAGGCCGCCGGGACCGGGGGCCGCCCGGTCAGGGGGCGATGCGGCCGTTCTTGTTGAACGCGGCGTACGTGAGGGGCATGAGCTTCGCCCACTCCGCCTCCATCTTCTCGCCGACCATCTCGATCTCCCGCTGCGGGAAGGACGGCACGGCCGCCTGCTCGTGCTGCGTGCGCAGGCCGAGGAAGTGCATCAGCGAGCGGGCGTTGCAGGTGGCGTACATCGAGGAGAACAGGCCGACCGGGAGGACCGAGCGCGCGACCTCGCGGGCCACGCCGGCGGCCAGCATCTCCTGGTAGGCCTCGTAGGCCTCGCGGTAGGTGTTCTCCATGACGCGCGTGGTCAGCTCGTGCTGCGCGTCGGTGCCCTCGACGAAGACGTACTTGCCGGGACGGCCCTCCTGGACGAGCTTGCGCTCGGCGTCCGGGACGTAGAAGACGGGCTGCAGCTCGCGGTAGCGACCCGACTCCTCGTTGTACGACCAGCCCACGCGGTGGCGCATGAACTCGCGGAAGACGAAGATCGGCGCGCTGATGAAGAAGGTCATCGAGTTGTGCTCGAAGGGGCTGCCGTGGCGGTCGCGCATCAGGTAGTTGATCAGCCCCTTGGACCGCTCCGGGTCCTTGGTGATCTCTTCCAGGGACTGCTCGCCGGCGGTGGAGACGCGGGCCGCCCACAGCACGTCGGAGTCGGCAGCGCTGTGCTTGACCAGCTCGACGGTCACGTCTCCGCGAAACGTGGGCTTGGCTTCCTTGGCGGTCTCGGTGGGGCTGTCGGTCACCGGCGGGGTCCTTCCAGTTGCATGGCTCGGGCGGCGCCCAGCCTACGGGCCGCCACTGACACTCGGCTGCCGACGGCCCCGCCGCTACGGGGCAAGCTGCTCACTGGTTGAGATTTTTCACAGAAGTCGCCGAAAACGGGCACCGGCGGCGCGCTTCGATCGTCCTTACGTACGACAGCAGTTTTCGAGGTTCCTAGGAGAGCCCCCATCATGTTCCGCCGGCGAGAGCCCGTGCCGTTCGCCTTCGTCGCCGAGGCAGAGCGCTACCGCAGCAACGTCACGCCGCCGCCCCGAGAACGCGCGAGCCGCTCGCAGATAGCCGGCCGCCTGCTCGTGGGCCTCACGGTGACGACGGGGCTGGTCGGAGCGCTGCTGTTCGGAATGCCGTCGCTGCAGCCGAGCGCGCAGGACACGCACCAGTCGCAGCGGTCCGAGACCTCGGACGGCCGCTGACCTGCGGGTGATCATGACGGGCGGGATCCGCGCACCGACCCTGGTGTGCTCGGGTCCCGCCCTTTTCTATAGCCTCACCGGGCACAGCCGTTCGAGCGTGCTTGCTGACGAGTGAGGAAATTCGTGCCCCTGCCCTTTCTGACCGCTGACCGCGACGCCGAGGAGCTCGCGCCCGCCGCCGGGGCCGCCGCCCCGCCCGCCCGGGACGAGGACCTCGCCCGCTGGCGCCGCCCCTACCGTCCGGGGCCGTGGCGCGTGGGCGTCACCGCGCTGTTGCTGCTGCTCGCCTCGTACGTGCTCTTCGCCGCGATGATCATTGCCGTGGCCGGCTCCCTGCCCGGGGCGGGCATCTGTGTCGCCGTCGCCGTCCTGGTGATCACCCTGGCGGTGCGCCTGGTGCGGGCCGGGGTCTGGGTGAGCGAGCACGGGCTGCGCCACGTGGGGCTGCTGTCCGCGAAGACGGTGCCCTGGGCCGAGGTGACGGCCGTGCGCACCGCGCAGCAGCCCGTGCGCTGGCTGGGCCTCCCCCGCACGGTGCAGGGACAGGCGGTCGTCGTGGAGCGCGCGGGCGGCAGCCCCCTGCCGACGCTGGTCACCGACCACGGGGCCGACTTCCTCGGGCGTCCGCAGGCGTTCGCGATGGCGTGCGACGCGGTCGAGGGCTGGGCGGCGGACTTCCGCCGCTGACGCGGTGCCGCCCGGCGCCGAGCCGGGCGCACGCCGCCCCATGCGGGCGGCTCAGGAGGGGCCCATGACGAGCGGCCCCATGCCGCCGCCCCTGCACCGCCCCGTGCAGCGCCCCACGCCGCCTCCGCAGGACGTCGCTGCGCCCTATGCGGTCTCCGCCCGCACCGGCTTCCTGTCGTGCAGGGCGATCGCCCGCTGCATGGCCTTGCGGGCGCGGGGGGTGTCCCGGGCGTCGTGGTAGGCGACGGCCAGCCGGAACCAGGTGCGCCAGTCCGACGGGGCGTCCTCCGTCTCGGCCTTGCGCTTGGCGAAGACCGCGTCCGCGGAGTCCCGGTCGATGCGCCCGCTGGGGGTGCGCACCAGGTCGTCCACCGGCAGCCCGCCCTCGGCCTCCAGCTCCCGCGCCAGCCGGTTGGCGTCGCGCGCGAACCTGGTGGTCTGGTAGAGGAACCAGGCGCCGATGAACGGCAGGACCAGGACCGACGCCCCGAAGGCGATGGTGACGGCCGTGCCCTGCTGGATCAGCATCACCCCGCGGCTGCCGACCAGGACGAAGTAGACGACCAGGACGGCGGCCAGGGCGAAGTAGACGATTTTGGCGCGCACGGTGCTCAGCCCAGGTCCAGGAAGTGTTCCAGGCCGAACGTCAGGCCCGGGGTCGTCGTGACGCGCCGCGCGCCGAGCAGGATGCCCGGCATGAAGCAGCTGTGGTGCAGCGAGTCGTGCCGGATGGTGAGCGTCTCGCCCGTGTCGCCGAAGAGCACCTCCTGGTGGGCCAGGAGGCCGCGGAGCCGTACGGCGTGCACGGGCACCCCGTCGACGTCCGCGCCGCGCGCGCCCTCCAGGGCGGTCGTGGTGGCGTCGGGCTGCGGGGCACAGCCCGCCTCGCGCCGGGCGGCGGCGATGAGCTGCGCAGTGCGGGTGGCCGTCCCGGAGGGGGCGTCGGCCTTGTTGGGGTGGTGCAGCTCGACGACCTCGGCGGACTCGAAGAAGCGGGCCGCCTGGCGGGCGAAGGACATGGTCAGGACGGCCCCGATGGAGAAGTTCGGGGCGATGAGCACGCCGGTCGACGGCGAGGCGTCGAGCCAGGAGTTCAGCTGCGCGAGGCGCTCCTCGGTCCAGCCGGTGGTGCCGACGACGCCGTGGATGCCGTTGCGCACGCAGAACTCGAGGTTGTCCATGACCGAGTCGGGGTGCGTCAGCTCGACCGCGACCTGGGCTCCCGCCTCGGTCAGGGCCTCCAGCCCGTCACCCCGGCCCAGCGCGGCCACCAGCTCCATGTCCTCGGCGGCTTCGACGGCCCGTACGGCCTCGGAGCCGATACGGCCCTTGGCTCCGATGACCGCGACGCGCAGCTTGCTCATCGTCCCTGCTTCCCCTCTACAGCGGTGAACTACTTCCCGCGGTGAACTAAGAAACGGCCTCGTGCAGGCGCGCGGCCTGCTTGTCCTTCAGCGGGCCGATGACGGACAGCGAAGGACGCTGTCCCAGTACATCGCGGGCCACCTCACGGACCTCGTCCGGGGTGACGGCCGAGATGCGCGCCAGCATGTCGTCGACGGACATCTGGTCGCCCCAGCACAGCTCGCTCTTGCCGATGCGGTTCATGAGCGCACCGGTGTCCTCCAGGCCGAGGACGGTGGAGCCCGCGAGCTGCCCCACGGCGCGGCTGATCTCCTCGTCCGGCAGCCCCTCCGACGCGACCTTGTCGAGCTCGTCGCGGCAGATCTTCAGGACGTCGTGGACCTGGCTCGGGCGGCAGCCGGCGTAGACGCCGAAGAGGCCGCAGTCGGCGTAGCCCGAGGTGTAGGAGTACACCGAGTAGGCCAGGCCGCGCTTCTCCCGGACCTCCTGGAAGAGCCGCGAGCTCATGCCGCCGCCGAGGGCGGTGTTGAGCACGCCGAGCGCCCAGCGGCGGTCGTCCGTGCGCGACAGGCCGGGCATGCCGAGGACGACGTGCGCCTGCTCGGTCTTGCGGCCGAGCACCTCCACGCGGCCGGCGGTGCGGATCGTACGGGCACCGGAGCGCGGGCCGACGGGCGTGGCGTCCGTACGGCTCAGGGCGCCGGCCCGGTCGAAGGCGGCGCGCACCTGGCGGACGACCTTGGCGTGGTCGACGTTGCCCGCGGCGGCCACGACGAGGCGCGTCGGGTCGTAGTGCTTCTTGTAGAAGCGGGCGATCTGGTCGCGCGTGAGGGCGTTGATCGTGTCGACCGTGCCGAGGACGGGGCGGCCCAGGGGCGTGTCGCCCAGCATGGTGTGCGCGAACAGGTCGTGCACGCAGTCGCCGGGGTCGTCCTCCGTCATCGCGATCTCTTCGAGGATCACGCCGCGCTCGGCGTCGACGTCGGCGGCGTCGATCAGCGATCCGGTGAGCATGTCGCAGACGACGTCGATGGCCAGCGGCAGGTCGGTGTCGAGCACGCGCGCGTAGTAGCACGTGTACTCCTTGGCCGTGAACGCGTTCATCTCGCCGCCGACGGCGTCGATGGCCGAGGAGATGTCGAGCGCGCTGCGCTTGGCCGTGCCCTTGAAGAGCAGGTGCTCCAGGTAGTGGGTGGCTCCGTTGAGCGCCGGGGTCTCGTCGCGCGAGCCGACGTTGGCCCAGATGCCGAAGGTCGCGGAGCGCACGGACGGCAGCGTCTCGGTGACGATGCGCAGGCCGCCCGGGAGGGTGGTGCGGCGGACCGTGCCGATGCCGTTCTCGCCCTTGAGGAGCGTTTGGGTACGGGCGACGGCCCGCCCCTCCGAGGAGGTGCGGGCCGTCTTCCGTGTACTACGGGACGTCACTTGGCGGACTCGTCCTTGGTCTCGTCGGCCTTGTCGCCGTCCTCGCCCTCGATGACGGGGATGAGGGAGAGCTTGCCGCGCTGGTCGATCTCGGCGATCTCGACCTGGACCTTCTGGCCCACGCCGAGCACGTCCTCGACGTTCTCCACGCGCTTGCCGCCGGCGAGCTTGCGGATCTGCGAGATGTGCAGCAGACCGTCCTTGCCCGGCATGAGGGAGACGAAGGCACCGAAGGTGGTGGTCTTGACGACCGTACCCAGGTAGCGCTCGCCGACCTCGGGCATGGTCGGGTTGGCGATGCCGTTGATCGTGGCACGGGCGGCCTCGGCGGCCGGGCCGTCGGCGGCACCGATGTAGATGGTGCCGTCGTCCTCGATCGTGATCTCGGCGCCGGTGTCCTCCTGGATCTGGTTGATCATCTTGCCCTTGGGGCCGATGACCTCGCCGATCTTGTCCACGGGGATCTTGACGGTGATGATCCGCGGGGCGTTGGGGGACATCTCGTCCGGCGTGTCGATCGCTTCCATCATCACGTCGAGGATGTGGAGGCGGGCGTCACGGGCCTGCTTGAGGGCCGCGGCCAGGACGGAGGCCGGGATGCCGTCCAGCTTGGTGTCGAGCTGGAGGGCGGTCACGAACTCCTTGGTGCCGGCGACCTTGAAGTCCATGTCGCCGAAAGCGTCCTCCGCACCGAGGATGTCGGTGAGGGCGACGTAGTGCGTCTTGCCGTCGATCTCCTGGGAGATCAGGCCCATGGCGATGCCGGCGACGGGGGCCTTCAGGGGCACACCGGCGTTCAGCAGCGACATGGTGGAGGCGCAGACCGAGCCCATGGACGTCGAGCCGTTGGAGCCCAGCGCCTCGGAGACCTGGCGGATCGCGTAGGGGAACTCCTCGCGCGTCGGCAGCACGGGCACGATGGCCCGCTCGGCCAGGGCGCCGTGGCCGATCTCGCGGCGCTTCGGCGAACCGACGCGGCCGGTCTCGCCGACGGAGTACGGCGGGAAGTTGTAGTTGTGCATGTAGCGCTTGCGGGTCACCGGGGAAAGGGTGTCCAGCTGCTGCTCCATGCGGAGCATGTTGAGGGTGGTGACGCCCAGGATCTGGGTCTCGCCACGCTCGAACAGGGCCGAGCCGTGCACGCGCGGGATGGCCTCGACCTCGGCGGCGAGCGTACGGATGTCCGTCACGCCACGGCCGTCGATGCGCTTCTTCTCCTTGATGACGCGCTCACGGACCAGGGACTTGGTCAGCGAGCGGTACGCGGCGGAGATCTCCTTCTCGCGGCCCTCGAACTCCGGCAGGAGCTTCTCGGCGGCGAGCTCCTTGACGCGGTCGATCTCGGTCTCGCGCTCCTGCTTGCCGGCGATGGTGAGCGCCTGGGCGAGCTCGTCGCGGACGGCCTTGGTCAGGGCGGCCAGGACGTCGTCCTGGTAGTCCAGGAAGACCGGGAACTCACCCTCGGGCTTGGCGGCCTTGGAGGCGAGCTCGGACTGGGCGCGGCACAGGACCTTGATGAAGGGCTTCGCGGCCTCGAGACCGGCGGCGACGACCTCCTCGGTGGGGGCGTCGGCGCCGTCCTTGACCAGCTGGACGGTCTTCTCGGTGGCCTCGGCCTCGACCATCATGATCGCGACGTCGCCGTCCTCCAGGACGCGGCCGGCCACGACCATGTCGAAGACGGCGTCCTCGAGCTCGGTGTGGGTCGGGAACGCGACCCACTGGCCCTTGATCAGAGCGACGCGGGTGGCGCCGATCGGACCGGAGAAGGGCAGGCCCGCGAGCTGCGTGGAGCAGGAGGCGGCGTTGATTGCGACCACGTCGTAGAGGTGGTCGGGGTTGAGCGCCATGACCGTCTCGACGATCTGGATCTCGTTGCGCAGGCCCTTCTTGAAGGAGGGGCGCAGCGGGCGGTCGATCAGGCGGCAGGTCAGGACCGCGTCCTCGGAGGGGCGGCCCTCACGACGGAAGAAGGAGCCGGGGATCTTGCCGGCCGCGTACATGCGCTCCTCGACGTCCACCGTCAGGGGGAAGAAGTCGAGCTGGTCCTTGGGCTTCTTGGAAGCGGAGGTGGCCGACAGCACCATGGTGTCGTCGTCCAGGTACGCCACGGCGGAACCGGCGGCCTGCTTGGCCAGGCGGCCCGTCTCGAAGCGGATGGTGCGGGTGCCGAAGGCGCCGTTGTCGATGACGGCCTCGGCGTAGTGGGTCTCGTTCTCCACCAGGGATATCTCCTCGTCTACGTCCCGGCCCGTGTGGCGGGGACGGTGGTGGAGGAGCGTCTGTGCTGGCCGGTCTTCGATCGAAGCACCCGGATTTCCCTGATCCGGGGGCCACTACCGAGGACCGGCGGCGAGCTGAGCGCTCCTCCTCATACGGTTCGGCGTAGGTGCCGTTGTGGAAACCAGACTACAAAGCTTCTGCTTTCCACGAGATACGCAAAGGGAGCGGCCCCCAGATGGTGGGAACCGCTCCCTTCACGGTGTCTTACTTGGCGCCGGCGGCACCGCGGCGGATGCCGAGGCGCTCGACCAGGGCGCGGAAGCGCGTGATGTCCTTCTTGGCCAGGTACTGCAGCAGGCGGCGACGCTGGCCGACCAGGAGCAGCAGGCCACGACGCGAGTGGTGGTCGTGCTTGTGCTGCTTCAGGTGCTCGGTCAGGTCCGAGATGCGGCGGGTGAGCATCGCGACCTGGACCTCGGGGGAGCCGGTGTCGCCCTCCTTGGTGGCGAACTCGGCCATGATCTGCTTCTTCGTAGCGGCGTCGAGCGACACGCGATACTCCTTTTGAGTGTCTTTTGGCCACCGAGTGCCCCTGGTCTCTTACTCAGGGGAGCTTCCGTTACTCGGGAGGCGGGGTCCGCTGGGCGCTGTCCCCAGAGACCCGCGAAGGGCGCTCCGGAGGCGCGTACACAAACGGCCGTTGCACAGAGTACCAGCCCGGACCAGTCCCCCTTGCCGGGAGGGCCGGATACGGGGGCCGGGGCGGGCCCTGAGGGGGCCTGGGGCGGGCTCGGGCGGGCCCGGGGCCTCCCTCTGGGCGGGCCGCATGGGGCGGGGCATGGGGCGGGCGCATGAGGCGCGCGCATGGGGCAGGCGCCCGCCTCCGCCCGGGTCCACCCGGGCTCATCCGGCCTACCGGCCTGTCCCTGCCTGTCCGCGCCTATCCGGCCGACAGGCTGCGCGCCGCCGAGTACAGATCGAGGACGGCGAGGCACAGCGGTACGAGCGCGAGAAGGAGGACGCTCTCGGCGAGATCGGAGACACGCCCCCAAAAGGGTGACAGACCCCGGGCGGGCACGATCAGCGCCACGGCGGTGAGCAGCGCGCCACCGAGGGTGACGGCCGCGGCGAGCCAGAGCGTACGGACGTCGAGGGAGCCGCCGCCCGCGCCCGCGTCGGCGGCCGGCTGGAGGGCGAGGCCGAGGACGAGCAGGGCGAGGGCTGCGAGGCCCGCGCCGAGGACGGCGGCGACCTGGGCGGTGTAGCGGAAGAGGCGGGCGCGCAGCAGCATCGCGAGGCCGGCGGTCAGGGCGAGGAGACGGGGCCAGGGGCCGCCGCCGGGGGCGAAGGCGAGGACGGCGGTGGAGGCCGTGACGAGGACCGCGCAGCCGCCGACGAGGCCGAGCAGCAGCTCGTGGCCGCGGCGGACCCGGACGGCGATGAGCGCGGCGTCCACGGGCTCGGGGACCGTACGGCCGCCGCGGGAGGCCGTACGGTCCCCGGTGACCGCGGAGCGGGGCGCGGCGTAGCCGACGGGGAGGCGGGCGGCGCGGGCGGACAGCCCGGGCAGGAAGGCGACGGCTCCTATGGCGACGACGGCGCAGACGGCGGCGGCCGCGGACGGGGCCGCCCCGGTGAAGATCGTGCAGAAGGCGGCCACGGTGCCGGTGGCCGCGGCGGTGAAGGCGGCGACGAACGGGGCGTCGCCGGTGGGCACGGCGGCCACGAGCACGGCGGAGGCGACGACGACGGCCGCGCAGCCCAGCAGGAACTGCAGCCGGCCGGCCCCCTCGCCCGGCCCGGGGCCGAGGATGCCGGAGCCCGCGATCATCACGTGCGGGAGGGCGGCGAGGCCGAGGGCGACGGCGGAGGCGCGGTCGGCGTAGACCCGGGCCCGTACGCCCGCGAGGGCCGTCAGCAGCACGCCGGCGGCGGCCGCGACGGCGCCGGGGAGGCCGTGCATGTCGTGCCGGACGGGGTCGGCGAACCAGAGCGCGAGGCCCATGAGGGCGAGGAGCAACGCTCCGCCCGCCAGGCCGCAGGCGCGCAGCAGGGCGTCGCTCCACAGCGTGTGGTCGCGGGTGACGGCGGAGGCGATGGCGTCGCTGACGTCGTCGTGCACGGCGGGCGGCAGCGACTCGGCGAAGGGGCGCAGCGCGAGCAGGTCGCCGTCCAGGACGTGCTGGGCGGCGAGCGAGCGGGCGCCGTCGAGGACGGTGCCGTCGCGGCGTACGAGGTGGTAGCCGGTGGGGGTGCCGGCGGGCTGGGTCTGCCCGGTCAGGCGCAGGATCTCCGGGTACACGTCGGCGACGGCGATGTCGTCCGGCAGGGCGACGTCGATCCGGCTGTCGGGCGCGACGACGGTCACTCTGCAGAAGCCGGTCGCAGCGGACGTACTCACCTATCAGGCCCCTTGTTTCACTGTGCACGACGGTGCGGCTTCGCGTGCACGACTGTGCGGCTTCACTGTGCACGGATGTGCGGACACCCTATCGGGGCCGTATGCCCGTACGCCGATAGGATCACCGTTCCGCGCATGGGGCCCGCGCCGTCGGGGCGACAGGGGTGCGCCGCGCGGAACTGTCCTTGCCGTGCGGAGGGGTTGAGGCATCCGGTGAGCCAGATCGTGGTCAGTCGTCCGCCGAGGGCCCTGCCGCCGGAGGTGCCCGGCGAGGCGGTCCGGCTGGAGGCGCCCCCTGAGCTGCCGAGGGACCGTCAGGAGGGGCTGCTGATGCAGCTCCTGCCGACGCTCGGCATGGCCTCGTCGATGGTGTACTTCTTCATGCCGGGCGCCGCCCCGATGATGAAGATCATGGGCGTCCTGATGATGTGTTCGACGCTCGGCATGACCATCGCGATGATCGTGCGGCACCGTCAGGGCACGCAGGGGCGGATGGCGGACATGCGCCGCGACTACCTCAAGTACCTCGCGCAGACGCGGCGCACCGTGCAGCGCACCGCCAAGGCGCAGCGCGACGCGCAGTTCTACCTGCACCCCTCCCCCGACCAGCTGTGGTCGGTGGTGGCCGAGGGCACGCGCCTGTGGGAGCGGCGCGCGAGCGACGAGGACTTCGCGCAGGTCCGCATCGGGCTGGGCACGCAGCAGCTCGCGACGCCCCTGGAGGCGCCGGAGACGGCTCCGATAGACGAGCTGGAGCCGCTGGCCACGGGCGCGATGCAGCAGTTCCTGGCGACGCACGGCTCGCTGGACGGCATGCCGGTGGCGCTGTCGTTGCGCGCCTTCTACCACCTGACGCTGTCGGGCGACCCGGAGACGGTGCACGGCACGGCGCGGGCTCTGGTGGCCCAGCTGGTGACGCTGCACTCGCCGGACGACCTCGTCGTGGCCGTGGTCGCGGCACGGGGCGCGGCGCCGTCCTGGGAGTGGACGAAGTGGCTGCCGCACGTACAGGTGCCGGGGGCCGTGGACGGGGCCGGTGCGCGGCGCCTGATCGGCGACGACCTGACGGAGCTGGAGGAGCTGCTGCGGCCGCGCCTGGAGGGGCGTACGCGGTTCAGCCGGGACGGCCGGCCGCTGCTGGACCAGCCGCACGTCGTGGTCGTGCTGGACGGTGCCGCGGTGCCGGCGGACTCGGTCTTCGCGGCCCCGGAGGGCCTGCAGGGCGTGACCGTCGTCGAGGTGGTGACGGGAGACCTGGGCGAGCCCCGCGGGGGGCTGTCGGCCGTGGTGCAGCCGGGCTCGCTGCGGCTGGAGTCGCAGGTCGCGGTCTACGAGGGGGAGCCGGACACCCTCGCCGCGGAGGCCGCCGAGGCGCTCGCGCGGCAGCTGGCGCCGCTGCGCCTGGGCACGGGGGACGACGGCGACGAGCCGCTGCTGGCCAACCTGGACTTCACCGACCTGCTGGGGCTGGGCGACGCGGGCTCCGTGGACGTGGCGCGCACGTGGCGGCCGCGGTCGGCGGCGGAGCGGCTGCGCGTGCCGATCGGCGTCAGCGAGGGCGGCGCCCCGGTGATGCTGGACCTCAAGGAGGCGGCGCAGGACGGCATGGGGCCGCACGGGCTGTGCGTCGGCGCGACGGGCTCCGGCAAGTCCGAGCTGCTGCGCACGCTGGTCCTGGGGCTCGCGGTCACACACAGCTCCGAGACGCTGAACTTCGTCCTCGCCGACTTCAAGGGCGGCGCGACCTTCGCGGGCATGTCGCAGATGCCGCACGTCGCGGCCGTCATCACCAACCTCGCCGACGACCTGACGCTGGTCGACCGCATGCGCGACTCGATCACCGGCGAACTGCAGCGAAGGCAGGAGCTGCTGAAGGCGTCGGGCAACTACGCCAACATCCACGACTACGAGAAGGCCCGGGCAGCCGGTGCCGCGCTGGAGCCGCTGGCTTCACTCGTCCTGGTGATCGACGAGTTCAGCGAGCTGTTGACGGCCAAGCCCGACTTCATCGACATGTTCATCCAGATCGGCCGCATCGGCCGCTCCCTGGGCGTGCACCTGCTGCTCGCCTCGCAGCGCCTGGAGGAGGGCCGGCTGCGCGGCCTGGAGACGTACCTGTCGTACCGGATCGGCCTGCGCACGTTCTCCGCGGCGGAGTCCCGTACGGCGCTCGGGGTGCCGGACGCGTACCACCTGCCGTCGGTGCCGGGCTCCGGCTACCTGAAGTTCGGCACGGACGAGATGACGCGCTTCAAGGCCGCGTACGTCTCGGGCGCCTACCGGGCGGACGCGGGCACGGGGCCCGGCACGGGGCCGCTGCCGATCGAGCGCCGTCCGGTCCTGTTCACCGCCGGGCCCGTCCCCGTCACGTACACCGCCCCTGTGCCCGCGACGCCGGCCGCGCCCGGCCCGGGCGACGACGCGCTGGCCGACACCGTCCTCGACGTCATCGTGCGCAGGCTCGACGGACAGGGGCCGCCGGCCCACCAGGTGTGGCTGCCGCCGCTGGACCGGTCCGCGGCCCTCGACGAGCTCCTGCCGCCGCTCTCGGCCGTGCCGGGCCGCGGCCTCACGGCGCCCGGGCATCCGCGCCCGGGCCGGCTCGGCGTCCCGATCGGCCTGGTCGACAAGCCCTTCGAACAGCGGCGCGACGTCCTCTACCGCGACTTCTCCGGCGCGGCGGGCAACATGCTGATCGTCGGCGGCCCGCAGTCCGGCAAGTCGACGCTGCTGCGCACGCTGGTGTCGGCCTTCGCGCTGACGCACACGCCCGCCGAGGTGCAGTTCTACGGGCTGGACTTCGGCGGCGGCGGCATGAGCGCCGTCGACGGCCTGCCGCACGTGGGCGGAGTGGCGTCCCGGCTCGACCCCGAACGCGTACGCCGCACGGTCGCCGAGGTGTCGGGCATCCTGGCCCGCCGCGAGGAGTACTTCCGGGCGCACGCGATCGACTCCATCGGCACGTACCGGCGGCTGCGGGCGACGGGCGAGATCACGGACCAGCCGTGGGGCGACGTCTTCCTGATCGTCGACGGGTGGGCCGGCTTCCGGCAGGAGTACGAGATGCTGGAGGGGGTCGTCGCCGACATCGCGGCGCGCGGCCTGGGCTACGGCGTCCACGTCGTGGTGACGGCCTCCCGCACCATGGAGGTGCGCGCCTCCCTCAAGGACCAGCTCCTCAACCGGCTGGAGCTCCGCCTCGGCGACACCATGGACTCGGACTTCGACCGCAAGGTCGCCGCGAACGTCCCGGCCGGGATGCCCGGCCGCGGCCAGCTCCCCGAGAAGCTCCACTTCATGGCCTCGCTGCCGCGCATCGACTCCGGCAGCGACCCCGAGACCCTCACGGACGGCACCGCCGCCATGGTCCGCGCCGTCAGCGAGGCATGGGACGGGCCCGGCGCCCCCGGCGTGCGGCTCCTGCCGCGCCGGCTGCGCGCCGACGACCTGCCCAAGGGATTCGAGTACCCGCAGCACGGCGTGGCCTTCGGCATCGACGAGGCCGGCCTCGAACCGGTCTTCGCCGACTTCGAGACGGACCCGTTCTTCCTCGTCTTCGGCGAGAGCGAGTCCGGCAAGACGGCCCTGCTGCGCCTCCTGGCCCGGCAGATCACCGAGCGGTACGGCCCGGACGAGGCGAAGATCGTGGTCGGCGACTACCGCCGTACGCTCCTCGACGCCGTCCCCGGCACGCACCTGCTGGAGTACGCGCCGACCGCCTCGGCCCTGACGGTGCACGCCGAGGCCCTCAACCGCCTCATGGAGCGCCGCGCCCCGCAGCCGGACATCACGCCGCAGCAGCTGCGCGACCGCAGCTGGTGGTCCGGCCCGCGCTTCTTCGTCATCGTCGACGACTACGAGCTCGTCTCCACCGGCAGCGGCAACCCGCTGGCCGCCCTGACCGAGAACCTGCCCTTCGCGCGCGACGTGGGGGTGCGCTTCATCATCGCGCGCAGCTCGGCCGGTGCCTCCCGGTCGATGTACGAGCCCTTCATGCAGCGCGTGAAGGAGCTGGGCGCCCAGGGCGTCCTCCTGTCCGGCGATCCCGGAGAGGGCGACCTGCTCGGCAGCGTGCGGCCGCAGGGGATGCCCCCGGGGCGCGGGTACTTCGTGTCCCGGAAGAGGGGCGTGTCGCTGGTGCAGGTGGGGTGGGTGCCGGAGGAGATGTGAGGGGCACGAGGCGGGAGGACGGGGCGGGGGCACGGAGCGGGGGCATGGGGCGGCAGGAGAGCCGTCAAGGAGGGGCATTTTCCACACGCTCGGCCCTTCGTACGAGCGCTTTGCGAATCTCCTCTGCCACGGATCCATCCGGAGTACGCTGCCCACGAATGCTGTCCCTGCAGGAGTCGTCGTCCCTGCAGGCGTCAACTGGCCTCATGCCACAGCGATCCCGCGGAATTGCGCACCCGAAAGGCGGCCCCTGTCCCATGGACGAACGCGAGAAGGACGAGCTGTACGCACGCGACATCTCCGGTCTCGAATGGCTGAGTGCGCCCGAGGCCAAGGACGACGAGGAACGCGTCGAGATCGCCTACTTCTCCGATGGCGCCGTGGCCATGCGGTCCTCGACCGACCCCGGCACCGTGCTGCGCTACACCCCGGCCGAGTGGCGGGCCTTCGTGCTGGGGGCGCGGGACGGCGAGTTCGATCTGAAGTAGACCGGTGGGCCGGTGACCAGGTGACCAGGTGACCAGGTGACCAGGTGACCAGGTGAGAACGAGCCGGGGGCGGCCGCCGGATTCCCGGTCGGCCGCCCCCGGAGTGCTGTGAAGCGGATCAGCGGACGCGGATCAGCGGAACGGATCAGTAGCTGATGTCGAACAGCTGCGACGCCTTCTTGTCCGTCGCGTGGAAGTGCTCGCCACCCTTCAGGACCAGGTCCGCGACCTGCTTGAGCGTCTCCTGGATGTGCGCGCTCCGCCGCCGGAACTCCGCGTCCACCTGCAGCATCATCTGGTGGGCCTCGCCCTCCCAGCCGGCCGCGACCTTGTTCACGGCGCTGCGCATGACCTCCAGCTCGCGCTCGATCACGCCCGCGGCCTTCTTGATGTCGGCGGCCGTGGTCTGAAGGGAGCTGTAGTTGACTACGAGCTCTCCACCGTGGTCTGCCATGTGTCCCCACCCTCTGTGGTGCTGTTCAAAGCCGAAAGCCGGAAAGCCGGAATCCGGTATGACGTGCCGGAATGATGTGCCGGAATGACGTTCTGGAATGACGTGGCGGGCACGAGTGCCCGGCCGGATCAGTAGTTGTCGATCCCGCTGGAGGGCGCCCCGGGGGCTCCGGCGGCGGGCGCAGAGGCGGAAGCGGGTGCGGCGCCTCCGCCACCGATGTCGACGCCCTTCATCTGGGCGGCGATCTCCGCGTCGGTCGCGCCCGAGGCACGGTGCGTCAGGACGACGGCCTCACGCACGCGGTCGATCATGCGGCGCACCCGGTCGTGGTCGTCGTTGAGGTCACTCTGCGCCTTGCGGAAGGCGCTGTGTGCCTCGCCCTTCCACGAGGAGCCGCCGTCCAGGGTGGCGATGACGTTCGCCAGCTGGCGAAGGTTCGCCGAGAAGTGTGAACTGGTCTTGTCGATGGCGTCCGTGAAGGCCTTGAACGCCTCGTCACTGACCTTCTGCCTGCCGTTCTCCGACATGTTCCGCCTTTCCCCCCGAGGGCCGTTGTCTGCCACGCCCGCGAAAGGCGCCGAATGTCACTCTAACCACTCTGAGTGCACGCCCCAACTACGCACACATCCGGGCACTTTGATGCGCTCACAGACCGCGCTGCGCCCGGCGCCGGCGGTGCTCCCGCCCCACGACGGCCGCTCCGGCGATCGTGGCCACGAGGACGGCCGCGCCGCCGAGCGCGTACGTCGCGAGCCGTTCCTGCCGCTGCTGCGGCGACTCGCCCACGGCCAGGGGGGCCACGGAGGGGGCCCGGACGCTGCGCGCCCCGGGCCCGGCCGGGGTGACGCGGTCGACGGGGTGCGCGTCGTCCGTGAGGGCGCGGACCGGGTCGACGACCCCCCAGCCGATGTAGGGGTCGTGGTCCTTGGTGACGCGCTCCGCCGTCTGCTCGATCTGGGCGACGACCTGGTGCTGCTTCCAGTCGGGGTGCTTGGCGCGGATGAGGGCGGCGACCCCGGCCACGTACGGGGCGGAGAAGCTGGTGCCGTTGTCGACGCACTGGCCGCCCAGCGGGACGGTGGAGACCATCTCGACGCCGGGCGCGGCGACGCCGACGAACTCGCCGGGCTGCGAGAAGGAGGCGCGCTCGTTGTTGCGGTCGGAGGCGCCGACGGCGAGGACGCCCTTGTACGCGGCGGGGTAGGTCGCCTTGACGTCGCCGCCGAGGCCGTCGTTGCCCGCCGAGGCCACGACGACGACGTCCTTCTCCAGGGCTTCCTTCACGGCACGTTCGAGGTCGGAGTCGTGCTCCAGGGCCTTCGTCGTGTCCTGGGAGATGTTGATGACGCGCGCTCCCGCGGCGACGGCCAGGCCGATGCCCTGCGCCAGGGTCCGGGACGTGCCCGTGCCCTTCTCGTCGTTCTGGCGGATCGGGATGATGACCGACTCGGGTGCGATGCCGACGAACCCGCTGCCGGGGGACGGGCGGGCGGCGATGATGCCGGCCACCTTGGTGCCGTGTCCCACCAGGTCGAGGGTGGGGTCGGGCTTCGGCTTCTCGGGCTCCTTCTCCGGTTTCCCCTCCGGGGGCTTGTCGGGGCTCTTCTCCGGGCTCCTCGACGGGCTCGGCTCCGCGGACTTCTCCGGCTTCCCGGTCCCATCCTTCTCCCCGGACGGGGACCCGGACGGCGCTCCGGGCTTCGGCGTGCTCCTGTCCCCCGCCTTCTTGCGGTCCCCGTCCGTCTTCCCGTCCTTCCCCCCGTCCGAGGGGCCGGGCGACGGCGCGGGGCCGGGTGCCTGGGGCGCGTCCTTGGCGTTCGCCCTCACGCCCGTCCCGCCCCTGGCCGCCGCCTCCGCTGCCGCTTCCGCCATGCCCGTGAGCAGGTCGGCGCCGCTCTCGACGTCGACGGCGCCCTTGAGCTGCGGGTTCCGGACGTCGACGCCCGAGTCGATGACGGCGACGCGAACCGGCCGGCCCGCACTGTCCCGGCCCTTGGTGTCCTGCCAGAGCCGGTCGAGGAGGATCCGTTGGAGCGACCAAGGGGTGCCCTTGATGGTCTTGGCGGGGTAGGTGCACTCGCCGCTGCCGTCCAGGTGCACGGCGGCGGACGACGTCACCGGGGCGGGGAGCGCAGGGGCGGGCGAGGGGACCGGGCCGGACGCCGCCACCGGTGCAGGTGCGGGCGCGGGCACACTCCCGGGCGCGGCCGCCGCAGCGGCTGCGAGGACCGCCGCCAGGGCGGCGTTGAGCACTGTCGTCGTGCGCGGCATCGGCTGTCCCGTCGTGCGTGGCATCAGCTGTCTCATGACCGGTTCACGACCCCTGTGGCTGCCGGGCGCTGTTGGTGTCCAGGCGCGGTCCGGTCGGCAGGAACTGCGACCAGTTCGCGGGTACGGGCAGGGGGTTCACGCTTCCGTAGCCGAGCCTGGTGCGGGCCTGGTCGGATTCGGCCCGGCCTGCGGCTCCCGCTCCCGGCCCGGTCCCGTCCGCCGCGCGGGCGGAGTCGGACGAGCCGTCCGGGCCCGCCGAGGGCGTCGCCTTCTCGCCGATCTTCGACTTGCCCGTGCCGCTGTCGTTGTTGGACTGCACGGCGTAGCGCAGTCCGGTGTCGGTGACGAGGAAGACCGGCCCGCTGTTGGTCTGGCGCCCCGTGACCTGGCGGTAGAGGAGGCCGGAGCCCGGGGTGACGTACGCGCTGGTGGCGCCGTCGGGGATGGTCGCCGGGTAGTCGTCGCCGGCCCAGGTGGCGAGTTCGGGGGTGCCTCCGGCGGACATGCCGCTGAAGATGCTGCACACGGTGTGGTGAGTGTCGTTGGAGGGTCCAATGAAGTTGGCCTGCCGGGGCACCTGGGAGGGCCAGCGGTACTGCCCGTAGAACTCGTCGTCCGCCGGGGTGAAGGCGGCCGCGCTCACCCGCTCGGGCACGCCGGCCTGGTTGAGCGGGGCCAGCTTCCTGCTGTTGAGGAGCAGCTTCGCGACGAGCGGCGAGACGCGCTGGACCTTGCCGGGCAGCACGACGTAGTTCTGCGTGCCGTTGCCGGTGGGCGCTTCGAGGACCGTGCCGACGCGGCCGGCCTTGGCGGGCAGGGTGCCCACGCCCGCGTCCGCTCCGATGTCGCCGCCGGTCTCGGGGAAGACGATGGGCGCGCCGTCGTGGAAGGTCTCCAGCCAGTCCTTGGTGACGGGTTGCGGCCTGGCTCCGTCGTTGAAGACGGAGCGGAGCAGCAGGTTGTGCTCGGAGGGGTCGGCGGACTTCCAGTCGGCGCCGCCGAGCAGGTACTTGGTGCCCCGCGGGTCGACGAGGTAGCGGGCTCCGTCCGGGCCCTGCACGTAGAGCGCCTGGTCGCCGCGCAGGCGCTGCTCGCCCGTGAGCTTCTTCAGCTTGGGATCGCGTCCGGCGAACAGGAAGACGGCCTTCTGGGTGGTCCTTCCGCCCGCACCGGGCTGTTCGCAGACGGCCCAGTGCTTCTGCTTGCCCGCCTCGCCGGGTCCGGGCATGCGGTCGGGTGCGTAGGGGATGCCGAGCGTCGGGCCGCGCGGGATGCGGCCGTTGTCGAGCTCCGCCTCCTTCACCTTGATGACGGAGGACTTCTCGGGGGTGAGGAGCAGCTTCGCGGAGGCGAAGTTCAGGACGGGGTGCAGCTGCTTCTTCCTGTCCGTCGTCAGGACGACGTAGCGGGTGGTGGACTCGCTGCCGACGATGACGTGCGCGGCTTCGTCGTCCCAGCCCTTCGGCGCGGTCGGCCTGAACATGCCCCAGGCGCCGAAGCCCGCGATCAGCACCGCCCCGGCGACGAGGCCCGGCAGGACGGCGCGCAGGGGGCGCGGCGCCCCCTCCTCCGTGCCGTGGGGCGAAGGCTGCAGGAACGCTGCGACCGTTCGCTTCCGCGCGAAGACGTAGGCGTTGAGCTCATCCCGCCGTGATGCCATGTGTAGCCGCTTCTCCCCTGCTCTCGGCGCCGGTCGACAGGTACTGCGCTCGGTCCGGTTGTCGTACCGGACCCCTACTATGCCGGTAGGGATCAACAGGTCCGTCAGGGCCCGGTGCTGATCCGTACTTCCCGTCCGGCCGCGGATGCGGCCGGCGACGGCTGAGGGGGCTGTGACAGGCATGGGTGCCGCAACGCGCGTACGGGCGCCGGGAAGTGCCGTTCCCGGGGCGGGCGTGGCCGCCCCCCGCGCGGTGGCGCGGGGCGGAAGGGCCGGGCCGGTGCGGCTGCAGCAGCTGGTGCTGGCCGAGGTCGCCGTGGCGCTGGTGCTGCTCGCCTGGCCGGCCGGGCCGGCGCTGCTGGCGCCCGCCGTCGTGGTGGCCGTGGTGCTGGTGTCGCTCGCGCTGTTCCACCGGGGACAGCGGCCGGTGGCGGAGTCCCTGGCGGCCTCGGTGGCGCTCCGCGGCCGCGCCCGCCGGGCGGCACCGGCGGATGCGGGCACGGATCCGGCGATGGCACCGGTCGTGGAGTGCGAACCGGCTCTGCGGACCGCCAGCTTCACGGACCGCGGGCAGCAGCGCGGCGTCGGCCTGGTCGGTGACGGGACGTTCGTGTCGGCGGTCCTGCGCATCGATGCCGTGGACGCCCCGCTGCGCCCCCTGCGGGCCGAGAAGGCGCTGCCGCTGGCCCTGCTGCGGGACGCCTTGGACGTCGACGGCATCCGACTGGAGTCCGTGCAGGTGGTGCAGAGCACCCTGCCGGCGCCCGCCCCGCACCTGCCCGCCGATTCCCTGGCCGCACGGAACTACGCACCGTTGCAGGCCCTGTCGGGCGCTCCTGCGGTCCGGACGACGTGGGTGGCGCTGAAGCTCGACCCGGAGCTGTGCCCGGAGGCCGTCGAGGCGCGCGGAGGGGGCGAGGAGGGGGCCGGCCGCTGCGTGGTGCGGGTGGCCGACCAGTTGGCGGGCCGGCTGCAGGGGGCCGGGTTCCGGGCGGCGCTGCTTTCGGAGGACGAGCTGACGGCCGCGATATCCACGGCCGCGAACGTCAATCCGGTGGCCTCCGCGCAGGCCGCGCGCACGGCCGCGCCCGTACGGCGGACGCTGGAGAGCGCCCGGGCGCTGCGGTGCGACGACCGCTGGCACACGACGTACTGGGTCGCACGCTGGCCGCAGCTCGGGCCGGGGGCCACTCCTCTGCCGCAGCTCGCCGCCCTGCTCACCTCGCTGCCGGCGCTGTCGACGACGCTGAGCCTGACGCTGGCACGGGGCCGCCTGAGGAACGGGCGCCATGCGCCGACGCTGACGACGCACGTCCGCGTCACCGGCCGCAGCGCCGACGAACTGGCGGCGACGGGGCGGGAGCTGGAGCGGGCGGCCCGCTCCGTGAAGACCGGCCTGGTACGGCTCGACCACGAGCAGGTCCCCGGCATGCTCGCCACTCTGCCGCTGGGAGGTGCGCGGTGACGATCACCTCGACGCCTTCGCCGGGGCCCGGGAGCGCGCCCGGGACCGGCGCCGGGCGGCCGCGCTTCGGTCTCGGGCTGTTCGGGCCGCGGCGGGGGCGGCACGAGCTCGCACCCGAGGAGTACGAGGCGCTGGCGCTGCCCGTCGGTGACGACGGTGTGGTCATCGGCACCGACCCGCAGGAGGCGCCGGCCGTCCTCGGCCTGGCCCGCCCCACGCCGTTCGACGCCGTCCTGATCGGCGGCGCCTGGACGGCGCAGGTCATCGCCCTGCGGACCGTCGGCACGGGCGCCCGGGTAGCCGTGGAGACCGGCCGCCGCCCTCTGTGGAGCCCGCTCGCGCAGGCCGCCAACGGCGGGCAGCAGTGCGTGACCCTGCACGACGTAGGACGGGTGCCTCCGCAAGGCCCGTCGGTGCACGCGCCCGTCCTGGTCGTGCGCGACTGCGGCGCCCGGCCGCCCCGCGGCCGGGTCGTGACCGCGCCCTGGCAGTCCGTCCTGACCCTGCTGCCCTACCTGGGGCCGGATGCGCCGCGTCTGCTGGGCAGCGCGGATCTGGTCGGCGTGCAGCGGGTCTCGCCGGAGGAGGCGCAGCAGCTCGGCCGCCTCCTCGGGCTGCCGCAGGCCGACGTCGAGGCGCTGCCCGCGCTCCCGGAGACGGTGACGTTGTGGTGCGCCCGGCGGTCGTGGACGTACGTCGACGTGCGGGCGACGGACGCCGAGACGCGGCTGCTGGGCGCCCCGCGCCGCATGGACTGACCGGCTGCGCGGTACCTGCCGGGGCAGGCGTCGGCTGCGCGGTACCGGCGGGGCAGGCGTCGGCTGCGCGGTACCGGCGGGGCAGGCGTCGGCTGCGCAGAGCGGCGGGCCGGCTGCACGAACGTGCACAGGCGGGGCGCACACCTCGTGGTGCGCGCCCCGTTCACTCGCAGGAGTCCGGCGGGCCGTCAGCCCTTGCCGAAGGCGAGGAGCAGCTTGTTGGCTTCCGTCCCTTCGGAACTGCTGCCCGACAGACGCGTGGTGGCGATGATGAGGCGGTCCCCCTCGTACAGGTACCTCGCGCTGAAGAACAGGTTCTCGGCGTTCATGGTGGCCTTCGGAGCCTGCAGCACGACCTTCGGGTCGCCGTCGGAGCCGATGCTCACGACGGCGCCCGCCCTGTCGTACGACGGCTTCCGGTACGCGAAGACCTTGTCGCCCTCCGCCCGGAGCGGCATGAGCTCGGGCTTGCTCTTCTTCGACGCCCACTTGCGCTTGCCGGTGTCGAGGTCGAAGGCGTGGATCTCGTTGCCGGTCGAGTAGCTGTCCTCGCCGCCGGTCGGCAGGTAGAGGGTGTCGTCGGTCGCGGCGACGCCCTGGCAGCCGCCGAGGTCGTGTCCCATGATCGACAGACCGCAGGTCGGCGCGTACGTCTCCTTGCCGAGGTCGATGACCGAGCGCTCCTTGCCGTCCTTGAGGGTGATGACGCCGCCGCTCTTCTTGTCCTCGGACAGGAGGGAGACGACGGCCGGCTCGCTGGAGTAGATCTTCTTGGTCTCCAGGCCCTTGCGGCCGTCGTACGTCCACACGGGCTTGCCGGTGGAGGTGTCGAGCTTCTCGATGTGCGAGGTCTGGTCGCTGACGCACCGCCACGAGCGCAGCATCGCCTTGCCGCCCGCGAATCCGTCCACGGAGCAGCCCGCCTCGAGCTCCGGGGTGGGGACGGGCTCCCCGTCGCTCACCCTGAGCATGCCGGAGCCGCCGAACCACGCCGCCGCGACCGCGTTGCCGCTGAGGGCCATGTCCAGGCCGATGAAGCTCTCGGCGAAGCCGCCCGACTTGGGGATCGGCTTGTCCCAGCCCTTCTTGCCCTCCTTGAGGTCGAGCATCGCGTAATGGCCGCAGGTGTCCTTCGTGTCGGCTTCGTAGGCCACCACGACCTTGCCGTCGTCCGTGACGTGCGCGGGCGCCGCGCAGATCCTCTTGGGCAGGGCGACGGACCACTTCTCCTTGCCGTCGGAGGTGGAGTAGGCGACGACCTTCTCCTGAACGGTCTTGACGATGTAGTCGCCGAACGCCCACACCCCGGGCACTGCGGACCCCGCACGCTCGACCTGGGGTCCGTTCTGGTTGATGAGGATCTTGGCCTCGCCGGCCTGGCGGCCGTCGTTGGGGTCGCTGTCACCGCCGTCGCGCGGCCCGGCCGTACCGCCGCTGTCGTCGCGGCCGGTGACCTCCTTTTTGCCGGGTGAGGCACTGCCGGAGGCCTTCGGCGGGCGCGGTTCGTCGCCGCGGCCGGTCAAGGCCCATACGCCGCCTCCTGCCGCGAGGAGCACGGCGACGGCCGCGCCTATGACGACGGCCGTCCGCTTCTTGTCCGCTCCCCCTGCAGGGGGCCCGGCGGGCGGCGGGGCGCCGAAGGGCTGCCCCTGGGGCGGGTAGGCGCCGTAGGGGCCGGGCTGCTGCGCGTACGGGTTCGCGTTCGGCGACGGGTACGGGTACGGAGCGGCCGGGGCGGGGCCGCCGGGCGCCGCGGGGCCGCCGCCCCATGCGGGCTGCGCGGGGGGAGAACCGGGCGGAGGCGGCACGGGAGGAGCCGCCGGAGGCTGGAAGGACGGCGGGGCCTGAGGCGGGGCCGACGGCTGAGCGGGAGGCGTGGCCGGGGCCGGGGCCGCAAGCGCGGCGGGAACCGGAGCCGGGGAGTTCGCGGGGGCCTGGGCGGGAGACGTGGCGGGGGCCTCGTGCGGCTGCTGCTGCGGCTGCTGCGGCTGCTGCGGCTGCTGCGGCTGCTGCGGAGCGTTCGCTGCCGGGTCCTGCGGTGCGCCGGAGCCGTCCTCCGGCGGCTGGTTCGGCGGCATCGACGGGGGCGGGGGCGGCTGGACCATCAGCGCATACCTCTTGGGTGCGGGCCCGTCGCGCGATCTGCCTCCCCCCGCGATCCGGGGGAAACGCATGGGCTATTCCGCCGGAAAGGAGCGAATCGGGCGCGGATCCCGCGCTGTTGTGACACTCGAGCGGGAAATCTTTGTACCACCCGCCTCCTGCGCCCCAACGGTCCGGTTGCCCCCGCCCGGCGTCGGGGGCGGCGCGCGGGGCGGCCGGTGGTGTGGGGGCGGCCCTGCCCCGGCGGTGCGTATGACGATTAGGCTGGGCAGGTGTACGGACGGGGGACCTCATCGGCCTCCCCTGTCGCAAACGGGGGAGACCCGGGCGGTCGGACGACGGGAACGGTCGGGCCCGACAGGCATTTCATGGGCGCTAGACCACACCAGGAGGCAATGTGAGCAGCGATCGGGACGAGATCCGCGCAGGCGGGTCCGCAGCCGGCGGGGACCGGTCCGACGCCGGTCACGATCACGAGCCCGACACCATGGGCGAGTTCACCATCGACTACACGCCACCTGCCTGGTACACACAGAACGCCTCTTCCGCAGCGGCTGCCACGGCGGGCCCGGGCGGTGCCGGAGGTGACGCCCAGCAGCCCACCCCTCCCCCGCCTTCGGGTGAACCGCTCGGGATGCCGTCCGCGGCGGCCGAGGCGCGGAGCGACCGGGCGGAGACGGCTTCCGGGGAGACCGCTGCGACGGGCGGGGTGCAGAGCCCTGCCACGATGCGGTTCTCCGCGACGGCGCTGCAGGACGAGATCGCGGCACGGGGCGGCGAAGCCGCCTCCGTGCCGAGCGCGATGACCGCCGACGCGGAGGGCGCGAAGGCAGCCGACGGTGTCGCGGGACAGGGCGCCACCGGTACCCCGGGTGACGCGGACGCCGCGGCCGGGCACGAGACCCGCGCCGAGCCGGTCACCGGGCCGGGGCCGGAGCACGGTGCCGGCACGGGCTCCGACGCGGGGAACCGCCTCGACGCCGTTACGGGCCGCACGGAGGACGAAAGCGCTTCTCCCGTCGCCGACGCCCCTGCTGACGACCAGAAGGCCGGAGAGGGCCCCGCGGAGGGCTCGTACGCGGCATCCGGGAACGGCTCCGGGGCCGCGCCTGCTTCCGAAGGCGCGGACGCGGCCTCCGAGGCCGGGCACACGGCCCCGCGCCCCGAGGGCACCATGCGGTTCTCCGCCGCCGCGCTGCGCGACAGGGTCGCCGGGCGTGCGGACGAGGAGCCGGCGGAAGCGGCACAGGACGCGCAGGCGGCCGCGTGGGCCCCGCCGCCGGTGCCCCAGGCCGCGCTGCCTCCTCTCCCGCCGAACTTCGCCCCCGCGGCTCCGGTGCCGGACGCGCAGCAGCCTGCCGAGCTGCCTGCGCCTCCCCCCATGCCGCCGCAGGGCTTCCCGCCCGCCCCGGGCCCGTACGCCGCGGCCCAGCAGGGCGGTTCCGCCGTGCCTGCCGTCCCTGAGGCGCAGCAGGCGCCCGCGGAGCCGCCGTCGGCGACGCATGGGGCCGCCGCTGCCCCCGTCCCGCCGAACGGCCTGACGCCGACGCCCCACCCGCCGGCTTCGCCCTTCCCGCAGCCCGAAGCCCAGGGCGCCCCCGTGCCGCCCGCGCTCAACCCCCCGGCGCCGCAGGGCGGCTACGGGTACCCGCGCCCGGACGCGCACGGGGCGCCCGTGCCGCCGCCGCTCGACGGCTCCCCGCAGCCCGGTGCCCACGCCGCGCCCGACAGCGCGCCCCCTGCCCCGTACGCGGCTGCTCCTGCCCCGCAGGACGGCTACGGATACCCGCGGCCCGACGCGCACGGGGCGGCCGTCCCTGCGCCGGCTCCGGCGCCCCAGGCCGTCCCGGCGCCCCAGGCGCAGCCGCAGCAGGCCGTTCCCGCCCTTCCGCCGGCGCAGGACGCCGTCCCCTCGCCGCAGGGGGCCGCCGCGCCTCATGCGCCGAACGTCCCGGCACCGCAGGGCGGTTACGGTTACCCGCGCCCGGAGGCCCCTGCGCCCCACGCGCCCGCGCCTCCTGCGCTCGACGGTGCCCCGCGCCCCGAGACGCACGGGGCCCCGGTGCCGCCGGCCTTCGACGGCCTCCCGCACCCCGACCCCCAGCAGTCCCCGGCCCCTGCGCCCCAGGCCGATCCTCAGCAATTCCCGCACGCCCAGAGCCCCTTCGACGGTTCTCCCGCGCTGCCGCCGGCTGTGCAGGCCCAGCCGGGCCCCACGGGCGCGCACGAGGCGGCTGCGGCACCCGCCCCTGCACCCGCCCCGTACCCGTACGCCCAATCCCCGTACTCCGACGGCGCCCTGCCGCCTGCCGGGGACGGCGGGCAGGGCGGAGTGCCCGCCGACCCGCGCGCCGGCGGCTGGCCCACGGTGACGCCGGAGCAGCGGCAGCGGTCCGTGCACGGGGCCCCGCTGGGGTTCACCGCTTCCATGGAGCTGTCCTCGGAGCGGCTGCTGCGCAACAAGCCGAAGCCGAAGAAGCAGATCGCCACTCCGCGGTTCAAGTTCGGGGGGAAGAAGGAGGAGGCGGAGCGGCAGCGCAAGCTGGAGCTGATCCGCACGCCCGTCCTCTCCTGCTACCGGATCGCCGTCATCAGCCTCAAGGGCGGTGTCGGCAAGACGACCACGACCACCGCCCTCGGTGCGACGCTCGCCAGCGAGCGCCAGGACAAGATCCTCGCGATCGACGCCAACCCCGACGCGGGCACGCTGGGCCGCCGCGTGCGGCGCGAGACGGGTGCGACGATCCGTGACCTCGTGTCGGCGATCCCGAGCCTGCACAGCTACATGGACATCCGCCGGTACACCTCGCAGGCGCCCTCCGGACTGGAGATCATCGCCAACGACGTGGACCCGGCGGTCTCCACGACCTTCAACGACGAGGACTACCGGCGTGCGATAGACCTGCTCGGCCGCCAGTACCCGGTCATCCTCACGGACTCGGGCACCGGTCTGCTCTACAGCGCCATGCGCGGCGTCCTCGACCTCGCCGACCAGCTGATCGTCGTCTCGACGCCGTCCGTCGACGGCGCGAGCAGCGCCAGCACGACGCTCGACTGGCTCCATGCGCACGGCTACGCCGAGCTCGTCTCCCGCAGCGTCACCGTCATCTCGGGGGTTCGCGAGACCGGAAAGATGATCAAGGTCGAGGACATCGTGTCCCACTTCGAGCAGCGCTGCCGCGGCGTGGTCGTCGTCCCGTTCGACGAGCACCTGGCGACCGGCGCCGAGGTCGACCTGGAGATGATGCGGCCGAAGACCCGCGAGGCGTACTTCAACCTCTCGGCCATGGTGGCGGAGGACTTCACCCGGGCCCAGCAGCAGCGCGGCGTATGGGGCGGAGAACCGGCACCGCAGCAGCAGCCGCAGCAGGCGGCCCCGGCCGCTCCTGTGCCCGCCCAGTACTCCCCCGAGCAGGCCCCGCAGCCCGGTCAGCCGGCCCCCTCGCCGTACCACCCGTACGCCGCCCCGCAGGGCCCGTACGGCGGCGCGCAGCCGCAGCAGCCGGGCCCGTACTCCCCGCCGGGACAGCAGGGGCACCCGGGCCGGCCGGGCGGCTACGGCTACCCGCAGCAGTAGCGCGCACGGGGCGCCCGGCGCCCCGCCACCCGGACACGCGTAAAAGGGGCCCCGTCCGGCAATCGCCGCACGGGGCCCCTTTTACGTACGTCCGACGCCTCCGGCAGCCGTCAGGCCGCCGTCTTCTCGTGTGCGGTCACCAGGTCCCGCGCCCGCTTCACATCGCCCGCCATGCACAGCAGCAGCGCCTCGATGGACTCGAACTTCTCCATGCCGCGCAGGTACGCGAGGAAGTCCACGGCCGCGTGGAGCCCGTAGAGATCGAGGTCGGTCCGGTCGATGGCGTACGCCTCGACGGTGCGCTCCGTCGCGTCGAACTGCACGTTCGTACCGACGGAGATGGCCGCGGGCATCGACTCGCCGCCGGCGGTGAGCCAGCCGGCGTAGACGCCGTCGGCGGGGATCGCGGTGTGCGGCAGGGTCTCCACGTTGGCCGTGGGGTAACCGAGTTCGCGGCCGCGCTGCGCGCCGCGGACCACGACGCCCTCGACGCGGTGCGGGCGGCCGAGGATCTCCATCGCGCCCGCCACGTCGCCCTCGGCGACCAGGCGCCGGGTCAGCGTGGAGGAGAACGGCTGCCCGCCGCCCGCCTCGCCGCTCACGTACAGGTCGACGACCTCGACGCCGTAGTCATACGTGGCACCGAGCTCCGCCAGGAAGTCGACGGTGCCCGCGGCACGGTGCCCGAAGCGGAAGTTGGGGCCCTCCACGACGAGCTTGGCGTGCAGCTTGTCGACGAGCACCTTCACCACGAAGTCGGCGGGCGAGAGCTTCGAGAACTCCGCCGTGAACGGCAGGATCAGCACGGCGTCGACGCCCAGGTCGGCCATGAGCTCCGCGCGCCGGTGGTGCGGCGCCAGCAGCGGCGGGTGGCTGCCCGGCCGCACGACCTCGCTCGGGTGCGGGTCGAAGGTCACCACGACCGAGGGCACCCCGAGCTCGCGCGCCCGCTCCACGGCCCGCCCGATGATCAGCTGGTGCCCGCGGTGCACACCGTCGTACGAGCCGATGGTGACGACGCTGCGCCCCCAGTCCTGGGGGATGTCCTCCAAGCCACGCCAGCGCTGCACTGTGCCCGCTCCTCGCCCGAACCCGAACTTTTGTCTGTCGATTACGCAGGACTAAGAGTGCCATGCCGGTTCTCGGCGCCCCGCATCGGCCGGTCCGCTGACTGTCAGGTCAGGGGAGCCGGCCGCTCCCGACGGGTCCGCTGCGCCCACGGGGCCGTCCGGCCCCGCCCAGGCGGTGAGCTTGATGCGCGCTCGCGGGCCGACCACGACGGCCCACTGCGCGGGCGCGGAACGCAGCCAGCGGAGCACCTGCTCCCCGAAGACGGGGATCTCCCGGGACAGCTGCACCATGCGGCGGTCGAAGCAGGCCGCGCCCTCGGGGCTGCGGGCCATGAGCAGACCGGTGCGGTGCACGAGGTCCCGGGTGCGGGCCTCGGTGCGCTCCCCGGCGCCGGCCGCCACCGCGCGCAGCAGGGCGTCCAGGACGGTGACGTCGCGCTCGAAGGGCCCGTACTGCTCGCGCTCCAGCAGCACCTCCAGCAGCTCCTGGCGCAGCGGACGCGACAGCGGCGTACCCGGGAACGCCAGGACCGGGGCCAGGGCACGCCGCACCTGGGGCGGGCGGCTGCTGAGCAGGTGCACGACGAGCGGGAAGAGGACGGAGCGGGCCGAGGGGCCCTCCTCGAGCCGGCGGTCGACGAAGGCGGCGGCGAGCCCGGCGCCCTCGGGGTGGTGCTCGACGTACTCCTGGACGAGGGCCGCGGCCCGCCGGGCGAGGGCGGGCGTGGTGACCTCGGCGAGGGTGCGCAGGACGTCCCCGGGCCCGTCACCGCGTACGTACAGCCGCGCGCGGTACGCCGCGAGGACCGGTTCGGGGTGAGTGGTCAGGGCGGGGGCCAGGGCACCGGCCGGCAGGTGCGGGTCGCACGCGGCGAAGAGCGCGAGGGCCCGCTGGAGGTGCTTGGCGCGCGTCTCCTGGTCGCGGATGAGGAGGGCGAGCGCGGTGCCGTGCAGGGCGCCCTCCGCGGGGCGGGCCAGCAGGGCGAGCGCCGAGTAGCGCAGCAGCTCGCGGTCGGCGGCCGTGGTGACGTGCCGGGCGGCCTTGAGGGCGTACGCGGCGGCCGCCACGTGCCGCTCGATGCGGTCGTCGTGGGCCCACCGGTCCACGGCCCGGCAGATGGCGGACGGCTCGTCCTCGGCGAGCGCGGCCAGGAGCTCGTCGGCACGCGGGTGCGCGGCGTCCACGAGCGCTTCGGCGAGGTCGTCGACGGCGCGGTGCCGGTGGGTGTGGAGCAGGACCTGGGCGGCGGTCGAGACCGTGAGCCTCAGGTGATCGCCGTACGGGGCGGCCTGCAGGGGGCGCTCGTCGGAGAACCAGCGGCACAGCAGGGCCTGCGCGGCGCAGGGCTCCTCGGCGAGGACGGTCATGACGGCGGGCAGGAAGCGGTCGGTGTGCGGCGGCTGGGGCGCCTGCCGGGGCTGCTCCGGGCCCGGGGAGGAGCTCTCCAGGGCCTGGGCCTGGTACGGGGTCTGGCCGGGGGGCGGCGCGTCGGCGGGGAGCAGCAGGCGCAGCAGGTCCAGCCGCTCGGCGAGCCCGAGGGGCAGCCGCAGCCAGAACCAGGGCCCGAATTCGGCCAGGCCGCCCAGGGAGCCCGTCGCCCCGCTGTCGAAGCCGCCCAGGGCCAGGGAGCGGGCCGTGAGGCGCTCGGCGAGGAGCCGGAGGGCGCCCAGGTAGGGCGTGGCGTCCGGTACGCGCAGGAGGGTCTCCCCCAGGAGGTGCGCCGCCCACCAGGCGGGGTCGGGCAGCACGGGGCGGCGCTCGTCGTCCGTACCGCCTGTCCAGTCGGACGGAGGGAGCGCGGCGACCGCGTCGACCAGGGCGCCCAGCCGGCGCGCGAGCGCGTCCGGGCCGGAGCGGCGTGCCAGGAGGAGCAGTGCCTGGAGCACGGGGCCGATGCGGTGGCGGGGCACGGGCAGCGGCCTGCGGGCCCGCTGGCGGGCGGCGCGGCGGCTGCGGCGGCGCGCGGCCGTCGAGCGCGGCGCGCGGCTCGACCCGGGGGGCGGCGGCACGTGGCCCTCGATGGCGGGCCCCCCGCCCGGCCGCGACGGCAGGCGGGCGTCGTGCTCACCGGAGCCGCCCTCGGGCTCGTACCAGCGGTGGACGAGGGTGTGCAGGGCGGCGTCGAGGTCGAGGTGGGCGCCCTGCAGCCAGTCGGCGAACTCCTCGTGCGCGAAGCGGTAGCCGGTGCCGGCCGGGACGAGCAGGCCCTCGGTGAGGACGGCGGAGGCCCAGCCGTTGCGCCACGGGAAGAGCTCTTCGAAGGCCTCGCGCTCCAGCTCGCCCTGCCCGGGGCCGAGGCACCGCCGGGCCGCCTCGTGCACCTGCCCGGCCACGCGTGCGGCGAGCCTGCGCACCGCCGTGCCGCGCAGCGCGGGGCGGCGCCCCGCCGCCAGCCGTACGGCGATGCGCAGGCAGACCAGGTCCAGGTAGGCGGAGAAGATGTCCCAGCGATCGGGGGGCCGGGCCCCCTCCTCCCCCGCCCGGCCGCCCGGCGCGGTGCCGTCCGGGAGCGCGGCGCGCACTTCGGAAAGCAGGCGGAGGGCGAGCGGGTGGGCGGCGTCCCCCTGGTGGATGGCGTCCGGCGGAATGCCGAAGAGGGCGCGGGCCCGCTCGGCCTGCAGAGGGCCGAGGTCGGTCAGGCTGACGCAGGGCGGCAGGCTGCGCGGGGTGGCCGATGAGGTCGACACGTGGAGCGCCGCGCGCGGGAAGAGGTCGCCCGCCGTCTCCCAGTGCTCCGGGCGGCAGGCGACGACGAGCCGGGCGGACGTCTCCTCCAGCCACTCGGCGGTCGCCGCGGTCCAGGCCGGCAGGGCGTGTGCGAGGACCGGGGGGACCTCCTCGGGGCCGTCGAGGACGACGAGGAGGGGCCGCCCCACGCGGTGCCCCAGCGCGGCCACGGCCTCCGGGGTGGCCTCGGCCGGGTCGCCCATCGTGCCGGCCGCCCCGGCGGAGGCGGTGACGATCCGGGCGGCATCCGCGAGGGCTCGCGCGATCGCGTCCCGCAGGCTGCTGTCGCCCTCTTCCAGGTCGGCGCCGCGCAGCCAGAGGGTGGGGGCCGGTTCGGGGCCCCGTGCGCGCCGGGAGGCGAGCGAGAGGAGCTCCGTCGTGCGGCCCGTCCCGGGGCCTCCCACGAGGCCGAGAACGGCCGCGGAGGGGCCGTCCGCCGCGTCGTCCGGGGCGGCCGGGGCGCCCGGCCCGCCCGGGCCGTGCGGATCCGGAGCCGGGGACACACCGGGCTCCGGCAGGTCGGCGGGATTGTGCGCACCGGGCAGGTCCCCGATCCAGCGCCCGCCCGGGCCGCCGCCCGGTGTGCCGCGCCAGGCGCGCGCCGGGACGGTCACCACCAGTGCGCCCGGTCCTCCCCTGCCGCCCGGGGCGGAGCCGGGTTCCGGGACGGGTTCGTCGGGCGGCGGTTCCGGGGCGGGCGGCCGGTCGGCATCCTCCGGCATGCGGTCGTCGGCGCCCCCGGAAGCATCGGCATCGGCGTCCGCGCAGCCCACGGTCTCCTCGTCCGGATCCAGGAAGCGCGTGAACTCCCTGGCGATCTCCGGCCGCTCCACGGGGTCGCGCCAGTCGCGCGCCGTGATGATCGGCCCGAGGGAGGTCGCCGTCAGCTGGAGGGCGCCCGCGAGGTTGAGGTCGGGGCCGAAGGCGGGGACGGTGGCCGCATTGCGCTCCAGGAGGGCCGCAAGGGAGCCGTCCGGGGAGGCCGCGGCCGCCGCACGGAGCGGGATCGCGAAACCTCCGGAGCGGCGCTCCGCATGGAGCGCGGTACCGAGGACGGCGACGACTGTCCCCGCACGGGCGTCGATGACCGGGCCGCCGGTGGCCTCCTCGCCCAGCCGCAGGCCGTCCCGCTCGCCCAGGGAGAGCTCCACGGCGGCGTCGAGCAGGTGGAAGCGGTCCGTGGCCGTGTAGGTGACGAGGGCCTCGCCGATGACCTGGGCGCGCTGCCAGTGCCCCGCCCGCAGCCGGACGCTCGCCCCGTCCTCGATGCGCTCCGCGGCGGCGACGGGCAGGGGGGCCACGCCGAGGCCCTCGGTGCGCACCAGCGCCAGGTCGCAGCCCGGCAGGGCCGTCACCGCTTCGGCGCCCACCAGGCACGTACGGTCGCCCGGGGCCAGCAGCACCAGGCGCGCCAGGCCGTCGACGGCCTCATGGCTGGTGATCATCGTGCCGCGGTCGTCCGCGATGAAGCCCGTACCGCGCGGCCTCCCGGCGAGGTCTCTGATGCGTACCAGGAACTCGTCCACATCGGTCCGCCGACCGTTCATCCGCCGAACCTCCCCGCCGTGCACTTACCCCGACGGTAGGCAGCGGATGATCGGCAGGACCAGGTCGTCGCGCGAACGCGCCCCCTTCCGCACCCGCTGTTCACTCCGAGCGCCTGCCCAATGGAGTGAATTGTGGGAGCGGTGTGGATAGACGACCGGGAGGAGGGGATCGTGGAGCGGGGAGCGACGGATGACGGCTCCCCGCCCCACGGTGGTGGGGCATATGCGGTGGGATCCATGCGCACGGCGCCTCCCCGGAGGCACGGCGCCACCGCAGCCGGACGCTCACGGCGCCGTCACACCCCGCACCCACGCCCGCACCCCGCGGGCATGGCAGTGCCGCAGCCGGGGGCACGGCGCCGCGCCACAGCGCCGGCCCGCGCCCCCGCCCGGCCGGCTTCTAGCCGAAGGCCGCCAGGCTCTTCGCCCGGCCGCCCTGGTTCTCCAGCAGGAGCAGGAAGCGCCCGTCCGGACCGAAGGCCGCGATCGGCCCCGTGGTGTCGAAGAGCGGGACGCGTACCCGCACGCCGTTGGCGAGCAGGCGCGCCTGCTCCTCCGTGACGTCCCAGCGCTGGAAGGCCGCAGCGGCCGCCTCGGCGACCGGCATGATCGTCAGCTCCTCCTGGAGCTGGTCCAGCGTGCGGGCGTCGCCCAGCCCGTACGGGCCGACGCGCGTCCGCCGCAGGGCGGTGAGGTGGCCCCCCACGCCCGTGTCGGCGCCCAGGTCGCGCGCGAGGGCCCGCACGTACGTCCCGGAGGAGCAGACGACGGAGACCAGCAGGTCCTGCACGGGGGTGCCGTCCGCGGCCTCCGCGGGGGTCACGGCGTGGACGGCGAACGACGAGACGGTCACCGGCCGGGCCGGGATCTCGAAGTCCTCGCCCTCGCGCGCCCGCTTGTACGACCGCTTGCCGTCGATCTTGATCGCGCTGACCTTCGACGGCACCTGCATGATCGCGCCGGTGAGCTTGGCCACGCCCGCGTCGATCGCCTCACGGGTGACCGCGGAGGCGTCGGCCGAGGACGTGATGTCGCCCTCCGCGTCGTCCGTGACGGTGTTCTGCCCCAGGCGGATCGTCGCGACGTACTCCTTCTCGGTCAGCGCGAGGTGGCCGAGAAGCTTCGTCGCCCGCTCGATGCCGAGGACGAGGACGCCCGTCGCCATGGGGTCGAGCGTCCCCGCGTGCCCCACGCGCCGCGTCCGCGCGATGCCGCGCATCTTCGCGACGACGTCGTGCGAGGTGAAGCCGGCCGGCTTGTCGACGATGACGAGGCCGTCCGGCGGGGTCTCCTTGTGCTTCATTCGCCGGCAGCGTCCTTGTCGTCCTCGTCCTCGCCCGGCTTGCGGTACGGGTCGGCCCCGCCCGCGTACGCCGCGCCCGAGGACGCCTCGCGCACCGCGGCGTCGGAGGCACGCGCCCGGTCGAGGAGGTCCTCGATGGTGCGGGCGTTCTCCGGCAGGGCGTCGGCCACGAACGTCAGGGTCGGCGTGAACTTGATGCCGGCCGCACGGCCGACCTCCGAGCGCAGGATGCCCTTGGCGCTCTCCAGGCCCGCGGCCGCGCTGGCGCGGTCCTCGTCATCGCCGTAGACCGTGTAGAAGACCGTAGCCTCCCGCAGGTCGCCGGTGACCCGGGTGTCCGTGATGGTCACATGCGAGCCGAGCCGCGGGTCCTTGATTCCGCGCTGCAGCTTCTGGGCGATCACCTCGCGGATGAGGTCCGCCAGCCTTTTCGCACGCGCGTTGTCGGCCACTGGTCCGTCTCCTTCTTCTTGTCCATTGTGCTTGTGGCGCCGGTGACGCGCTCAGTCGTCGTGGTCGCCGTGGAACCGCCGCCTGACCGAGAGCAGCTCCACTTCGGGACGTGCGGCGACCCAGCGCTCGCAGCGGTCCAGTAGGTCGGTGAGGTGCCCCGCGTCCCCGGAGACCGCCGCCAGGCCGATCGTCGCCCGGCGGTAGAGGTCCTGGTCGCCGACCTCCGCCACGCTCACCGCGTACTTGCGGTGCAGCTCGGCGATGATCGGGCGGACGACGGAGCGCTTCTCCTTCAGCGACCGTACGTCGCCGAGGAGGAGGTCGAAGGACAGAGTCCCTGCATACATGCGTGACGGGTGAAGCCCACCCGGGAGGCGTGAGGTCCAGCTGTGGTGTAGGGCTCTTCGAACCGTACACGCAACGGCCGGGGCCGATCGACGGAATATGCTCCGCCGACCGGCCCCGGGGTCGAGCTATGCGATTCAGCCGCGCGGCTTCTCGCGCATCTCGTACGTCGCGATGACGTCGTCGATCTTGATGTCGTTGAAGTTTCCGAGGTTGATACCACCCTCGAAGCCCTCGCGGATCTCGGTGACGTCGTCCTTGAAGCGACGCAGACCGACGATGTTGAGCTCCTCCGCGATGACCTTGCCGTCGCGGATGAGGCGCGCCTTGGTGTTGCGCTTGACCTCGCCGGAGCGGATGAGAACACCCGCGATGTTGCCCAGCTTGGACGAGCGGAAGATCTCGCGGATCTCCGCCGTACCCAGCTCGACCTCTTCGTACTCCGGCTTCAGCATGCCCTTGAGGGCCGCCTCGATCTCCTCGATCGCCTGGTAGATGACCGAGTAGTACCGGACGTCGACGCCCTCGCGCTCGGCCATCTGCGTGGCACGGCCCTCGGCGCGGACGTTGAAGCCGATGACGATGGCGTCGGAGCCGGTCGCCAGGTTGATGTCGGACTCGGTGACCGCACCCACACCGCGGTGCAGGATCCGGATCTCGACCTCTTCGCCGACGTCGAGCTGGAGCAGCGAGGACTCGAGAGCCTCCACCGAACCGGACGCGTCGCCCTTGATGATGATGTTGAGGTCCTGGACCAGACCGGCCTTGAGCACCTTGTCGAGGTCCTCGAGGGACACCCGGCGGGTGCGCTTGGCGAAGGCGGCGTTGCGCTCGCGCGCAGCGCGCTTCTCGGCGATCTGGCGGGCCGTGCGGTCCTCGTCGACGACGAGGAAGTTGTCGCCGGCGCCCGGGACGTTGGTGAGACCCAGGACGAGGACGGGGGTCGACGGACCCGCTTCCTCGACGTTCTGGCCCTTGTCGTCGAGCATGGCGCGGACACGGCCGTAGGCGTCACCGGCGACCATCGTGTCACCGACGCGGAGGGTACCGCGCTGGACGAGCACGGTGGCCACGGCGCCGCGGCCACGGTCGAGGTGGGCCTCGATCGCGATGCCCTGCGCGTCCTGCTCCGCGTTGGCGCGCAGGTCGAGCGCGGCGTCGGCGGTGAGGACGACGGCCTCGAGCAGCTTGTCGATGTTCAGACCCTGCTTGGCGGAGATGTCGACGAACATCGTGTCGCCGCCGTACTCCTCGGCCACCAGACCGAACTCGGTGAGCTGACCGCGCACCTTCGTCGGGTCGGCGCCCTCGACGTCGATCTTGTTGACCGCGACCACGATCGGCACGTCGGCCGCCTTGGCGTGGTTCAGGGCCTCGATCGTCTGCGGCATGACACCGTCGTTGGCCGCCACCACGAGGATCGCGATGTCGGTCGACTTGGCACCACGGGCACGCATGGCGGTGAACGCCTCGTGACCCGGGGTGTCGATGAAGGTGATCTTGCGCTCTTCGTCGTTGACGTCGGTGGAGACCTGGTAGGCACCGATGTGCTGGGTGATGCCACCGGCCTCGCCCGCGACCACGTTGGTCTTGCGGATCGCGTCGAGGAGTCGCGTCTTACCGTGGTCGACGTGACCCATGACGGTCACGACCGGCGGACGCGCGACGAGCATCTCCTCGCCGCCCTCGTTCTCACCGAACTCGATGTCGAAGGACTCGAGCAGCTCGCGGTCCTCCTCCTCGGGGCTGACGATCTGAACGGTGTAGTTCATCTCGCCGCCGAGGAGCTGCAGCGTCTCGTCCGAGACGGACTGCGTGGCCGTGACCATCTCGCCGAGGTTCATCATCACGGCGACGAGCGACGCCGGGTTGGCGCCGATCTTCTCCGCGAAGTCGGTGAGGGAGGCACCGCGCGACAGGCGAATGGTCTCGCCGGCGCCGCGAGGCAGCATCACGCCGCCCACGGACGGGGCCTGCATGGCCTCGTACTCCTGGCGCCGCTGACGCTTGGACTTGCGGCCACGGCGCGCCGGACCGCCGGGACGGCCGAAGGCGCCCTGCGTGCCGCCACGGGCACCCGGACCGCCGGGACGGCCACCGAAACCGGGACGACCGCCGCCGAAGCCACCGCCGCCGCCACCGGGGCCACCGCCACCGGGACGACCGGCGAAGCCGCCGCCGCCACCGGGACGACCGCCGCCGCCGGGACCGGCCGGACGACCGGCGAAGCCGGGACGACCGGCACCGCCGCCGGGACGACCGGCACCGCCGCCGGGACCGCGACCGGCGCCGCCGGGGCCCGGACGCGGGCCGGCAGCCGGACGCTGCGGCATCATGCCCGGGTTCGGGCGGTTGCCGGAGGGAGCGCCACCGGGACGCGGGGCGCCACCGGGGGCACCCTGCGGACGGGGCATGCCGCCCGGGGTCGGACGGGCACCGCCCGGACCCTGCGGACGGGGAGCACCGCCGGGACCGCCCTGCGGACGCGGAGCGCCCGGGGCACCCTGACCACCGGGGCGCGGCGCGCCACCGGGACGGGGGGCCTGCGGACGGGCCATGCCCGTGGAGCCACCGGAGGTGAAGGGGTTGTTGCCCGGACGGGGACCGGCCGGACGGGCGCCACCGGGACGCGGGGCACGCTCGCCGGCGCCACCGGGACGCGGGGCGCGCTCGGGACGGCCGCCGTCACGCTGGCCGGCGGGACCGGGGCGGGCGCCGCCGGGACGCGGACCGGGCGTCGCGCCGGGGCGCGGCGCGGCCGGACGCTCCGTGGCCGGACGCTCGGCCGCCGGACGCTCCGTGGCCGGCGCGGAGAACTCCGCGGCGGGCACCGGGGTGACCGGGGCGGGCTTGGCCGGAGCCGCCGGAGCAGGCTTCGGGCCCGGGCGCGGGCCGGGGGTCGGCGCGGCCTGGGACGGCTTGGGGGCAGCTGCCTCCGCCGCCGGCTTGGGGGCGGCGGGACGGGGCGCACCCGGAGTGGGGGCACCCGGCTTGGGGGCCGCGGACTTGCGCGGCGCCGCGGGCTTCGCACCGGGCTTGCCGGCGCCGCCGGGTCCCTGCAGTGCGTCAGTCAGTTTGCGGACAACCGGCGCCTCGATCGTCGAGGACGCCGAACGGACGAATTCACCAAGTTCTTGGAGCTTGGCCATGACGACCTTGCTCTCCACTCCGAACTCCTTGGCGAGTTCGTATACCCGGACCTTAGCCACTTCGCTCCTTCTAGGTCCGGGGTGTCCACCGGACCGTCGCTACTTCATGGGCGTACTCATCGCGTACTCATCGAGTGCTCATCGCAATCTCGACCTACTTCCAACTCGCGAGGTACCTGACCGCACGGTGTTACCCGTGCCGTGCTTCTTACAGTGGGGCCATACCCCGCAGACGCGGGGCCGAACTACTGCTGTTCGATCTGTTCGATGTACCGGCGGAGCTCCGCCGTATCGAGCGGCCCCGGGCTTTTGAAGGCCCTGGGAAACGCCCGGCGGCGGACCGCCAGGTCGAGACAGACCAGTGTGGGGTGCACGGAGGCACCCCGGCCGGGCAGCGTACCGCGAGGGTCGGGGACGCAGGCGCCCTCGATCATCACGATCCGCAGCAGATCGCCCTTGGCCGCTCGCTCCCGGCATCCCACACAGGTTCGCTCAGGGCATGCGCGGGCATGCGTCCGGCCAGACACTCTTCAGTCTACCTCCCCGCGCCGACCCCACCCCTGGGGGGCAGTGATCGGGCACGTATGCGTTTCGGCCACGATGCCGGGACCCGTGCAGACGGGCCCCGGCATCGTGAACGTGATCAGGCTCGGCCGGATTCCCGGTCGGGCTGCTCGGTGTCCGGGCGGATGTCGATGCGCCACCCGGTGAGCCGCGCGGCCAGGCGGGCGTTCTGCCCCTCCTTGCCGATGGCCAGCGACAGCTGGTAGTCGGGCACGGTCACCCGGGCGGAGCGCGCGGCGAGGTCCACGACCTCGACCTTGCTCACCCGCGCGGGGGACAGCGCGTGCGCCACCAGCTCGGCGGGGTCGTCCGACCAGTCGACGATGTCGATCTTCTCGCCGTGCAGCTCGGCCATGACGTTGCGGACCCGGCCGCCCATGGGGCCGATGCAGGCGCCCTTGGCGTTGAGGCCCGACCGCGTGGAGCGGACCGCGATCTTCGTGCGGTGACCGGCCTCACGGGCGATGGCGGCGATCTCCACCGAGCCGTCCGCGATCTCCGGCACCTCGAGGGCGAAGAGCTTCTTGACCAGATTCGGGTGGGTGCGCGAGAGCGTGACGGACGGACCGCGCACGCCCTTCGCCACCCGTACGACGTACGTGCGCAGGCGCGTGCCGTGCTTGTACTCCTCGCCGGGGACCTGCTCCTGCACCGGCAGGATGGCCTCCAGCTTGCCGATGTCCACGAGGACGTTCTTCGGGTCCTTGCCCTGCTGGACGATGCCCGCGACGACGTCGCCCTCGCGGCCCGCGAACTCACCGAAAGTGATCTCGTCCTCGGCGTCGCGCAGACGCTGGAGGATGACCTGCTTGGCGGTGGTCGCGGCGATCCGGCCGAAGCCGGAGGGCGTGTCGTCGAACTCGCGGGGCTCCTCGCCCTCCTCCAGGTCCTGCGGGTCCTCCTTGGCCCACACCGTCACGTGACCGGTGCCGCGGTCCAGCTCCACGCGGGCGCGGCGGCGGCTCCCCTCGGTGCGGTGGTAGGCGATGAGGAGGGCCGACTCGATCGCCTCGACCAGCAGGTCGAAGGAGATCTCCTTCTCTCGCACCAGACCCCGCAGGGCACTCATGTCGATGTCCACGGCTACGCCTCCTCTTGGCTCTCGTCGGTTTCGCCGGCGGCCTCTGCCGCCGCGCCTGCGGTCTTCTCCGCGGCCTTACGGTTGAACTCGATCTCCACGCGGGCCTTGGCGATCTCGCCGAAGGCCAGTCGCCGGGAGGTGGGCTTGCGGCCCTTGACCCCCGGGACCTCCAGGTCCAGCCCCTCGTCGTCCACGGCGACGATGCGCGCCACGAGCTCGCCGCCCTCGGTGAGCTGCGCCTTGATCAGACGACCGGTGGCACGCACGTAGTGCCGGTGCTCGGCGAGGGGGCGGTCGGCGCCGGGGGAGGTGACTTCCAGGACGTACGGGGCGCCGCCCATGGCGTCCGTCTCGTCGAGCTTCTCGGAGACGGCGCGGCTGACTTCCGCGCACTCGTCCAGCTCGACGCCCGCATCGGAGTCCACCACGATGCGCAGCACACGCCGCTTGCCCGCCGTGGTCACCTCGATCTCTTCCAGATCCAGCTCCCGCGCGCTCACGAGAGGGGCCAGCAGCTCGCGCAGCCGCTCGCTCTGGGTGGTGCTCATCCGGGTGACTCCTCGGCCGCGTGTGCTGTTGTGGGAAAGTCGCGTGTCAGGTCAAAGCCTATCTGTTCCGGCAGCCGACTGACGATTCGGTGCCTCGTCCGCGGCCGCCGGGTTGCGCGCCGGTACGCTCACGTGCGGTGATCATGACCGGACCGGCGGAAAGAGGATCGTGGCGTTCACGACGACGACGCGGGGCCCGGCCGGCCCGCACCGACGCAGGGTACTGGCAGGGGGCGCCGCGGTTCTGCTGAGCGCCGGCGCCGGGGCGCTGCTCACCGGCTGTTCGGGCGCCTCCGGGGCGCCCTCGGGCCCTTCCGCCGCGGAGCGCCTGCGTGCCGCGGCGGGGCGCGAATCCGTGCAGCTGCTCGCGCGCTACGACGCCACGATCGCGGCGCACGGGGCGCTCGCGGAGCGGCTGCGGCCACTGCGGGAGGAGGTGGCGCGCCATGCGGAGGCTTTCGGCGCGCCGCGGGGGGCATCGGGCGCGCCGCACGGGGCGACGGCGCCGGCCCCGTCCGGCTCTTCGGCCTCTTCGACGCCTTCAGCCTCTTCGGCTCCTTCAGCCTCCTCTGAGTCGTCCGAGCCTTCCGAGCCGTCCGAGGCCTCTGAGTCATCTGAGTCGTCGCCCTCCGAGTCGTCGTCTGCGGAGGCTTCGGCCGCTCCGGGGGCGTCCGCCTCAGGCGCGTCCGCTTCCGCACGTACGGACGGCGTTCCGGGCGACGAGAAGGCCGCCCTGGCCGCACTGGCCGACGCCGAACGGCGCACCGCGGACAGCCGCACCAAGGCCCTCGGCTCCGCCCCGCCCGAACTGGCCCGGCTGCTCGCCTCCGTGGCCGCCGCGGGCGCGGCCCACGCCTACCTGCTCAGGAGTGACGCATGACGGAGACGGCGAGCCCCCAGGCGCCCGAGGACCCCGCCGTGCGGCAGGCGCTGCGGGCTGCCCAGGCCGCGCTCGGGGCCGAGCACGCCGCGGTGTACGGCTACGGGGTCGTGGGCGCGCGCGTGGCGCAGGAGCGCGCGGCTGAGGCGCGCGAGGCCTACGACGCGCACCGCGCTCGGCGGGACGCGATGAGCCGGGCGGTACGGGACCTGGGCGGCGTGCCCGAGGCGGCGGCCGCCGGGTACGCACTGCCGTTCCCCGTCACGGATGCGGACGCCGCCGTGCGGCTGGCGGCGGAGCTGGAGGCGCGCGTCGCGGCCGTGTACGCCGATCTTGTGGCCGCCGCCCGCGGTGACCTGCGGCTCGACGCGGCGGGCGGGCTGCGTGAGGCGGCGGTGCGCGCGGTGCGCTGGCGCGGTGGCGGCGTAGCCTTCCCTGGGCTCACGGAGCGGACGGCTCCGAGCAGGCCCGGCGGTTCACCCGAACGCCCCTGACCGGCAAGGACGAAAAGGACAGCACAGGGATATGAGCAACGCCGACGACCGCTTCGCACCACCGGAGCGGCTGGTGCGGACCCTGGGCTCCGGGCCGGCGGACGGGGCGGGGCGCCAGTGGCTCGCCTCGCTGCCGGAGCAGGTCCACGAGTTCGCGGAGCGCTGGGAGCTGACCCCGGAGCGGGTGCACGAACCCGGCGGGCGGGGCAGCATCGTCGTTCTCGCACGCCGGACCGACGGCACGGGTGCCGTACTGAAGCTGGAAGCGCCGGGCGAGGACACCGCACTGGAGCATGCGGCGCTGGCCCACTGGAACGGCCTGGGGGCGGTCCGCGTGCTGCAGGCGGAGCCCGGGGCGGGTGCACTCCTCCTGGAGCGGCTGCGCGCCGATGTGAGCCTGCGGTCGCTTGCGGAGGCGAAGGCCGTCCTGGAGGCGACGGCGACGCTGCAGCGTCTCTGGGTGCGTCCGGCGGACGGCCACCCGTTCGCTTCGGTGGCCGACCACACGTTGCTGCTCGCGGGCGCCATGCGGGAGCAGCGTGAGGAGCCGTGGGCGGCCGACGCGCGGGCCGTCGTCGACGAGGCCCTGGAGCTGCGGGACGCCCTGACGGCCGACGCCGCCGAAGAGCCGGCGTCCTTGCTGCACGGTCGCTACCAGCAGGGCAAGGTGCTCGCCGGGGAGCGGGCCCCGTGGCTGGCCGTCGGCCCCAGGCCGCTGGTGGGCGAGCGGGCCTACGACCTGGCGTGGCTCGCCCGCGACCGGGTCGACACCCTGATGGCCTCCCCCGGGGCCGCGGCCATCGCCCGGCGGCGCGTGGCCAAGCTCGCCGACGCCCTGGACGTCGACCGCGACCGGCTGCGCGGCTGGACCCTCTTCCGCACGGCGGAGGCGGGCATGCGCGAACTCGCTTCCGGGGCGCGCGCACGGGGCGAACTCCTGCTGGAGTTCGCGGGGATGCTCTGACGGGGCCCCGCCCCATGCGCACCCGACCGCCGCCTCATGCGCGTCCCGCCTCGGCCCCATGCGGGTCCTGCCTCCGCCCCATGCGGCGCCGGCCTGTCTCCGCCCCATGCGGGTCCTGCCTCGGGCCCCATGCGGCGCGGGCGTACCCCGCCCCAGGCGGCTCCCGTCTCCGCCCCATGCGGCCGGGGCACGGGGCCCCGGCCGTCCTGGCGGACCGTCAGCGGCGCGCGCTCAGCCGCTCGATCGCCTCGGCGACCGGCAGCTCCTCGCGGGCGCCCGTGCGCCGGTCCTTCAGCTCGACGAGCCCCTGGGGCGCCCCGCGGCCGACCACCAGGATCTCCGGGATGCCGATCAGCTCGGCGTCGGTGAACTTCACGCCCGGGGAGACGCCGGTGCGGTCGTCGACGAGGACCCGGACGCCTGCGGAGCCCAGCTTGTCCGCGAGTTCCAGGGCGAGTTCGGTCTGGACCGCCTTGCCGGCGGCGACGATGTGCACGTCCGCGGGGGCGACCTCACGGGGCCAGCACAGGCCGGACTCGTCGTGCGTCTGCTCGGCGAGGGCCGCCACCGCGCGGGAGACGCCGATGCCGTAGGAACCCATCGTGACGCGGACCGGCTTGCCGTTCTGCCCGAGGACGTCGAGCCCGAAGGCGTCGGCGTACTTGCGGCCCAGCTGGAAGATGTGGCCGATTTCGATCGCCCGGCCGATCTCCAGTCCCGCGCCGCAGCGGGGGCAGGGGTCGCCCGGCTCGACCACGACCACGTCGAGGTACTGGTCCACCTCGAAGTCGCGTCCGCACACCACGTTGCGGGCGTGCTTGCCGGGCTTGTTGGCGCCGGTGATCCATGCGGTGCCGGGCGCCACGCGCGGGTCCGCGAGGTAGCGCAGCTTGAGGCCCTGGGGGCCGACGTAGCCCCGTACGAGGTCGGGCCGGTCCGCGAAGTCCTCGGCGGTGACCAGCTCGACGACGGCGGGCGCCAGGTGCTCCCCCAGCTTGCCGAGGTCGACCTCGCGGTCGCCGGGCACGCCGATGGCCGTGATCTCGCCGTCGACCTTCACTAGGAGGTTCTTCAGCGTCGCGGAGGCCGGCACGCCGAGGTGGGCCGCGAGGGTCTCGATGGTGGGCGTGTCGGGCGTGTCCAGTTCCTCGACGGCCCCGTGGCCCGTGGGGTCGGACGGGCTCACGGCCACGGTGACGGCTTCGGTGTTGGCGGCGTAGTCGCACCGGGGGCAGTCCACGAAGGTGTCCTCGCCGGCTGCGGCGGGCGCCAGGAACTCCTCGGACGCGGAGCCGCCCATGGCGCCCGAGACGGCGGAGACGACGCGGTAGTCGAGGCCCAGGCGCTCGAAGATGCGGGTGTACGCCTCGCGGTGCAGGCGGTAGGACTCGGCGAGCCCCTCGTCGGTGGTGTCGAAGGAGTAGGAGTCCTTCATCTGGAACTCGCGCCCGCGCAGCACACCGGAGCGGGGCCGGGCCTCGTCGCGGTACTTGGTCTGGATCTGGTAGAGGATCACGGGCAGGTCCTTGTAGGACGTGCACTGGTCCTTGACCGTGAGGGTGAAGATCTCCTCGTGCGTGGGGCCGAGCAGGTAGTCGGCGCCCTTGCGGTCCTTGAGGCGGAACAGGAGGTCGCCGTACTCCTCCCAGCGCCCGCTCGCCTCGTAGGGCTCCTTGGGCAGCAGGGCGGGCAGGAGGACCTCCTGGCCGCCGATGGCGTCCATCTCCTCCCGCACCACGCGCGAGACGTTCTCCAGCACCTTCTTGCCGAGCGGCAGCCAGGTCCAGACACCGGCGGACGAGCGTCGGACGTACCCGGCGCGGACCAGCAGCTTGTGGCTGGCGGTCTCCGCGTCGGCCGGGTCGTCGCGCAGTGTCTTCAGCAGCGTGGTGGACATGCGCTGGACATGGGCCATCGTTGGTCTCCTGGCGGGGCGTAGGGAATGGTCAGGAGATTAGCGGCAGCCCTGTGCTCCGCTGAAACGAGTTCTCGCGCGGGGCGGCCCGCAGAGGCCCCGCCCCGCGGCCCCGTGCCTCACCCCAGCAGCGGCAGCGGGGCCCCCATCACCACGTACGGGCTCTGCGCACTGGGGAAGTGCACGGGGCGCGCCAGGTCGCGGTAGCCGAGCCTGCGGTAGAGGCCGCGGGCGGGGGACTCGGTGTCGATGGCGGAGAGGATCGAGCGCGGCTCGGCGGCGCTGTCGGTGATGGTGGTGATGAGCGCCCGGCCGATGCCCCGTTTCTGGAAGTCGGGGTGGACGTGCAGCTCCGTGATGACGAAGGAGTCGTCGAGCCAGCCTTCGCTGCCCGTGGCGCGCAGGTAGGGCTCGACGACGCCCGACCACCAGTGGCTGCGGTCGTTGGGCATCCCGTAGACGAAGCCGACGAGGCGCCCCCCGTGGGTGGTCGCCCCGAGCGCGCGGGCACCGCGGGAGGCGAGGTGGCGCAGCACGATGTGCCGCCGTACTGCGACCTCTTCCGCGGTGAGCCCGAAGGCCAGCGCCTGCACGGCCAGCGCGTCGTCGACCCGCTCGGCGAGGTCGAGCGGCCCGACCACGATGTCATCCATGCGGGGAGGCTACCCGCACGCTCCCCGCGAGCGGGGACCGGCGGCTCAGAACAGCACGCTCATGAACGCGCCGGTCTCCTCGAAACCCACGCGCCGGTAGGCGGCCCGGGCGGCGGTGTTGTAGTCGTTCACGTAGAGGCTGACGACGGGCGAGACCTCGGCGAGGGCGTAGCGCAGGACGGCCGCCATGCCGGTCACGGACAGGCCGCGGCCGCGGTACTCGGGGGCGACCCAGACGCCCTGGATCTGGCAGGCATGGGGCGTCGCGGCGCCGATCTCGGCCTTGAAGACGACGCGGCCGTCCTCGATGCGGGCGAAGGAGCGGCCGGAGCCCACGAGCTCGGCGACGCGGGCCTGGTAGAGGAGCCCGCCGTCCCCGGCGAGCGGGGAGACGCCGACCTCTTCGGTGAACATGGCGACACAGGCCGGCATGATCACTTCCATCTCGTCCTTGCGGATGCGGCGGACGAGGGGGTCTGGCTCGACGTCGGCGGGCATGGAGCGGGTGACCATGAGGGGCTGGTGGGCGCGCACCTCGCGCGCGGGGCCCCAGTGGGGCTCGAGGAGCGACCAGAGCGCGGACGTGGCCTCCGCGGGGCCCACGATGGAGGAGCAGCGGCGCCCCGCGCGGCGTGCGCGGTCGGCGAAGGCCCGTACGGCGTCGGGGCTCGCGCAGATGGGGACGAGGTTGGCGCCGGCGTAGCAGAGGGACTCCAGGCGGCCGCCCGAGTACCAGCCCCACATCTCGCCGCCGAGCCGCCAGGGGTCGAGGCCGGCGACCTGGACGCGGGCGGCGACGAAGGCGTTGGCGACGGGGTCGCGGTCGAGGACGGCGAGGGCGGCCTCGATGTCGCCGGGCTCCAGGACCTTGATGGTGGTCGTCGTCAGCACGTGTGGATTTGCCTCACCGTCGCGGGGCCCGAGGCCGGAGGGAACAGGTCTTGGAACTGTACCTCCCAGCCTCCTGGACGCACCCCCCTTGCGGCCGCACGGGGCGGGAAGCAGCAGTGCCCCGCCCCGTGCTGGACGGGGCGGGGCACTGAGGGCTCTGCGGGGTGCCGGCGCACGGGGCGCGGGGCGCGGGGCGGCAGGGTCAGCCGGCGATGCTGATCTTGGGCTCGCCGGAGGCGACGCCGTCCTTCTCCATCTGCTCGGCGATCTTCATGGCTTCCTCGATGAGGGTCTCCACGATCTTCGACTCCGGCACGGTCTTGATGACCTCGCCCTTGACGAAGATCTGCCCCTTGCCGTTACCCGAGGCGACACCCAGGTCCGCCT
>NZ_JBHSKJ010000034.1:0-45482 GCF_042657885.1 Streptomyces aureoversilis
ACATCTACGACCCGGTCGCCAACATCACCGCTGCGTGCAACTACGCCGCCGACAAGTACGGCTCGATGGACAACGTCAACTCCGCCTACTGATCAGCAGCACTGATCGGTTCACGGCGCACATAGCATCACCCCGCACTCCGCCGAGGGCGGTGGCACCCCGTATCAACGGGGATGCCACCGCCCTCGCCGCATACCCGGGGTCACCGTGACCGGGGAGGAATGGACGGGCCAGGATGAGGTAGCCGGAAAGCAAAGACGTTCGAACGCTGGAGGGACACGATGTTACGGAGCACCCTGCGCAGGACAGCGGCCCCGGCCGTGGCGATAGCGGCGACGGCCGCGACCGCCGCCGCCCTGGGCGGTGCGGCGACCGCCTCGGCCGCCCCGGCCGCCGGGCGGACCCCGACCTGCGACGTATCCGGCCTGCGGGCCTTGCTGTCCGACAAGGGAGGCCATCAGCACGGCATGTCCCACGAAGGCACCGTGCTGGTGCTCACGAACACCTCCGGCCGGACCTGCGCACTGCGCGGCTACCCCGGCCTGCAGCTCGAGGACACCCGGCACAAGGCCGTCGACACGAGCACCTCCTGGGGGAGCACCTACTTCGTCCCCGACCCGGGCAAGAGCACGCTCGTCCTGCAGCCCGGCGGTTCCGCGGAGGCCGCTCTGGCGTGGGCCCATGCCGACGCCCCGCGGATGGTGGAGGCCGGCTACCTGCGCATCACGCCTCCGGCATCCCGCGGCCACCTCACGATCCCGTTCGAGAAGACGGTGACCAACGGCGACCTCTCCGTCACCGCATTCACGCGCAGCATCACCGTGTCCTGACGCTTCCCGGCGGAGCGGCCGGCCCCGCTGCCCGGACGGAACCGGGCAGCGGGCCGCCATGGGCTACCCGGCCACGGGTCATTACGTGATCTCGCGGAGGGCGTTCGTGGCGCAGTGCACTTCGCCCCCGCCGAGGTGAGCCCAGGAGAAGTTCTCCACCCAGTGCACCCTCACACCGCCTCCGGCCAGGGCGCGTTCGGTTTCGGTGCGGAAGAGGTCGCGGCCGGCGACCCGCGGGCCGTGCGGGGTGGGTGCGGCGAAGTCGCGGGCGGTCAGGGACAGCCCGTTGGCGAGAGCGGGGGAGAGGGCCAGGTGGCGACGCGGCTGCCCCTCGCCCGGATCGACCCTGTAGTAGAGGACCGGGAGGCGGACGATCTCCTGCGGCTTCAGCCCGGTCTCCCGCAGCAGGACCGCGAGTTGTCCGTCGACGTGCCGTGCAGCGTCCTCGTTGTCACCGGCGTGCTGCTCGTAACGGAGGAACTCGTCGACGGTCGGCTTGTCCTCCGCGACCGTGTCGGCGAAGAGGCGCTGACCGCCCTCGCCCGCCCGCTGGGCCTGCTTGAGCAGGGCCACGGCCTTGCGGGGGTCGGAGACGGCGAGCGTCCAGCCGCGCGCGTTGTCCGCCCGTACGACGTGGACGGTCTCGTCGACGTGGCCGACCAGCAGCCAGGAGGTGTCCAGCACCACCGCGGGCTGCTGTCCCTGGGCGTTCAGCATGCCGACGAACGACGGGTCGGGACGGCGGTCGGCGCTGCTCCCGTAGAGAATCCGGCCCTGCGGATGCCCGGCGTACGGCGGCAGGGACTCGAAGTTGCCCGTGAAGTTCAGCAGTTCGTCGACGTTCTTCTCGCGGCGGGACGTGGGCGTGTACTGCTGGACCACGCCCACGTCGGGACCGCGCAGATCACGGTAGAGGAGCCGTCCGGCGCGGCGGAGGCTCGCGGTGCGGCCGTCGGCGGACGTCCAGTAGTTGGGGGAGCGCAGCAGGATGCGCAGCGTCTGCCGGCCGTGGGGCGTCGTCCTGGTGACGTAACCGGGCTCGGCGATGTCCTGGCGCCAGATGTCCTTCCACCACTGCGCGGAGCCGGGCTGGAACCGCACGCCGCTCTCGGGCAGGCCGGACTCCTTCGCGGCCTTGCGCAGGGAGTCCGCGAATTCCCGCCACTGGCCGGGAGGCCGCGTCGCGGCGGGGACCTCGACGGGCTGCCCGTCGCCGGGGCCAGGAGCAGCGGCGAAGACGTGCTGCGCGCGCTGCAGGTCGTGCTGCAGGAGCACCGGAGCCACGTGCAGGCCCGCCCGGGCCGTCCGGGTGATGCCGCGCTGCGTGACGGTCAGGGTCACGTCGATCCGGCCGTCCCACCGCTTGCGGTCCCGCACGATGTCACGGCCCTCGACAGCCAGCTGCACCCCGCGCCGCAGCTCCTCGGCGCTCAACCGGCCGTCGGTGCCCAGCGACACGTACTTCCCGTCGCGCACCACGAAGATGCGGGCGTAGGGGCTTTGCGCGGCGGGCAACGAGACCCGGCCGCCGCCGGCATGGCCGCTCACGGCTATGGGCGCCACCCTCAGCGGGGTGAGGTCTTCGGCATCGGCTGCGCCGTCGACCACCTCGTCCGCGGCGTCGTTGCAGGCGGCGAGCCGCTCGTCGACGGCCACGTCCAGCCGGTCCAGGTCGCCGGCGCGCAGGGTGCAGCGCCGGGCGTCATCGTCGAGATTCGGCAGCACGGTCGTGCCCTCGGGCGTGTGCAGCTCGGGCCGGGCGGTCACGGCGGAGGCCGCCTGGGCGCCGGCGGGGGAGATCAGCGAGGCGACGACGGCCGCGCAGGCCAGCACGCCGGCCACGGACGCCCGCCTGGTCAGTGGTCTTTTCATGCCTTTACTGTCCCGCCGCCGGGCCTGACCTCACATCGGCCACGGGGTGGAACTCCGGTTGCATCCTTGTGCCCAGCCCAGGGTGGAGCTTCTCCACTCAGGGGTGGAGTTCCGTCCCGTGCGGGTCGAGCCCCGGCGATCGCTCGAACCGGTACGTGCAGAGACCGGCTGCGTGCAGAGACCGGTACATGCAGAGACCGGTACATGCCGAGCCGGACGGGATCACCTGGAGCCGTCCGGGGCCCAGCGCAGGGTCATGTCGGGCAGCGCCTCCATGTTGCGGCTGCCGTCGCTGGTGTCCGTCACGGTGAACCCGTGGCGCTCGTAGAACGCGCGGGCCCCGGTGTTCTGCTGGAACACGTGGAGCGACACCCCGTCCGTGGCATGCCGTTTGACCTCGTTCAGAAGCAGTGTTCCGATGCCCCGGCGGCGGAGGTCCGGGCGCAGGTAGAGGTGCTCGAGCATGTCGCCTTCGACGGCGGCGTAACCGGCCGTCTCGCCGCCGCGGACGGCGATCCACGTCCGGCATTCCCGTAGAACGACCTCCCGGATCCACCGGGTCACCTGGTCAAGGGTGCGCTGCTGCGGCGGCAGATAGGGCATGGTGGCCGCCCGGGAAGCCATGTGGATGCGTGCGATTGTCGCAGCATCCTCCGGTTCTGCCTGCCGTATCACGGTCTTGTCGTCGGCATTCACTGCAGGAACATACAAGGGCAGGAGAGACCGCGCCATGGAGCCCCGGGAGTTGCGGGGCCCCATGCCTCGTGCTTCATGTTTGTGCGGTGCTGGAAGGCCGCTGATTCAGACCTTGTTGAAGCACAGCGTGTAGTCGGCGCCACGGCTGACGGAGTACTGGATGCCGTAGTCGAATGCCGAGCTGCACTTCTTGTCGGGCCCGTACAGCTTCTCGCCCATCTTGTACTCGGCCTGGCCGGAGCCGCAGTCGACGATTTCGGGGACCGGCTTGCCCTTGGGGTCCTGGATCTTGACGCAGTCGCCGATGTTCGGGTTGTACTTCTTGTTCTCCTCGGCCTGCGCGGCCCGTGAGGCCTCCTCCTTGGCCTTGCCGCCGTTGGGGTTGGTGTTGTAATCCCATACGTACCAGGCTCCGCCGCCGAATATCGCCAGGACGATGACGACGGCGATCGCTGCCTGCAGCGGACTCCCCTGCCGTTGCTGGGGTCCCCGCTGGGGCTGGGGCTGTGGGTATCCGTGAGGCGCCTGCGGATAACCGTGCGGCGGCTGGTTCTGATAGGGCGGCGGCGGTGCGGACATGCTGGAGTTTCCCCGTCGTTGACTGCAAAGAACGAAGATCAACGTGTTGTTGACCGGTGAAGGTTACCTTCCGGAACCTCACCGTCAACCGGCAGTCCTGGCCCGTGACATCAAGCGTGATCCTTTGAGTCCCGATGTGACGTTACGTCCTTGCCGCACGCTTTCCTTCGGGGATTTCCGGTTGGAGCACGCCGTGGCCCCGGCATGACCCGCCATGACCCCCGCCTTGGATCTTCCGCCTCCGAAACGGCGGTCCGGTCCGGCCTGTTGCCTTCGGTGCTGGTGGTGCAGGTACGCATGCCGCATGCCGGATTTGCCGTATAGAGACTTCAGTGGCATTTTCGTTCTGTTTGTGGATCTGTCTGGCGGGCAGCTTGGCAGCGGAACCTTCCGGCGATGGGCGGGGGATGACAGTAGTGAAAAGGCATCAGGTGCGGGTCGGGGCAGGGGTGGCGCTGGTGTGCGCGGCCGGGATGGTGCTCGCAGGCTGCGGCAAGGACAGTAAGGACGGCGCGGACGGGGCGAAGTCCCCCGGCCGCAGTACGCCCCCCGCGGCTTCGGCTTCGGCTCCGCCTTCCGGGCAAGGGCCCGGGGACGGAAAGCCCGGCGGCGCCGGCGGTGATGGCGGGCTTCCCGCCCTGCCGTCGTCAGGAGACGCGAAGAAGCAGCTGAACGGGCTGACGGTGGCCAAGCCCCGGCCGATGACCGGCTACAGCCGCGACAAGTTCCCGCACTGGGCCCAGCAGGGCAACAAGTGCGACACCCGCGAGACGATCCTCGGGCGCGACGGCAAGGACGTGAAGCGCGATGCGGAGTGCCGGGCGGTCTCCGGCACCTGGCAGAGCCTGTACGACGGCAAGGCCTTCACCGCGGCCTCCCAGGTCGACATCGACCACATCGTGCCGCTGGCCAACGCCTGGCGGTCGGGCGCCGACCAGTGGAGCACGGACCGGCGCAAGGCCCTCGCCAACGACCTCACACACCCGCAGCTGCTGACCGTCTCGGCGGCGACGAACCGCAGCAAGGGCGACCAGAGCCCGGATCAGTGGCAGCCCCCGGCGAAGACCGCTTGGTGCGCCTACGGCCGTGCTTGGACCTCAGTGAAGTCCACTTACGGTCTGACCGTCACCGAGGACGAGAAGAAGATGCTCACGACGATGCTGGGCACCTGCACCTCGTGATCGGACAGCCGGCTGCCGGCAGTGGGTTACCGCCGGGCGGGGCATGGTGACACCCCGCCCGGCAGTCCCTATGGGGCGGTCAGGCGGTCAGGCGGCCGGTTCGGATCAGATGCCGAACGGCGCCGCGTAGCGGACGGTACCGGCCGGCAGCGGGTGGCCGGCGTCGAGGGCGAGGGCCATCATGGCCTCGTCCGGGACGTCGATGGTCAGCCCGATGCCGTGGGCCGAGGCCCGGGTGAAGCCGAACCGCGGGTAGTACGCCGGGTGCCCGAGGACGGTGACGAAGCGCTCGCCCATGCCCTTCGCGGCCTCCAGGGCAGCACGGACGGCTGCGGAGCCGGCGCCCGTCCTCTGGTACTCGGGGAGCACGGAGACGGGGGCCAGGCACAGGGCCGGGACGTCGCCGATGTGGCAGCGGGTGAGCAGCGCGTGACCGACCGGCTTGCCGTCGGTGTCCGTGGCGACGATCGACAGGCCCTCGATCCACGAGGAATCGGTGCGCAGGGCGTCGACGAGGTCGGCTTCCAGCGGGGTGTCGAACGCGGCGAGGACGATGTCGCGGACGGCAGGGATGTCGGCGCCGGTCTCGGCGCGCGTGATCCAGTCAATGCGATGAGTCATGACGGTACGGAGATCCGTTCCATGGTGATGTTCGTATGGATGGCGCCCCGCGAGCTCACGCTCCCGGCAGGGGCACAGCAGGATGCGGTCAGACCGTCGCCCGGGACGTGAGGATGATTCGGGCGCTGCGCACGGCAGTGGCCTTGAGTACGGTCATCAACCTCACCTCCCGAAATCTCTCGCTATCAGATACGAACGCCGAACACTCTACCATCCGTGGATGGCTGCCGGCTCCCGGTTCACGGCCTGTAGACGCACGCCGCGAGCCGGGCGTGCGCCTTCCAGCCCAGCGTCTCGTACAGCGCGCGCCCCTCGTCCGTCGCCCCCAGGACACCGAGGGACGCGCCCTCGGCCACGGCGTGGTCGGCGAGCGAGCGCATCACGAAGGCGCCGAGGCCGCGGCGGCGGTGGGCCTCCTCGGTCACCACGCGGTCGACGACCGCCTCGTGGCCGAGCAGGGCGACCTGGCCCTTGGCAGCGAGTTCGCCCGCGGCGTCGTGCACCTGGACGAAGGTGACGCCGCCGCTCGTCTCCAGGGATCCGGTGTAGCCCTCGGGTGCGACGGGTTCCGTGGCCGACAGGTCCACGGCCATCAGATGGCCGGTCTCCTCTTCGTCGACCACCCAGCCCCGGGGCAGCCACGGCCTGACGTCCTCGGGTTCCGCGGGCGCCTTGAGCCAGGTGTGCGGCACGGTGACCGATGCCGCGGCCTCGCGCACCGCCGGCCCGTGGGCTTCGTAGAGCACGTGACGCCCCGTCTGTTCGGCCTGCCCCACCTCGATGTAGGTCCCCCAGGGCTGCTCGACGGGCCGCGGCGTCCGCCGCGACAGGGCCCAACCGGACGCCCACACCCTGACAAGATCCGAAACCACGACGCCTCCCGAAGTAACCGTCACTCACCAGGAGTGCACATTACGCGGCACCATGAGTCACAGCACTTTCTTTTTCTCGCACGTCATGGACCTGCCCTTCCTCTCGCGAGCGCCATGCTGCGGCCCGACGCGGGGTGAGGGTCAAACGGAGTGCGGTCATGCCGCGCTTGGGAACGACCAGTTCGCGGCTCACCTGGACGGATGGCATGTCGGATATTCCGACCATGCGGCGTGAGGGAATCCGGGGCCGCCACGTACGAGTGACGGACACATGCCCGGACGCGGGCACGGGCAGTGTCCGTCAAGGCATGGCAGGGTGGCGGCGCCGGCCGGGTCGGCCGCCGGCCGTGCTCGACGTGATGACCGTCCCGCAGGAGGTGACCGACCGTGCGGGAACTGCTGACGACCGTGCGCCCCGATGCAAGGGCCGCGGCCTCCTACCGGGCCTCCGGGCTCTGGCGCGACACCGCCTTCACGGACGACCTGCGGCGGCTTGCCCGCGAGATCCCGCACGCCGTCGCCCTGGTCAACCGGCGGGGCCGCCACGGGCGCGAGGACGTCCTGACCTTCCAGCAACTCGCCGACCGGACCGGGCGCATCGCGGCGGGGCTGAGAGCCCTCGGCGTGCGCAGAGGGGACGTAGTCGCCCTCCAGCTGCCCTGCTGGTGGGAGACGGCGGCACTGACCCTCGCCTGTGACCGTCTCGGCGCGGTCACCGTGCTCCTCATGCCGGAGGCCGGCCCTCGCGAGCTGGAACGGACACTGGCCGTCACCGGTGCGTGCGTCCTCGTCCTCACCGACGCGGCGGAGGGGGCGCGCAACGTGGAAGCGGCGGCCTCCATGGCCGGCCGCCTTCCCGCTCTGCGGCACCGCGTCGTCCTCGGCGGGGCTGTCACCGCCGGTGCGCTGGACTTCACCACGAGCCTGCTGCGATGCACCGACCCGCTTCCGGATCCCACGCCGCTGCACCCGGACGCGGTCTCCCTGGTCGCCTTCACCTCCGGTACCGCCGGAACGACCACCGGCGTGATGCACACCCCCAACACCCTCCACGCCGCCGTGGCCGTTGCCGCCCACTACGGGGACGGCGACGGGCGAGCGGCGTCGCAGGCAGTGGCCTCCGGCCCGTCCCACGTCCTCGCGCACGCGCGCAACACGCTCCACCCGCTCGTCAACCGGGCCCCGGCACACTACGCCGACGCCTGGGACGCCTCCGGCTTCCTGGACATGCTGTCGCGCAACCGCACCGAGCGGATCTTCGCCTCCGCCTGGCAACTCGCCCAGCTCGTCGCCGAGCAACAGCAGCGTCCGCGCCCCTTGAACGGACTGCGCACGGTGGTCAACACCTCCATGCCGCTCTCACGCGAGCCGGCCTCCCTCATCCGTGACGTCCTGTGCAGGAGCCTCGTCAACTCCTGGGGGATGACGACCGGGACCGCGGGCGTGACCTGCGCGGCCCCCGAGGATCCGGACGACCGGCCCGCCCGCAGCATCGGCCGCGCCCGCGCCGGGGTCGAGTTGCGCTTGGACGCGGAGCCGGGCGCGCCGGACGGAGTGTCCCGCTTGTTCGTCCGGAGCGCCTCCGCCTGCCTGGCGACCTTCGAGGCCGACAGCGGCCGCCTCCGCTGGGACTCCGCCGGAACCGGCGGCTGGTTCGACACGGGCGACCTGGTCACCCCGGACGGCTGCGACGGCCACGACGGCTGCGACGGTTTGCGGCTCGTCGGCTACCCGTATCCGGCCGCACAGGACGGCTGAGCGGCTCCTGCGCCCCCGGCTCCTTCTACTTCTTTTCTATTCCTTGGGGGCCTTCGGGCCCGGGCCCGGCTCCGTGTCGTACGTGGCGGTGCGGCCGGCCAGTCGCTCGTACCGCTGACGGGCGGCTTGCGGGGTGCTGAGCCCCAGGCCGAACGCGATCTCCTGCCAGGTCATGCCGCGCCCCCGTGCCATCTGCAGGAGGCCGGCTTCCAGCTCGTCCATCTCACCCCGGACGGACGGAACGAGAGTCAGGGCGGCGGTGATGTCGGTGCGGTCCACCTCCGGCTCGCCGTCGACGGGCTCTGCCGCCCCGCTGAGCAGGAACGAGACGAGCCGGACGGCCTCATGGGGGCCGAGAACGTACGGGTGGGTCTGCCGGCGGCGCTGTTCGTCCGTGGCCGCGTGCCGCTCGGCGATACGGAACAGGGACGCGTAGACGCGCTGTGCTCGCGCCTGGTCCGGGTGCGGCGGCGTGAAGGGATCGGTGGGCTGGCCGGTCGTCGGACCGGTGGGCTGATCGGGAATCGACGGCATGTGATCAGGATGCGGATGGATGTGAGACGTTGTCAACCAGGCGTTGTAAACAACATGTTCAAATGCGTAGGCGGCGTCCGGACGCAGTCGGCATGGAACCGAGCCCGGCAGGGAGAACACGCGGACGTCGGCAGACCCGGCCCCGCTTGCCTCGGCTACGGCTAAGACTGCGGCTACGGCTACGGCTACGGCTACGGCTACGACTGCGGCAGCGGCTACGACTCGGTTCGCGGTCGATGGCCGGCAGCAGCGCCTGCCTGGAGGCGGTACACCACGTTCTTGCGGAGCGGCCCGTCGGGCACCGTCAGGTCGTCGAAGTCGTCGGCGGGGTCGTACGTCATGCCGATGCGGCGCATCACCGCCCGCGAGCGGAGGTTGGTGGCCGTCGTCACCGCGAGGATTTCCTTCAGGCCGAGGTCGCCGAAGCCGAATTCCACCACGGCGAGTGCGGCTTCGGTGGCGTAACCGTGGCCCCACGCGGGGCGGGCCAGACGCCAGCCGGCCTCCACTCCGGTGAACGGCATGTCCTCCTCCACCGGGTCCAGCCCGGCGAACCCGATGAACTCTCCGGTGGCCACGACCTCCACCGCCCACCATCCCCAGCCGCGCCGCTCGAGGTCGGCCCGGAAGCGGGCGACGGACGCCTCGCTCTCCTCTCGGGTGAGCACCTCCGGGAAGTACCGGCGCACTTCGGGATCGGCATTCATGGCCGCCCAGGGATCGAGATCGGACTCCTGCCACGCGCGGAGCACGAGCCGGTCGGTTCGCAGTTGGGACATCACACCAAACTAATGCGGCCACGGTGGCCGAGCCATCGAATAAGCGGGCAGGACGGGTCCCTTAAGGGGGCGCACCCTACTGGGGGACCGGAAGGCCGCCTTTCTGTACTTCCTTGGAAGGAGGCAGCGCTGGTCTTCGCGGACGATGCCCCGCCGTGCACCCGCCCCCGATTGTGGAAGGAGAGATCACCTCCGCATACGACACCAGGCACCGACACCAGGCACCAGACGTCACGCACCGGACATCCGGCAGTGGACATCAGGCATCCGCAGGAGAGCAGCCCATGGCAGAAATCACGCGACGTGGCGTACTGGCAGGCACAGCAGCGTTCGGCGGAGCCGCCGCCGGGTTATCCGCGCCGGGCCTCGCGGCGGCGCCCGCGGTGGCGGCGGCGCGCAGCAGCGCCCCGTCCCGGCCGGACGCGGTCACGGTCGAACCCGGCAACCTGCGCTACCCGTCGCTGACGCACCGCGGGTGCAACGCACGCTTCATCGGCACACCCGACTACGTGCGCGTGGTCAGCTCGACCGAACAGGTCGTCGACGCCGTGCAGCAAGCCGTACGCCAGGGCAAGCGCATCGCCGTCCGCAGCGGCGGGCACTGTTTCGAGGGCTTCGTCGACGACCGGTCCGTCCGGGCCCTCATCGACGTCTCTCCGATGACCGCCGTCTCCTACGACCCGCAGCGCCGCGCGTTCGCCGTCGAGCCCGGCGCCTCGCTCGGCGAGATGTACCGGCGCCTGTTCCTCGGCTGGGGCGTGACCGTTCCGGCCGGTGCCACGGCGGAGGTCGGCGTCGGCGGGCACATCCTGGGCGGAGGATACGGCGCCCTGTCCCGCCGCCACGGTCTCGGCGTGGACCACCTCGAGGCCGTCGAGGTCGTGGTGGTGGACAAGGACGGCGGGGCGCGCAGCGTGGTGGCCTCCAGGGACCCCGGCGACCCCCACCACGACCTGTGGTGGGCGCACACGGGCTGCGGGGGCGGCAACTTCGGCATCGTCACCCGCTACTGGTTCCGGTCCCCCGATGCGAAGGGCTCGGACCCCTCACGCCTTCTGCCCCGCGCCCCGGAGTCCGCGCTCACCTTCAGCGCCTCGTGGTCCTGGAAGGACCTCGACCGGAGCTCCTTCACCCGGCTGGTGCGCAACCACGGCAGCTGGCACGAACGCAACAGCGCCCCCGGCTCTCCCTACGCCGGGCTGTTCAGCGTCCTGATGCTCAACAACCGCAAGTCGGGCACCGTCGACCTGGTCGGGCACCTGGACTCCACCGGAGCAGGCGCCCGGCGGCTGATCGACGACTACGTGGCCGCCGTCGGCCGCGGGGCCGGGGCGCGGCCCACCCGGAGCCACCTGGAACGGCCGTGGCTGCTGGCTGCTGCGAGCGTGGAGGAGAGCCAGCCGGGATTCTTCAAGGCGAAGGCCGCCTACCTGCGGAAACGTTTCACGGACCGGCAGACGGACACCATCCACGACCACGTGGCGGGCAAGGAGGCCGCCGAGCTCACCGGCTCCCTGTGGCTCGTCTCCTACGGCGGGAAGGTCAACACCGTCGCGCCCGGGGCGACCGCCGTCGCACAGCGCGACTCCATCCTCAAGGCGGTCTACCTCACCGGCTGGGAACCGCAGGACGACGCCGGACCGCGCCTGTCGTGGGTACGCGAGTTCTACCGCGCCGTCTACGCCGACAGCGGCGGCGTACCGGTCCCCGGCGCCGTCAGCGACGGCTCCTTCATCAACTACCCCGACACCGACCTCGCCGATTCCGCCTGGAACACCTCCGGCACGCCGTGGCAGAGTCTCTACTACAAACAGCACTACCCCCGCCTCCAGCGCATCAAGGCCCGCTGGGACCCCCGCAACGAGTTCCGCCACGCCCTGTCGATCCGTCTGCCCGAGTGACGTCCCGGATGGTCGTTCCGATGCCCCTTTCCAGCACCGCCGGTTACGGCGAAGCCGCCGCGGCCCTCGTCGAGCAGTACGAGAGCGTGTCCTTCGACGAGGTGCACCGGGACGTGCTGCACCTGTTCCCGCAGCGCCCCAGCAGCGTCCTGGACATCGGCGCGGGCAGCGGTCGCGACGCCGCGGCGCTGGCACGGCTGGGACACCGCGTCGTGGCCGTCGAACCCACGGCGGAGCTGCGGTCCAGAGGGCAGCGGATCCACGCCGGGCAGGACGTCGAGTGGGTCGACGACGCCCTGCCAGACCTGCGTGTGCTCCGCGCCCGCGACCGGCGTCACGACCTGATCCTGATGACGGCCGTGTGGATGCATCTGGACCTTCAGGAACGGGCGGCGGCGATGGGGCAGGTGGCCGGTCTGCTCGCCGCCGACGGGCGGGTCGTGCTCTCTCTGCGCCACGGCCCCGTCCCCGCCGGGCGGCGGATGTTCGACGTGCCGGTGCAGGAGACGGTCGCACTCGCCGCCGGCCATGGCCTCGGTGCCGTGCACGTGAGCGAACGGGAGGACCCGCACGGCCGGCAGGGCGTGCGCTGGAGCTACCTGGGGTTCCGGCGCGGGACCGCCGTTTCCTGACCGCGGCGTCTCGCGGTGACCCCCGCCTCCTGCCCCCCCCCGGGGGTCCCCGGCGAACCCGGCGTCCCGCGGCGTGAGTCCGGCTGGCGCTCAGAGCCGGGTGGTGGCCACGAGGAGGTCGACGAGGTGGGTCTCCTCCACGGTTCCGTCCGGGAAGGCCTCACGGAGGCGGGTGCGCTCGTCGGCGAGGAACGCCCGGGACCTGGCCCGGTCGAGGACGAGGAACGCCGAGTGACTGCCGATGTTGGCCAGGTGCGTCTCAAGGGGGACGGTGCGGCTCCAGCGCACTTGGCGACGCGCGACCCGTAGGCCGGAGAGGCATGCGATCCGTACGATGCGGCTGTCGTCGAAACTTGGTGGGGGCGACGATCCCACTCCGCAGAAGCGCGCAATGCGCTCGCCCTGGGCGGCTGTCCAGGGCACGTCCAGGGCGCTGGTGTTCCACCACAGGGCGAGCGCACCGTCCGGGCGCAGGACCCGTAGCGCCTCGGGAACGGAGCGTTCGGTGTCGGTCCAGTGCCAGGACTGCGTGTACGTGACGAGGTCGCGGGAGGCGTCGGCAAGGGGCAGGGCGTTGCCGTCGCCCCGGACGAGCGGCACACCGGGCAGCGTGCGGCGGAACTGGGCGGCCATGCCGTCGCCGGGCTCGACGGCGACGACGTCGGCGCCGCGCTCGCGGAGCAGGACGGTGGCGATTCCGGTGCCCGCGCCGACATCGGCGACACGGGAGCCGGAGAGGGGGCGCCCCGTGAGCTCCTCGACCGCGTCGAGGAGGGCGGGCGGGTAGGAGGGCCGGCTGGCTGCGTACTGGGCGGCGGCCGAGTTGAACGACTCTGAGCGTGCGACGCGTGAGACGGCAGTCATCTCCTCAGGCTAGTCATCCGCTCGTGAACGAGCGGAACGGATGGAACAGGAACGCCCTCTTCACTTGGCTGATCCCGGACCGGGCGGCGGGCGGCCTTGCCGATTCCGGGGCTATCGCGAGCGGTACGCCGGGAGTAGCCTGCGGGCGCCTGTCCGCCGTCAGGAGGTGTGCCGTGGGTGCCGTCGCCGGCGTCGATCCCGTCACCGAGCACGAGAGGACCCGTGCCGCCCTGCGCGCGGTCATCCCGCGGCTGGCCCAACTGCTGCGCGGCGGCGTCCCCGACTTGGACGTACCCTCCGGCGTGCCCCCATGGACGGTGGGCGACGCGGGCGCCCACCTCTGCGCCGCGTACCTGGCGTACTGCTCCGCCTTCACCCATGAGTTCGCGGACTGGGACAGCGTCCTGCCACCGGGCGACGGCCCGTTCACCGAGCGGATCACGGCCGTGAACGCCAAGTCGATCGGGCTCCTGGACGCGGACGAGCGCAGGCGCCTCGGCGATCTCGTCACCGAGCGGGGGGAGAGGTTCCTGCGGGTCACCCGGGACCTCGCCCCCGGCACACCCGTCGAAGCCCCCTGGTACGGACAGCAGGTCGTCCTGACACTGGCGACCGCGACCGGGCTGATGCTCAGCGAGAGCCTCCTCCACGGTCTCGACATCGCGCGCGGCGCCCGCATTCCCTGGACGATCGGAGCGGACGAGGCGCGCCTGGTGATCGGCCAGGCCATGCCGGCGGTGATGCCGCTCGCCCTGGACGAGGCGAAGGCGCAAGGGGTCCGCATCGCGTTCGACGTCGTCATCACGGGCGGTCCGCGCCTGGCGGTCGTCGTCGACGGCGGGACGGTGACGGTGACCCGCGACGCGGCGCCCCGGGCCTACGACTGCCGGATCACGGCGGACCCGGCCGCGTTCCTGCTGATCAGCTTCCGGCGCACGCCGCTGTGGACGGCGATCGCCCGCGGCCGGATACGAGCCGGCGGACGCAAACCGTGGCTGGCGCCGCGCCTCAGCAAACTGATCACCAGCCCGTGATCCCGGTTGCAGTCCCTGATCCCGGTTGCGGCTCCTGATCCCGGTTGCTCCCGCCGGCACCGAAGAGACGGCCGTCAACGACCGTCCGGCAGGACGGGACTTGTCCTCCGGGTGAGGGCCAGGGCGGCGAAAGCGAGGGAGGCCGAGACGGTCATGCCCAGGAACATGGGGAACGCCGTGTGCTCGCCGCCGAGCCCGACCAGCGGAGCGGCCACCGCTCCCAGCAGCCCCTGCCCGGCCCCGAGCACGGCGGAGCCGGTACCGGTCGCGTTGACGGTCACCAGGCAGATGCCGGCGAGCGCCACGTACACCAGCCCCAGTGTGAACGTCAGGGTGAGGGCACCGGCCAGGGCGAGCGCGGTGAGCGCGGCGGAGCCGGTGACCATGACGTACAGGCCGGTGCGCAGGAGCGCCGCCGGGCTGAAGCGGCCGACCAGCTTGCCCCGCGCCGTCGCGACCGCGCCTCCCGTACGGCGCCGGTCCCTGGCAGGCTCTCGGGCACGGCGACGGCCGCGACCGCGACCGCGAGGACCGTCGCGGTGGCCAGGACCCAGAACACCGTCCGCCACCCGCCGTTCTCGATCACGACGCCACCGGCGACGGGCGCGACGACCGGGGCGAGGCCGGTGAGGGCCATCACGACGCCGAAGAGGCGTGCCGCGGTCTCGCCCCGGGGCACGTCGGCTATCACGGCCCGGCCGATCACGACGCCGGCGGCACCGCTGAAGCCCTGGACGAAGCGCAGGGCGACCAGCCATTCCAGCGACGGCGCGAGCGCGCAGAACGCCGTGGTCACCACGCACGCGACACCGCCCGCCAGCAGCGGCACCCGCCGCCCGCAGCGGCCGGAGAGCGGGCCGAGGACCAGCTGGCCGAGCCCCACGCCGATCAGGAAGGCGGTCAGGGTGAGCTGGACGCCCGATGCGTCGGTGTGCAGATCGCCCGTCATCTGCGGCAGTGCGGGCAAGTACCTGTCCGTCGCCAAGGCATGACGAAGGCGAGCAGTCCGAGGGCCGCGATCAGGACGGGCATCCGATAACTCCAGGCAGGTCGAACGAGTGCGCTGTGCCGGACAGCAGGCCACGGCCGGTGGCTCCCGAGGGGCCACCGGCCGGGCGCGGGCGAGCGTCGTCGAACACCATCAAGCGTCATCAAGCGCCATGAAGCGTCATCGAACGTCGTCGAACGTCATCGCCGTCCGGGATTCCGACCGTAGAAGCGGAGACCTCTCACGAACGACGGGCGTCCCGGGTCCTGGGCCGTGGCACGCCCGTTGCCGCACACGGCCCGTGACACCCCATGCGAAGATCCTTTCGCAGGTGTGCCGGTTCCGGACCGCGGAAGGTGACGATGTACGCGATATCGCTGGGCGACGACGGTGCGGAGCTGCGCCCGGTCGAGCCGTGGCAGGCCGGGGAGTTCCTGGCCCACATGGACCGAGGGCGGGAGTTCATCGGGCAGCACAACGGGCTTCCCGACGTCGTCACGGACCTGGAGTCGAGCCGGGCGTTCCTCCGGGCGTACGCGGAGAGGACCGCGGCCGACACCGGACGCCTCTACGGCATCCGGTCGGACGGCGAGCTGGTCGGCGGGTTCCTGCTGCGGAGGCTGGACTTCGAGCAGGGCGTCGCCGAGGCGGGCTGCTGGCTGGAGCCGGCGGCGGTCGGCAGGGGCCTGGTGACCCGGGCCGCGCGCGCGGTCATCGACTGGGCCGTCGAGGAGCGCGGCATCCACCGCGTGGAGTGGTGGGTGTCGTCGGGGAACGCGCCCAGCATCGCCGTGGCCCGGCGGCTCGGGATGACGAAGGACGGCGTGCTCCGCGAGAGCTTCCTCTACCGGGGGAAGCGTCACGACGAGGAGATCTGGTCGGTGCTCGCGCCGGAGTGGAGGGCGGCCAAGCAGACGTCTTGAGCCCGCGGCTGCTCGGCCGGTCGGCCGGTCGGTCGAGCAGCGTCAGAGGCTCACCTCCCCCGCGCCCCGGTTGATGGCGAGCAGTACCAGGTCATCGGTGATGCAGCCACCGGTGTGACGGCGCACATCGGCCAGGACGGCGTCGAGCAGCGCGTCCGGCGAGGGAAAGTCGCGCCCGTTCAGCCGGGCGACCGGGTCGTAGAACGTGTCGGAGCCGTCGCGTGCCTCGCTCAGGCCGTCGGTGTACAGGAACAGGGTCGTCCCCGGTGGGAAGGGCACGGTATCGGTCCGTTCCTCGACGGCGCCCAGCTCCGTCAGACCCAGGGGCAGGGCCGGCTCGGACGGTTCCGCACTGCGGACCGCGCCGCCGTGGAGCAGCAACGGCGGCGGGTGCCCGCGGTTGATCAGCCGCAGTTCGCCGCCCGAGGGCGGGATCTCGGCCAGGACGCAGGTGACGAATCCCTCGGTTCGCTCGGGCCCCTGCCGCCGCTTCGCTTCCCGCAGCAGCGCCCGGTCCAGCCTGGCTGCGATCCGTACGAGCGTGGGTTCGTCATCGGCGGCCTCCCGGAACACGCCGAGGGCCACGTCCACCGCCTTCACCGCTTCCATGCCCTTGCCCCGCACGTCGCCGACCAGGCAGCGTACGCCGTACGGAGTGTCCTGGACGCCGTAGAGGTCACCGCCGATCTGCGCGTCCTTCACGGCGGACTGGTAGCGCACGGCGATCTTGTAGGGCCCGATCGAGACCGGAGGCCGCGGCAGGATGGCGTCCTGAACGGCCAGGGCGATCCTGCGCGCGGACTCCAGCCGCACATTGCTGTAGTGCATGAGGCGGTTGACGACGATTGCGATCGCCGAGACGGTCGCGACCGCCGACAGCTCACTGCGGCCGCCGGAATCCCCCATGATGCCGAAGTGCGTGAGCATCGCGAAGTCGGCGGCGCAGGCGCCGACGGCTGCCAGGATCGTCGCGTGCAGTGACAGCAACGCGGCCGCCGCCATCGGTGCGGCGGTGTAGAAGGCCTCGGCGCTGAAGCGCGGCGGCGTGTTGTAGTCGAGGATGACGCCTCCGACGAGCAGGGCCACCGGCAGCAGCTGGAGGTGGCGCAGGAACCAGCGCCTCTCCGCGGTGCGCCCTGCGTTCGGTGCCCTCACGTGCCTGCTCCCGCTCGTTCGTGCCGTAGGCCCGTACCCGTACGACAGGCTCAAGCATCCTCGGGCCCGATTGCCGCTGCCAGTCATGGTGGGGCCGTATGGGTACGCGCCGGAACGGCCCGGCGCCGGGCGGGGCGGAGGGGCCGGCCGGGGCGAAGGGGAGCCGGCCGGGACGGCTCAGGGCGCGGGCGTGAACACGAGTGAGGCGTTGTGCCCGCCGAAGCCGAAGGAGTTCGTGAGCGCGGCCGTCAGCTTGCCGTGCCGGGGCCGTCCCGCGACGACGTCGAGCTTCACCTCCGGGTCGAGGGTGTCGAGGTTCTGCGTCGCGGGGATGACGCCGTCGCGTACGGCGAGGATCGTGGCGAGGGCGCCGATCGCGCCGGCGGCGCCGAACAGGTGGCCGGTCATCGACTTCGTCGCGGTGACGGCCGGGTGCGTGCCGATGGCCTCGGTGATCGACCGGGCCTCGACGAGATCGCCCTTGGGGGTGGACGTCGCGTGGGCGTGGACGTGCTCGACGGCCAGGGGGTCCAGGCCTGCGGAGGCCAGGGCCATGCGCATCGCGCGGACCTGACCCTCGGGATGCGCGGCAGTGATGTGGTGGGCGTCCGAGGTGACCCCGGCGCCGGCGAGCGTCGCGTGGGCCCGGGCTCCCCGTGAGGCCGCGGACCCGGCGCGCTCCAGGACGACCACGACCGCGCCCTCGCCGATGACGAATCCGTCGCGGTCGGTGTCGAAGGGGCGGGACGCCCGCCGGGGCGCGTCGTTGCGCGTCGAGTGGGCCTTGGCCTGGGCGAACCCGGCCAGCGGCAGCGGGTGGATGCAGGCTTCCGTGCCGCCCGCCACGACCACGTCCGCGCGGCCGAGCCGGATCAGGTCCAGGCCCGTCGCGATGGCCTCGGCCCCGGACGCACAGGCGCTGACGGGGGTGTGCGCACCGCCGCGGGCCCCGAGGTCGATGCTGACCCATGCGGCCGGGCCGTTCGCCATCAGCATCGGGACGGTGTGGGGCGATACGCGCCGCACTCCGGAGGCTTCGAGGATGTCGTCCTGGCCGAGCATGGTCAGGGCGCCGCCGGTGGCCGTGCCGATCACGACGGCCAGCCGCTCCGGATCGGTGTCGGGCCTGCCCGCGTCGGCCCAGGCCTCGCGGGCGGCGACGAGCGCTATCTGCTCGCAGCGGTCCATGCGGCGGGCCTGTACGCGGTCCAGGACCTCGGTGGGCTCGGTCCTGAGCCTGCCGGCGATCCTCACGGGCAGGTCGGCCGCCCACTCCTCCTCGATCGCGCTGATCCCCGACTGGCCGGCCAGCATCCCCGACCAGGTCGAGGCGACGTCCCCGCCGAGCGGAGTCGTGGCCCCCAGGCCCGTGACGACCACATCATCGGTGTACATGCTCACTGAGCGAACCCCCTTTGTAGTAGAGATACAACTCCCCGCAGAGCCGGCTGCGGGGAGAGATCGACTCGGTGGCCACTCTGCCAAGGGGGTGATGGGTAATTAGATGTCGTGGCCAACGGAATTCGGTGTCCGGGATTTGTAGGAAATGATCATTCCCGGAGGTCTGGCGGGGTGTCGCGTGACGCCCGGCCGCGAGCAGTGCTCCGGGTCGGCCCCCCGGCAGTGGGCCCCGTTCCGGCAGGGGCGGCCGGGCTGCCCGGAGGCCCTTGGAGCCTCATCCGTACGGCGGAGCCGCGTGTACGACCGGAGGGCCGGCGGGTGGTTCCGGATTCCGGCCGCTCGGTGGGCGCGTCCGGTACGAGCGACGGACGCCCGGGGCAGGCCCCGTTGGGCAAGCTCGGGGAGCAGCCGGCGCCACTCCAGTCCCGGGCGCCGGTCCCGGGATCCACTCCCGATCGGAGACCTCCATGCGGAAGAAGACCCTTCGCGCCGTCGCGCTCCTCTCCCTCGCCGTCGCCTTGACCATTCCGGCCGGTGCCGCGGTGGCGACCACCCCTTCGCCCGACCTCGGCACGAAGCGGACGACCGCCAATACGGCGGCCTTCAATACGACGGCGACCGCCGGGACGGCGACCGCCGGGACGGCGGCCGTAGAGACGACCTCCTCCTCCATCCAGGGGAAGGCCCGCATGGGCTACCCCGTTGACGGCCACGACATCCGGGTCTCCGTCGACGCCCGCAGCACCTTCGCCCAGGGCAATGAGCCCCTGCGGTCCTGGGGAACCTTCCGCATCTCCCACAAGGTCGAGCATCCGGGCGGCGAACCGGAGGTCTACTGGGGTGACTTCAAGGTCGACTGCCTCACCACGGGCGGCCCCACGGCCACGGTGACCGGCACCCTTGAGCGCACCAGCCCCGGACACCCCTGGCGGACCCTGCTCGAACCGCACGTCCGGATGGGGGTGAGCTTCTACGTCCCGGAGGGCGAGGGCGGCGGGCCCGCCCGGATCGGGATGTCCGGGGCTCCTTTGAAGGAGGAGAAGAAGCCGCCGCTCACGCCGTGCATGGCACCGGCTGCCGACTCGCCCGTCGTGGCGGGCGGCTACACCCTCAAGGACAGGAAGTAGGCGCGCTTCTACGGCTTTCCCGGCTTCTGCGATTCCTGCGGCCGGGTCACCTCAGCCGCCCGCCCTTCAGAGGGAGCGAGCCGGTCGGCAGTGCCTTGGCCGGCTGTCCGCCCCGGGCGGCCGACTTCGCCGCTTCGCCCACGAGGACCCCCGCCGACCCCGCGAACTGGCCGACGGTCCGTTCGGCCGCGGCCGTCGTGTGCTTCGCGGTCCCGCCGGCTGCCCTGCCCGCCGCGGGAACCGCCCTCTTCACGGCCTTGCTCCCGACGTCCCCGGCGATGGTCGACGTCTCCCGCGCCGCGCCGTCCACGGTTTCACCCAGACTTCCGGGGTCGACCGTCGTCAGCCCGCCGAGGTCCATGGACGGTGCCGAACCGGCAGCCTGGGCGGCGGTGGCCGATCCGAAGGTCAGAGCGGCTGCGGCCATGGCGACGGTGGTGAGGACTCGGCGCATCGACTCTCCTGCAGAGATACGAGTGGGCATGTCATGACTTGTAACGACCGGTCGGCCTCCCGGGACACGCGGCAGCCCGCACGGACGCCTTCCTGCGCCTCTGCTCACCCAGTGGCCCGAAGGGCCTACGGTCCGCTTATCGGCCCTCCCGCCGGGGTATCCGGGGGAGATGCGCTTCTTCCGGCTTCCTGGGGTCTATGTGCCGCAGGAGGACACAGCACTGCTCCTGGAGGCCTTCTCCCGGGAGCGGGTGGATCGCGGTGCCGCCGTGCTGGACGTGGGGACCGGCTGCGGCGTGCTGGCTGTGGCGGCGGCGCGGCGCCGCGCCCGGGCCTTCGCCGTCGACGCCTCGCGCCGTGCGGTGCTCACGACCCGCCTGAACGCGCTGCGGGCAGGGGTGCGCGTGCGGGCCGTCCGGGGCGACCTGCTGACGCCCGTGTCCGGGGGGCGCTTCGATCTGATCCTGGCCAACCCTCCGTACGTGCCGGTGCCGGTGCCGGTGCGGGGCGGCCGGAGGCCGCTGCACGGTCCGGGGCGGAACTGGGCCGGGGGAGCGGACGGCCGAGCCCTCCTGGACCGTCTGTGCCGGGGAGTGCCGGAGCTGCTCCGGCCCGGCGGGGTGGTGCTGATGGTGCACTCGTCCGTGTGCGGGCCGGAACGCACCGTGAAGGCACTGGAGAAGGGTGGGCTGACCGTGGAAGTGACCGCCCGGCGCACCGTGGCGTACGGCCCGGTCATGCGCGGTCAGAGCCCGTGGATGCGGGAGCAAGGGCTGATCGGGGCCGACGAGGTCCGGGACGAACTGGTGGTGGTCCGTGGCGAGCACCTCGCCTGAGGAGCCGGCCGGACCTGAGGAGCCGGCCGGCTCCGGTCCCGGCCCCCGGCGCAGCCCTCCCGGGAGGGCGGAGGCGGGCCGCGAAGAGGCGCGGCGGGTGTGGCAGGAACCGGGCGGGCCGATGCTGATCGAGGGGCCGGTGGAGTTCGTGACGGCGGACGGCAGGGTCGTCCGTTCGGACCGGCCGGTCGTCGCCGTGTGCACCTGTCGCCGGAGCCTTCTCTACCCGTTCTGCGACACCAGCCACCGCCGCCGTCGACGGCCGGATGAGTCGTCCCGGGAGCCGTGACGGGCGTGGGACCCGGGACCCCGTCAGAGAGGTCGGCGTACCGCGGAGCCACCCTCCTTCCAAGCCCCGAGAATGTGGTCGGAGAGACGGTCCTCGAGCCACACGGTGGCGTCGATCCCGAAGACGATGTCGTTCGTCAGCCCGGGATCGTCCGCCTGCAGACCGCCGATGACCTCATGGCGTACCAACTGCTCGTGCACGGCGTCCGCTTCGACGTGTTCGGCGTAGAAGTGACGGGCCGCGGGGCCCGCACCGAGTCTGTCGATCGCCTGGACCAGGCGCCGGGACGAGGGGGACGACGTGATCTCCACGGCCGCGAAGTGCCCGGCGAGCGCACCGCGCAGCGACCGGTGCAGCCCCAGCAGTGACATCAGGTTCACCACGGCCAGGGCGTGCGCCGTGGCTGCCTCCAGGTAGCGGCCGTACGCCGGGTCGAGGCCGAGCTCGCCCATCGCGGCGGCGAAGAGGCCCGCGTGGATGCGGTCGGCACGCCCCGCACCGAACTCGTCGTACTCCACGGCCACCAGCCCCGCCTTGGCCCTCCCGGTCAGCCGCGGAATGGCCCAGGCGTGCGGGTCCGCTTCCTTGAGCTGGTACAGGGAGCGCAGGGCCACGTACTCGCGCAGGTGCCGCATCCTGCCCTCGTCACGCAGGAAGTGCGAGACTCCCGCTCCTTCGGCGGGCTCCAGGAGCAGGTCCCGCAGCGCGGAGGTCACGTCCGGATGGGCCGGGACGTCGCTGCGCAGGGCAGCGAGAAACGCCCGTTCCAGCGCAGCGCGCAGCCGGAGCAGCTCCGGGTCCCATTCCCAGGCGTCGTCCACGCCGCCGAAGCCTCTGTAGTGCAGCTCGTAGCAGAGGTAGAGGGCGAGGTGGAGATCGTCTCCGTACGGGTCGGAGCTGCGCACAGCGCCGTCGGGAGCAAGGTGCGCCGCCCCTCCGGGCCGGCTGCCGAGCGCACCGATCACCGCCTCGGACAAGGTTCCGCGTGCGTCGGGCAGGCTCGGCACCCTGCTCCCTTCTGTCACGGCCGGCCCAGGTGCGCCGGAATGCATGCCGACGGGCACAGCGTGCCCGGGCCGCCCGCCTCTGTACAGCCGACGGCCGAGGACCGGCTGCTTCGCCTACAGCTTTTGCACCAGCACCAGCACCGGCTACCAATAGTGCTTACGTCCGCCGACCGCGTGCCCCACTGCGCCGAGGACCCAGAGGATCAGGCCGATGATCAGCAGGATGATGCCGATGGTCCACAGGATCGAGATTCCGGTCAGGAACCCGATGATGAGGAGAATGACTCCGAGGACGATCATGGTGTCCTCCGATGTGACGGATATCCCCTGCTTCCTACTATCTTCCCCGGTCGGCCTGCGCGCCAGTTGTTCCTGTTTCCAGCACCTGCCGACGCGTCCGCTCCTCGGCCGGGGCCTCACTCCGGCAGGCCGAGCACCATGAGGTTGACGATCACAGGCGGGAGCAGTGCGCCCCACGCGAGGTACTTGCGTGCCTTGGCGTAGCGCATGCGGCGCGGAAGGACCCAGGACGTCAGAAGCAGCACCGGCGTACCGATCACCGTGGTGAACAGGCTGTACTCGACCAGGGCAAGGGCGCCGTCGAGCGCCCGGGAGCAGTTGTCCGGCCCGCAGCTGTCGGTGGCCATGGGAGCGAGCGAGCCGAACAACACGGCCACGGGGATGAGCAGCACCGCGAGCACCGTGGCCCAGAGGGGCGCACTCGATGCGTCGTCGTCACGATCGGCGGGCCCGCCGGGACGGGCCACCCGTGCCTGCTCGGCGGCGTCCGCAGCATTGGCGTCGGCCCACGCCCGCCGCAGCTCGGCGTCTTCTCGCGTTCCCTGGTCGTTCATGGGGCCAGTGAACCCTCCGCACCGGCCGGCGCGCCTCGGGGCAGCTACTCACCACGCACAGGTGCGCATACTCATTCGCAAGGCGGAGGGGGCGGGGGAGAGGAGGGGGGAGGGCGGCTCCGGCGGCCTCAGCGGAGTTCGCCCTCGAGGAGCCCCATGATGATCATGTCGTGCCACTTGCCGCCCCGGCGGAAGCACTCCCGCCGGCGCCCCTCCTCGACGAAGCCGACCTTCTCGTAGACACGGCGGGCCGGGACGTTGTCCGCGACGACGGTCAGGGCGATCCGGTACAGACGCATGTCCTCGAAGCCGTACCGGCAGATCACCCGCATGGTGTCGGTCGCGTAGCCGCGGCCCCAGTAGTCCTTGTCGCCGATCCGGAGGTCCAGCTCGGCCGCACCGGTCTCGGGGGCGGCATCGCGCAGCCGCACCGACCCGATCAGCCGCGGTGCGTCGAGCGGCTCTATGCCGAGGAACGTGCCGGCGTAGGAGTTCCGCGGCAGTTCCTCGAAGCGCCGGGCGATCTGGGCGGCGGACTCCGGATATCCGCCGAACATCCAGCGCCCGACCTCGGGATCGTTGTTCCAGCGCCATATGAGCTCCGCATCGGAAGGTTCGAAAGCGCGAAGCCGTACAAGATCTCCAGTCAGCATGGCGGCAAGGCTGGCCCCTGCCCTCAGGCCTGCGGGAGGTTCTGCAGTACGGCGAACAGTCCCCGGACGCGGGTGCCGTCCGGGAGTTGCCAGGGGCCGCCTACGTGGCCCGTCGCCCCTTCGGGGAGGGAGGCGGGGGCGTCGGGGCCGGGCTGCAGGACCCGGTGCAGGTGCAGTTTCGTGCCGTGCAGGGCGGACAGTTCGGTGGCCTCTGCGCCGTCGGTCGTGGCGGTGACGGCGAAGTCCGCCGGGGCTGGGCCCGCACCGGTGAAGGAACGGGTGACTTCGGGGTCGGGGGTGTCGCTGACGTTCTGGTCCTGGGCCCGCACCCGGCCCTCGACGAGGGCGAGCAACTGGGCGACCAGCACCGGGTCGTGGCAGCCGTCGTAGACCCAGCGCCGCCCCAGCACCCCGTGCTCCATGGTGCCGACGAGGGCGTCGTCGCCCGCCCCCTCCAGGGGGGCGCCGCGATAGGTGAGCGGCACCAGGTAGGCGACCGGGGCCGTTCCGGAGGTGTCGGTGACGACTATGAACTCGATCCCGACCTCCCCCTGTGGGTCGTCGAGCCGGAAGCCGCCGGACCTGGTCAACTGCGGTTCGCCTGCGCCCTGGTACCAGGGGCGTGAGGGGAGCCAGGCGGTGAGCAGTTCTCCCTTGGTCGGCTTGAGGGTGGTGGCGTGGATGACGGCCATGCTGTGCTCTCTCCTCCGTCGGACGGCGTGCGGGCCCTGACACCTTCCCACCCCGGCCCGGTGCGCCCACGTGCCGGGTGCCCCCGACAATGGCACGGCCGGATCCGCTGATTTCCCATCAGTGCCGTGCATCTGTTTGATTTTGTGGACAGGGCGGGGCCGAAACCCGAGAATCACCTCCATGACGTCTCCTGAGTTCCGTACGCGCGTGACCCGGCCTTCCGAGGCCGACCGGGAGCGGGCCCTGGCGGTCCTGCGCGACGGCACCGGCGACGGCAGGCTGTCCCACGACACGTTCATGCGCCGCATGGACCTCGTCCTGACCGCCCGCACCAGCGCCGAGATCGAGCTCGCCATGGCCGATCTCCCCACTCGCGGACGGTTCTCGGACTTCATCCTGCGTACGGTGAGCCGTCTGTCCGCCTTCGGGGCCCACGTGCGCGGAGCCTGGCGCGGCGCACGGCTCCCCGGCCTCCGGCTCCCCGAGCCCGGTACGAAGCCGCTGACCATCGGCCGGGCCCCGGTCTCCGACCTGCGTCTGGAGGACGACACGGTCTCCCGCCGCCACGCGGAGCTGCGCTGGCTCGACCACGGCTGGCGCCTGACGGACCTCGGCTCCCGCAACGGCACCTACGTCAACGGCCTGCGCATCGCCGGGTCCGTCCGGGTCGGTCCCGGCGATCACGTCGCATTCGGCGACCTGGGCTTCCGGCTGTCGGTCTGACGGCCCGGCACGGCCCGGCCGCAGGCCGCAGGCTGCCGACCGCGCTGCTACTTCCCCGGCCCGCCCGTGTTCACCACGAAGTCGAAGGTCGCCTGCTTCGCCGGGCCGGCCTGGCGGACGTTCATGAGCAGGGCGGCGTTGAAGATCGGGTCGGTGTTGTTGCGGGGCTCTCCGGGGAAATAGAGCTGCGTGGTGAGGAGGGGGCCGCCGGGTGCCTGCACCTTGACGTGGAGGTGGCGCGTACGGCCCGGGTAGAGGCCCGGCACGATGGTCGTCAGCTTGAACGCTCCCCGGGCGTCCGTGTACTGGTGCCCCCTCATCCGGAAGCCGCGGTTGTCGTACGCGCCCGCGTCGTCGGCCTGCCAGAAGTCCAGCAGGGCGTGCGCGACGGGGCGGCAGGTCGGTCCGAAGACGTAGCCTTCGACCGTGAGCCGCGTGCCCCGCGTCCCAGCTTCCAGCAGCGAAGCGCGCTCGGGGGAGTCGGGCTTGAAATAGGGGCCTTCGATCTGCGGCGGCGTGGGGTCGTCCCCGTCGTCGCAGAAGGGCGTCGGCCGGAGGGGTGCGTCCGAGGGCCGGTGGTCCCGGGCGAGGGCCACGCCGCTGCCGAGCAGCGCGGGCAGGGGAACCGCCATGAGTGCCGCTTTGAGCAGGGTCTTGCGACTGACCGTCCGCCGGCCGGTCGCCTCCGCGGCCCCGGTGCCTCCGGTGTCCCCGTTGCCTCCGGTGATGCCGGTATCGCCGGTGTCGCCGGTGCGGGCGTGATCGTCCGTCATGGTCCGCCTCCTGGGGGTGAGTGACTCACCGAAGAACCTAGGGAGGCGGGCCCTGCGGATCGATGGACTCCGCTGGGTGAACATGGTGATTCCGTAGGCCTACGTGGGGCCCTGCCTTCCCGCCTCCCCCAGCTTTCCCACCTCCCCCCGCCTCTCCGGCTCCTGCGTCACCGCCCTGCGGCGGAAGTCCCCGGGGCTGAGGCCGGTCTCGCGCCGGAAGAAGCGGCAGAAGTACGCGGGGTCGGTGAAGCCCACGCGCCGTGCGACCTGGCCGACGCCGAGGGAGGAACCGGCCAGCAGCCGCTTCGCCTCCAGCGTCCGGGCCGCGCGGATCAGCTCGCCGGGCGTACGGCCGGTGGCCTGTTTGACGGCCTCGTTCAGATAGCCGACGGAGACGCCGATGCGCGCCGCGTACGCCCCGACCGACCGCTCGGCACCCGCGGTCCCGGTGAGCAGCAGGCCGAATTCCCGCGCGACTTCCGCGGCCCGGCCTGCTGCGGCGTCGGGTCTTCGCGCGCCGGGCAGGCGCAGGGCGCGTACGAGCAGGATGTGCAGGTACGCCTCCAGCACGGAGGCGTAGCCGTCCGCCTTCGCGGCGAACTCTGCCGCCATGGCCCGGACGAGCGGGCCGATGCCCGCGGCGTCGCCGTCCCCGCCGGAGGGCGCGTCGGGTAGACGGAGCCAGTGCTGCTCCGCGAGCGTGCGCAGCAGCTGCCGGTCGCCGGGGTGTGCCAGCAGGAAGTCCTCGGTGAACAGTGTCAGGACGCCGCGCAGGCCCGACACCTGCTCCCAGTGGTGCACCTGCCCGGGCAGGATGACGCACAGGTGGGGAGGGCTGAGGGGCCTGCGGACGAGGTCGATGACGTGGGCGCCCGAGCCGCCGGTCACGTAGACGATCTCGTAGAAGGTGTGCCGGTGCGGGTAGCCCGCCCGGGAGTCGGGGCCGAGGGCGTCGAAGGAGCCGATGGCGAACGGCGGTGCCTGCGGCGGTGCGACCTGCAGGCGGTGCAGGGGGAGCGGGTCGGCGTGCCGCACCCGGTCGCGTGCCCGTGTGGTCATGTCGCTCCGCCTCCGTCCTGTACGGCCCGGGATCCACGGTCAGCTGACCCCGTGGCGTGCGGCCCGGTCAAGGGGCCGGGGGAGGAGGCCGGATCGGAGGTGTCCGGATCGGAGGTGTCCCCTTGCGGCGACTGCGACTGCGACTGCGACTGCGACTGCGACTGCGATTGCGGCTGCGGCTGCGGGCGCTCGTCGCGGGCTCCGGCGGCACGGCTCCCGCTTCCGGGTGAACGCACCGGATCACCGGTGTCGCCGTCCGGTGCCCGAGGAAGGCGTCGTGGGAACGGCCCAGGGGCGCCGTGCCGGACGTCATGCCGAGGAGAACGCCGTGGAAATGCCGCAGGTGAGCGTATGTCAGGTGGACGAGTGCGCGTACAACCAGAACAGCGCCTGCCACGCGCTGGCCATCACGGTGGGAGACGCGACGCACGCCCACTGCGACACGTACTTCGTCTTCCCGTCCAAGGGCGGCGACGCCTCCGCCGTCGGCCGGGTGGGTGCCTGCAAGATGTCCGGTTGCCTGCACAACGTCGGCCTCGAATGCCAGGCGCCCGGCATCACCGTGGCGTCCCTGGGGCCCTCGGCGGACTGCCTGACGTACACGGCGAGATAGCCCGGACAAGGACAGGGCTGAGCGAGCCTCGGCAGGGCTGAGCCGCGCGCGGCCGCCTCCCGAGCGGTGTCCGGTTCCGCCCTTGGAGGTTCTGTGAAGAGCGTGGAGAATCCCCACCGTTACGCCATCGCATCTCATGTCACATCAGTGAGGAGAAGCCATGCGCTCGGTGAAGACGGCCCTCGCTCTCGGTGTTGCGGCCCTGGCCGCGGCAGGGAGCGTCGTGACCCCGGCTGCAGCCGCGACGCCCTCCGGGGACGCCAACGGCAAGGCCATGACCTGGACCCTGCTCGCGGACGGCCCCGGCGGAACCGTGCAGGTGGGCGGCGGCCCGCTGAGCAATCCGTACCAGGGTGACACCGCCACGACCACGGCCCTGCCGGTTCTCTGCCTGAGAGTCGACGGCTCGCCGGCCCCCGCCGGCATCACGCCCGGCTTCTACGCGGGCTGGGCACGCGGCTCGGTCGCGGCCACCAATCCGATCCGCGGCACCCGCCTGACCAGCCGCGCGGTCGCCGACGGAGTCTGCGCGAACAACTTCGGAACGGGCTGGCGCATGGCCGAGTTCCACGACGGCAGGTACGGGCCCAACCTGGAGAGTTCGGGCGGCTGGAGCTACTGGGCCTACGGGGACGTCCCGGCCGGGACCCGCTTCTGGACGGCCATCAACGACCAGCCGGCCAACCCCTGGAACTGACGCACCCCTCCGTCCGCGCCGGGCGAAGCCGTGGCAACCGGTCACTGCTGACTGCTGACTGCTGACTGCTGACTGCTGACTGCTGACCGCTCACCGGTCACTGCTCACTGCTCACCGCTCGCCACCCACCGCCCGGCGCGGACGGCTACCGTTCCTGCGGCCGCCCCAAGCGCAGCGTTCCGGCTATCCGTCCGCTGACGGGCCGCGAACGTCGCCCGCCCCAGGAAGTACCAGCGCCGAGCCCGCGTGCAGCGTGATGCGGACCGGCGTGAGCCCCGTGGCCTCGGCCGGCGGTTCCCCGGTGCCGGGGTTGCGGGCGAAGCGCGGGTGCGCGCCTCCGCTGATCTGGAGGCGGATGCGGTGACCGGCGGCGAAGCGGTGGGCGGTCGAGCTCATCGGCACGGTGACCTCCGTGAGGTCCTGCCCGGCGGTCCGCAGGGGAACCAGCCCGTCGCAGACGTTGAGGGAACGGCCCTGCGCGTCCACGTCGCAGAGGCGGGCGAAGACGTCGGCGTAGCCGGTGTCCGTGGAGACGCGCAGCCGCGCGGAGACCGGGCCGAGGACGTCGACGGGCCCGGTCAGCGGCGCGCTGGTGAACGTCACGACGTCCTCCCGCGCTTCCAGCGCCTTGTTGTCGCGGGAGCCGCCGCCGCGGGAGAGCAGGGGCCCGCCCAGGGAGGGAGTGGGGTCGGCGGGGTCGTAGCGGAACGTCCTCAGTGGTGCGGATTCCCCGGAGACCCGGCGGGCGGCATCCCGGGTGAGATCCCCGTTCGCGGCGGGGAACCAGGCCGTCGTCATGGCCGGTGCCGGCGGCCAGTCGTCGAGGTCCCGCCACGTGTCGTCGCCGCCGAGATGTACGCGCACGGGTGCGGAGCGCAGGCCGGCGGGGTCGTCGCACAGGTGCGCGCGCAGCCAGGCGAGGCTCTCGGAGAAGACCTCGGACCATCCCTGCTGGAGCGCGGAGGTGTGGGTCCAGGGGCCGACCAGCAGGGAGGTCCGGCATCCGGCCCGGCGCAGCCGCGCGTACTGCTCGAAGGTCTGGTCGGCCAGGGCGTCGTGCCATCCGGTGATCAGGCCGGTGGGCACGCTCAGCCGCTCCGCGGCCTCGCCCAGGGACGCGCCGTCCCAGTACGGGTCGCCGGCGTCCGGGTGCGTCATCACGTCGTCGAGCCAGGGCACTTCTCCGAGGGCGGGCACGTGCGCCCCGCGCAGCGGCCGCGCGGCGGCGATCTTGCGCAGGCTCCGCTGCAGGCGCAGTACCGCCCTTACGAAGGGGACGATCCCCCGGTGCTGGTACGTCATGCCGGCGCCGACGGTGAGGGCGTTCTCCAGGCGGAGCGCGCCGTCCGCGTGGAAGAGGGCGTAGGGGTCGTGCAGGCCGACCTGGACCACCATCGCCTTGAGCTCCGGCGGCGGGTCCAGGGCGAGGGCCCACTGCACGTAACCGAGGTAGCTGGGTCCGACGGTGCCCAGGGTTCCGGTGAACCAGGGCTGTTGCCGCAGCCAGGACACCGCGGCCCGGCCGTCGGCGGCCTCGTTGCGCCACAGGTCGAACCGGCCGCCCGAGCCGCCGGTGCCGCGGCAGCTCTGCAGGACCACGTGGAAGCCCTGTTCGGCGAAGAGCATCCCGTACATCGGTGACCACGGCAGTCCCCTGCCGTAGGGCGAACGCACGAGCAGGGTGGGGAAGTCGCCCTCCGTGCGGGGGAAGTAGTGGTCGGTGCGCAGGGGGCTGCCGTCCGCGGCGGGGACCGAGAGGCCCGGTTCCCAGCCGACCTCGTGCTGTGCGGCCGGCAGGCCGCGCCATGTCGCCCTCATCAGCCGGGAGCTGAGCGGCGGCTTCCCGGACGGTGCGGCCCAGGCGGTCCTGGGCGCGGCATCGTGCGCATGCGGTGTCATCGGCGTCATCGTGTTCCCCTCCATCATTTACGTACAGTGTACGAGAATAGGGGGTGCTTGGATGGTTTCCGCAAGTCGCAGCGGTGAGGAGAGGGGCGAGGAGAACGTGACCCGTGGAGACGGCGACGGCGCCGCCGGAGTCGACCCGCAGCAGCTCTGGCTGAGTCCCGTCCGGTCCGGCAGGGGGCGCAAACCGGCCTTCAGCCGCCAGGCGATCACGACCGCGGCCGTCGCCCTGGCGGACGCCGAAGGGCTGGAAGCGGTCACCATGCGGCGTGTCGCCGCCCAGGTCGGAGCCGGCGTCATGTCGCTCTACAACTACGCCCCCGACAAGGAGACGCTGCTGGAACTGATGGTCGACCACGTCAGCGGTGAGCTCCCGGCCACGGATCCCCTCACCGGGGACTGGCGCACCGACCTCAAGGCCATCGGCCACCTGCAGCGCGCCCTCATGCTCCGGCACCCCTGGCTCCCCGCCGCGCTGTCCTCCCGCCGTTCCCTCGGCCCCCGCACGCTGGCCTTCCTGGAGCGCGCACTCGCCGCCCTGCGGCCGACCGGGCTGGACGGCGCCGCGAAGCTGGAGGTCTTCGCCCAGCTCACCGGATTCGTCGCCGCGCACGTCGCCCACGAGATCGCGCAGGCCGCGACCGCGCAGTCACCGGACCGGGCCGCAGCCGAAGCCCGCTACCTCGCCGCCGTCGTCGCGGACGGCCACCACCCCGAGCTCGCGGAAGCCCTCGCCGCGCCCGGACGGCCCCTCACCCCCGAGGCCACCTTCACCCGTTTCCTCGACCGTCTCATCGACGGACTCGACACGGATGCGGACACCGGCTGAGACAGCACCCTGAGGGCGCCTCGCCACGAGGCGGCCGGAGACCCGGGACTGCCCCTGCCCCGGCTGCACGAACCGCTCGCCGACCCAGCAATCGCGCGGTACGCAGCCCAGAACCCGGCCCGCTCGCCGGCAGACATGCGCCGGCTCCTCGACGAGGCGGGCGGGGTTGCGGTACGGGCGGCGGTGACGCAGGGCCCGTCGCGGGGCCGGCGGCCCGGTCACAGGTTGTCGAAGTGCTTCATCCGGTCCAGGATCCGGTCGGCGTCCGGGTGGTGGAGTTCGTCGGTGATGCGGCCGTCGGCCAGGAAGACGACGCGGTCGGTGTAGGCGGCGGCCGCGGGGTCGTGGGTGACCATGATGATGGTCTGCCCCATGTGGTCGGTCAGGTGGGCGAGGAGGGAGAGGACTTCGGCGCTGGTGGGGGTGTCGAGGTTGCCGGTGGGCTCGTCCGCGAAGACGATGTCGGGCCGGCCGGCGAGGGCCCGGGCGCAGGCGACGCGTTGCTGCTGCCCGCCGGACAGTTCCCCGGGACGGTGTCCGAGCCGGTCCGTGAGGCCGAGCGTGGTGACGACTTGATCGAGCCACTGCCGGTCGGGACGCCGGCCGGTGATGGCCAGGGGCAGGGTGATGTTCTCCGCCACGGTCAGGGCGGGCAGGAGGTGGAACGCCTGGAAGATGAACCCGATCCGCTCCCTGCGCAGACGGGTCAGCCGGCGCTCGGAGAGGCCGGCCAGGTCGGTGTCGCCGATGAGGGCCCTTCCGGACGTGGGCGTGTCCAGCCCTGCGAGGCACTGCATGAGCGTGGACTTGCCCGACCCGGACGGGCCCATGATGGCGGTGAAGCGCCCCTGCTGGAACGCCACGCTCACACCGTCGAGGGCAGCGACGCGGCGTGCTCCGCTGCCGTACACCTTGGTGAGGTCCGCCGCGGAGGCGGCGGGCGGGGCTGCCGGCGGATGGTGTGCGGAGTGCTGGTGTGCCGGGCCGTGGCGCAGGTGTGCCCAGGTCATGCGATGCTCCTCGAGGACGGTGCGGGTGCGGTCGGCTGCCGGAGCGCCCGGAGCGGGGAGGGCGCGTTCGCGTCGGTGGCTGGCGAGGGCGGGTCCGGTCTCGTGGGTGCGGCGAGGCCGGTGCGGGTGGCGAGGAGGGCCAGGACGCGTGCGCTGAGGGCCGTGGCGGCGGCGCCGTTGCGCCCGAGGTGGCCGGTGCCCGGCTGGTGGTCCAGGAGGACGGGCTGCCGGCCGGAGCCCGCCTCCTGGAGCGCGGCGCAGAGTTTCCAGGCGTGCCAGGGAGGGACCCGTGCGTCGTTGCCCCCGGTGATCAGGAGCGTGGCCGGGTAGGACTCGCCCTGCCGCACGTGGTGGTAGGGCGAGTACGCCAGGAGCGCTGCGAGCGCGGCCGGGTCGGCGGGATCCCCGTACTCGTCGTGCCACAGGCGGCCCAGGCCGCCCCCTGAGGTGTAGCGGGCCATGTCGGTGAGGGGCGCGGCGCAGGCGACGGCCGAGAAGAGGCGAGGGGCGCGGAGCACGGCCGCGGCCAGCACCAGGCCGCCGTTGCTGGCGGCCAGTCCGGCGAGCCGTCCCGGGTCCGCCTCGCCCTGGTCGACGAGGGCGCGCGCGGCTGCGCACAGGTCGTCGACGGCGCGCGACTTGCCCGCGCCCCGCCCCGCCGCCGCCCACTCCGGGCCGAACTCGCCGCCGCCCCGGGCGTGCACCCAGGCCACGCGCCCGCCCGCGGTGAGCCATGCGGCGAGGATGGGGTCCCACGAGGGTTCGAGGGGGACGCCGAAGCCGCCGTAGACGGTGACCAGGACCGGGGCCGGGCCCGTCCCGGCGGGGGAGGGCGGGTCGCAGACGGTGACGGGGAGGGAGGTGCCGTCGCTGCTGACGGCGGTCGAAGTGCGGAGGCGGGAGTGGCCTGCCGGCGGGGTGACGGGCGGTGCGCCGGGGGTGAGGCGGTGACTCCAGCAGCCGTCCCGCGGGTCGTCGGCCAGGATCCACAGCGCGTCGCCGGGACGGCCGTCACCACCGCACGATGAGGGCCCGATGCGCAGCCTGGCGTGCCAGGTCAGGACCGTGGTGTCCCGGCTTCCCGACTCGGACTCGGCACTTCGCTCAGCGGGGACTCCGTCCTCGGCGCGCCTGCCCAGCGTGGGTTGCAGGCCGAGCAGGCTGAGGCGCCGGGTGGTGCCGTGCCGGCTCAGGACGGCCAGGCAGGGCGACGGCCCCCGCTCCAGGACGCGCAAGGCCTTGACCTCTCCTGGCATCGGTCCGGTGCCGGCGATGCGGGGGAGCGGGGCGGGCGCTGTGACGGGCCCGCGGGCCGCGTCCGGCAGGGCCAGTGCCGATACCTCCCGGCCCGTGGCGAGGTAGAGATGGACCGTGCCGAGAGCGAACGCGGTGATACGGAGGTCGTCGAGGGGAAGGGGCTGCCAGTCGGGCGTGCCGTGGCCGTCCCAGAGGGTGCACCACCACTGTGCCGAGGGCGCCTTCGCCGCCCGGGTGCGCAGCAGCAGGTGGCCGCCGGGTCCGCGGTGCAAGGAGATCCTCACCGGTCCGGGGACGGGAAGTTCCACGGTCCGGTACGGATGCCGGGCCGCGCTCCGGGCCGGGTCGTCGCGTAAGGGGCGGGCGTGCAGGGCGTGTTCGGTACGGGTGCCGGCGCTGTAGAGCAGGAGGTCGCCGGCGTAGGCCACGGCGGGGTGGGGTGAGGCGTCGGGAAGGTACGCCGCGGGTGCGGTGCCGTCGGTGGGGATCAGGTGCAGGCCGCCGTTCTCGTGCCCGTCGTGGTGGAGCTGGACGAGCAGGGCGCGGCCGTGGGGGTCGGGGTGCAGGCCCGCCGTCCTGGTGGGGGAGGGGCGGTCGCCGGTGTCCAGGAGGGTGCGGGTGCGGCCGTGCGGGTCGGTCGCGGTGAGGAGCTCGCTGCCGGAGGCGCTCAGCACCTGCCGGAACAGCACCCCTCCGGCTTCCACCGGTGGGCTCAGGAGGCGGCCCGCGGTGGCGGTCTCGATCCTTCGCAGCAGCGACTGCCAGGCGTGGTCGTCGGTGCGTTCCCGGTGGGCTTCGAGCAGGCGCTGCTGTGCCGTCAGCCACGCGCGCGTGCGCGACGAGTCCTCCTCCAGCCAGCGGAAGGGATCGGCCGGTTCACCGGTCCGCCCGTCCGGCCGGGCAGCGTCACCCGCCGCCGGTACGCCGTCAGCCACGGCTCGCCTCCACCGCCGGAGCTTCCGCCGCTGCAGCTTGCACCGCCGGAACCTCCCCGGCGCGGGCCTCCCGCGCGTCCGTGGACCCCTGCGCGTCCAGAGACTGCTGCGCCTCCGCCGTCACCGTACGGCGGGCGGTGGTGAACCAGCCCACCACGGCCAGGAGGACGACCAGGGCGGCCGCTGTCGTGACCGTCGGCCCCAGGCCGAAGGCGTGCGCGCTCGCACCGGCGAGCGTGGGCCCGAGCGGGGCGACGGCCTGGGAGAGGAAGCCGCTGGCACTGTGGACGCGCCCTTGCAGCTGGGGCGGCGTGATGCGCATCTGCATCGAGGAGAGCACCACCGTGATCACGGGCCCGCCGGCGGTGGCGATCGCCAGCATGAGGGCCGCGCCCCACGTGCTGCGGACCGTGGCGAAGCCGAGCAGGGCGAGGGCGATGACGGCGGTGGCCAGGGCGATGCCCCGGCCTGCGGGGAGTCTGCGCGCCACCGGGGCGGCGATCAGGGATCCGGCCACCGCGCCCGCACCGAAGCAGGCGGTCTGCACGCCCACGGCCACCGAGCCCGCGCCGCTCCTGTCGCAGGAGGCGATGACGACGATCAGCAGGCCGTTGAAGACGAGGTTGAGGACGGTGGCGTTGAGCGCGCCGTAGCGCAGGAAGGGGGACCGCCACAGGAAGCGCAGGCCTTCGGTGACGGCCCGGAGAGCCGGCTGCTGCTTGCCGGTGGGGCCCGCTTTGGCGGGCAGGAGGAAGGCGCAGCAGGCCGCGGCGAGGTAGGTCAGGGCGTCGGCGGCGAAGACCCAGGCGGCGTTGGCCTTGAGCAGCACGCCCGCCACGAGGGGGCCGACGATCAGCGCGAGTGCGGCGCGGCTCTGGATCAGGGCGAGGGCGCGGGGCAGGAGGTCGGCCTGGACGAAGGTGCGTACGGCCACGTTCTCGACGGGGGCCAGGGTGCTGCCCACGGCGCCGAGGAGGAAGGCGGCTGCCAGGAGCGCGCCCGGGTGGACGGAGCCCGCCGCGCGGAGCACGGCCAGGGTGCCCAGCACCAGGGCGCCGACGGCGTTGCCCAGGAGGAGGAGCGTCCGGCGTTCGTAGCGGTCGGCGAGCACCCCGGCGGGCAGCCGGGCCGCCACGATCCCCAGGGACAGCGCGGTACTGGTGAATCCGGCGTGCCGGACGTCGCCGCTCACCTGGTAGGCGACCATGGGCAGGGCGATGACCGAGGCCGCCGTGCCCACGGCGGAGGCGGCCTCCCCGCTGAACAGCAGCCAGAACCGCCTGCCCAGCTTCTGCTTCGGCTGCTTCACGCCGCTCTCCTTGCGAACTGTTGCCGGACGGTGGACATCGGGTGGGCGGTCATCACCGAGGGCAGGGCGACCGCCAGGACGGCGGCGGCCAGGACCGCGGCGGTCCAGGGCACGTCCAGGGCGGGCAGCGCCCCGGTGCCCAGGGAGGCGGCGAAGGGGACCAGGCAGGCGAGTGCCGTGGCGGCCGCCAGCGCCGCCCCGACGGCGGCCGCGCCGAACGCTTCGTAGAGCACGCAGCGCAGCAGCTGGCCTCTGCCCAGCCCGAGGGCGCGCAAGTGGGCGCGCTGGGCGCGGCGGTCGCGCTGGGCCAGGGACGCGGTGTTGGCCGCGGCCAGCAGCGCGTAGCCGCTGACGACGGAGACGATCAGGCGTGAGGCGAGGTCGTCGGCGGGGTTGCGGGGCTTGAGGTCGTCGAGGTACTGCGCGCGGGAGGCGACGGTCTGACCGGCTTCCTTCGGCCAGGAGCGGTACGCACCGCTGAGCAGGATGCGGTCGGCGTACGGTTCCCGGGTGTGCTGCAGGGCCGTGGTGCGGGCGATGACGAACGCCGGGAAGGCGAGGTCGCGTTCGTAGACGGCGACGAGGGTCAGCTCGGGGCGGGACCCGTCCGCCAGGGCGAGCCGGACCTTCTGGCCGAGTTTCCAGTGGTGGGCCTCGGCCTGGCTGACGCCGGCGGCGAAGGCCCCCTCCCGCAGCTCCGACAGCCGGCCTTCGCGTTCCTTGAGGTCCAGGGACTTCACGAGCGCGGAACCGTCGGCCCCCCAGGCGTCCACGGGGGAGGGCTGGTCGTCGAAGGACGTGGGAGGTGCGGTGATCCGCGTGGACACCAGCACCGTGGCGGTCACGCCGGAGAGAGCTCCGGGGCCGCCGGAGGACGCGGCGGGCTGTACGGGAAGGCGGTGCCCGGGGCGGGCGGTCACCACGCCGTCGGCACGGAGCCCGTCGCCCGTCTGGCGCGCGACGGCCTCTCCCATGGTGGCGCCGGTGCCCAGCAGGCAGACGGCGATCCCCACCGCGAGCAGGACGGGCACCGCCATGGCCGTCGTCCGCGCGGGAGCCGCCCGCAGTCCGGCGGCGGCGATCCGTCCCACCCGCCGGTCCGCGATCCGCAGGACGGCGCACACCGGCCGGGTCAGCAGGGGCACGATCCACGGCGCGAGGACGGCGAGCGTGGGGATGAGCACCAGGGCGAGGCCGGGGGCGACGGCAGCCCGCACCGTTGAGGGGAGCTGGGTGAAGGCCATGACGTACAGCAGCGGAACGCACAGCATCACGGCCATGGTCAGGCCGGTCAGCAGCCGTGCCCGGCCGCGGCGGGACGCCAGGGACCCTTCCGTGTCCTTCATGAGCGCGCCGGGACTGACGCGCCCGGCGGCGAAGACGCTGGCCATCGCGGCCAGGACGGCCACGGCCCCGGTGGCGATGCACACGCCTACGGCCGTGCCCCACACCTGGCCCGAGGAGGGCAGGGAGGCCGCTTCGGGGAAGAGGTCGCGGTTCACCAGAAGGCGTCGTCCCGCGTGCGCCAGGGGCAGCATGCCGAGGGCTCCCACGGCGGCCGCGGCGACCGCGAGCCGGGCCACGTCACCGGCGACCAGGCGCCGCAGCCGCCCGGCTGTGACGCCGAGCGCGCGCAGGACGGCGAACTGCCCGAGCCGCTGCCCCGTCCACAGCGACACGGTCGAGCCGATCACCAGCACGGCACACATCAGCAGCATGGACAGCAGCAGGGAGAGCAGGTCGCGGGCGTCCTGGGCCTGGGCCGCCGCCACGGAGCGGGCGGGGAAGTCCGCCCGGCCCGCACCGATCAGGAGCAGCGTGCAGGCGCCCACTCCCGCCGCCGTCATGGCGCAGGCCACCGCGGCTCCGGCCAGGCGGCCGGGGTAGGCGCGCGCTTCGGCGAGGAAGAGACGGCGCATTCGCATCGGTCCGGCGAGGGGGCGAGAGGGTCGGGACGCCTCGGACACTGTCTTCTGCCCTCCACAGTGCGTAAGCTGGAAGCAGCGCAGGGGAGGCCACCCACATTGTGGCCTCCCCGCGCTCATTTACGGCCGGTGCGACCGCTTGTGACGAAGCGTCAGTGGCACACGACGACGCTGACGGAGCTCAGAGGAGCGTCGAGGACAGTCTCCTCGTCGAGCTCCTGCAGGGCGAGAACGTTCGGCATTCCTTGTCACCTCCTTCAGGGGTGCGGTGGGGAAGGGGCGGTCCCGGTCTGCGCCGGGGCGGCCTTTCAGTGGCAGCCGCCGAGGCTGATGGTGCTGATGGGGGCGTCGACGATCGTCTCCTCGTCGAGCTCCTGCAGGGCCAGAATGTTCAGCATGTCCGTACACCTCCTTCAGGGGTGTGGTGCTGCGGTGGTGTGGTGGTGTGGTGGGAGAGGTCCGGTCCTGTCTGCGCCGGCCGGAGCGTCAGTGGCACACGACGACGCTGACCGAGCTCAGGGGAGCGTCGAGGACGGTCTCCTCGTCGAGCTCCTGCAGGGCGAGAACGTTCTGCATGTCTTCTCACCTCCTCTCTCAGGTTTGAGGGGCCGGGTGGGCCGGAGCGTCGCTCCCGGCGGGCGGCCACCCGCAGGTGGGGTGAGCGCCGGGGAGCAGACGGCTGCCGGGGTTCTGGGCGGCGACGAGCGCGATCACCGCGCCGGCGGAGCCGGTCGCCAGGTCCGTCGAGAGACGGACCAGCTGGTCGCCGTGCAGGACGTGAGCGTCCTCGTACGGCGCCAAGTGCAGGGAAAGGGCGTGCAGATGGCGGTCCAGCTCTGCTCGCCACCGCCCCGTACGGGCCGGGGTGTGGGAGAGCAGGTACGCCAGCCCGGAGCGGCCGTTGAACAGGCCGCCCTGCAGGACGACTTCCACCGCGCCGGCCCGGGCGGCGCCGGCCACGATGCCGTCGGCACCGACCGCGGCCGCCTGGGGCGGGGGAAGCGCGAGGGCGGCCATCGCGACGCCGGCGGAGCCTTCCGCCAGGTAGGGCAGCAGCCGGCTCGAACTGTGCATCTGCAGCATGCCGTCCACGTCGCGGGCGTGCACCAGGTCGCAGCGTACGGCGCGTTCGGCCGCCGCCGCCCATTGCAGGTCCCCGGTCACTTCCGCGCAGCGGGCCAACAGCACCGCCGGCCCCGACCAGCCGTACATCAGCCCCGGCCGGTCCAGCAGTCCCTTGACCCCCACCTGCTCACGTACCCGCAGGGCGAGGGCGAGCGCTTCGTCCTTCAGCCCGACGTCCAGGAAGAGGTGGGCGATTCCGGTCAGGCCGCCGAACAGGCCCGGTGAGGCGGGCAGGGGGCCGGCCAGGAGGCGGTCGACCAGGTTCGCGGCCTGCGGGTGCCCCAGCCGGTGCAGGAGCCACGCGGCACCTGCCAGCCCGTCGTAGAGACCGGGCGGCGCGTCCAGGTGAGCCCGGCGCACGGCATCGGCCAGCCACTCGACGTCCTCCCCGGAGACTGTGCTTCCGGCGGCGTGCTGTGCCCACAGCACGCCCGGCGTGCCGTGCGCGAGCCCCAGTGAGGCGCCCGGACGGTACCCGGCCACGTCGCAGGGGTGGCGCCGGTCCTTACGGCCGGGGTCGGCCGAGCGGGAGATGCCTCGCAGCAACGTTTCCGCGGTTGGAGCGGTCGGCGCGGTCGGGTGCGGTGGGTCGGCGACGATACCGCTGGGCGTTCCGGAAGGTGGCAAGTGGGGGCGCAGCGTGGGCGACAGCGCCAGGCGTTCGGTCATCTGCCGGATGAACTCCGCCGGCAGGGAGGGGAAGGAAGCGCGGGCCAGCTCGATCAATGAGGCTACGACGCGAGGGTTGCGCAAGGTCAGCACGGTGAGGGGGACGAGGGCGGCGAGCTGACAGCAGCCCAGGGCGAACAGGTCCGCCTCGCGCGGATCGGTGAGGGCGGGGTCGGCGAAGCCGGGCGCCCCCAGCGCGGCACTGCGGACCGAGTCGAGCGGGGCGGCGAGCTCGAAGTCCACGAGCGCCACGGTGCCGTCGGGCCGGATCAGGATGTTGCGGTGGTGGAGGTCGCCGAAGGCCACTCCGGCCTCGTGCAGCGCCCGTACGCATTCCGCGACCCGTGCCATCCGCTCGACGACGGAGGCGGCGAAGCGGTTGCGGGCCGCCGCGGTGGGCCGGTGGCGGGTGAGCGGGTGCTCGCGCCCCAGCCAGGCGCTGACGGTCTCCCCTTCGACGTACTCCATGGCGAGGTAGTGGTGTTCCCAGGCCGTGAAGGAGCCGTACCGGCGCGGGACGAACGGCAGGTGCCCGAGTCTGCCGAGGACCGCGTCCTCGGTGCGCAGTCTCGCGACCGCGTCCAGGCCGTTGGCGTCGAGGCCGGCGTGCGGCCGGGCCTCCTTGAGGACGACCTGCCCGCCGTTGCCGTCGGCCGCGAGGTACACGCCCCCGCCGTTGGAGAAGTGGAGCGCCTTGCGGACCTCGTAGCCGCCGAGCGAGGCCGACGCTCCGCCGGCCGCCGGCTGCTCCGCGAGGAAGTCCGGGACGCCCGCCCACGGAGGGACGGTGAAGACCGGGCGGCGGGGGTCGGGCACGAGCTGCCCCTGAGGCGTGCGCATCGCGGGGACGCGGGTGCCGTCGGCGAGTTCGCACCACATCAGCGTGAAGGCTCCGTAGCGGACCGACACCGGGCCGTCGTCCCAGCGCCGGTCGGACAGTACGTACGGCCCGGGCCGCCCGCGCATCGCCGTCCCGAGCTCCTCCAGAGCCGTGCGCAGCTCGTCCGTGGTCCGGGGGTAGACGGTCACGGCCTTGCCGCTTGCGGCCCGGTGGGCGTACTTGGTGTTCATCGCGGCGACGATCTGCCGGCTGCGCAGGAACTTCCACGGCAGCCCCAGCCGCCGGCAGACGTCCCAGGCCGCTTCTATCGTCTCCTCGGCGGCGCCGGGCGTCGCACTCACGTGGATCTTCCAGCCCTGCTCCGGCAGCTCTGCGGCGTCACCGGGCGTCAGGAATTCCCATACGCCCTGGTGTTCCCGCCGCCATTCCGCCGGGAGTTCCCGTACGGAGAGGGAGAACAGGGAATCCGAGTCCTGGCAGCGGTCCAGCGGCTCGTACCACGTGGAATCTGCGATGGTGTACGCCTCGTATCTCGGATCCATGGTGCCCTCCCGCCGTGCTGCAGGCGACATCTTCTTATGTCGTCGTCAATGTCTGAAAAGGCTTACTGGGATTACTGGTTACTGGTCACTGGATACCGGTTGCCGGAGCGCTGCCCCCGGTGCGACCGGTGAGTGGAACGCTTTTCCGTTCCGCTACGAGAATCCTCCACCCGCTCGCCATCGCCCGGCAATCGGCGTAAGTCCACGCTTAACCGGAGATCTACCATCCGGTAATGCGTGGGGCGGGCAGTCCGGATCCGAATCGTCAAGCAATTTCCGGCGAATGCCGGAGAGTTGCGGGTGCTCGGCCGGACCGGCGCGCGGTATCCGCAACGCACGCGTGCGCCGAGCAGTCGGGGAACGCCGGCGGCCGGGAGCCGGGTCGTCACAGTGCCACCGCTGCTGCCGCGGGCGCCCGTCTGTCCTCCCGGAGCTGCGGCAACGCCGCCCCGTGCAACGCCGGTTCTGCCGGGTGCAGCTCAGCCGGGTGCAGCTCAGCCGGGTGCAGCTCAGCCGGGTGCCGCTCGGCCGGATGCTGCTCGGCAGGGCGCCGCTCCGCCGCCTCGCCCCGCAACAGGAGGTGGCCGAGACGGGTGACGGTGTGGATCGCATGGCTGCGGTTGCGACGCGTCGAGACCAGGCCGGCGGCCCGCAGGACGGCCATGTGCTGACTCACCGCGGCCGCGGACACGCCCAGCCGTTCGGCCAGCTCGGCGTTGGTGCAGCCCTCGCGCAGCGCGCGCAGTGCGGCCGCTCTGGTCCGCCCGACCAGGGCGGCGAGGCTGTCCGGCCCGCACTGCGGGCCGGTCGCCCGTCCGCCGTCCAGCAGCCGCGTCAGCTCCTCCGGCCCCGGGCGGTCGGGAAACACCAGGACGGGGGCACGGTGCGGGCCCTGCCGAGCCGGCGGGAGCACATGCCCTGCGCGCTGCAGGAACAAGGACGGAGCCAGCACCAGCCCGCTGCCGTCCAGCTCCCTCTCTCCGGAACGTACGCCCGCGATCTCCAAGGCTGGTGCGTTCCAGCGGATTCCCGGACCCAGCGAGTCCAGCAGCACTTCCACGCCGTCACGGCACATGATGTCCCGCAGGGTGTCCCGGACCTCGCCGAGATAGGCGCGGATCCGCCCCCAGTGCGGTGCGACGGCCATCTGCTGGAAGTCCTGGACCGCGGAATGCACGGATATGGCGGGAACCCCGGCTCCGTTCGGGGGAACCATCGTGTGGCGTCCCCCGCCGGTACACAATTCCAGCAGCCTTCCCGGACCGCCCGGAACCCGGATCAGCGTCGCGACCCGCTCCATTCTCGGATCGGCCCGGCGGCCGCCCCCGCACACCCCTTGCCGCCATGCGCGAAAGCCCTCTCCGCGGCCTTCCCGGAGCGCCTCCAAGGCGAACAAGGCCTCCATGGACAGGAGATCCGATTCACTGATCCTCACGCGTGCCAGGTCGTCGACCGACAGAATGATGCGATACATGAAGAGCGGCCCCCGCAGCGATCGGCTCCGCCTGGATGCGCGGCGACGTCCCGGTGCCGGCGGACGGAGCGTTGGCCAATGCTGATGTGCATGGTTCCCGGCTCCCGGGCCGGGCGGGGGATGGATAATCGAGTCCGTCACCTCAGCAGACGGGCACCGGAAGTCGACACGGTGACCTCCTGCCGCCGCTTGCGCACCCGTTCGCCCGCTGTCCAGCGCGTCCCTCCGTCCGTCCGGTCGACCGGCCCCCGGTCAGCCCTCGGTCGGCCGCCGCCCGGCGGGCGATCGGCCCCGCCCGCGCGACGAACGGCGCGGTTGCCGGCCGCCCGGCGCAGCTACCCTCCTGCTCATGGAGGCACTGTTCGTACGGTTGTCGCAGCTGGATGCGGAAGCGGGGGATGCCATCCGCGTCGTCATGTTCTACGACACGCTGATGCGCCGCCGGGTGGACCTTCCGGCGCTCGCCCGGGCTTCGGCGGGCCTCGCCGAGTGCGTGACGGGGATCCGGCTCTTCGGCACGGGGCGCGCGATCCGCATCGGCCCCGACGGCCGGGAGGCTCCCGCCCCGGACCTGCACGCGCCCACCGGGTACGAGCCTTCCGTGCATGGGACCTCCAGGAACGGGACTTCCAGGAATGGGCCCACCGCGCACGGGCCCACCGCGCACGGGCTCTCCGGGAACGGATCTACCGCGCACGGGTCCATGACGGTGCCGATCACGCTGGACGAGGAAGAGATCGGTGCCGTGTGGCTGGAGCGTCCCGGCCCGCCCGGCCCGTTCGACGACCTGCTGCTGGACCGGCTCGCCATCGCCGTCGCCGCGGCCGTCGAGCGCCACGGCCCGGCCTTCACCACCATGGCCGACCCCGCCCTGGTGGAACTCGTGATCAGTCCCGACAGCGACGAGGCCGCCAGAGCCCGCGCGCTGCGGCTCATGGGGTTCTCCGCCGGGCTTCCGGTCCGGGTGGCCGCCGTGCGGTCGGAGATCCCACTCGACCACGTGGGCGGATCCATCTGCGCGACCCGTCCGGTGAAGGCGGCGGAGGTCGCCGGAGTGGGTGTCATCCTGGCGCCGGCGATTGCCGCGGACCGGCTTCCGGCAGGCGTACGCGCGGGTATCGGCACCGCCGGCTGCCCGGCCCGGTCGTGGCGGCAGGCCCGTACCGCCCTCCGCTTCGCCAGTCCGCGCGAACCCGTCGTGCACTACGACGGACTCGGCGCCCTCGCCCTGCTCGCCGAGATACCCCAGGACCTCTCCCGGGACAACGCCGACGTGGCCGCGATCGCCCGCATGGCCGGAAGCCCGGACGACCTGGAGACGCTCGACGCCTACTGCAGCACCGGATCCCTGCGCCGGGCGGCCGACCTCCTGCACCTGCACCACAGCAGCGTCGCCCGCCGCCTCGACCACATCGGAACGACCCTGGGCATCGGACTCACCGAGCCCGCCGGTCTGGTCCGCGCCCGGCTCGCCCTCACCGCATGGCGGCTGCTCGACGACTGACACCTTGTCATCCCCCCTCGTCGTCCCCCTCGCGTCGGTGAGCTGCGCCTTCCGCCGCCAGGGCGCGGTTCGCTGACGGAGCGTCGGAACTGCCACCCGTGCGTGCAGACGTGAAACGGGCGTGGTGCAGGATGACTTCTCGCGCCGGGTCGGGCAGGACTGCCGTGACCCGGCGAGAGCACGATCCGTCGGGACAGACAGGTACAAGGTGACGAATCATTACTCCGGTCATTACTCCGGGCTTCCCGCGATGGCGCACGACGCCGCCGCTCCCTCCTCCGCAGGGCAGGGAGGACACCGGTGAACCGGGATCTGACACTGCATGACATCATCGTCGCCGGCATCGCCGTCGCGGCGGGCCTGGCCGTCGCCCTCGTGCTGCGGGTGGTCCTGCGCTGGCTCGGCGTGCGCGCCCTCAGGACCCGCTGGCAGGGCGACGACATCATCGTCGACGTGCTGCGCACGCTCGCCCCCGGGTGCGCGGTCGCGGCCGGAGTGGCGGCGGCCGCCGGGGCCCTCCCGCTCACCCGCCAGGTCGGCCACATCGTCGACGAGGTGTTGATGGCCGTCATCGTCCTCATCGCGACGTTCACCGCCGCCCGGGTCGTCAGCGGACTGGTGCGCTCCATGGCACAGTCCAGATCGGGCGTGGCCGGATCGGCCACGATATTCGTGAACATCACGCGCATCGCGGTCCTGGCGATGGGCTTCCTCGTCATGCTGGAAACCCTGGGCATATCCATCGCCCCGCTGCTCACCGCCCTCGGCGTCGGCGGCCTGGCGATCGCCCTGGCCCTGAAGGACACCTTGGCGAACCTCTTCGCGGGCGTGCACATCCTCGTCTCGAAGACGGTCCAGCCGGGCGACTACATACGGCTCAGCAGCGGCGAAGAGGGCTACGTCCGCGACATCAACTGGCGCATCACGGTGGTCGAGCAGCTCAACAACAACCTGGTCATCATCCCGAACGCCAAGCTCGCCGGCACGAACATGACCAACTTCAGCCGGCCCGAACAGAAGCTGTCCGTCACCGTGCAGGTGGGCGTCGGCTACGAAAGCGACCTGGAGCGCGTCGAACGGATCACCGTCGAGGTCGCCGAGAGCGTGATGAAGGACGTCGACGGCGCCGTCCCCGACCACGAGTCGCTCGTACGGTTCCACACGTTCGGGGACTCCCGGATCGGCTTCACGGTGATCCTCGGAGTCGGCGAGTTCAGCGACAAGTACCGCATTAAGCACGAGTTCATCAAGCGCCTGCACCGGCGCTACCGCGCCGAGGGCATCCGTATCCCCGCTCCGGCACGGACCGTCTCCCTGCAGCAGGCCACCGAGACGGCCACGGAAACCACGATCCCGCACCCCCGCGCGTCCCTCGACCAGGCTTCCTGAGCGCCCTGACTGTCCTGAGAGCCGTCCCCGAAATCCGCTGACGCTGTGCGTATTAGCGCTTGCTGTGTGTTGTTTCGGGGGTGGTGGCGTGTGAGGCCCCCCATGCGGTGTGGGTCACTTACGAGGGTGGGTAGTGGGTGGGGGGTCGGTATTGCGGGGGCGGGCGGGTTTCGGGGTGGTGGTCGATGAACGGGCGTAGTAGGTCACAGTGATTGCCAGGGGTTTTCGGGGTCGCTAACAATTGCGGGGTCGCTGGGCGCCGTCGACCGAGAAACGGCGCTTGATTTCTGCGCCGCTTCAGGGCCGGGCGACATCCGCGATTGGAAGGTTCAGCTCAGTTATGCGCTCCACCGTCTCCGCTTATGCCCGTC
>NZ_JBHSKJ010000035.1:0-37006 GCF_042657885.1 Streptomyces aureoversilis
CCTTCGGTGACGGCGGGGCGGTGCAGCGCCGCGGCGGCCTGAAAGGTTGGGCGGGCTACGAGGGAGGGTGGCCGGTGGGGGCCGGCTCTTCCCCACCCGGTCGTCCTGCCCCTTCCAAGAGGCCTCTGACCTGCATCATCTGACGCTCTGTGTAGAACCTGGGACAAGGATCCACCACCTCCAGGCCGTGGATCCTGCCCCGGGACCCGGCCTCCGGCCGGCTCCCCACCGGGACCGCTCCGCGCTCCCGACCGTCACAGCATGCACCCATGCTCGAACCCCCGTCAAGCCACCACGAGCATCCTCGTGACTGACCAGACGTCAGAAACACTCCCCCCGAGAGGTCTACACCAATTGCTCCGGCCCAACGAGGCCGCCCACACCCGGCGACCGGCACCGGCTCCCCGCACACCACCGGCAAACACCCGGCAGACCACCCACCCGGCACCCCGCAAGGACCCCTGAACAGCCCACTGACCAGCCAAAACACCGACAAGCGGACGAGGGGGGCGAGGCGCTGCGCGAGGACACCAGACGGCCACACGGCCACCCGGCGCAGCGCGACGAGACAAACTGACGAGGCGTCAGCAATCAGAAACCAGAGCCAACCCCGATGAGCCCCAACCACCCACCCCCAGCCCACGAATGCAAAAAACGCATCCCCGAGAGAACCCAAAACCCCGACCCACCAAATACCAAAACCGCATACCACAAAGCGCCCCGAACCATTTCGGGGCGGGGTGCTTTGTGCTGATGGGGGCTCAGGAGAATCCAACTGCGGAGACGTAGCTGTACGCGTCGTATTCCGAGTCGAGGTCACAGATGATGTCGTCCCAGATAGCGTCTAGGGTCTGCTCATCTCCGGTGGCCCAGGCGTTCACCATGTCGTCCCATACGTATCGGACAGTAATGCTGCGCGGCCCGATGCGCGGCTCAATATCGCGCTTGCGCCCTTCTTGGACGCGGCTTTGGTCGACCGGGTAGATCTCCACGCGGGTGCCGCGGCCGCCGTTGTTGAGGTGGCGGGCCAGGGCGCCGGAGCGGACGAGGTTGGCGGCCCGGTGATCGAGGTAGGCGCGCTCGATGCGGTCGAGGTTGACGGGGCGAGGCTGGCGGGTGCCTGCCTGCCATGCCTTGATGACGGCGGGCCGGGCCTTGATGCCGGCTGCGGCGAGGGCCTCGCGGCCGCGGGGGCTGTCGAGGTAGCCCAGTCGGGCTTTGAGGCCGCGCGGGGTGTCGATGGGGGACTTGATGCCGCCTGCTTTGACGATTTCCTGCAGTTGCTTCTGCAGGGCTTCCCACCCGGGCATGCCCTGGGCGCCGTAGTGCCCGAAATGCTTCCAGCGACCGGCCATTTACTGACTCCCCCCGAGGGTGTAGGACTTACCGTCCTTTTCCTTCATTTCCGCGAGGCTTCGTCCCTCGGGGAACACCTTGCGCCAGTCTCCACCGGCTACTTGGAGTTCATCGGTACCGGAGATTTCTACCACGGTGAGCCCTGCGGCGTGTGCCTTCCGTGCCTTCAGCCAGAGGTTGGCGAAGGACTGGGACCGGATGATGTGCATCCAGTCGGGGCGGCGAATGTCGCGATTCTTAGTGGACTCACCAATGGTCGACACGAACTTAGAATACATCGACTTCACGTATTCCAGGGTCAGTTCGTCGCCTTTCTCGATGGCTTCTTTCCGCACATCCCTCAGGGTTTCCCGGAGTTTTTTCAGCAGTGCCTCACTGCTGCCGGAAGTCCAGGATTCGAGGATTACCGGTGCCTCGCACAGGTCCTCACGGTGGCAACGCAGCAAGAGGCGCAGCGTCGGTTCCGTGACCCAGAGGGGGCCGGGTTCCTGGCGGGCGCCGAGGGGGTTGGGGAGGTCAGGGTGCTCCCATGCGGGGGGCTCGATGCGGTGAACGCCTGCCCGCTTGGTGTGGTGGATGCCTGAGGTGTCGTGCTGGAGCTGTCCGATGGGCAGGTGGGTGGTCATGGCGGAGAGGTAGGCGGCGTTGACGTCCAGAACGTGGACCTCGACCGGCATGTCAGAGGCTTTGGCGGCCTTGATGAAGGCCGTGTTCCGCCACTTCGGGCGGCCTTCCCAGATGTCATCCGCCCCCTTCTGGGACTTCTTCTTGAGGATCTCGCCGGTGGGCGGGAAATCCGAGTGCTCGTAGCGGCCGCCGATCCGGGACTGCCGGAAAAGCTCCATGACATCCGGGATGGCCTGCTTGATCAGCAGGGCCTGCGCTGCCTCGGTGTCGCCCTCGGCGGTGATCAGGGCGTCTTTGACGGCCGCGCCGATGCGATCCATGAGCGGTGCGGCGGTGGTTCCGGCAGGGGGACGCCGGGTCATGGCGGGTGACGGGGCGGCTGCCGGCTGCTCCGGGGTGCGGACAGGGGCCTGGCCGGGGGCCGGGGCCTCGGCGGCCACCGGGGTTGCCTGCGGCCCGGCGGGCGTGCTGGAGGCCTGCGGCGCGCTCGCCGCGGGGACCGGCGCGGCGGCCGGCTGTGCGGCGCTGTGCGCGGCCGGTACAGCGGGGGCTGGCTCCGAGGGCGCAGCCGGCGTTTCGGGGGTGGCCGGGGCCGGGGGGAGGGTGGTCTGGATGCCGCGGCCGGGGGTGAGGCGGTGGAGGGAGAGCCGGGATGCGGCGTGGGTGGGGCCGGCGAGCAGGTCGAGGACGGTCATGCCGTAGTGGGAGGCCAGGCGGTCGCAGTCGTCGAGGGACCAGTGCATCAGGCCCTTCTGTTTGCGGCTGACCTGCGTCTGCGAGAGGCCGATGCCCGTGCCGAGATCAAGCTGCCGTTCACCGGTCTGTGCCATCAGGGCCGTCACCGTGAGGCGCAGCAACGCCTCCGTGCTCAGCGTCGTTGTCATGCCCCCCATTCTAACCTGCGGCATGCTAATTCCGCATACAGAATCCTGAATCGGCATGCCGGATTTTCGTTCGAGCCCATGCGAACGGGGCCCCGCGCCGGCCGCGAGGCCCCGTTCGTCGCCGGTCGGCGGGTCGTCAGTCGGTGAGGGTGCGCAGGTACGCCAACGTCTCCCGGGCGGCCTGCTGGTTGCCCTGCTCCCCCGCCTCCCCGGCCAGACGCTCCAGCTCCTCCATCAGGCCGGCGATGCCGCCGAGGACCACCACGGGAACCGGGACGGTCTGAACGGCGGCCAGGGCGGCGCGGGCGCGGGCGGCCGACGACTGCTGGTCGGTGTCACCCTCGGCAGGGATCAGGGCACGCCGGCCCCGCCCCAGGGCGGGGCCGGCGCCCTCGCGGTCGCGGGTATCGCGCAAGGCAGGCGTCGAAGAGGTGGTGGTCATGCCCGCAGTCTCCCGCGTCACCCACACGGGCCCCGGCACCGGCTCCGCCGCCGCGTTCCGCTCTGGCCGGCTCCCCTGGCGTGGCAGCGTGGTGCCTGTCCCGGCCGAGGTGATGAACAGCCCGGGACCGGCCTTCTCCCAGGGACGCAACCCGCCCCGGACGCCCCTGAGGGGAGGCCACCCGGCGGCCCCGCGTCCCGCTGCGGGGCCGCCGGAAGCCGACCGAGGGCAGCCCCGCCCGGCCGACACGAGCACGAGGGTTTTCCCCGGGCGCAGCACGGCGCCTGGTGCCCCGTCAGTACTCCGGGGTGCGGTAACGGCGTGCCGCGGTGTCCTCGCTGACGCCCAGGGCCGCGCCGATCTCGGCCCAGCCGTTGCCGGCGGCCCGGTCGGCGGCGACCGCGGCCGCGACCGCTACGTGGGCCGCTTCCAGCAGCTGCAGGGCGCTGCGGGTGTACGGGGCACCAAGCCGCCCGGCGGGGTGTGGTCGGCCCCACCCGGCCGGCTGACGCCAGTCAGGCTCGGCGGCCTCGGCGTCGAGGGCCGCGGCCAGGCGGCGGGCCTCCCGGGCGACCGTGAAGGCCGCCGCCCGCAATCGGTGCCGCTCCTCCGCCGTCGCCTGCAACCGGTCCTCCCGCCGCTCCCTACCTCGGTCGATGCGCTGCATGAGCCGCCGGTGACGGGAGCGGCAGCGCTCGGAGCAGAACAGCCGCGGCCGCCCGCCCGCAGGACCAGCATCCGGCAGCAGCAGGCCGCACCCCGGACCGTGACAGCGGTGCCGTGCCATGGGCAGGCCTCCCTTCCGGCCGGATACCGCACCACGCGGACCACCCCAGCCGCCAACCTCCAGCTTCCCGGCCGCCCCATCCCGCAGGCAACCCAGGGCACCGACCGGAAACCCCGCCCGCCGCACCGCCATGGGCACCGCCACCCGCCACCCGGGACGGCGGGTGGCGGTGGCGTACTCGAAGCGGCTGTACGGCGCCGTGAGCACCGAATTCCCGTCCCGGCGGGGGTTTTACCGCGGAGACGGGTGATCGGCGCCCACAGGCCCACTCAGGGGCGCTCAGGACGGGTAGCCGGTGATCAGGTCTGCGCCATGTCGACGAACCGCGAGTAGCGGAGCTGTGCGGCGGCGGTCACGCGGGCGGTCGGCCCGTACCGGTTCTTCTCGATGACGAGGTCGACCTCACCGGCCCGCGGCGATTCCTTGTCGTCCGCGTCCGGCCGCTCGACCTTGATCACAACGGTGGCGTCGTTCTTGATCGCCCGCGACTCGCGCATGAGCCCGTCGTCGTTGAGCTGCGACAGGGCGATGACGTGGCAGCCCAGCTGGACGGACAGGTTCTTCAGGCCGCGGGACACGCCCGCCACGGCCTGCTCGCGGGTGATGTGGCGGGACTGCCCGGCCTCGACGAGCTGAAGGTAGTCGACGACCAGGACATCGAGTCCGTCCGCCCGGGCGCAGGCCCGCGCCGCGGAGGCGATGTCACCCAGCGACGCACCGTCAGGCCGGTAGACCCGCAACGGCAGCGTCTGGAACAGCTCCGGGCCCAGGCGCCTGACGGTCTCCCATCCCTCCGCGGTGAGGCCGCCCTGATGTGTCAGGTGGTGAAGAGCGATCTTCCCCTCGGCTGCGGCGATCTTCTACATCAGTTCGATGTCGCTCATCTCCAGCGACGAGAACATGACCTTCGCGCCGGTCTTGGCAGCGGCGACGGCGGTGTTGAGCGCGAGCATGGACTTGCCCACGCCGGACTGCGCGGCCACGACGGTCACGTTGCCCGGGTGCATCCCCGACGTGAGCGTGTCGAGGTCGGCGAACCCGTACGTCAGGCCCGTTTTCTTGCCGTTCTGGATGTCCTCAAGGTCCGCAACGAAGTCGAGGTACAGGTCACCCACCTTGGGCGGCGCTTCGTGCAGGCCCGGCGTGCCCGCAATGATCTCGGTGAGCTGCTGCTCGACCAGCTCCCGGACTTCGTCCTCGTCGCCTTCCTCGCGGTAGGCGTACTCCAGGATGCGGTGGGCCGAGCTGATGACCGCGCGCCGGTACGCCTTCGCCCGGACGATCTCGGCGTACTGCGGGCCGTTGGCGGCGGTGGGTACGGCCTGCACGAGGGTGTGCAGGTACGCGGCGCCGCCCACCTTGTTGATCTCCCCGATGCGGGTGAGTTCGTCGGCGAGCATGATCGCGTCGACCGGCTCGCCCTTCGCGTGCAGATCGCAGATGGCCTGGTGAATGGTCCCGTGGGCGGGCCGGTAGTACTCATCCGGCACGAGGCCGGTGTCGAGGATCTCGCCGAAGTACCGGTACGACGTGCTGTTCGCGCTGCCCGAGAGGATCAACGCGCCGAGCACCGCGCGCTCGGCGTCGAGGTCGTTCGGGGGAACACGGGTGAATGCGGCGGACTGCTGACGGTCCTGCGGTTCAACGTCATCGGTGTCGGCGACGCGCGAACCGTGACCCACCGTCGACGGTCGAGAATTGACCCCCGATGCGTCAGTTGATCTTGCTAGTCGTTGCTGCTGGCCTCGGCGGGCGGGACGCGTCCGAGGTCGCGTCCGCGCATGCGGAAGCTGTCTCCGCGGAGGCTGATGACCTCCGCGTGTTGGACCAGGCGGTCGATCATCGCGGCGGCGACGGTGTCGTCGCCGAAGACCTCTCCCCAGCGGCCGAAGGGCTTGTTACTGGTCACGATCACGGACGCGCGTTCGTAACGGCCGGGGATGAACTGGAAGAACAGGTTGGCCGCTTCCGGTTCGAAGGGGATGTATCCGACCTCATCGACCACGATCACCGGATAGCGCCCGAGGCGGGTCAGCTCGTCGGAGAGCTTGCCCGCGTTGTGGGCGTCCAGGAGACGGGCGACCCACTGAGCCGCGGTGGCGAAGGCGACGCGGTGGCCGGCCTGGCAGGCCCGGATCGCAAGCCCCGTGGCGAGGTGGGTCTTGCCGGTGCCGGGCGGCCCGAGGAAGATCACGTTCTCCTTCCCCGCGACGAAGTCGAGGGTTCCCAGGTGAGCAATCGTTTCTCGCTTCAGGGATCGCTGGTGGTCGAAGTCGAAATCCTCCAAAGACTTGCGGGAGGGGAAGCGGGCCGCGCGGATGCGGCCCTCGGCGCCGTGGGCGTCACGGGCGGCGACCTCGCGCTGGAGGCAGGCGGCGAGGTATTCCTCGTGGCTCCACTCCTCGGCCCTCGCTCGCTCGGCGAGCCGGCCGGCCGCCTCCCGAAGGGAGGGGGCCTTCAGCGCGCGGGTGAGGAAGGCGAGCTCGGAGGTGACGTCCCGGCTGGTGCCGGCGGACTTCTTGCTGGCTGTGGTCATGCGACTCCTTGGCCGAGGCCGCCGTCGATGACGCCGAAGATCCGGTCGTAAGTGTCCAGGGACCGCATCTCGACCTCGAGCTTCTCGGCGGGCTCGGGCTTGTTGATGGTGGCGCGGGCGGTGGTGGCCGCGGCCGCGTGAGTGGGATCGGTGAGGGTCTGGTGCTTGGCCCAGCAGCGGGTGTGACGGGCGACTTCGGTGCCGTCGCAGGTGACCAGGACCTGGTCGAGGTCGGCGGCGACCTCCACCCGGCGGCCGACGGCCAGGGGGTGGACGGAGTAGTCGCAGGTGTCGATGCGGACGTAGTGGTCGCGCGGCAGCCGCAGGCTGGACTTCCACCAGCCGGGCGGCGAGATCGGCGGGATGCCGAGCATCCGGGACTTGTCGGCGTCGAGCCGGTCCGCGGGCCTCGCCTGCAAGGTCCGGACGGCTCCCTCGTTGTCCCAGACCAGAGCCTTCGGAACGGCCCCGAGCCCGGTCAGCAGCCGCCAGTGCCCGGCGATCAGGTCGGCCGCGTTCCGCGACGGCAGCATGCGGGCGCTGATCCAGCGCGAGTAGCCGCAGACCATCACCAGGACCGGCGGGGAGCCGGTCTGGCCGAAGCCCAGCGGGATCTCCGCGGGCGGGAACCACAGGTCGCACTGGGCGAGTTCGCCCGGTTCATAGACGGTCCTCGAGGCCGGGTCCACCGGCTGGAAGGCCGGCCGGAGCTCGCGGACGCGGCCCTTGAGCACGGTCAGGCTCCGGCTCCAGCCGATCCGTTCGGCGATCACGGTCGCCGGCATGTCCGGCCACTGCTCGAGCAGCTCGCGGATCTGCGGCTCGACCGCGTCCACGATCGAGCCCTTCGCCGCCCGCTGGTACTTCGGCGGCGCGTCGCTGGCCACCGCCCGCCGCACCGTGTTCCTGGAGATCCCCAGCTTCCTCGCGATCGCCCTGACCGGCATCTTCTCGGCCCGGTGCAACCGCCGGATCTCGGCCCAGTCCTCCACGCTGATCACCCACCCTCCCGGTCTGGCTCAACGAGCCAGACCGCCGGAGGGGGTCAACTTTCATCTGTCGATACCGGCCCACTTTTCACACGACGCTGACACGGGCGGGACTCGCCCACCGTCATGGGGTCGAGCGGGGCGTCGTAGGCGGCGTTCATGAGGCTTCTTCCTGGTCAGCTGTGCCGGGCACCCAAGCGTGCGGGGGCTGATAGCTCCAGTGGACTGCTGCCGCGAGGGCGGGGGCGATGTCAGATTGGGTGACACTTCGGTGCTCGTGCCGCCGGGGCAGTAGCGTCGGAGGGCAGCCACTCGTTCGATGAACCGGGGGTGTGTGATGGGAAACGAGCCGGCGGCGGGCAACGCGCTCTTCGTGGCTGCCCGCGTGCGGCGTGGATGGCACACGACACCAGATTTCACCGAGGCCTACGGGCGCCACGCGGCGGCGATGGGGGAGCGGGCCACCATCTCGCTGCGGCAGGCACGCCGGTGGGAGTCGGGACGTCCGGCCTGGCCGAACCGGGACGCCAGGCGCGTCCTGGTGGCGATGTTCGGCATGGAGCTGGAAGACCTCGGCTTCACCCGCTCGCCCGCGCGCCACCAGGAGCCGGCGGGCCACGGCCCGGGCCACGGCATTCTCGGCAAGAACACCCCGGGACGCCATCGCCCGGATCTGGGGGTTCTGGCGCACGCGCCCCTGCTCGATACGGCCGGCCTGGAGCACCTGGCCGACTCCGTGGCCGGCGCCCGCCGCTACAACGATTCCCTGCTGCTCACCCACCTGCGCACGGCGCTGGACGAAGCGGCGCGCGCCGATGGCCGCTGGGGGCCGCGGCAGGTGCTGCCCGTGGCGCTCGGGATCGTCGGCGCCACCGACGCGACCGCCCGCGAGCGCCCCGCCATCCGGCGGGAACTGCTGGCACTGGGCGCCCGGGCTGCCGAGTTCACCGCGTGGGTTCACCGCGACGGCGGCGCTCCCCCGCAGGCGACGACGTACTGGCATGACCGGGCGATCGAGTGGGCGGTGCTGGCCGGTGACGGGCCGATGCATGCCTACATCCTGCTGCGCCGGGCCCAGGTGACCGACCGGCACGACGCGCTGCGTATGCGCGATCTGGCTCATGTGGCCGCCCGCGGCCCGTGGAGGCTGCCACCGCGTGCCCGCGCCGAAGCGCTGCAGCAAGAGGCGCGGGCCCTGGCCCTGACCGGAGCCCCCCACGACCAGGTGACCCGCACCCTCGATGAGGCTCACGAGGCTCTCACCGACGCCCCGCCCCCGCAGCCGGCGACGTGCACCGGCCCCCTGTGCGCGGGATACACCGCCGACCGGCTGATGGCACAAAGCGCCATCTGCCACCGAGGGGGCGGCCAGCCCGCACACGCCGTTGCCCTGCTCCGCCAGCACCTGCCGACAGCGACCTTCGCACCACGGGACCGGGCGTTCTTCACCGCCCACCTCGCCGGCGCTCTCGCCGCCGTAGGCGAAGTGGACGACGCGGCCACCACCGGTATGGAAGTCCTGCGCCTGGCCGCGGCCCCGCACTTCGGGCAGGCACTCGGCGAACTCCGCCGCACCCTCGCCGCCCTGCGCCCCCACGCCCGCCGCCCGGCAGTTCGCGAGCTGCGCCAGGCGCTGGCCGCGGTGTCGGCCTAGGCCGTCAGGAAGCCGGTGATGCGGTCGATGACCTCGGCCTGCCAGGCCTGCGTCTGCGGGTGGGCGTACTGGGGATCCTGATGGACAGCACACCCGTGTTCCGCGCCGTCGAGCTCCATCAGCTCGGCCGGGCCGCCGAACGAGCTCAGGTAGCGGCGGGAGGACTCCACGGGCACGAAGGTGTCCGCCGTGCCGTGCACGATGAGGGTGGGCGCGCTGACCGCGGGCAGGATGATCCGCGGGTCGAGGTAATGGGCCTCGTTGAGCAGGGACCGGCCCAGCTCGAACGGGCTGCGCTCGGTGAAGCCGTTCGTGTCGAGTGCCTTCGCGGCCTCCGCCGACAGGTAGTCGCCGCTGCCGACGTACGGGCGGCTGGTGACGTACCGCTCGCGGTAGTCCAGCCGCGGATAGAGCAGAACCAGCCGCTCGACATCCCCGGGCCGGTGCGCGGCATGCAGCGTGGCCGCACCACCGGAGAACGACGCCGCGAGCACCGACACGGGCCGGTCGAAGCCGCCTACGGCGCGCACGTGATCGCAGGCGGCCCGGACATCGTTGGCGACACCGGCGATCGTGATGTCCCGCGGCCGGCCACCGCTCACACCGTGGGACCGCAGATCGAACCGCAGACAGCACACCCCGACGCCGGCCAGCGCGGCAGCGATCCGGGTGAAGAAGCCGCCCTCGTCCCGGGTGACCCCGGCACCATGCACCAGTACCGCCAGACCGCCCGCGGCCACCTCCGTAACCGTCACCGTACCCGTCAGGGCCGTGCCGTCGAGCGATCGGAACGCCGTCTCCATGAGCGGGAGCGTAGCGGCCCGAACCCCACAGCACAGGGGCGCATCCCGACCGACCCGCCCGTCAGCAGTCCCGGGAAGGGCTATTCCTCCAGGCGCGGGGCGATGAGTTCCGCCGACCATGCGAGGGCCTGCATGTGGGTGAAGGCGCTGTACAGGCCGCCGCCGGGTCCCTCGGCGAGTTCCCGGCGGGCATTCTCGATCAGGCCCTCCCAGCAGTACCACTGCGTCGTACCGGGCAGGAACTGGTCGGCGCGCTCCTGCGCCTCGGGGAGCATGACCTTCAGGTCCCCGCGGATCCTCGTGGCGAGTGCGTGGATCTCCTGGGCGCGGGGGAGTGCAACGGGGCGGTGGGCAAGTGCGCGGCGGCAGGTGGACCGGGGTGGACCGTCTGGAGCGAGGGCAGCGTCCTGTACCGGCAGTGGGAGGAAATCCTGCTCGCCCGCACGGCCCGCAACGACACCTTCATCGCCTGGCGCGACATTGCCCGCACCGCGCTGGCCAACGCGCTGTCCCCATCACCTCTGACTCTCCTCGGCACAGACCTGCTCACCCGTTGGGCGGCAGCCGGACAGTGGCTGCGTGTGTGGCAGCTACTGAGTTTTTTGGTTCGGGGTGACGTCATGGTGGCACTGGGGTAAGTCCGGTCTGGGTGATGAATCCCTGGAGGAGGCCGGGCTGGTACTGCATGCGTTTGAGGTGTGTGCGGGCCAGTGCGGCAAGTTCATCGAGACTGCAGGGAGCGAGGTTGCCCAGGCTGTGCTTCAGGTGTGCCCACACGCCTTCGGCCGGGTTGAGGTCGGGTGTGTAGGAAGGAAAACGGAAGACGGTCAGCCAGGTGCGGGCGGCGATCACCTCGCGCATGGCGGTATCGACGTGGTGGGTGTAGTTGTCCCGCACGAGCACGACGGGGCCACCGAGCTGCTGGTGAGCCGCGTCCAGCAGGCGGGCGAAGTCCTGCTCCCGAAAGCCCTTCCTCTCGCCTTTGCGATGGTGGACCAGCATCCGGAAGATGAGCCGGGTGCTGTGACCCGACCTGCAGCAGACCAGGCCAGCGAGCGAGATCCGCCCCGATCCCGCAGCCGGACCCTCACCAGGGGTGTGTGACCGCGCCGGGACCCGCAGCCGCCGTGCGACCAGCGAGGGCGCCACCCCTTGCGCGAATAACGCGGCTGCCTCGAAGCGCACTTGCTCCCGCTGAGCCCGCTGCTTCGCGGTCAGACCGCCCCCATCGGGATACCGCATGGCACCGGGATACACCCACCACAAAGATCACGGTCACCCCGAACCAAAAAACTCAGTAGAGGGTGTCTGAGAAGCCCCTTTCATGTGGGAGCTGTGGCCCTGTGAAGTAACAGCATGATGGTGGTGAGGTAGACGGCGCTCTCCGAACTTTCAGCGAGGTACTCGTAGTCCTTTGATAGGCGCCGGTACCGTCCCAACCAGGCGAGACTCCGCTCGATCACCCACTGGCGCGGCACGACCGAGAAGAGAGGCACTGCGGGTGGTGTGTCGCCGGCCTAGATCCAGGTACCCCGGAATCCGCCATCGCGACGCCGCACGACCTGGATGGTAATCCCGGCGGTCTCCCGGATCCCGTCCAGGAAGTCGCGGTCTCGGTAGCCCTGGTCGGCCCACAGGTGCCGCAAACGCGGAAACTGCCGGCATGCCGGGCAAGAAGCGCCTCGGCGCCGTCCCGGTCACCCACGTTCGCGGGGCTGACACACACCGCCAGGACCAGCCCGAGGGTATCCACCATCAGGTGTCGCTTGGCGCCGTACACCTTCTTGCCGCCGTCGTACCCGTGCCAGCCGCCCCGCTCGGTGCCCCTGACGCTCTGGCTGTCCGGCACACCCGCGCTCGGCGTTGGATCGCGGCCCTGACCAGCACGTTCCCGGGCCCTGAGCGCGGCCAGGATCACTTCCCAGCGCCCCTCGATCCGCCACACCCGCCAGTAGTGGTACACCGTCTGCCACAGCGGGAAATCATACGGAAGCAACCGCCAGGCACATCCGGCCCGCAACCAGTACGCGAGCGCATCAATGGCCTCGCGCCGTGAATGCTTCAGCGGCCTGCCACTTGACTTCGGCGGCGGAATCAGCGGCGCGAGCACCACCCACTCGGTTGAGGAAGCTCAGTGAACCTCTTTCATCCTGGCCTGCAAGGGGGAAGGTGTGTCTGCGGCTCCTGGAGAAGTGCAGACATCACCCGCAGGTCAGCGGCCTGGCCAACGAGTGCTCCGCCAAGCCGACGACCTGCAGGAACAGACGATGAAAGAGGTTCAATCAGAGACCTTTAAGCAGACTTCTCCGCGAGATGGCTCTCTTCACCACCACCGTCGGCCTCACAGTGATGGGCGGTTTTTGACGGTTTGGTGTCCCGGCCCTGATCCTGTTCCCGGGCCGCATGGTGAACAGCTGTGCCTCGTTTCATGAGTGAAGGAAGTGTGTAATGGCGACCTCCGGCATCACTGAGCGGGGCAGTTTCCCGTCTGCGTGGCGCGGACAGCGGTGGGTGTTCGCCGCTGTCGCCCTGCTGCTGCTCCTGTGCGCGGGGTGGACCGTCTATGGACGTGACGCCTTGCTCTCCGCCATCGCCGCCTGCCGTGCCGACCGGGCGGGCTGCTCCCCGGCGCGGCTTGCGGAGTTGACCTTCCGTTCGGATGGCCAACTGCGGGTGCTGGGCATGGTGAGCATCGCACTGCCCGCTTTGGCTGGGGCCTTCTGGGGAGCACCCATGATCGCCAGGGTGCTGGAGACCGGTCCCGGGCGGCTGCCAGCCGACGGCGCAGGCCGCGTCCGCTGGTACCTGACACGGATCAGCCTGGCTGCTGCCGGCGCGGGGTCGGCGGCCACGCTGCTCGCGCTGCTGGTCGCCTGGTGGTGGCGCCCGACCGCGAACAAGCTGTATGGCCTGAACTGGCATGAGCCCGTCATCCTCTACGGCACCGGTCCCGCCGCCGCGGCCGCCGCCCTTTTCGGCCTCGCCGCCGGTACCGCGGCCGGGCTGCTGGTGCGCCGCACCCTGCCCGCCATGATCACGACAATGGTCGGCGTGCTCGGGACACGCTGGCTGCTGCACGTCGTCCACCGCAGCGCGGTCGCCCCCCGGACGTACGTGGACGGCCGGGACACCGCGCCCGACGGGTCCTGGCAGACCAGCTGGGGCTACCTCACCTCAGACGGCGGAACGGCACCCGCGACGGCCTGTCCCGTCGAGCAGGACACAGCCGCATGCATGAACGCGCACGGTTTCTCCAGCCGCTTCACCACGGCCTACCCTCCAGGTGACTTCTGGACCTTCCAGTGGCTCGATACCGCAGCACTGCTGACCCTTGCTGTCGCTCTGACCGCCCTGGTGACGTGGCGGCTGCGCTGCCGGCCCCCTGCCGCCGTGGAGGCCGCGTATACCCTGCCGAGGCGTGCCATCACGGTCTGGCTGGTCCCGCTCGTACCGGCAGCGGTCATGCTCAGCCTGGGCCTGTGGGGGGTACCCCGCCAGGAAACGATGTGGCGTGACGAAGCGGCCACCTGGCAGGCCGCCCACAGGTCGGTGCCGGAGATCTGGCATATGCTCGGCGAGGTCGATCTCGTCCACGGCCTCTACTACGTCCTGATGCATAGCCTCTTCGAGCTGTTCGGCGACAGCCTCTACACCCTGCGGCTGCCTTCCGTACTGGCCATGGCCGCGACCGCCACTTTCACTGCACTCATCGGCGCCCGGCTGGCCGGCCGCGCCGTTGGAATCTGCGCGGGCACCGCGCTTGCCCTGGTCCCCGCCATACAGATGTACGCACAGGAGGGCCGCTCCTACAGCCTGGTCACTGCGGGCACAGCCACTGCGACGTGGCTGCTGGTCCGAGCGTTTGACCAGCCGGGCCGCCGGATGTTGTGGGCCGCCTACACCACAGCCATATGGGTCACGGCCCTGCTCAACTGGTTCTCCCTGTTCGCCGTAAGCGCACACGCCGTCACCCTCGTCCTGACCCGTGCCGACCGGACGGTACTGCGGCGCTGGGCGGTGGCCGCCGCCGTGGCTGCCACCGGGACCCTGCCGCTGATCCTCGCCAGTCGCGCGCAGGCCGGCCAGGTCTCCTGGATCCGCCCACTCGGCTGGTCCACGCTGATTGCCCCCGCAGCACTGCTGCTGGTGGGTGCCGTCTGCTCCCGCCTGCCGTACCGCGGCGACGGGCCACTCACCCCTGCCCGGCTCGCCCTGCCCCTGCTCGCGGTCCCGCAGGCCGCACTCTTGCTGGTCTCCACCATCAAACCGCTCTACCTCGAGCGCTACCTCCTCTACACCTACATCGGCCTGGCCCTGCTGCTCGGCGTTGCGGCGGCCGCCGCGATCCGGGCAGCTACCAACCGCCGCTTCGCCCAGCCCTGGCTGCTACTCCCTGTGGCTGTATGCACGGCCGTCACGCTGCTGGCGCCCATCGAGAACCGGCACCGCGACTCCAACGGCCGCGTCGATGACGTGATCGCCGCCGCTCATGAGGTGGCCTACTACGCCCGGCCAGGCGACGCTGTCCTCTTCCTCCCGGCAGCCCGCCGCGACACAGCCCTGGTAGCTCCCGGGATGTTCGCCGACTTGGAGGACATCGCCCTGGAGCAGACTGCAACGGAGGGCGGCACCCTCAAGGGCCTCGAAATCCCGCCCGCGCAGATCCGCAAGGCGATGCTCGCGCGCAAGCGCATCATCCTCGTCACCGACGCCTACGCCGTCGCCCGCCCATTGGGAACGGAGCGGGAACGCGCCAAACAGCAGATCCTGGACCGGTATTTCCACAAGAGCCACCAGACCCAGGTCAACGGCAGACGCATAACGGTCTACGACCGAACGTAGCGCAACCGTGACCTCCCACCACCTCCGGACAGCGACTACCGCCCGGACCACTCCAGCCTGCTCCTCTGGTACGCGGGGATGCCGTAGGTGGCCCGCACGGTCGCGATCCGGGCTCTCGTCCAGGTCAGGCCGGTTGCGGTGCGGCGTTTCTGCTTGACCAGGATCATCGCGATGGAGCGGTCGTTGCAGTGCTCGGCAAGCCGGCGGACCAGGCTGATGGTGTCCTCGTCGGTGACCTGAATACGGAGCCCTTTGCGTCGTCCGCGGTTGGGACGGGCCGCTGATCCCGATGCGGGACCGTAGCGTGGCCGCGTACTGGCGGACGAATCTCACCATGCGGCAGCTCGGTCCGTTGTTCGGGATCTCGCAGTCGGCTGCGGACCGGGTTATCGACCACATCTCTCCGTTCCTTGCGCTGGCACCGGTCCATCGTCGGCACCCGGCAGGCACGGTGCTGATCGTGGACGGAACCCTGGTCCCCACCCGCGACCGGAGCGTGGCCGCGTCCTCCAAGAACTACCGCTATTCGACAAACCTGCAGGTCATCGTCGAGGCGAACAGTCGTCTGGTGGTCGCGGTCGGCTGTCCGTTACCCGGCAGCCGGCACGGCGCCCGAGCCTGTGGAGAGTCCGGCGTGGACCAGGCAGTGAAGAACGCGCCACTCCTGGGGGACGGCGGCTACCGCGGTACGGTCGCACTCATTCCGCACTGGCCCCGGCCCAACCGGCCGCTCACCCCCGAACAGCAAGCGGACAACACCATCCACCGCAGGGCCAGAGCCCGCGTTGAACATGCCTTCTCCAGGATGAAGACCTACAAGATCCTCCGCGACTGCCGCCTGTGTGGCGACGGCGTCCACCAGGCCATGCTCGGCATCGCCCGACTCCACAACCTCGCCCTCACGGGATAGCCCACGAGCACACGAGAGACACATCGGCCTACCTCAACAGCCCCTTACGGGACATCATTTACCAGCTGTCCCTGAATCGCTGGCCGAGCGCGGCGCGTTAGCCCTCGCCGTTGTCTCACACAGCGAACGACGACTCCGGCTGTCCGGCCGTGAGCTGGCAGGCCTCGCGCCGCTGGTAGGTGAGTGGTTTCAGCGCGGAGCCGCAATGGGAGACCTCCGCCAAGATCCAGCCGCCCCGAGCTCCTCAACGGCTGTCTCACCGAGACCGGACTGACCCTCCGCCCCGGATAACGCACTACGACACCACGAGTTCAGCCTCAGTAGACTTTAAGATGAGCCACCGACTCTACTCGAAAGGAATTTTCTCTTTCAGCCTCCCCAGGTCGACCTGCACGATAGTTCCATGCTTGACCGGAAGGAGAGACTTATCGCCGGCCAGCCACGACATATCCGATCCACTCGCCCCTTCGGCCGACTTGTAAGTACCCCCATGCACGACAAGAAGCCTCACAGGCCTCGCACCAAAGAGCGATGCATATTTACTTACATCCAGACTCAAAATCTTCCCGAGGTAGCTATCGTTCCTAACGTTAACACATTCTCCGGGATTGATCGTGATGGAATTCTTCTTCAGGGCGTCAACCAGTTTCTTCTTAGCCTCGAGGGCGCCTTTCGCCCCCGAATGTGCCGTCGTTCCGAGAAGGGCAGCCAACTTAACAATTTCATGAAGATCGAGAATGTTCTTAACCTTCGCCGGAATGGATCCAGCCTTCACGATTCCCTTCACCGCACCCTTCACTGCACCAACACCGAGCGCGAGTGAAGTAACGTCGACCACGAAGTCAGCAATGGCCCATGCCGTATCCTTAGAGACCATTACGTAAATCGGTTCACGAGAGTTGGTGCCGTTATAGATATAGATATTATGACTACTCGATCCACCCTTGCATTTGAGCTCATAAATTAAAGATCGAGACGCCGCGGCAGCGGCGAAAGTGTTCCCTGAACTCACTGAGACAAGCGCTACAGAGATAGCGCAGCTGAGCGCACGCACTACAACTTTCCCGCGAAGAGTATCAAGTCCCATACCGAATTCCCTCTCCATGTCAACTAATACTGCAATGGTGTTTTTCTGATTGCTGGGCAGTCTTCAAGGACTGTAGCCCCGTCGTTTGTAGTGACTGAGCTTCTTCAGCGTGGTCTCTGAGGGTGACGGAGCCGCCGATGTTGACATCGCTCTGACCTTGGTCTGTGCGGCGCTGGTGTCGTGACCTCCGAGCGCTGCTGTCACCCGATCGGGGCCGAGTTGAAGAGGTTCAGTAAGGATCTTCAGAGTGGCCACCGATCGGGTGGTGGCTGTCGGCCCGTAACGGACAGGACTCCCCGCCGTTGGGCGAGATGTCTGACGTCTCATCCACCCGGCCAAGGAGCCCTGTTGGTCACCTATCCTTGCGCACTCGATCTCCCGCATGCCCTTGTGGAGTGGGTGACCATGCTGATCGTCACCCGTGAGGGTGACCGTAGGTGCAAGCTGCGGCCGTCCCAGCGCGCGGTCGTGGCCCTGGTGTATCTGCGCGAGCACATCACCCTCGCCAAGCTCGCCGCGGGCTTCCGGATCAGCGAGAGCACCGCCCACGCCTACATACGCAGCGTGACCACACTCCTCGCCGGCCGGGCCCCTTCCCTTACCCGCGCACTGCGGAACGCAAAGCCGGAGTACGTGCTCGTCGACGGCACGATCGCCGAGTGCGACCCGCGTCGGTGACCGGGAAGCGGACTACTCCGGCAAGGCCAGGCGCCACGGCGTCAACATCCAGGCCGTCACCGGACCCGCCGGCGAACTCCTCTGGCTCTCACCCGCACTGCCGGGCAGAAACGTGGACATCACCGCCGCCCGCACCCACCACATCATCACCATCTGTGAACGCATGAAGATCCCTGCCCTCGCGGACAAAGCGTACGAAGGGGCCGGTGGAACCTTCTGCACCCCCTTCAAACGGCACTGCGGACGCGACCTCACTCCCAAACAGGAAGCCGTCAACCGCGTACACGCACGACTCCGGATGCCGGTCGAGCGGGCCTTCGCCCGCCTCAAGTGCTGGCGCATCTTCCACAAAGCACGCTGCAGCCCCAACCAACTCACGTCAACACTCCAGGCCGTTCTCACCCTGGAGCGGCAACACTGAAGATCCTTACTGAACCTCTTTCATCCTGTTCCAGGAGGGCGAAGAAGGTTCACTCTGAAGATCCAAAAATCTCAGTCAGCCGACGGAGACCCTGGCGTTACAAATCCGCGGCTTGCCTTCCTTCTCCGGGATTTTTTTACTGCCCAGCAGGAACGGATGGAAGCTCGGATTATCGGTACAGTAGTTACTCCTCCCCTTAACCAGGCCCCCGTCCAGTGCTGGAGCACTCTGGAATTTTGAACAATCCACGAAGAATTTGGATCTCTCCTCCGCCACATTTTGTTGGCAGTCGGGAGGGTGCCGTGGAAGCAACCGCGCTGCCCACGCCTTGCATCGCAAGCGCCAATGACAGGGCGCAGGCGCAGACCCAAAGGCAGAGTTATTCTCGGTTGGCCCGCCAAACAACTTCCCCTTTCTTATTCTTGATGACAAGGTTTCTGTCCTCAATGACGAGCGTGGAGCTCTTATCGCCTTTGTTCGGCGACACCCACACCACCCTCGGATTCTTTGATCCATCCCTGATTGCAAGTTTACCGTCCGATCCGAAGGTCGCCCTGCTCCCTGGCTTAGCATTGGGCGACTTCCACCACACTTGGTCGTATCCTTTAATTCTCATGTCGCGAAGAACGAGGCGCCCCCCTTTTTCTTTTTCGAAAATGAGCGCAGACTCTTTACTCTTGGACCAATACTCAACATTTTCACCCAGCTCTTTTCCTGCTCGAACTACTCCAGATTCGTCGGTTACGATATTCCAGGAACCCTTGGCCGATACCGCATTCCCGAAGTGCAACCGCATCAGGATAGCGTTATTTGCAATGTAACTTGAGGTATCCCGTGGAGGCGTCCACCGCGGAATGGGCGGGGGTGCCAGCGCGGCCGTGGTCAACATTACCGCCGGAACGAGAAGTCCGGCGATAATAAACCGGCGCCGCTTCCTACTCTTACCCCATTTCATATTAGCCTCTCATTGCTTCAGGGGTTAATCCACCGAGCGCAGTAGGCGAAGTGGATTTCGGGGGAATGGGGCGATTAGTTACCCATATTTCTTTTTAGCAAGATTATCCGGCCCTGAGGTGTGCGAAACACCCGTCCTTGCCAAACTGCGAGGTTCCTCCGTGGTTCTGAGCACCTGGACACTGAGCCTCTTTCATCCTCTGCGTCGAAGGAGTAGAGAACTACCTCTGACCTGCTACGACACTGTCCTTCATCACCCCTGGAACCTCAGGATGAAAGAGGTTCACTGAACCTTTTTTGTCCTGAATAGTCGCTGGTTAGGGGGTGTGGACGGTAGCGACGATGGTTCCGATCCGGTTGGTGGAGTATCGGGTTCGGCGGAGGATGCGCCAGGTTTTGAGTCGGGTGAAGGTGTGTTCGCTGGGGGCTCGCGGTCTTGTGTGGATGTGGTTGTACCGCTGGTAGTGGTCGGGGAGTTCGTGGTGTCCGTCGTAGGGGGTGCGGACGGTGGCACAGCCTTGGTAGGGGGTTGGCCGGGGCGAGGATTTGCCGGGTGAGGCAGGTCTAGATGATGCCGTGGGCGCGGGCCGCGGTGAGGTCGTGGGTGCGGCTGGGCAGTGCGCGGGAGAACCACAGCGGGGTGCCGTCCGGACGGGTGATGACTTGCACGTTCCTCCCGTGCCGCTTGTGCTTCTGGCTGTCGTACGGCTCGTCCGCCTTGATGCGGTCGGTGGGGACGAGAGTCCCGTCAACAATGACGAAGTCGCCCTCACCCAGACCCGCCAGAGCCTCATGGAGACCCGGTGCCCAGGAGGCCAGGGCGTCGAGGGTTTCGTCGACGTACCGCCAGGCCGTTGTGGTGGAGATCCCGAAACCTCCTGCCACCTGCGCGAACGTCTCGTTCTTCCGCAGATGGGCCAGCACCAGCAGGGCCTGCTTGAAACAGCCAAGCTCCCGCCATGGCGAGCTGATCTCCTGACCTGCGCGTTTCACACTCCCAGGACCAGGATGAAAACGTTCAGTAGGGAGCTGACAGCGAGGTCGTCCGTGAGAAGAGCCAGCGGCACATAGCACGGAGGCATCACATGGCCGCGATCTGGGCCGGCATCGACGCAGGCAAGACCCACCACCACTGCGTCGCAATCAACGAAAGCGGCTAGCAGCTGCTGTCGCGACGCGTCACCAGCGACGAGCCGGAGCTCCTCGAACTCCTCGCCGACGTCCTGGCCCTGGGTGACGAGGTGACGTGGGGTATCGATCTGGCTGATGGCGGAGCCGCTCTGGCCATCGCGATTCTCCTCGACCACGGCCAGGCGACGCACTACATCTCTGGCCGGGCCATCAACCGCGCCTCCGAGAGCTACGCGGCGAGGGCAAGACCGACGCCAAGGATGCCACCGTCATCGCGGATCAGGTCCGCGTCCGCCGCGCTCTGCACCTCTTACACCCAGGTAACGAGACTGTCACCAACCTCAAGATCCGCACCGGTCGCCGCTTCGACCTGGTCGCCGACCGCACATGCACTATCAATCGCCTTCGCGCCCAGCTGACCGGCGTCTTTCCGGGCCTGGAGCGGGCACTCGACCTGACCAACACCGGTCCCCTGGTCCTGCTGACCGGCTACCAGACTCCTGCAGCCGTCCGCCGGATCGGGCGCAAGCAGCTGGAGACCTGGCTCCGCAACCGGCAAGTGGTCCAGGCCGGCCAGCTGGCTGAGACCACCGTCCAGGCCGCCGAGCGCCAGCGTACGAGTCTGCCCGGCGGCTGGTGCACACGCTGGCCAAGGTGGTGATGTCCCTCAACCGGCAGATTTCTGAGATCGACAAGCGAATCGAGGCCCGTTTTCGCCAGCGCTCAACCTTCGAGGTGATCACCAGCTTGCCGGGCATGGGCCCCATCCTGGGCGATGAAATTCCTGTCCGCCACAGATGGCGACATGACCGGCTTCGACACCGCCGACCGCCTCACAGGCTTCGGGGGGTGTCGCACCAGTGCCCCGCGACTCCGGCAAGATCAGCGGCAACCTACCGCGCCCCAAGCAATACAATCGACGACCCCAACGAGCCTTCTACACTTCGACATTGTTCAGCATCCGACACTACGAGGAATCCCGCCGGTTCTACGAACGCAAACGAGCTGAGGGCAAGGGACACCTCCAAGCCGTGCTCGCTCTCGCCCGCCGCCGCGTCAACGTCCTCTGGGCCCTTCTACGCGACGGACGATGCTACGAACCCACGCCACTCGCCGCTCTCGCAGCTTGACAGATGACATTAGGAATCAGTCAACTTGATAACGGCTTCCAGGTCAACGGCCCTGCTCCGGTGAAGATCTGACGTTCTCGCAGACCTCAGACTATCGACCGTCCTGCCGATCAAGGATAACAGGTCCACGAACAGCCTTCCAGCACTTCCACCCCAAAGAGAGGAACGAAAAGATTCAACAATCACTCCCCAAAAGGAGATCCCGTTTCCCAGTCATACGGCCACGGATTGAATTTGTCCAGCCGCCAGAGGAAAGGTGGGTAACCTGAGCATTTCTTGACATAAATGGCGTAGAATACCTTTCCCTTTTTACCGGTGTGGCCACCTAGATAGAGGCAGCCGGATCCCTCACCCAGCCCGATATTCATCATGCGACCATCGGACAAAAGCCCCCACCACTGGCCACCCTTTTTTTGCGCCTCGTTATCCTTCTTGCAAGACTCAAGCCAAACCTTTCCAAAAATCACCCCCTTTCGCGACTTCCTCACTTCGCCAGCGGTGAGACACTGATCACGTTTGGGGGCAGCCTTAAAGGGGCCAGCCAACCCGTTGGGAGCACTCCAACTCTGCTCTTTTTCACTGGAGCAAACACCTGCAACAACCCCTTGTAGAGTCCTAATATAGGACGGAGGGCCATGCCTCAGGCATTGAGGCCCGGCTTTGCTCTGCAGAGCCATATCGTAGTTACTCGAGTCAATCTCTTGCAATGTGCCACGCTTGGCCAGATATATTCCTTGCTCATTCGAAACCCAAGAATCGTCGGCACCGGTTGAAAATTCAGCCGATTTCTTCCTATCCTCGGCCACAACAAGCAGAGTTCTAATCTTTGCGTTTTGCAGATCCTTGAGCCCTTCTACGCTAAAAAGATTCCATAGGCTGCTCCTGAAAACCGGCACCGCCTCGCCTGGCGAAACCTTCGTTGAGATTTTCTTGAATCCATCAAAAAGTTTGTAGCCAAATTCGCGAACTGCCGCTTCTTCGACAGCTTTAGCGACCTCTCCGCTCGCCTTCTGGGTGCCATATAGTTTGCGAAGCTGATTAAGCGATGTAAGACTCTTCTTGAGCCCCGAAAATGAAAGGTAGGCTTTCGGGATATTTTTCAGGCCCAGGATAGATAATGCAGCATTGGCGAGGGCGTCATGAAGCAGCCATTCAGGCTTAAGGGAGACAAACACGTAGACATTCTGCCTCGTGTTATTAAAGAAATGAATGGTGCTCCCTGAAATTCTCCCCGCCGAGTCGACGCTTGTCAGTGAAGGGTTTACCGAATTTACTGCAGATACGACGGCACTGCCGCTTGTTCCAGTAAGCGCCAATAAAGCCAGCAGAATCCCAATGCAGACTGCGGCAGACATGCCCTTGAATTTTTCGCGCAAGCCAAATCCTTTCCCCTGCTTCGAAGTGGAATAGGCCATCGACAGGGCTACGACGACGAGTCCGGCATCGTGGCAAGAGTCCATCGCGTAGTCGAGCAGGCGGCGGGAGTGCAGCCATCCTTTGCCTCGTCCGACAACGCATCAACGTCCTCTTCACCATGCTCACAGACGGCTACCTTCTACGAACCACGACCAGCCATCCCGGCTTGACCAAACCCATAAGGGCACCCCGTGTCCCGGGTGGCAAAGAGCTCCGGGAAGGCGGAGATCCGCCAGGCGCGGGCGTCGTGCCGGCTGCTGGGCACGGGTGCCGGGACTGTGAGCAGGCCCCCGCCGAGGGTGGCGGCGATCTGCAGGCTGAAGCCGGTGTCCCGGTGCTCCCCGGAGAACAGCGCGGTGCCCTCGTTCGCCCAGTCCCCCGTGGTCATCAGGGTCCGTTCGACCAACACGGCACAGCCGACCGAGACCTCCGCCAGGTCGGGAACGTGCCCGGCCAGGTTCTTCCCCACCACCGGCAGCAGTCTTCTCCAGCGGCGGGAGATGGTGGCCTGGCTCACCCCGGATAGCTCCGCGGCCACGGCCTGGACCGGGATTCTGCCGCAGCAGGAACAGCACCACCGACCGGTACAGAACCAGCACTCGCATCCGCTCCGGACGAGCCCCACTGGGCCTGCCCGGAGCCCCGCATCAACATGGGCAACCAACTCCGCCAGTTGTTCTCCGTCCCGTCGTAACGTTCCAGCTCAACGTCCCTGTTCTGGTAAAGATCTGACGTCTTCGCAAACATCAGCCTACCGGGCAGGGCCGCCTTGTTGCTCAAGGGAAAACGCCCCAATGAGTAGGGCTCCTGGGTCAGGAATTCCATACAAACACATCGATGGCCAGTGCACTTCAGGTGGATCTTCAATATCTCAGATCCATGGGAAGGCTTGTCAGGGGGTGCACCATCCAGCCATACTGGGCTCATCTTCTTGAGGTGAGTATTAAAGTGACAGTTCCTCCGCCCTTTACAGGGGTCACTGGTACAGCGTTTCGCATGGCCCAGTTCCGGGAGCAGGAGCGTCAGCGGCCGGATCGACTCTTCGACGACCCCTGGGCGGCAGTCTTTACCCGCTCGGCCGGACTTTCCCCTCCTCATGACCACTGCCCGCTCTCGGCACGGATAGCACTGTATGTAGCGGTGCGCACTCGATTCTTTGACGACTTCCTGGGTGATGCTTGTGCTGCCGGACCAGGTCAGGTTGTACTATTGGCAGCGGGCCTCGATTCCCGCGCTTTCCGCCTGCGCTGGACAGATGAGGTCCGCTTGTACGAGCTCGACCTGCCTCAGCTGCTAGCTTTCAAGGAAGACGTCCTAGCCAGCCAGAAAGCAGAGCCCAAGTGTCTGCGCACGGTAGTTCCTTCTGATCTCTTGACGGGGAACTGGCCAGCACAGCTGATACAGGCTGGATTCAATGAAGGCATGCCGTCCGTCTGGCTCATTGAAGGTCTCCTGATGTACCTAGACGCCATACAAGCCAGACACCTGCTCGAAACCGTCAGCACTCTTTCAGCCCCCGGCAGCCAGCTCGCCCTCGACTGCGGAAGCGCATACCCAAGCTCACGAGGCACTCTCAGGCGCGGCGGACTAGGGGCCACAACGGGTGAATGGCTCCACTCTCAGGGGTGGAACCTCACTACCCACCGCGCAGCCTCACTCCTTACCGCATACCGGCGTCCTGGACAACTCGCCAACAGCCAGTTCTATCTCGCCACCCGAAGCGCCTCCCAGGACACCGGGCACGACGTCTGAGCATGTCCGAAAGATAGCTCTTCCAAGATTTTCGTGGCGTGTCCAGGACTTTGTGTAAGCCCTCGATATCATGTGGTGTTGAGCTGAACCTCGAAGAGTGAGAACTGGTTCAGCGCCCTCTTTCAGTGTGGTGCGACGTGGTTGATATCACGCACTTTAGGGGTGATCAGCTTGCGGACGGCTAGGTAGAACACCTTCAACGCGGCGTGTTCGGAGGGGAAGTTCCCGCAGTTGCGGGTGGCTTTCCGCAGCCGTGCGTTGATCGACTCGATCAGGTTCGTCGAGTAGACGACCTTTCTTATCTCTGGCGAAAAGGCCAAGTAGGGCGTGAACTCTCTCCAGGCGGCCTGCCAGGTCCGAACGATCGCGGGGTACTTCTCGCCCAGCTCGCCGACGGCGAATTCAGTCAGGGCCTGCTCAGTCGGCGCCATGTAGATCACTTTCAGCTCGGTGACCAGCCGTGCGTGATGCTGCTTGGAGGCGAACCGCAGCGACGCGCGGATCAGATGAAGCCGTCAAGAAACAACACGTTGCTTCACGGAGATGATCTCGTTGAATTTGGTATGCGCATATCCGACGAGGTCCGCACCCGGTTGGCGCGACGGCTCGACGTTCTGCTCCCGCATCTGAACAAGCGTCAACGGCGTCTGGCGCTGGCGACCGAGGCCCGGCTGCTCGGGCATGGAGGCGTCGGACTGATTGCTCGGATAGCCGAGGTCAGCGAGACGACCGTCCGCAAGGGCGTGTTCGAACTCGAAGCCGGGGTCGATCCGCTGCCCGAGGGACGTAATCCGGCGCCCTGGTGGCGGGCGGATGCGGGCCGACGCGGTCAAGCCTCAGCTGGTTCCGGCACTGATGGCGCTGGTTGAACCGGACGAGCGCGGTGATCCGATGTCGCCGCTGCGCTGGACGACGAAGTCGCTGCGGCACCTGGCCTCGGAGCTCGTCCGGCAGGGGCATCGCGTGACCGCGCCCACGGTGGGCCGCCTGCTCAAAGAGCACGGGTTCAGCCTGCAGGGCACCGCCAAGGCCCTGGAAGGCGATCAGCATCCTGACCGGGACGCGCAGTTCCGCTATATCAACGAGCAGGTCAAGGAACACCAGGCCGCGGGCGAGCCTGTGATTGGCGTGGACGCGAAAAAGAAGGAACAACTGGGACAACTGCCGATGCCCGGGCAGGAATGGCGGCCGACCGGACAGCCCGTCGAGGTCGAGGACCACAGCTTCTTCGCGGCCCGCACGTGGAGTCCGTGATCCCGTACGGGATCTACGACATGACGGCGAACACGGCTGGGTGAACGTCGGCACCGACCACAACACCGCCACGTTCGCGGCGGCTTCGATCCGGTGCTGGTGGCAGGCGCGCGGCCGGTACGACTACCCCGCGGCATCCCGGCTGCTGATCACCGCGGACGCCGGAGGCTCCAACAGCTACCGCTACCGGCTCTGGAAGGCCGAGCTGGCCGCGTTCGCCCCGACGTCGGCCTGACAGTGACGGTCTGCCACTCCGCCAGGTACATCAAAATGGAACAAAATCGAGCACCGGCTGTTCTCCCACATCACTATGAACTGGCGCGGACGCCCCCTGACCAGCCACGAGGTCGTACTCAAAACAATCACTGCGACCACGACCCGCACCGGCCTGCGCGTGGATGCTGCTCTCGACGAGGGCTCCCACCCGACCCGCTTCTCGGTCAGCCGCGAGCAGGTGCAGGCCCTGCCGATCACCGCGCATGCCGACCACAGCCGGTAAAACTACAGCATCGCCCCGACCGGCACCGCCGCCCCCGCACCGCACGCCGACGAACGGGCAAAGGCCCGCGCACAAGCCCTCAAGATGCTCGCCGACCCCTGCCTGACCGGCATGAGCACAAGCGAACTGGACGCACCACGAGCCCAGTTGGCCCGTCGGCCCCGGCCCAGGCGGCAGCGGCCGAACAACACCGCTACGTGCTCCGCAAAGGACGACGCGTCGCCACCACCGGCCGCAGCCGGTCACTGCTGTCAGACGGGGACGAAGTCCTGCTCACCGTCGTCTACCTGCGACAGGTATGCCCGCAGAAGGTCATGGGCGACCTGCTCGGGGTGAACCCCGTCACCATCGACCACGGCATCAAGGCCACCCGGAAGCTGCTGGACGACCGGAAAATCAGCATCACACCCACCGTCGTGCGCTACTTCACCCGCGCCGAGGATCTCCGCGCCTGGGCCACCGGCAGCGGCCCGGCCGAGCACGCTCCCGCGACACTGACCCGCCAGGCCCTCGCGGATCCGACTCTGACCGGCATGTCCCGCGAGGCATTGCACGCCCTGCTCGAAGAGCTGATCGTGCCCTGCCGCCGCGATCGAAGAGCGCTGCCACCGGCCAGCGCGGTGGCAGCCGGCGCCCGGGCACCCGCGGCGGCGTCTTCCGGCAGAAGATCACCGATGACGACCGAATCCTCGCCACAATCCTCTACCGCCGCCGTGTCTGCGGCCTTGACTCTCTCGCCCAGCTGTTCGGCGTCTGCCGAAGCACGCTGTGGAACGCGATCCGTGATGTCCTGCCGATCCTCGACGCCCGCCACATCGACATCACTCCCGCCGACCACCGCCACCCCACCGCAGCCGACCTGCTCACCTCGGTCGGCGCCGATAACCACCAGGTTGTTTCTTGACGGCTTCGATGAATCACACACGTTTGTACCGTGGCCTTGGGCCAGGTCGCGGTGACCGCTTCAGGCAGGCCTTTCAGGCCGTCGCAGGCGACGATGCAGACGTCCTCGGCCCCGCGGTTACGGAGCTCTGACAGCACGGTCATCCAGGCGGGGCGCCTTCGCCCTCGTCGCCGACCCACAGGCCGAGGGTGTCCTTGCAGCCGTCCAGTCCACCCCGACGGCCAGGTAGACCAGCCGGGAGGCCACAGACCCGGGGCAGATCTTCACCCACAACGCGTCTACGTAGATAATCGCAGCGACAGATTAAGGACAATCAGCCTGAGCTCACGCGTGCCAGATCAGCTATCAAGATAAGAGCTCGTAACAGGATCATGGTTGGTGCTCGTTGAGGGGTCGCCAGCAGATGAGGCTGCAGGCGAGGGAGGCGAGGGCGTCGTAGAGGTCGGAGGTGTCGTTCCCAGCGGACGGCGAGGTGTTTGAACTGGTGGAGGAGGGCGACGGTCTGCTCGGCGACGTAGCGGAGCTTGCCCAGGCCGTGGAGGTCAGGTGAGCCTTTGCGGGAGATGACGGGGAGGATGCCTCGTCCGCAGCTCACGCCGGTTCGGACGGCTGTCGTAGTCTTTGTCGCCAAGGAGAGCGTCCGGGCGCTTGCGCGGGCGTCCGGGCCTGTCGGCGACGGGATGGATGTCATCGACATGTTCAGGGTCTGGGTGATGTCGTTGACGTTGGCCGCGGTGGTGACGACCTTCAACGGAGTGCCCCTTCCGTCGCAGATCAGATGGTGCTTACTGCCCGTCTTCCGGCGGTCGACCGGCGACGGGCCGGTCCCGGCTCCCCCTTTTTCTCGCGCGGATGTAGGAGGCGTCTACACAGGCCCGGGACCAGTCGAGCTCATCCGCGGCATGCAGCTTTGCGAGCAGAATCCGGTGCAGGTGCTCGAAGACACCCGCCTCGTGCCACCAGCCCAGCCAGCGCCCGCACGTCTGACCCGAGCCGAACGCCAGCTCCAATGGCAGGAGCTGCCAGCTGATGTCCTGGTAGAGCACGTACAGGAGGCCCTGCAGACACAGCCGGTCACTGTGGGCGTCGCCTGAAACGGGTTCAGGCACGCATTCCGTGAAGGACATGCTGAGCAACTACGGTCTATGGTCGGCCGGAATCCTGCTCGGCTGGCTGTGGTTGGGCGAATCGCTGTGAGGGAGAATGCTCGGCATGACGACTTGAAGAGGACCAGCCGGGTGGCAGCACTGGCGAAAGGCCGCGACCTGGGACACGATTCCCGACGGAGATCGACGAGTCTGCGCCGCCTGCGGGACGCCTGTCCGCTCATACCAGCACCGCTTCCATCCGCCCGAGTCCTCAACGCTGCATCGGACTCGCCTGGTGTTCCTGTCGCAGGGTCTACTCCAACAACTGGTGCACATCCCACGGAAGCGAGTCCTGGTCGATGCTGTGGCCTCTCTCCCCCCGAGCAGCGAGAGCGGCTTCTACATTCAGAAAGGTGATTGATCGCTTTCCTGGACCGTCAGACCCGAGCCGCCGGAGGTTAGGGCTGGCGGCTGGCTGCGATCAGGCGGAGCCGCTTGCACAGCAGCGGCGGTTTCGCTCGACCGAACATGCTGTGCTTGAGGCTTTGAGGTCGTTGACGCGGCCCTCGACGGGCACGGAGGGCCAGTCGGTGCTGATGCCGTAGACGACGACGTCGAGGTCGGGGATCAGTCCGGCAGCGAATCCGGCCAGGCCGCACTGCTCGTCCGTGCAGACGTCGGCGATCCAGTGCCGCAGCCGGTCTCCTTCGCGGTTGGTCGCGCAGGTGCAGACGTGGCCTACGGCGGCCGTGAGCCCAGGTGAGCGGACCAACAGGTTCTTGAGCTGCTGCTCGTCGTCCTGACGCAGGTGGCCGGGGTGGTGCATGATCCAGTCGGCAGCCTCGCGAGGTGAGGGCGGCCTCGCGATCGGCGGTGGGCTCCCGGCAGCGCGACGGTCGGGACGTAGCGGCCGGACGTAGTCGCGCAGGGTGCTGTAACTGCAGCGTGCTCCGCGTTCTTGGAGCTCGTGGTGGAGGCGGGATGCGTTCGTGCAGCCCTCGGCGATGCGCTTTCGAGGTAGCCGCGGCAGATGATCTCGATGCCGGGGTGCTCGCGCAGCCACGCGGCGACGCTGTTCACGTCGCGGTCGGGCAGCAGGTCAAGCGGCTGGTGAGTCTCGCAGTCGACCAGGATGGTCCCGTATCGGCGGCCCTTCCTGGTGGCGACCTCGTTGATGCCGAGCACGCGCGGAGGCGCCCCAGGCTGGGTCCGGCAAGGCCATCACCAGACGAAGAACGGTCGTCCGGCTGACCACGACACCGAGCAGCAGCGCCAGACGGACCACGGCTCGGGCCACCAGAACCGGCCCGCCCGTGCCCGGTTTCGACTGGTGTGAGGTAGCCGAGCGCGGGTGACGGCAGCGCGGGTTGTAATAGGCCAGTCAGCGGAACAGCTCGAGTCGGAGCTGTACTTTCGAGGTCCAGCGGTGTCTGTGGAGCCACTCACGCTTGAGGCCCTGAAAGAACAACTCGGCGAGGGCATTGTCGTAGCTCGAGCCGACCCAGCCCATGCTGCGGCGGATGCCGTGCCGGCGGCAGACCTCGGCGAAGGCAGCCGCGCTGTATTGGGCGCCCCTGTCCGTGTGGAAGACGACGCTGTCCACCTGGCCGCCGCGGGCAGCCACGGCCCTCTCGATCGCGTCGGTGACCAGCGAGGTGCGCATGCGGTCAGCGATCGACCAGCTCACCACACACTGCGAACAGATGTCGATCACCGTGGCGAGATAAAGCCACGTCGCGCCGGCGGCTATGTAAGTGATGTCGCCGCAACCACCTGGTGTTCAAGGCGTTCGCGGTGAAGTCGCGCATCACCAGGTCCAGCGCGGACGGCGCGGCCCTGTCCGCGATCGTCATCCGTTTCTTCTTCCGCAGCGCCGGCCGACGTGGTTGACCCGCATCAGCCGCGTGACGCGCTTGTGGTTGGTCCCGTGCCCGCGGGCACGGAGTGCGGCATGGACGCGCGGGGCACCATAGCACCACCGTGTTCGGCGTGGATCTCATGGATCTCGGCCACGGTCCGTTTCTCCTCGGCCCGGCATCCGGCACGGGCCTGAGCGGTGGCCAAGTGCCGATAGCAGCCGGCGCGGGACACCCCTAGCACACGGCAGACCCGCTTCACACCGAAGTCGGCGCGGTTGTCGGAGATGAAGCCCCAGCAACGGGTCTTCACTTCACCTCCCGAGCGAAATAGGCGGCTGCCCCGCGAAAGATCTCGCGCTCCAGCTGCCACTCCTCTTCCGCCTTCAGCAGCCTGGCGTTCTCCGCCCACAGCCGGGCCAGCTCCTCCACCACGCTCACACCGACATCGCGGCCCCCGGGCTCCGCCCAGGCCTCGTCCTTACGGACCCACGTCCGCAGTGACTCCACGGTGATGCCGAGATCCGCAGCCACCGCCGCGTACGTGCGCTCGCCGACCACGGCGCGATAAAGCGCGACAGCATCCTTCCGGAACTCCTCCAGATAAGGATACTTGCATCCCACCTGAACATCCCTCCCCGGACCATCAAGATCCATTGTCTGGATGTCCACTCCAAAGGATCAGCCTCATCGCCCTCCTCCACCAGTTCAAACGCCTCGCCATCCGATGGGAACGACGCCTCGACCTCCACGACGCCCTTGTGTCCCTCGCCTGCAGACTCATCTTCTGGCGACGCCTCAACAAGCACAAACCATGATCGCGTTACGAGCTCATAGGGCCATCGAGCGTGGAAAGATACGGAACCCAGCAAGGCTCCTCGAACGAAGCGCGCTGTGTATCGAATCCCAGTGAAACGACTGGGAGCCTCGCCTCATTACCTACTATGACCAGCCCATTTACCTCTCCGGGGAGGTTAAAAGAGTTCAGTCAAAGCGCTGCAGCAGACAGCATCTGACATAAATTAACTTTTTCGGAAAAACATTTTCTTGACTTTCTCAATTGCCGTCTTCGCAACACTCTTCATTGTGTTAAAAAACGCCGTTGCCTTTTCCCATCCTTTCTTGATAAGTCCAACAAGATCCTTAACCTTGGCCCTTACCTCGAAGATAGCTTTAGCCGCCGCATCGGCCGCCTTTTCGAGTAGGTTAAGGCCTACTTTTTGAGCCTCTGGCGAGATTTCTCCGAGTTTTTTCATAGTCCTCTTCAAGAGCCCAAGGGCGTCTTCTTTAAGGGTATTTAGAGCAGCCGTGAGATTCTGTAGCCGCGCTTGAATCCGCTTTTCAAGTAGCGCATCATCACCCTTCTCCTTCTTAGTGCTCTTTTGAATGATATTAATATCATCTTTAGCTTTATCGACTAGGCCTTTCGCATCCGATTCATACTTATCAGTCACCTCAATTGCCACTTGCGGCGGCGTTTCATCTAATAGCCGCACCCGCCCAACCCGAGAGGTTACTCGGCCGTGAGCGTCCCCCGCAAAGGCTTTCGGGAAAGATTGAAAAGTACAAACGAATACTGCAGCGGAAACAATTGAAACGACCGAGCGGCGAAATAGGGCATTTGACCCGAATAGAATCATGATGCAACAGCTCCGTATTCTTGTCGAGCTTTAAGGATTAAATAAGCAGCCGTGAATGGCGAGAAAATACGAAACCAAAAGGTCGTTTTAGAGGTTGAGAGCTCGTAACGGGATCATGATTTGTGCTTGTTGAGGCGTCGCCAGCAGATGAGTCTGCAGGCGAGGGACACAAGGGCGTCGTGGAGGTCGGAGGCGTCGTTCCCAGCGGACGGCGAGGCGTCTGAACTGATGCAACAGAGCGAAGGTCTGTCGACGACGTAGCGGAGCTTGCCCAAGCCGTAGAGGTCAGGTGACCCCTTGCAGGAGATGACGGGCAGGATGCCTCGCTTCCGCAGCTCACGCCGGTTCGGATGGCTGTCGTAGCCCTTGTCGCCAACGAGATCCTCCGGGCGCTTGCGCAGGTGCCCGAGCCTGCCTGCCATGGGCCGGATGCCGTCGACCAGGTTCAGGGTCTGGGTGATGTCGTTGACGTTGGCCGCGGTGGTGACGACCTTCAACGGAGTGCCCCTTCCGTCGCAGATCAGATGGTGCTTACTGCCCGCTTTCCGGCAGTCGACCAACGACGGACCGGTCCCGGCTCCCCCCTTTTTCCCGCGGATGTGGGAAGCATCAACGCAGGCCCGGGACCAGTCGAGCTCATCCGTGGCATGCAGCTTCGCGAGTAGAACCCGGTGCAGGTGCTCGAAGACACCCGCCTCGTGCCACCGGCCCAGCCGGCGCCAGCGCGTCTGACCCGAGCCGAATCCCAGCGCCAGGGGTAGGAACTGCCAGCGGATGTCCTGGTAGAGCACATACAAGATGCCCTGCAGACACAGCCGGTCGGACACCGGCCGCGGGCCCGGACCCCGCCCGGGCCCGCGACAGCAGCAACGGCTCGATCACTGCCCACAGTTCGTCGTCCACGATCCACGGCCGCTTGCACACGCCCCCACCAACAGCCGGAACAGCACACACATCACGGCTGACCAGCAACACTCAAAAAGATCCTGTTACGAGCTCTAAGTTGACACCTTGACAGGCTCATCGACCGGGATGAAAATTTACAGGTGAGACAAGGTGGGCTAACAGGTGAGACAAGGTGGGCTAAATCGCCACTTCGGCGCGCTTGTCGGAGATGAAGTCCCAGCAACGGGTCTTCACTTCACCTCCCGAGCGAAATAGGCGGCTGCCCCGCGAAAGATCTCGCGCTCCAGCTGCCACTCCTCTTCCGCCTTCAGCAGCCTGGCGTTCTCCGCCCACAGCCGGGCCAGCTCCCCCACCACGCTCACACCGACATCGCGGCCCCCGGGCTCCACCCAGGCCTCGCCCTTACGGACCCACGTCCACAGTGACTCCACAGTGATGCCGAGATCCGCAGCCGCCACCGCGCACGTACGCTTACCGGCCACCGCGCGGCAAAGCGCAACAGCATCCTTCCAAATCTCCTCCGGATAAGGAGACTTGCACCCCACCTGAACATCCCTCCCCGGACCATCAAGATCCATTGTCTGGATGTCCACTCCAAAAAATCAGCCTCACTCACGTGAGACTGCGATACCGAGTCGAATGGGGCATCGCCCGCCTCAAGAGTCTGCGATGGCCTGAAGGGGCTGGGCGTGGTCGGGGAAGTCGGGTCGAAGAGTGGTCCAGCTGCTGCGGGCGTCGTTCCGTTACGCAGCCCGCCAGGACTGGGACAAGATCGCCAAGCGCTCAAGCCGGTCCACACTGCCCCGACCAGGGACGCTGCTACCAGTTGCTTCCTCGAGGTCTCCAAAAAATGGAGAGCGAAATACCCCGCGATCGTGCCGACTCTGGTAGAACGCCTGGGCTGAGTTCGTCCCGTTCCTGCAGTTTGACAGCGAGATCCGCCGCATCGTCTGTACCACCAACGCGATCGAGTCGGTCAGCGCACGCATTCGCCGGGCCGTCCGTGCCCGTGACGCTTCCTGTCCGGGGCCGCCTTCGCTGAAATGCGTCTACCTCGCGATTATGAGTCCGGACCCGACCGGGAACGGCCGGAAACACTGGACTAGCCGCTGGGAGCGGGCCCTGCAGGCCTTCGATATCACCTTCGACGACCGCCTCACCAACAGCCACATCTGACCCGACATAACAAATTAGTTACACCGAAAACTTCACAGACCCCCTCGGAAAAGGGAGAGTTCAGCTCACGCCGACGGGCATGGGCCAGCCACGCGACGCGCTCAACGAGCTCGTGGGACGTCGAGTATGGAAGGATACTGAACAACAGAGCCCCCGGCCGACCGCGTGTTAAGCGAAAACACCACACCAACGACGAGAGGCTCTGCCACGGAACTAAACCCATTTCACCAGACGTTGCACCCTTCATACACTAGGACGAAAAAGGCTCATTCACGGCAGTTCCAAGGCTTGAACAGATGACCGAAATTACTTTGACGATGAAAACCCAGCCTTAATCTTATCCTTGATGTTACTCCACAACGTCTTGACCTGACCAAAGTAAGCCTTGACTTTCGCCCATCCCTCCTTGACCCATTTAATAAAGCCCTTAACCCAGCCATGGACTACACCGACAACCCCAGCCAGCGCATCGGATGAACCCCTGAGTAGTGCACGGATTTTACCTTCAGCTGCCGGGAATTCCTGCACGAGGCTCGTGACACCGCCTTTAATGGTACTTGAAAGTGCAGCTAGTTGCGCTGTAAGTTTCTCCATATCTCGCGCAATATCAGCTTCAATACTCGCCCTATCCTTCTCCTTTTTCGCCTCTTTCGCCTTTTGAATCTTATCCTCAACGGCTTTTTGAGTCGCTCCGACTAGCCCTTGCGCCTCTACCTCATATTTCTTAAGCATCTCCTTTGTCTTAATAATCGCCTTGTCATCTTCTACTGGCCGTACATGCCCGACCCGAGAGGTCACTCGCCCATGAAAGTCATCCGCAGAGGCTTCCGGGAAGGACTGAAAAGCACAAGCGAATACCGCGGCAGAAACAATTGGAACGATCGAGCGGCGAAGTAAAATACTTGTCTCGAGTGGACTCATGATACAACAACTCCGTATTCCTGTAGAGCCTTTAGGGTTGACATGTGGAGAATTCGCTCGAGCTGCGGGCTGAATCCGTTAAGGCAGCCCTAGGCACCAGAGACAGTCCAGCGGAATTGACGCACACTTTCCATCTGCTCCGGAATCGCCCGTCCCTGGGTGCGATGAGGAAGGGGGAAGGTCCAGGAAACGCTTCCCCTAGGCACGCGAAGCACACGGCCAGACCCGATCGCGAAACTGGAACTATGAATATGTGAGCTGGGTAATGAGAACTCTTTCCTGGCGTTGAGCTGAAACTCTTCGGCCACCTGGAGCCTTTTCCATTTGTACGGCTGGCGGGTGGAGTGACAGCAGGGCATTAACGGTGAATTAATGAACGGGTCTGTGAAGTTTTCGGTGTAACTAATTTGTTATGTCGGGTCAGATGTGGCTGTTGGTGAGGCGGTCGTCGAAGGTGATATCGAAGGCCTGCAGGGCCCGCTCCCAGCGGCTAGTTCAGTGTTTCCGGCCGGTCCCGCTAGGTAGACGCACTTCAGCGAGGTGGCCTCGGACGGGAAGTGTCCGCGGGCACAGCCCTGCAAATGGGCTTGATTCGGTTTGACGGACATCCGAGATCATGGATTCTGCCCCGGAAAGATGTCCATCATGGAGAGCATGCCCCAAGAAGAAGCCGCGTCCTCGCCTCTCGTTCACGCCGGAGTTCAAGCCGAGATCGTCGAGTTCAAGCGTGGTGACCGATCGGTCGGTCAGGTAGCCAAGGACTTCGACCTGACCGAGACCACGGTGCGTTTGTGGGTCGCCCAGGCCGAGACCGACGCGGGCAAGCGAGAGTGCCTTGCCAGCAGCGAGCGGGCCAAGCTGGCCGCGTTGCGGCGGGAGAACCGCCGGCTGCGCGAGGACGTGGCGGTCCTCAAGCGGGCCACGGCTTTCTTCGCGACGGAGACCCGGTGACGGTGCACCCGTTCATCGAGGCAGAGAAAGGTCACAACGTCAAACGGGCGTGTGAACTGCTGAAAGTCTCCCGTACCGCCTTCTACACCCGCCGCATGGGCACCCCCGGCCACCCCCGCAGTGCGGAACGCGGAGCTGACCGAGAAGGTCAACGAAGTCCACCGCCACTCACGCGGGACTCACGGTGCCCCACGCGTCCATGCTGTTCTGCGGCGTGAGGACGTCCGGGGCGGCCGGCGCCGTGCCGCCCGGCTGATAAGAGCAGCCGACCTGCAGGGCAGGCATCACCGGCATCGGCACCGGACCACTGTCCCGGATGCCTGGGCAGGCGTCCGCCCTGACCTCATCGGCCGCGACTTCGCCCCCGGACCGGGCGCCCCCGGCGCCCGCTGGTGCGGCGATATCGCCTACATCCCCACCAGCGAAGGCTGGCCCTGCCTGGCCACGGTCATCGACATCGGCACCCGCCGGTCATCGGCTGGGCCACGGCTGATCACCTGCGGACCGAACTGGTCGCCGACGCCCTCAAGGCCACCTGTCGACAGCAGCGCCCCGCGGGCTCGGTGATCTTTCACTCAGACCGGGGATGCCAGTACAACAACGCCGAATTCGCCGCTCTGAGTGCGTAGTTCGGTATACGGCTCTCGGTCGGTCGGACCGGTCAGTGCTGGAACAACGCCCTCGACGAGTTGTTCTGCGCCACCGTCAAAGGGAAACTGCTTGGAACACAGCCCTGGCCCAACCGGGCCCTCGCCCGAACGGCGGTCTTCGATTTCATCGAGGGCTGGTACAACTCACGTCGTCTGCACAGCAGCCTCGGCTACCGCTGCCTCGCCGAATACAAAGCCAACCACGCAGCCTGACCAACACAACCGCGACCTGCGCGAACGTCTCATTCTTCCGCACGTGTGCCAGCCACCAGCAGGGCCTGTTGGAAACAGCCGAACCTTCGCCAGCGCGAGTTGAGTTCACCTCGGCGGGCATGGACCAACCACAAGCCGACTCGACGAGCTCATACAGGACATCGAGCATGAAAAGATACAGAACCAAGCGAGGCTCCCCGAACGAAGCGCAATGCATAGAAAACACCAGCGCAACAACCAGGAACCTCGCATCGCCACATCATCCCCTTACTGACCAGCCCTTTCACCCTCCTGAAACAAGATGAACAAAATTCACTGAACGTTTTTCATCCTCTACGTCGAAGGAGTAGAGAACTACCTCTGATCGATGAAAGAGGTTCACTCAACCACACATACAATCCCCGGACCCCGCAGTGTCCCCGGACCCCGCAGTGTCCTCAGACCCCGCAGTGTCCTCAGACCCCGCAGTGTCCTCAGACCCCGCAGTGTCCTCAGACCCCGCAGTGTCCTCAGACCCCGCAGTGTCCTCAGACCCCGCAGTGTCCTCAG
>NZ_JBHSKJ010000036.1:0-34542 GCF_042657885.1 Streptomyces aureoversilis
CCGAGTTCGTCAACACCATCGAGCCGTTCGCCGGAGCGGCGGCCGAGGAGGAGGGCGAGGAGGCCGGCCGCGAGACCGTCGTCGTCGAGGTCGGCGGCAAGCGCCTGGAAGTCTCCCTGCCCTCCTCCCTCGGCGCGACCATCACCCGCACCGCCGCGTCCGGCGGGGCCAAGCCCAAGCGCCGCGCGGCTAAGAAGGCGAGCTCCGCCGCGTCCGGTGACGCGCTGACCTCCCCGATGCAGGGCACCATCGTCAAGGTGGCCGTCGAAGACGGCCAGGAGGTCGCCGAGGGCGACCTCATCGTGGTCCTGGAGGCGATGAAGATGGAGCAGCCCCTGAACGCGCACCGCGCGGGCACGGTCAAGGACCTCGCCGCCGAGATCGGCGCCTCCGTCTCCTCCGGAGCCGTCATCTGCGAAATCAAGGACTGAACCCCCGCAGCTCGACCCGCCCCCGGACGCGGCGGCACCCGCGAGCCGCCGCACCGGGCCCCGGACCGCCACACCGACTACCGGTTCTGGAGACCTCATGAGCACCGAGACAGCCGAACCCGCCATCGCTGCCGCTGCCTTCCCCGATCCGGCGGGCCCGGATCCGGCGGGCCCGGATCCGGCGGGCCCGGATCCGGCCGGCCCCGGACCGGCCGGTCCGGCGGAACCGGGTGAGCGGCAGGAGCTGTACCCCGTGGTCCCCGACGTCCGCGTCCGGGATGTCGTACTGGACGCCGAAGGGGTCGCCCTGTCGGCCCTGATCGCCACTCCGCCGCCGTGGATTCCGCCGCGCGCCACCGTCTTCGCCGTCCATGGCGGCGGCATGCGCGCCGGCTACTTCGACGCCCGTGTCCACCCCGGGCAGTCGCTGCTCACGCTGGGGGCGAGCCTCGGTTTCACGGTCGTGGCGGTCGACCGTCCCGGTTACGGCCTGTCCGCCGAGCGCTTCCCCACGGGCGCCACGCTGGCCGAGCAGTCGGGTCTGCTGCACACCGCGCTCGCCCAGTACGCGCGCCACCACGACACCGGCGCGGGCATGTTCCTCCTCGCGCACTCCTACGGCGGCAAACTGGCCCTGCACGCTCTGGCCGACGAACGCGGCGCCGCATTCCTGGGAGCGGACATCTCCGGGATCGGCCACCGCTATGCCGTCGACGTCCGGGACCCGCAGGCCTTCCACAGCCGCAGGACCTGGAGCCGGCACTGGGGACGCCTCGACCTCTACCCGCCGGGCGCCTTCCGCGCGGTCAAGCCCCTGGTGACGCCGATGCCGCTGCGCGAGGCGGCCGAAGCCCTGCGCTGGGGCGAGGAGTTCCCCGGACTGGCCGCCCGGGTCCGGGTTCCCGTGCGCTTCACCTTCGCCGAACACGAGGGCTGGTGGCGTCATGACGAGGAGACGATCGACTCGATGCGTACGGCCTTCCCGGCCGGCACGCAGGTTCTCTTCGACCGTCAGCCGGCCGCCGGACACAACATCAGCCTCGGCTGGGCGGCTCGTTCGTATCACCTGCGCGCCCTGGCCTTCTTCGAGGACTGCCTGCTGCCGCACACGACCTGACGGGTAGTCGGCAGAGGTCGGCCGACAAGGCCTGGGCCTTCGGGGGGAGATCAAGATAGGTTAGCCTCACCTAAGTCATCCGGGGAGGTCGTGTCATGACGTCGAGCACCGTGGCCGAGTCACCGTCCGTCGCTCCGTCGCCGCACGCAGGCGACGGAGCAGGCGTCGGATGGATACGCGCCGCCGGGCTCTCGGGGGTGCTGGCCTCGATCGCCTGGCTCGCCGGGGACATCCTGCTGCTGGGCAAACCCATGGGGACCGCCGCCGACCACCCCCTGCTGGCCTCGTACGACGGCACGGCCCGGGACTCGCTGGCGGCCATGCTGCCCGCCTCCACGACGCGGCTGGCCTGGGGAGCGCTGCTCGGCGTCCTCACCGGTCCGCTCTACCTGGTGGCCTGCCGGCACTTGCGGTACGGCCTGCGCCCCGCCCCGCGCCGGTGGTCCCTGCCGCCGTACCTGCTGCTGACCGCGGGTTTCGCGCTGGCCCCGTTCGCCCACGGCTCCTTCTACTACTGGGGGCAGGCCGCCAAGGCGGTCCACGAGTCCGGCGCCCGTTCCGAGGCTCTCACCGCGCTGCCGGGCGACATCGCGACGGTGCTGTTCATCCCCTACGTGGTGCTCCTGGCGTGCTGGGCGGCCGGGTCCGTATGGATGGCCGCCTGCATCCTGCGCGGGGGGACGGCCTTCCCCCGGTGGATGTGCGTGGCGAACCCCCTGATCCTCATCCCCGTCGGCATGCTCCTGACCAAGGCGCTGCCGGGGGCCGCGGGAACCGCGGTGCAGGGCGCGGCGCTCAGCGTCGGGAACCTGCTCCTCTTCGCCCTGTCGACCGCCGTCCTGTGGAAGCGCCGGGGGTGACCGGAGCCGAGGCCGGGGGAGGGCCTCGTCTCAGGGGTTGTGCGCCGTCTCCGCCCGCTTCTTCAAGGCCTTGTTGAGGGACTCGAAGTCCGTGACGGTGGCGGTGATGCTCCGGCGCAGGAACGGCACCAGCAGGCCGGTGAACTTCTCGCTCTGCACGACGCGGGTGCCGCCCCCGTCCAGGTCCGTGAGGACGAAGCGGTGTTCGCCGCTGAAGAGGCCGGGCAGCAACGTCCGGCCGAGCCAGCGCAGCTCCTCGGCGGAGGCGGCGGCCTTGACCGTCGGGCGGAAGGTCATCGGCCGCCGGCCGGTGGGGAACATCTTCAGCTTCAGCCGCCTGCCGGGGGCGGCCGTTCCCGAGGCGTGCCGGATGAAGGGATTCCACTCCTCGTAGCGCGGCAGGTCCGTCAGGACCTGCCAGACCCGCTCGGGTGTGGCGGCGATGTCGATCACGGTGGCTATCTCCCGCACCGGCGTCTCCCTCTGCTCCGTGCCGCAGGTATCTCCCGCAAGGCTCAGTATTGGCCGGAACGGGGCCGTCGGCCTGCCCGGACCGGCGGGCCGGGCCGTCACGCCGGGTGCCGTGCCGCGCCGTCGCGCATCTGGAGCAGCCGCTGTTACCGGACGCGGCCACCGGGCACACCTGCAGCAGCGGGAACCCCTCCCGCACCGGGGATCCCGGGTCCCGGCGCGAACGAGAGGGCGGATGGACGCATGATCACGATGGGGGTGGAGGAGGAGTACCTGCTCCTGGACCCCGTCACGGCGCTGCCGGTGCCGCTGGCGGACGAAGTGCGTGCGGCGTCCGGCATGCAGGCGATGACCGAGGCGCGGGAGGTCCAGACCGAACTGCTGCAGGCCCAGCTGGAGGCTGCCACTCCGGTCTGCACCGGCCTGGCCGAGGTCGGCGGGCACCTGCTGCGGCTGCGCCGTGCGATCGGCGCGGCCGCGCAGAAGGCGGGGTGCCGGCCCGTGGCCTGCGGCACCGCGCCGCTGGCCGGGGGCGCGCCGGTCCCGGTCACCGAGGGCGAGCGTTACCAGGCGCTCCAGGCGCAGGGCGCGCGTCTGGTCGACGAGCAGCTCGTCAACGGCATGCACGTGCACGTGGGGGTGCCGGACCGCGCCCAGGCGGTGGGTGCGCTGAACCGGTTGCGGCCCTGGCTGCCGGTACTGGTGGCCATGGGGGCGAACTCCCCGCTGTGGCGGGGGAGGGACACCGGGTTCGCCAGCTGGCGGACGGTGGTCTTCGGCCGCTGGCCGGTCAGCGGCCCGCCGCCGCGGTTCGAGGGTCCCGGCGACTACGACCGGCGCGTCGGCGCCCTGCTCAGAGCCGGGGCGATCCTGGACACGGGCCAGCTCTACTGGCAGGCGCGGGTCTCCGAGCGCTACCCCACCCTCGAAGTGCGGGCCCTGGACGTACAGCTCACCGTCGAGGACGCGGTCCTCTTCGCCGGGATCGTCCGCGCCCTCGTGGCCACGGCCCTGCGCGAGGAGCGGGAGGGCGTGCCGCTCGCACCGTGCCCGCCGGAGATGCTGCACGCGGCCAACTGGCACGCCGCCCGGTACGGGCTGCACCGCGGCCTGATCGACGCCCACGGCCGGCGCCGCGGCCCCGGCGAGGCGGTCGGCGACCTCTTCGCGCACATCACTCCAGCCCTGGACGAGGCCGGGGACACGCGCGAGGTCAACCGCCTGCTGCGGCTCTTCCTCGGCCGCGGCAGCCCGGCCGACCGCCAGCGCCGCGCTCTGGCCTCCGGCGGGCTGGCGGCGCTGGTCGCGCTGGCGGCCACGGAGGGCCCGGAGCGCTAGGCCGCGCCGGAAGGCCCCGTCCCTGCGTCTGTTGACTTCTCCACCACCCTGTGTCAGACAGACAGGGATGATGTGTTCACGTCATCTTTTCCGTCCTCGCCCCCGGGACCGGCCGGCCGATGCCGTGCCGGACGGAAGGAGCACGGCGATGAGCATCCCGAACACTCCCGCGAAGTCTTCCCGCAGGCGGACGGCGGCGGCCGCGGCCCTGGCCGCCGTACTGGCAGGAGCGGGCGCCGTGCTGGGCGCCCCGCCCGCCGCTGCCGCCGAAGCCGTCACCGTCGCGTACACCTGCACCGGGCCGGGCGCCCCCAGTGGCGTCCAGTCCCTCCTCGTCACCGTGACCGCTCCCGCAACCGTGCCCCGGGGCTCGGCCGCCGACCTGTCCGTCGAGGTCACCACCGCCCTGAACGTCCCCGTCGACGTACCGGCCCGTGCCGCGACGGGGGAGATGGCGTTCCAGCTGGGCGGCGCCGGGTCCGGGTCGGTCACGGCCACCGGGTTCACCAACACCGCGGCGATACCCGCCGGCTCGCCCGTCACGCTCACCGGCGGCGCCGTCTCGGCCCGCCTCGACGCCGCCGGAGCCACGACCTTCACGCCCGGCACGGCCTCCGTGCACGTCTTCGGCGTCACCGTCGCGTGCGAGGTCTCCGGGACCGCCCCGGTGGCCGCCACCGTCGACGTCACCTGACGGTCAGGCCCGGGTGAGGGCGGTCGCCCCGAACGAGACGTCGAAGCGGTCGCACCAGATGCTGACGCTGGTGTAGCGGTTCAGGTCCACGCCCGCGGGCAGGGCGTAGTTCTGGTCGCCCTTGTTCCCCTTGAGCGAGCCCAGGCTGACGTGCGCGCCGTCGTCGAAGACGTGCCAGCCGTCGCGCCCGGGCTTCACGGGGGCGTCGCTGATCAGGACCTTGAGGTCGGGGCCGTTGCTGGTGTCGAGGCCCTCCAGGCGCAGGGTGCGCGTCCCGTCGGGCAGCTGGAGGATGCGCACCGTCCCGCTGGTGCGGTGCTCGTGGCTGATCAGCTCACCCGTGGCCAGCGTCCGCACGCCACCGGCGCCCTCCGGCTGCCCGGTGCCGGTGACCGCCGGGACGGACTCCCGGACCGTCTCGTCCACCCACAGCTTCCACGGCTGGAACCACACCATGCCCGCGGCTACCGCGAGTGCCCCCGCGATCAGTACCCCGATGACGACCGGCTTGCGCAGCACCCGTCGTACACGTCCCATCTCTGCCTCCGAAAAGCCGGTGTGTCCACTCACTCCTTACAACGGTTTCCAGCCGGTCCCGCGCTCCGGAAAACTGATGACGAAAGTCTTACGCCGCCCGCCGGAAGTGGTTCGTTTGGTGGCACTGGAGTGGCTGGGACACGGCATTTCTGCTGATCTGTAATGGTCCCGGAGGCTGCAGGCGGTAGGAGAACACCCATGGACATCGGCGACCTGACCGACGAGATCCTCCGCGACCTGCGGGGACCGCGTGCCTACCCGGCGGTGTCGCTGCTCGTGCCGACGACCCGGCGCGATCCCTTCAGCCCCGAGGATCCGGTCCGGCTGCGGAACACCGTCGCGGAGGCCAAGCGCCGGCTGGCCGAGGACGCGGGTGTCTCCCGCGCCGCCCGGATGGACGTCGAGTCGCACCTGGACGCCGCTGTTGCCGAAGTGGACCTGACGCACGCCAGCGACGGGCTGCTCATCCTCGTGGCCCCCGGCGAGCACCACGTCTGGTACGTGCCGCGCGCGGTGCCCCAGCGCGTGGTGATCGCCAAGACGTTCCTCACCCGCAACCTCGTGTCCGCCGTCCGCGTGGAGGAGCCCTACTGGGCCCTCGCCCTCTCCAAGGGCGAAGCCCGGCTGTGGGACGGCGCGGGCGACGCCCTCACCGAGGCCAACACGAACGGCTTCCCCGTGCAGCCCGCCCTTCCCGATCACCAGGACGCCATGCCGGGCCGGCACTTCGACATGCCCGTCCGAGAGGAGGGCCACGTCGAGCGGGAGCGGCAGTACCTGCGGACGGTCGCCGCAGCCCTCGCCCGCGTCCTCGAACAGCACCCCCGCCCGCTGTACGTGGTGGGCCTGCGCGAGCTCACCTCGCACTTCAGGGAGACGCTCCCCAACCGGGTGATCACCGCCGAGGTCGAGAGCGGCGGCGCCCCCGGCAAGAGGGGCCACGACCTCCTGGAACTGCTCCGCCCGGCCTTCGCGGAACGCCGCCAGGCCCGCCGGGACGACGTGCTGCAGCGGCTGAGCGACGCGCGCGGGGCACGCCGCTTCACCTCGGGCCTCGACGAGATCTGGCAGACCGTGCGGCAGGGCCGGGTGGCCCTCCTCGCCGTCGAGGACCACTACCAGGCGACCGTCCGCACGGACGGCAACGGCGGGCATCCCCAGCTGGTGGAGGCCCCTGTCGAGCCCCTCAGCGCGGACCCCTCCCTCCACGAGGACGCCGTGGACGAGATCGTGGAGAGCGCGCTCGACAGCGGCGCGGACGTCGAGTTCCTCCCGGACGACACGCTCGCCGGGGAGGACCGCCTCGCCGCGGTCCTGCGCTACTGAGCCACGGAGCGGCCCGGCCGCAGCTCCCGGGAGGCCCGGGACTCCCGGAACTCCAGCGCGGAGACGTGCTCGCGGGTGCCGGCGCCCAGGAGCACCAGGGACGCGGCCTCCGCGACTTCCGCCGGCACCGCCGCGTCGCCCTCGCCGCGTCCGGGCGCGGCGTCCAGGGCGTGCAGCAGCTTGCGGAGACCTCGGTCGTGCCGGGTGAAGACGCGCTCGCGGACCCAGCGGCCCCGCGCCCGCTGCCCCTCCAGAGCCTGCGCCGCCCCCACGTCCAGCAGCACCAGGTGCAGCTCGTGGCCGCGGAGCCCGGCTTCACGGGCCAGCCAGCGCCGCATCCAGGGGCGGCTGCCGCAGTCGTGCACCAGAACCGGCCGCCCGCTGCGTACCGCTGCACGGATCCGGAAGAAGTGCTCCAGGCGGGCGCAGGGACGGTAGAGCGCGTACGGCAACCGGTCGGGCATGCGCGCCTCCCACCTCTCGTGGGCGGTGCGCGGGTCGACGGCGGGAGCCGCGGGCGACCAGCGCCGCAGCAGGGTGCTCTTGCCGCTGCCGGGCAGCCCCGACACCACGACGACCGACCCGGCCGGGTACGACAGCACCGCCGGAGCCCGGCTGCCCGGGGCGCGCAGGTCGACCACGCCCTCGGGGCGCAGCCCGGCGACGGGCGCGGGAGGGGATACGGGCGCGGGCGGCGATACGTGCGCGGGCGGGGATACGGGGTCAGGCGGGGATACGGGGGCGGGCACGGCCCCCCGGCGTATCCCCGAACGATCCGCCGCTGCGCTGTCTGTGGTTCCGGTCCGGCTCACGGTCTGTCGTCCCCTGCCCCTTGCCTGCTGTGTCCGCAACCTCGAACGTACCGCCGACCGGGCGGTACGCGGCCCCGGCCGGGAGCAGGGGCAGTCCTTCAGACGCCGCCGCGCCCCCGGCTGGTTCACCGGAGGCCGCTACCGGTTCACCGGAGTGGGCGGCGGCGGGGCGGCGGCGGGCGCGGCGGCAGGGCGGGACGGAGGCGGTCGCAGGGCGGAGCCCGGGGCCGGGCCGAGGGGAAGGGACCCGGCCCCGGGCCGGTCGGGGACCGGTCAGCGGGCGGTCGCCGCGGTGACCGAGGACCGGTCGTGGTGGCGGCTGATGTTCTTCTCCAGCAGCGCCAGGCACTCGGCGACGCCGATGCTGGAAGACGTGTGCTCGGGCAGCCGTCCGTCCCGTGTCCTGAGCTCCGTCAGCGCCTGGTCCATGGCCGACTGCGCGGCGAAGAGGCAGGGGGTGCTGTAGATCGCCACGTCGACGCCGAGCCCGGTCAGCTCCGGCAGCGAGAGCCGGGGCGACTTGCCGCCCGCGATCTGGTTGAACAGCAGCGGCTTGTCGCCGATGACGTCGCGGACCTTGCGGATCCAGTCGACGCTGCGGACGCCGTCGACGAGCAGGACGTCCGCGTCGGTGGCGGCCAGGGCCTTGGCGCGGCGCAGGATCTCGTCCTCCTCCGTGGCGTCGGTACGGGCCACGACGACGAGGTCGCGGCGGGAGTCGAGGACCATGTCGAGCTTGTCCAGGTACTCCTGCAGGGGAAGGATCTGCTTGCCGTCGACGTGACCGCAGCGCCGCGGACGCTGCTGGTCCTCGAGGATCACGCCCGAGGCGCCGACGGCCTCGAGCTGCTGGACGGCGTGGCAGGCGGTCTCGGGGTCGACGTAACCGTCGTCGATGTCGACGAGCAGGTGCTGGGCGGGGAAGGCGAGGCGCAGCCGCTGCACGAAGGCGACGATGTCGGGCCAGGCTATGAAGCCTATGTCGGGGAGCCCGTAGTGGGAGGCGGCGAATCCGAATCCGGAGACGAACATGCCGTCGTAGTGCTGGGCCGCCACCGAGGCGGAGAACATGTCGAAGATGCCGATGAGCGGGGTGGTGCCGTCCGAGGCGATGGCGTCGCGTAGCCGGGCAGGGTGGTTCACGGTACCCTCCGAGGACTGGGTTGGCGTGTGTTGGCCCCGTTGCGGCCGCTGTCTTTGACGGAAGCCCGCGGCGGCAACGGGAACGTGCGCTGACCGGAGGTCCCTGGGGGCACGCCGTCGCATGGCGCGCCCCCAGGGCCTTTTGCTGTGGATCCCTGTGCGTACGGCTGCTGTTGATGTGCCGTCAGGTGCCATCGGGAGATTAGGTCAAGAGATAGTCATGCGGCAATATATGCAAGGTAAAGGCGTGTGGCCGGCGATGCATTCACGCCGACCACACGCGCCCCAGGGTGCCTTGCGGCCGGCCCCTGCCGGAGGCCGCCCCGCAGTTGAATCAGCCCTTCCGCCCCTGGCGTCACCCGCCCGCATATGCCGGTGGATCGGCCGGATCTCGCGGGTCGCCTCTCGCCCCCGGGGCTCTTCGCCGGGGGTGGCCCGGGCTACTGCTTGGTGAGGTTCCTGGCCTCGGCGCGGCCCTTGAGCTCGAGTTGCTCGGCGAGGTCGCGGAGCGCGCGGGCGCCGGCGATCTCCTCGCCGATGCGGGGCTCGTTCGGGTCCTGCGGGTCGCGGGTGGAGGAGGTGCGCGCGCGGAGCTCGGTGCCGTCGCGCAGCCGGAGGAGGGCGGCGGCCCGGGTGTGGGATTCGTCCTCGTCGAATTCGATTTCTACGTGCCAGCCGGCGACCTGCATGAGTGGACACCTCCGCCGTTCGAGCTTCTGTGGCGGCCAATGTAAGTCGCCGCCGTGCCGCCGCCGCGTCCCGCGCGCCCGCGCGCTCCCAGGTCCACCCGTCCGGCTGCCCGGCGTCCCCGTGTCGGCTCCCTCCGCATTCCTCCCGCTTCCGTCCGGGCCCGGTGCCCGCCCCTGCTCCGTGTAACCAGCACGTTTTGCCTGGGGCAAGTAATGCAAGATCACAGGCGTGTGGCCTTGATCACATCGGTCAGGGGTATGGCGCGAAAACGGTCATGTACCGCCGTGCCATTCGTGCCGCGCGAATCCCTTTGTATGTCTGGAAAATGCCCGTCCTGCGCACTCTGACCAGCACAGACCGAGCGCTTACCGGCGGAAATATCAATTCCCTGTGAACTCTTGACGGCGCCCTTACACGCCTCACACCATTCACGGCATGGAGTCCATCGACAGCCGGCCGAGCACCGAGGCGCAGCAGCGCCCCGGCGCCATGCCGTGCCACGGGGCGCATATGCCCCACGGCAGGCCGGCCCGTCACGCGACGACACCCGGCCGGCGGCGGCCCTTAAAGGGCTGACCTCCCCGCGCCACCCGCAGCGCCCAGGGCGATGACGGAAGCACCGTCCTCCCCGGGCCATGCACCCCCCACGCCCGCACCTACCGGCCTGCCCTCCGTCAGACCCCTCCCCGGGGCTGCTCACGGGCAGCCGGAGGCACCCCGGCCACCGGCCGGCGGGCATCGCTTCACCCCTCGGAGAAGACCGGCGTCGCCAGCCGGCCCTCCGGGTAACCGGGTCGCTCCCCCTCCGAGCACCACCGCGTCCCGGTCCTGCCCCCTCCAGCGAAGGCGAAGAACCACATGAGTGACCGCACCCTCACTGCGGCCGAACCCCAGCCCGCCGCCACGGCGGCGCCGACGGCCTCCACACACGTGGACGCCGGCGATGCCGGGTACAGCAAGGACCTCAAGTCCCGCCACGTCAACATGATCGCCATTGGTGGAGCGATCGGCACCGGACTCTTCCTCGGCGCCGGTGGCCGTCTTCACAGTGCCGGTCCGTCCCTCTTCATCGCCTACGCGGTGTGCGGCCTCTTCGCCTTCTTCGTCGTGCGTGCGCTCGGCGAGCTCGTGCTCTACCGCCCCTCCTCCGGAGCCTTCGTCTCCTACGCCCGTGAGTTCATGGGCGAGAAGGGCGCCTTCACCGCCGGCTGGCTCTACTTCCTGAACTGGGCCACCACCGGCATCGCGGACATCACCGCCGTGGCCACCTACACCCACTACTGGGGAATGTTCAGCGACATCCCGCAGTGGGTCCTCGCGCTGATCGCCCTCGCGGTCGTGCTCACCGTGAACCTGATCTCGGTGAAGTACTTCGGCGAGATGGAGTTCTGGTTCGCGATCATCAAGGTCGCCGCGATCACCCTCTTCATGGTCGTCGGCATCTTCCTGCTGGCCAGCCAGCACAGCGTCGGCGACTCGACCCCGGGCCTGGCGAACATCACCGACCACGGCGGCATCTTCCCGACCGGCGTCATGCCGATGCTGCTCGTCATCCAGGGCGTCGTCTTCGCCTACGCCTCCGTCGAGCTGTGCGGTGTGGCCGCGGGTGAGACCAAGAACCCCGAGAAGATCATGCCGAAGGCGATCAACTCGATCATGTGGCGTGTCGGCCTGTTCTACGTCGGCTCGGTCGTCCTGCTCGCGCTGCTGCTGCCCTTCACCGAGTACGTCGCCGGCGAGAGCCCGTTCGTCACCGTCCTGGGCAAGATCGGCGTGCCGTACGCGGCCGGCGTGATGAACCTCGTGGTCCTCACCGCGGCCCTCTCCAGCCTGAACTCGGGTCTGTACTCCACCGGCCGCATCCTGCGCTCGATGGCGATGTCGGGCTCGGCGCCGAAGTTCACCGGTCTGATGAACAAGGGCCAGGTGCCCTACGGCGGCATCCTGCTCACCGCGTTCTTCTGCGTCCTCGGTGTCGGCCTGAACTTCGTCGTCCCCGCCGACGCCTTCGAGATCGTGCTGAACTTCGCCGCGATCGGCATCATCGGCACCTGGGGCATGATCATGGTCTGCTCCCTGCTGTTCTACCGCCGCTCCAAGGACGGCCGGGTCACCCGCCCCGGCTACAAGCTCCCCTGGGCCCCGTACACCCAGATCGTCACCCTGGTCTTCCTGGCCGGTGTGCTCGGCCTGATGGCGTCCGAGCCCGGCGCCGGCCGCACCACGGTGCTGTGCCTGCCGATCATCGTGGCGATGCTGGTCGGCGGCTGGTTCCTCGTCCGCGGCCGGGTCGCGGAGACCGAGCGCGCGAACGAGCTCGCCCGTGCGGAGGCCGGTCAGTCCTGACCGGTTGAGGCCGAGCCGGTCCCGACCGGCTGAGAACGACGAGAGGCGCCCGACCCGGGAGACCGGGGCGGGCGCCTCTTCGCATGCCTGCCGTCCGCTGCCTGCCTGCTGCCCGCTACGGCTCGGCGCCCACCCGCTACGGCTTCGCCGAGTCCACCCCCGGCCGCCCGGCGCGCCACAGCCCCCGTGTGAAGTCCGGGATCTCCTGCGGCGCGCCCTTCGCCTTGATGGAGGCGTGGCTCAGCGGCACCGGCGCGCTCCACGTGGCCGCGTCGTAGACGTCGAAGTCGGGCACCAGCCCCTGCTGCATGCACTGCATGAGCCGGAAGATCATGATGTAGTCCATGCCGCCGTGCCCGCCCGGCGGGTTCGCGTGCTCCTTCCACAGCCAGTGGTCCCACTCCGCGTACGCCCCGAAGTCGCCCCACTCGTCCCCGGACATCTCCGGCTCCAGGTAGATCCGCGGCGGGTAGTCCTCGAACACCCCCTTCGTGCCGCCCAGCGCGTTCACGCGGCTGTAGGGATGGGGGTTGCTGACCGCGTGCTCCAGGCGGATCACGCGCCCCCGGGCCGTCTGCACGAGGCTGACCGACATGTCGCTGCCGACGTACGTCTCCTTCCAGCTCGCATCGCCGGGCGGCATGTGCTGCGCCCGGTAGGCGGCCAGGCCCGCGGCGGGGGAGCCCAACGTCGTGATCCGCACGGCCCGGTCCCCGCGGTTGACGTCCATGTAGTTGGCGACCGGCGCGAAGCCGTGAGTGGGGTAGACGTCCCCTCTCAGCCGGGTGTGCCACAGCCGCCGCCACGGCCCCTCGTAGTACGTCGGCGAGAACATCAGCTCCCGCAGGTCGTGGATGTAGGCCCCCGCCCCGTGCAGCAGCTCGCCGAACTTCCCCGCGTGCGCCATCCGCAGCACGCGCATCTCGTTCCGGCCGTAGCAGCAGTTCTCCAGCTGCATGCAGTGCCGCCGCGTCCGCTCGGACAGGTCCACCAGGCGCCACAGCTGATCGAGCTCCATGGCGGCCGGACACTCCACCCCGACGTGCTTGCCCGCGGTCAGGGCCGCCTCGGCCATCGGGAAGTGCCACTCCCACGGCGTGGCCACGTACACGAAGTCGACGTCGCCGCGCCCGCACAGCTGCCGGAAGTCGTCCTCGCCCTTGGTGTAGAGCGCGGGCGCCGGCTGGCCGGCCGAGCGGACCTTGGCCGCGACCTTCTCCGCCTTCGCCCGCACCGTGTCGCACAGCGCCACCACCCGTACCCCGGGCACCGCCAGGAACAGCTCCGTCATCGCACTGCCGCGGTTGCCCAGCCCGACGATCCCGACCCGCACCGTGCCGCGCCGCTCGAACGGCACTCCGATCATGGTCGCGCCCTGGCGCCGCGGCGTCGCCGCGGCGGCGGCGGGGGAGGCCGCCGCCGCGGCCGCCCCGAGGCCCAGGCCCACACCGGCGCTCGCCGCGCCCGCGGACTTAAGGACGAGGCGGCGGCTGACGTCGGGCGTCTGCTCCCGGCCCTCGACGGAGGTGTGGGGACCGGGATCCTCGACGTGGTCGACGCGATCGAGTTGACCGAGGTGATCAAGGTGCCTGGGGTTCTGCGGGGCTGACTCGTGCATCGGTCCTCCTGGACACAAGGGGCTGATGTGAGTTGCGGCGCGTACGTGAACCTCTCTGACTTCGGTTAGTGACCCTGACGGGTGTGATGCGTGCTTCGCAAGAGGGCTCGCACGACGAGATGCGGCCGGATGGCCGGACGGCCGGACGGGCTCCGGGACGCGATGCCTAGGGTGGTGGCATGGGAAACGTGTTCGACGGGGCGGGGAACAGCCTCGCCATGTCCAACGGCGGGACGGCTGTCTTCGTCGAGGTGCTGTGGCTGGCGGTATCGGAGCTGGCGAGCCGCCCCTGGGACTTCCGTTTCGCCTCGCTGCTGGCTCTGCAGGACCAGAACGTGATGGGGCGGGGCGCGGTCGGCTTCGACCTGGAGGACATCGACTGGGGGGACACCCCGTCCGAGCGGGCCGAGGCCAAGGACTTCGTGCTGCGGGTCGTCGACCTCGCGCTGCAGCGGCACCGCTGGGACGAGCTGGGATACGAGCCGCCCTACGCCCCCACGTACCTGGAGCGCTTCCGGGCCATGGTCGAGGCCTTCGTCCCGGCCCCGCTCCCCGCCCGCCACGGAGACGACGTCTTCCCCGGCCCGGACTCGGCCGTGACGGCCTCCTGCGTGCCCCACCGGGTCCTGAACGCCCTGCCGCACTGGGACGGCTGCGTCTTCTGCACCACGGGAAGCGTGTTTCCGCCCTCACGCCCGGCGGCTGCGGAGGGGTGAGGGCGGGAGGCCCGGCAGGCGGGCCCCGTTCAGTCCTCGGAGTCCGAGGAGGCGTCGTCCTCGAAGAACTGGGTCTCGTAGTAGTCCATCAGCTGCTCGGCGGTGTGCCCGTTCGTACGGGCGAAGTCCTGGGCGATGGCGGCCGCCCAGTTCCCCAGGGACAACGCGAGCGCGACCACCCCGTCCGTGCCGTGCTCGGCCTCGATGCTCTTGATGGTGGCCAGGTTCACCCACGGCACCACCCCGGGCTCCGACTCCGGCACCGTCCGGCGCAGCAGCTGGATCACGGTGCGCGTCATCTGCGGTTGCAGCGGGCGCAGCCGCTCGCGCTCCTCCTGGATCCTGGCGACGATGCGGGCGCGCTCTTCCCTGTTCACGGTTGTTCCCCATTCCCCCCGTCCGGTGGTGGCGAGGGCCCACCGTAGGGCCGGTGCAGGGGGCCGGGTGGCGGGAATCCAGGAATGAACACCATCTGTTCCCACCCGGTACCCGCGGATCAGCGGGCGCGCGGACCGGGCCGGGCCGGCGGGGCGTACGGGACCAGCGTGGACGAGGGGTCGTCGGCGGGCGTCACGGCCCGCTTGCCGCGGGCGAAGGAGAGGGCGAACTCGATCTCCTCGTCGACGGTCAGGGCGGTCACGGGCGCGTCGGAGAACGGTGGCTCCTCGGGGCCGATGCGGTAGCCGGTACGGATCACCTGGTCGTCGGGACCGCTGTGGTCCACTGCGGCGAAACCGCCGCCGTGAGGGGCCCATTGCCCGCTGACCCGCCAGGTGCCGCGCAGCTCCAGCAGGCCGGGGGCCGGGCAGTGCCAGCGGAACCGGGAGATGCTCAGTTCAGTGCTGATGCCTTCGAAGCGGCTCCAGCCCCGGCCGTCGGCCAGGAACACGAGTTCGCTCGTCTCCATGGCGCCCACGTCGAAGGGGGCGCTGCACCACTGGCCGGTCAACTGCTCGTCGAGAAAGGTCACCCGGAGATTATTCCCGCACCGCGTGCCGCGGCGCCGGGGGCTCCGGCACCGCGGGCGGCGGCGATGCGTGGCTGGTCACCGGAGGGCGATGCGGCTGGAAGCCTCCCTGGGGAGCTTTTCGTTGACGAAGGAGACGGTGTCGCCGAGGGGGCTGTCCTCGACATTGGCGACATGGGTGACGTTGGAGAGACGGTGCATCAGCGGTCGGGGGCTGATCCCGCCGCCACCACCGCCACCGGCCGCCTCGGCGGTGCCGGATGCGGAGACTGCGCCGCACACCAGAAGGGTCGATCCCACAGCAATACGCGTCACGATGCGGTTCTTCATGCCTTGCCAAACGACGCATGGGAACAATCGACACGTATTGCAGCATCGAGGCTTCTAAGACACATCAGACACATGAAACACATTATGGATAAAGGGTGGTTGATGCGCTTCGGCCACAGGCTCCGATCCGGCTCGCGAGGCCCCTCGGGCGGGGGTCCGGCAAGATCGTCGGGAAACCCGGCCCGGCGCGGCCGGAACCGGCCCCTGAGCGGCCTTCGCCGGGGGCGCGCACGGCCGTCCGACCCCCACTGCGGGTGGCACTGCCCCTTCACCCCCAGTCCCCTCACGCGGCCGGGGTCCGGTTCCGGTGCGGGGACGCCTTCGCGCTCGTCGGCGAGGAGCTCGGCGGCCGGTACGACCTGATCTACGACTCCGGCTGCTTCCACCACCTGCCGCCGCACCGCCGGATCAGCTACCTCGCCCTCCTCGACCGCGCCCTCGCGCCCGGGGGCCGGTTCGCCCTCACCTGCTTCGCCGCCGGCGAGATGGGCTCCGAGCTCCCCGACGCGGACTTCTACCGCCAGGCCCGCCTCCACGGCGGCCTCGCGTACTCGCCGGAGTCGCTGCGCCGGATCTTCCGCGACCTCGAGGAGGTCGACCTGCGCCGCATGCGCGACGAGCCGTCCGGGTCGCCCTCGTTCGGCGAGCCCTTCCTCTGGACGGCGCTCTTCCGCCGTGCGGCGTGACGTGGCATGACGCAGGGTGCCGGGCAGTGAACATCTGCCGTCGTAGCTGCAGAAATAGCCCGGCGGGGGCCCGAATTTTTCACCCGATGGTGGCGCGGAAAAAAATTTCTGCCCACCTGGGGGCGGTTCCGTGCTACTGTCTTTTCAGTTGCAGTTGTGGTTCCCAAAGACTTGCAAGTGTGTCCGGTCGGCCTCCAGCCGACGGAAGCACTTATTTGTATTTCCGGCTTTTCTTTTCCGGACGGGCAATCATCTCGGCGATGCGGGGCCCGCGCAGTGTGGTCCCCGGGTAACGCCCCGAAGGAGATTTACTATGGCTACTGGCACCGTGAAGTGGTTCAACGCGGAAAAGGGCTTCGGCTTCATCGAGCAGGACGGCGGCGGCGCTGACGTCTTCGCCCACTACTCGAACATCGCCACCCAGGGCTTCCGTGAGCTTCAGGAAGGCCAGAAGGTGACCTTCGACGTCACGCAGGGCCAGAAGGGCCCGCAGGCGGAGAACATCCTTCCCGCCTGACGCCTGTGCCTGACGCCCGGCGTCTGACGCGTTGACGTAGCTGGGGCCCGCACCTTGGGTGCGGGCCCCAGCTCGTTGCGTTTCCGGGCCAGTTTTCCGCACTGGTCCCGGCTCGGGTCGGCCCCCGCCGTCCCGAGGCTCGCTTTTCCTTCGGCTCGTGTGCCGGTGATGGTGATTCCTGGACGCGGCCCGTGCGCAAAGAATTTCTCGATATGTGCTGCACCGGGGAATAAGGTTCTGTGGTGTCCGGCGTTTTCCGCCGGCGCCGCACGATCCCCCGGCCGGCAGCCCTTGCCCCGGATCCCCTCCCACCCCGTTGAGGCACTATGCGCTGTGTCATTGCCCGCTTCCCCTTCGACTTCGTCAAGAGCGAGGTCGAACAGATGATGAAGGGCATCGCGCCCGAGCCCGTCGACGGTGCGTGCGTGGTCATCGGCCGCCGCACCTACCCCGTCAAGCAGGTGGGGCAGGTGATCACCAAGCAGGACCGGCGTGATTTCACCGCCGGTGAAGTGACCCGGGCGCTGACGCGCCTCGGCTTCACCTGTCACCCCGCGGCCCCCGTCCCCGCCCGTACGGAGCTTCAGGGGACGTCGCCGCTGCCCCTGCCCGGGAGCCTGCCGCAGATCTGAGGGCCGCCTCACGGCCCCTTCAGCCCCTGCCGGGAGTCGCGCGAGACCGCCTTCTCCCGGCCGGCCCGGTCACACCCTGTCCACGATCCCCACCTTCCCCTCGGAGCGGGCGCAGTGGGCACCGCAGTACCAGTGGCCGCCCGCCTCCACCCCCTGGCCGACGATCGGGACCCGGCAGTGTTCGCAGATGGGCGCCATGCGGTGGATGGCGCACGCGAACGAATCGAACGCGTGACGTGAACCGTCCTGGGTCTCCACGAAGAACGCCAGGTCGTAGTCGTTTCCGCATACCTCGCAACGTGCCATGGCCCGCATGGTCCGGAGCACGGAGGGCCGGGGCAAGGCTATGCCGGGCGGGTCGGCGCGGCTGCACCCGACCGGCGGAACCGCGCGGGCCAGCAGAGGCGACGCGAACGGCCCGGCCGTCCGGCCGGGTCGTCCGGCGTTCTGGCCGGTGACACCACCCGGGCGGGTAACAGCGGGGCTCGGCGGGTGGGCAAGTGCCGGGGCGCGGGCCGGTCATGGGTGGGCGTCAGGTGCCTGTGTCGTACGGGGGAAAAGGTTTCTGCGGGGGCGGAGCAGCCTGTTAGGTTGGCTTGTTCTGTTCGGCCGTAGAGGGGAAATTCGTGCGTAAGGCGGCACAAATCGTGGGTGCGGCGCTGGTCGCGGCGGTGCTGATGACGGGTTGCAGCAGCGGATCGGACGGCGAGGGCGGGAAGGACGCCGCAAAGTCCGGCGACAAGCCTTCGGCGAGCGGTTCCCGGAAGCCCGCGGAGGGCGGTGCCGAGAAGCCGGAGCAGGGTGACGCCAAGAAGCCGGAGCAGGGTGACGCCAAGAAGCCGGCCCAGGGCGGGGGCGACGCCGACCTGGACGGCATATGGAACCAGCAGAAGGGCTACGACATCGTCCGAGTGACGATCTTCGGGGACCGCGGCATCTCCGACTCCGACAAGGGCGTGTGCAGCGGTCCCGCACAACGCTCCGGCACGACAGTGAAGTTCGACCTGAAGTGCCCCAGCCCCGGCAACCCGCGCACCAAGGGCACCGCCACCCTGGTGGACGGTGGCAAGACCCTGTCGGTCAGCTGGGAGGGAGGCCTGACGGAGACGTTCACCAAGGACCCGGTCAAGGTCGAGATGCCCAGGATCGACGTGCCCAGGATCGACGTCCCGTAGCGGCTTGGGCGAGCCGGTCGCCCTCGGGGCCCGCCGTCAGCGTTCCGCCCCCAGCCGCGTGACGAGATCGTGCCAGGCAGCCTCCAGGCGGTCGAGCGGCATGCCGCGCTCGACGCTCAGGTGGTGGACGAGGGCGGTGTCGAGGCAGCCCAGCAGCGTGTGCGCGAGGAGCTCGGCGTCGCCTTCCACGCCCGCCTCGCGCAACAGCATGGCGATGTGGGCGACGCGCAGGCCGTACGCCGGGACGCCGTAGGTGCGCAGGGGGTCGGCCCGGGTGGCCAGGATCAGCTCGTGGTGGTCGTACTCGTGGCGGATGAGGGCGGGCCCGAAGGCGTGCAGGCGCTGCGCCGCGGGGGCGCCGGGCCCCAGGGGTGGGGGGCCGGAGAGGAAGGCGGCCTGGAGCTGCTGCTCGCGGTGGTCCAGGAGTGCCAGCAGCAGTCCGGTGCGGTCGCCGAAGCGCCGGAAGACGGTGCCTTTGCCGACCCCGGCGGCCGAGGCCACCGCCTCCATGGTCAGGTTCGCGGCTCCGCACTCGACCAGCAGGCGGGATGCCGCCTCCAGCAGCCGGGTGCGGTTGCGCGCCGCGTCGGCCCGGAGCTGCGGGGGTTCACCGGCCTGGAGGAGGCCGAGTTCCTTCCGGCCGTCCGGGGCGCCGGACGACGGCGGCGAGGGGGGAGTGGAGCCGGTCATGGGCCCAGCGTAACGTCTCGCCGAGATAACTGGACCGCGGTCCGGATAAGTGGCACAATCCTAAAACAGGACCACGGTCCGGTTTGCTTACGTCATCATTCCCTTGGAGTTCCTCATGTCTGTTCGCATCCTTGCGCTCGTCGGCAGCCTCCGCGCCGGGTCCCACAACCGCCAGCTCGCCGAGGCCGCGGTCAAGCTCGCCCCCGAGGGCACCGAGGTCGAGATCTACGAGGGCCTGGCCGACGTTCCCTTCTACAACGAGGACCTCGACGCCGAAGGGATCGTCCCGGAGGCCGCCGTCCGCCTGCGCGAGGCGGCCGCCTCCGCCGACGCCCTCCTGCTGTTCACCCCCGAGTACAACGGCACCATCCCCGCCGTGCTGAAGAACGCCATCGACTGGCTGTCGCGCCCGTACGGCGTGGGCGCCATCGTCGGCAAGCGGGTCGCCGTGACCGGCACCGCCGCCGGGCAGTACGGCGGTGTCTGGGCGCAGGACGAGACCCGCAAGGCCGTGGGCATCGCCGGCGGCAAGGTCCTGGAGGACGTCAAGCTGGCGGTCCCCGGCTCCATGACGCGATTCGCCGAGATCCACCCGGTCGACGACGCCGAGGTCGCCACCGCGCTGACCGAGGTCGTCCGGACCCTGGCGGACGCCCCCGTCGCGGCCTGAACCGCGGTGGGCGCGGTCAGCGCTTCGGGTGCCTGACCCAGCCCTTCTTGACCAGCTGGTCGCAGTGCCACTTGCCGTAGCGCGCGCTCTCCCCGTGCTTCTTGGCCGCCTTGAGGCAGTCCTCGTACGAGAAGGGCGGCTTGGCGGGAGCCGCGTGCGCGGCGGAAGGCGGTGCCGGGGCGGTGTGGGCGACCGCTGCCGGTGCGGCCCATGCGCTCGCCATGACGACCGCGGCCAGCACGAAGTTCATCCGACGCACAGCGTCCTCCGCTTCTCGCTCTCCTGCTGATTCCCGTGCCAGAGGCACTTGTCATCACCTAACGAGAGCACCGGCCGAGGGAAACGCTTCTCCGCCGTCATTCACCCTGAGGCCTGAGGTCCCCTGAGCCTGAGGTCCCCTGAGGCCCGGGGCCTCCTGAGGCCTGGTCATGGGCCCCGGGCCTCAGGGAGGCCCCGGTCGGGCCGGGCCGCCCGTCATGCATCCCCCGTCGGACGGCCCGGCAGCTTGCACGGCACCGCGTCAGACCTTGTGGTAGGCGCGGGCCTCGATCGTGTGCGGCTTACCGCTCAGGTAGATCCGCATGTAGTGCTTCTGGTTGGGCGAGGCGCGGAAGGTGTCCACGTTCATCCAGCCGCCGGTGCAGTAGCCCCAGCCGCCCTTCGCGATGACCTTCTTGTCGCTGCTGCGCACGATGTCGATCTTGAGCTTGGTGCCGTCGCCGCCGTTCCAGCAGCGGGCGTGCGCGCCGAGCGCGTTGCTGCGCGGCACGAAGTCGCCGGTCGCCCAGTACTTGGTGGGGGAGTGGCTGTACGGGCCCCAGATCCGCTTCCAGCTCGCCTGGACGCCGTGGCCGACACTGGTGTCGAGGTCGGCGGTCTGCGTGACGACGCTCCGCGCGGCCTGCTCCGCCTGGGCCGAAGGGGCGGCCACCGCCAGCCCCGCCCCGAGGGCCACCGTCGCCGTTGCGACAGCAAGGGTCTTGCCTGCCTTCATGGCTTCCTCCCGTTGAACGTGCTCTCCGTAGGAGCGGGGAGTGCGGTACCGGGCCTCGAGTCCGGGGCTGCAACCGGCTGTTCCGCGCCGGTTTCCGGACCCTTCGGCCCGTTCCCGCGCTCCCCTTTCGGTGCTCACCATTCAAGGCCCGGCCCGCCGTGCACACATCAGGGCCAGCCCTGAAATGCGCGCCCGGGCCCTACGGACCCGCGGCCGGCGGGGCCGGCACAGCCGCCGGGTGCCCGTTGCTCCTTGCGCGGCGGATCACGTCACCCGCGCAGGTACGACAGGACGGCCAGCACGCGCCGGTGGTCGGTCAGGCTCGGCTCCAGGCCGAGCTTGGCGAAGATGTTGCGCACGTGCGTCTCGACGGTCTTCCCGCCCACCACCAGCTGCTCGGCGATCGCCTCGTTGGACCGCCCCTCGGCCATCAGCGCCAGCACGTCCCGCTCCCGGGGCGTCAGCTCCTCAAGCGCGCTGCCCGCCCGCCGGCGGTGCAGCAGCCGGGACACCACCATCGGGTCGATCACCGACTCGCCCGCCCCCACCCGCTTGATGGCACCGGTCAGCTCCTCGATGTCCGCGATCCGGTCCTTGAGCAGGTACCCGAACCCTCGCGCGCGGCGCGCCATCACCTGCACGGCGCTGCCGGCCTCCACGTACTGCGACAGCAGCAGCACCCCGACCTCGGGGCAGCGCCCGCGGATCGCGCACGCCGCCCGTACGCCCTCGTCGGTGTGGCTCGGCGGCAGGCGGATGTCGAGCAGGGCCACGTCGGGCCGTACCTCCTCCACCAGCCGCAGCAGGTCCCCGGCGTCCCCGGTCTGCCCGACCACCTGCACCCCCGCCTCGGTCAGCAGCCGCACCAGGCCCTCGCGCAGCAGGACGGAGTCCTCCGTCACCGTCACGCGCACGGCAGCTCCACCCGCACCCGGGTCCCGCCGCCCGGGGGACTGTGCACCCGCAGGACGCCGCCGACCGCGGCCAGCCGGTCCGCCAGCCCCTGCAGCCCCGAACCGCGCGCGGGATCCGCCCCGCCCACCCCGTCGTCGGCCGCCTCCACCACCAGCACTCCCTCGCACTGCCGTGCCGACACGCTGACCGCCCGCGCCTGCGCGTACTTCGCCGCGTTCGACAGCGCCTCGCACACCGCGAAGTACGCCGTCGACTCCACCAGCGGCGGGTAGCGCCGGTCCTCCACCGAGACCACCACGGGCACCTGCGCCTGTTCCGCGAGCGCGGCCACCGCCGGACCCAGCCCCTCCCGGGTCAGCACGGCCGGGTGGATGCCGCGGGCGATGCCCCGCAGGTCCTCCAGGGCCATCCGCAGCGTGCGGTCGGTCTCGGCGACCGTGTGCCGCAGCCCGCCGTCCTCGGCGTCGGCGAGCCGCGCGTCCAGGCGCCGCAGCGACATCAGGGCGAAGACCAGCCGGGTCTGTGCGCCGTCGTGCAAGTCCCGCTCCAGGCGCCTGCGTTCCCGGTCGGCCGCCTCCAGGATGCGGGAGCCGACCGTGCGGGACTCCCGCCCCCGGGCCGCGGCCTGCGAGCGCAGCCGGACGTTCTCCAAGCACAGCCGGACGGAAGCGCCCACCGCGGCCAGCAACTGGGGGTCCTCGCCCAGGGCCGCGTCGTGCACCAGCACCGCCGAGGGTCTCTCCCGGCCGTCCACCGCGGTGACGCTCTTACCCGATCCCGGGTACGGAGCGCGCAGCGTCCGGCCGGCCGGGTCGAGGTAGCCGCCGGCCTCCTCCGACCACAGGCCCAGCCGCAGCGAGGGATCGCCGAGCAGGTGCGCCAGGACGTCCTGCAGCCGTCGCGGCGTCGGATCGGCGCCCACCTCGATCACCACACTGCCCACCGCGGCCCGCCGAAGCCGCATCCGCAACAGCCCCACCAGGAACGTCACCGGGACCGCCATCTCGCTCAGGTCCGACAGCAGCGTGGGCGTCGACGCGGCGGGCCCCAGCAGCTTGGGCGCGGCCACGTAAAGCACCTCCCAGCCCACCAGCGCCAGGGCGACCAGGATCGCGATCCACGCGGGCAGCAGCGCCCTGCGCCTCGCGGTGCTGCCCGCCCGCCAGTTGCGCACGAGCGCGACGACGACCACCACGGTCAGCAGCGCACCCGCCCACCGGTAGACGAGGTCGATGCCGTCGAACAGCTCCCGGCCGGGCCGGAACAGGAAGGCGTTGGGGCCGCAGTCGACGCACGTCAGATAGGTCGCGCCGCCGTCGGCCGACGGGTCGTAGGTGACGACGCGCAGCAGCCCGCCCGCCGCGACGAGCAGATAGGCGCCGGCGACCACCCGCCTGGCGAGGACGGTGGTGAGGCGGCCGTCGGGGAAGACCAGCAGCAGATGCGCCAGCACGGCCAGGTTCAGCGCCTCCCACCAGGCGCCGAGCGCGAACAGCACCGGCACGTCGGTCCCTTGCAGGTTGCCGAGGAACCACGTCACTCCCTTGGCCACCATCAGCCGCCCCGTGCGGTTGGCCGGGCGCCGCCACCAGGCGATCAGCCCGGCCCCGGCGTACGTCCAGCCCACCGCCAGATCGCGGAGGACGTCCGCCTGCGTGGCGCCCGCGCGGCCGTAGGCCCAGGCGCCCGTACAGCCCGCGGCAACGGCCAGGGCCGCCGCACCCGCGACCGCCCGCCCGGGCCTGCCGCCGAGTCCGACCCCCGCACTCCCGCTCCCACAGGAGCCGGCTCTGCCCAGAACCCCACCCACGGGCACCACCATAGGGCAGGCCCCCCGCCGGTCAACGGAACCACGAGCGCGTGTCCTGCACCCGAACGCTCTTTTGCGGAGGGGCTGTTCACGCCCTCGGAGGACGCGGATGCCCGGTGCGCAGGCCGTGACCGTCGCCGGCGGCATGCCACGCCGCGGCGAACCGGCGGACCGAGGCGAATCGCCGACCGGGGTCGGCCCGGGTGGCGCGGTGCAGTACGCCGAGCTGAGCCGGGCTGCCGCGCCAAGCGCGTTCGCCGTCACCTGCGTCGAGCAGCAGCCGGGCGGCGCGACCCAGCGCGAAGACGGTGGTGCGGACGTCGATGGTCGCGCCGCGCTCGTACTCCTCCGGCGCCATGAACCGCCGTGACCCCGGCAGCCGGTCCTCCGCCAGGACGAAGGGACCCGGACGGTACTCGTCCAGGTCGACCAGGCGCATGGTGTCGCCGGTGAAGTCGTACAGCAGCGCGCCGTCGTAGAAGTCGACGGCCACGTAGCCGGCTTCCTCCACCGCGAGGTGCGCGCTCAGGATCCGTTCCCACGCGCGCGTGGCCACAGGGAGCGGCAGGGCCCGGAAACGCGCCATGGCGCTGCCCGGGGCGGTGCGGTCCGCGGTGCCGCCGGCAGCGGGGTGGTAGAGGACCTCGCCCTCGTGCCACGGCATGACCACCGCCCAGTTGCCGCGCACGGCGATCCGGTGCACCTGCGGGACGATCGCCGGGTGGCTCACGGCCCGGTGGAAGGCCCACGCCCGGCAGAGGGAGATCCGCGCGCGCCCGGTGGTGCCCTCCTTGACGAACCACCGCTCTCCGCCGGGGAGCCGGACGCCGTAGGACACACATCCGGAGTCCTGATCCCGGAAGACGGCGAAAACCGTGCCCACTCGTTCGAGATGCGCCTCTACGGAGGAGAGTTCAGTGACGTCCAGTAACGGGTGAGGGGGCATGAGGCCATTGTTCCACCGGCAGGACGCCGTCCGGCCCCCACCGGGAACCGTTCATCGTTCACCGGGTCCTTCCCCACCTGGACGTCGAAGCCGGCGACACGCCGGACTCCGGGCGCCGCAGCGGCGCGCCGTGACGGCTCCGGTGTCATTCTTCGGCGGGGTCCCGGTTGGTGCCGAGCCAGGACCGGATCGCGTCGGCCGTTGTGCGGGCGTGTTCCTCGAAGAGGGTCCAGTGGTCGCCGGGAACCTCCACGGCGGTGTGCGGCGCCGGCCAGGACGGCTGCCGGGGGCCATCGCCCCCTGTCCCGCCCCCGGCGCCGGGATGGACGGGCGGGAGCGGCTCCGTGGCGCGGATCAGCAGCGTGGGGACGTCCGTCGGTTCGGGGTGCCAGTCCCGGGCCAGGCGGGTGTAGGCACCCAGGGCGGCGATCGACATGTCGTCGACGGCGGTGTCGAACCGCTCGCCCAGCTGAAGGGGGAGACGGGCGGGCATCGCGAGCAGCCACGGCTCCTCCTCGCGGTCCGGGGTGACGTGGTAGGTGTCGGCGATGACGAGGCCGACCGGCGGCGTGCCCGTCGCCGCGAGCCGCGCGGCGACCGAATGGGCGGGGTAACCGCCCATCGAGTAGCCGAGGACGGCGTAAGGCCGGTCGCCCAGGTGCTTGCGCACGGTGTCGGCGTGCAGGTCCACGAGGGTCCGCCAGTCGCGCGGGACGGCGTCGCCGTGGGCGGTGCCGGGATGCCGGATTTCGAGGACGTCCCGCTCGCCGGCGAAAGAGGCGGCCAGCGCGGCGTACCAGGGCCTGCCGAGGTGGGGCGAGAAGCCGGGGAAGCACACGAGCGCGGGACCGCCGGGGCCTTCGGCGAGCGTGACCGGGGTGAGCTCGTGCCGGGAGGCTTCGGCGGGGCCGAAGGAGGGCAGGGCGAGCGAGGCGGTCACCAGCAGATGCATCGCCGAGACGACGTCGCCCGTCGCGCACACCCGCCGGTAGAGGGAGGCGAGGGTCTGCGGCGGCCGTGCCTTTCCGGGCGACGCAGGTCCCGTGGCGGCGACAGCGGCTTCGGGAGGGGGCGCCGGGCTGCTGCCCAGTTCCTCGTACAGATGACCGGCCAGTTCTGTGACGCTGGGCCGGTCGAACGCGACGGTGGCGGGCAGCGGCAGGCCGGTGAGCATGCCGAGGCGGTTGCGCAGCAGCACCCCGGTCAGGGAGTCGAAGCCCAGCTCGGTGAAGGGGCGTCCGGGCGCCACGGCCGCCGCGTCCGGGTGGCCGAGGACTGTGGCGACCTCCGTACGGACGAGCTCCAGCAGCGCGGGCGCGCGGTCGGCTTCCGGCAGGGCCGCGAGCCGTTCCCGCCAGGAACCGGGCGTGTCATCGCGTCCGGTGGCCGCGCCTGCCGCGGGGCCCGTGCTGTTCCCGCCGTCCCCGGATCCGGCGGTGGGACGGGTCGGTCGGGCCGGGCGGCTCGGGCGTAACAGCCCGCGCAGGGGAGGCGGGACGGGCGGTGCGGCGGGACCTGCGGTCCGGGCACGGTCCGGCAGCAGCAGCGGAGCGAGTACCGGCTCGTCCCTGCCCAGCGCGGCGTCGAACAGGGCCAGACCCTGCTCGGGAGAGACCGCGCGCAGCACACCGCCCATGGCCCGCTCGGCACCTTCGGTGCGCGCCGCCATCCCCTCCCCGCCCGCCCACGGACCCCACACGAGGGAGAGCGCGGGCAGGCCGAGGGCGGCGGTGCGGTGGTGCGCGAGCGCGTCCAGGAAGGAGTTCGCGGCCGCGTAGTCGGCCTGACCGGGGTTGCCCAGCAGCCCGGCCGCCGAGGAGAACAGCACGAAGTGCGACAAGGACAGATGCCGCGTCAGCTCGTGCAAGTGCCAGGCGGCGTCCGCCTTCGGCCGCAGCACCGCCGCCAGCCGCCCGGGCGTCAGTGCCTCCAGCACGCCGTCGTCCAGCGCCCCGGCCGCGTGGACGACGCCGCTCAGCCGGTGCGCGTACTTTTCGACGACGGCAGCCAGCCGGGTTCGGTCCGCCACGTCGCACGCGATCACGTCCACCTGGGCGCCGGCCTCCTCCAGCGCGGTCCGCAACTGCCGCGCCCCCGCGGACCGCGGGCCCCGGCGGCTGACGAGCACCAGGTGCCGGACACCGTGCCGGGCGACCAGGTGCTGCGCCAGCAGACCGCCGAGGGCTCCGGTGCCGCCGGTGAGCAGGACGGTGCCGCCGATGCGCAGGGCGGTGCCGCCTCCGCCGGTGAACCCGCCAGCCGTGGGCGATCCGGTGGGGGAGCCGGAAGGGGACAGGATGCCGGCGTCTGTCAGGCGTGGGACGCGGACCATGCCGTCGACGAGGGAGAGCTGGGGCTCGCCGGTGGCGACGGCGGCCGGCAGCAGGCGCAGCGACCCGGGCGTGCCGTCGGTGTCGACGACCGTCAGGCGCCCGGGATACTCCGCCTGCGCGGAACGCACCAGGCCCCAGACGGCGGCGGCCGGCAGGTCCGGCACGGGGGAGGTGGCGCCGCGGGTCACCACGACGAGGCGCGCTCCGGGTGCTGCCGCAGTGGACAGGTGCGTCTGCAACAGGGCCAGGGCGCGGGCCGTCAGACGGTGCGTCTCCGCGACGGGGTCCGTGGCCGAGGGATCGCTTTCCGATGACGGAGCCAGGGAGACCGCCACGGCTTCGTTCCCTCTCCCGGTGAATGCGGCAGGTGTGGCAGGTAACGCGGAACGCAGCCCCAGTTCGTCCGGTGCCGCCACCGACAAGGAGATCCCCTCGCCCTCGGCCGGAACGACGGCCCACCGCAGGCGGTACAACCCACCGCCGCCGTTCACACCCGCGGCCGCGGCCGCGGCCGCGGATGTGGCTGCGGCGCCGTGGGATTCCGGCAGCGCGCGGGTGGTCAAGGACTCCACCCGGGCCACCGGCTTCCCGGCGGGGTCGGCCAGGTCGACGGTGACGGTGTCCGTACCGGTGGCCCGTAGGCGTACGCGCAGGGCCGTGGCTCCGACGGCCCGCACGGTCAGGCCGCGCCAGGCGAAGGGCAGCCGGGCGGGACAGGTGGACGGTGCGGCGAGGAGTGCCGCGTGGAACGCGGCGTCGAGCAGGGCGGGGTGGATGCCGTAGCGGTGTGCGTCGTCGCCCGCTGCTTCGGGCAGCCGCACCTCGGCGTACACCTCCTCGCCCGGCCTCCGCCAAGCGGCCGTGACGCCCTGGAACGCGGGGCCGTACGCGTGCCCGGTGCCGGCCAGACGCTCGTAGGCACCGGTCAGGTCCACCGGCACGGCGCCCGGGGGCGGCCATGCGACGGCCCGGTCCTGGCGCTCGCCACCGGGCCCGGAGGCCGGGCCGAGCCGCCCGGTCGCATGGTGCGTCCAAGCGCCCAGCGGACCTGAGTCCTGCGGGCGGGAGTAGACGTCGGCGGTACGCCGTCCGGAGGCGTCCGGCTCGCCGAGGACCACCTGTACCTGGACGCGGTCGCCGGAGCCGGGCAGGGCCAGCGGGGCTGTCAGCGCGAAGTCCTCGGCGGTGTCCAGACCACAGGCGTCGCCCGCGTGGAGCACCATCTCGGCGAACGCGGCGGCGGGTACGAGGACGTGCCCGGCGACGACGTGGTCGCGCAGCCACGGGTGGGCCTCGGTGGAGAGGTCGCCGGTGCAGAGGAGTCGCTCCGTGCCCGGGACGCTGGTCATCCGGGGCAGCAGCGGGTGGTCCTCCCGGGCCGCCGGATCCGGGACGGGGGAGGGGACGGCAGGAGCGTCCAGCCAGTAGCGCCGCCGCTGGAAGGGGTACGTCGGCAGGTCCACCCGCCGGGCGCCGCTGCCCGCGTACACCCGGTGCCAGTCCACGGGCAGACCGTGCACGTGCAACCGGCCGAGCGCGGCGAGGACCGCCTCCGCCTCCCGGGCGCCGTCCCGTGCGGTGGTGATGAACACCGGCCCGTGGGTCCGCTCGGTCCGCTCGGTCTGCTCCTCGGTCCGATCCTCGCTGTCCGCGGCAAGACCGGCCATGGCGGCAGCGGTCAGTTGTGCACCGGGCCCGACTTCGGCGAAGGCCGTCACCCGTTCGTCGTGGGCGAGACGGTGTACGGCGTCCCCGAAGCGTACGGTTTCGCGGGCGTGGCGCACCCAGTACGCGGCCGAGCACAGGTCGTCCCCGGCGGCCGGGAGCCCCGTCAGCGTCGACATCACCGGGATCCGCGGCGCGCGATATGCCAGACGTGCCGCCACACGCCCGAACGCGTCCAGCATCGGTTGCATCAGGGGCGAGTGGAAGGCGTGGCCGGCCCGCAGCCGCGTGGTGCGGCGCCCCTGCGCGGCGAAGCGGGCCGCGACGGCGAGAACGGCGTCCTCCTCGCCGGAGAGGACGACCGAGCGGGGGCCGTTCACCGCGGCGACCGCCACGCGGTCCGTCCAGCCCATCAGCTCCTGCTCCGCCTCGTGTTCGGAGGCTTCCACTGCCACCATGGCGCCGTTTCCCGGCAGTTGCCGCATCAGCCGGCCCCGCGCTGCGACCAGTTCCACGGCGTCCGGCTCCGACAGGACACCTGCGACGTGAGCCGCCGCAAGCTCCCCGACGGAGTGCCCGGAAAGGACGTCCGGCCGTACTCCCCAGGACTCCAGCAGCCGGAAGAGCGCCACCTCGAAGACGAACAGCCCGGTCTGCGCGAAGTCGGTCCGATCCAGCAGAGCGGCGTCCTCCGTGCCCTCCTCCGCCCACAGTACGGAGCGCAGGGGCCGCAGGCCTTCGGCATCGAACCGGTCGCACAAGGCGTCGAAGGCGGCGGCGAACGCGGGGAAGGCGCCGTGCAGTTCCCGGCCCATGCCCGGCCGCTGCGCGCCCTGACCGGAGAACAGCAGGGCCAGCCGCCCGGTGGACGTGGCAGGCCTCGCGCCGGAGCCAGGGCCGGTGCCGGTGCCCGTGCAAGGGCCGGTGTCGGCTGCGCCTGCCGCCCGTGCGTCCAGAGCGCTCAGCAGTGCCTCGCGGTCCGCTCCGGTCACCGCCGCCCGGTGGGTGAGCGCGGACCGGGTCGTGGCCAGGGAGAACGCGACGTCCAGCAGGGCCGGCCGGGGCTGCTTCCGTAACAGAGCCGCCACCTGCGCGGCCTGCGCGCGCAGTGCCTGCGGGTCCGCACCGGACAGCAGTAACGGAGGCACCGCCTTCGTTGCGGCTTCAGGTCCTTCCTGTTCGGCGCTCCGGGAGGCCTCTTCGAGGATGACGTGGGCGTTGGTCCCGCCGATGCCGAACGCGGACACCCCCGCCCGGCGCGGACTGCCGGGCGCCGGATGCCATTCCTCGTCCCGCGTCAGCAGCCGTACGGTGCCCGACGACCAGTCGACACGGGGGGTCGGCTCCGCGCAGTGCAGGATGCGCGGCAGGCGTCCGTGGTGCATCGCAAGGACGGTCTTGATGACACCGCCGACACCGGCCGCGGCCTGGGCGTGCCCGATGTTGGACTTCAGCGCACCGAGCCACAGCGGGCGGCCGGGCGGCCGCTCCTGCCCGTACGCGCCCTGCAGCGCCCGGGCCTCGACGGGGTCGCCGAGCGCGGTACCGGTGCCGTGCGTCTCGACGGTGTCGATGTCGGACGGGGTCAGCCCGGCGTCGGCCAGTGCCTGACGGATCACCTGCTGCTGGGCCGGGCCGCTGGGCGCGGTGAGGCCGTTGGAGGCGCCGTCGGAGCCCACGGCCGAACCACGGAGCAGGGCCAGGACCGGATGGCCGTTGCGCCGGGCGTCGGAGAGGCGCTCCAGCAGGACCACGCCGGCGCCCTCCGCCCAGCCGGTGCCGTCGGCCGCGGCCGAGAACGGTTTGCACCGTCCGTCCGGCGCCAGGCCGCGCAGCCTGCTGAACGCCACGAAGGGCGCCGGAGTGGCCATCACCGTGACGCCGCCGGCCACCGCCAGCGAGCACTCGCCCGACCGCAGCGCCTGCGCCGCCCAGTGCATCGCCACCAGGGACGACGAACAGGCGGTGTCGACCGTGACGGCGGGGCCGTGCAGCCCCAGGGCGTACGCGACACGGCCCGACGCCACGCTGCCGGTCGACCCCAGCGCCAGGTGCGCCTCGAGCACGTGCGGCCCCCGGTGCAGGAGACGGCCCGCGTAATCGTCGTGCATCACGCCGACGAAGGCGCCGGTGTCGCTGCCCCGCAGCTCCGCCGGGTCGATGCCCGCCCGCTCACAGAGCTCCCAGGTGGTCTCCAGCAACAGCCGCTGCTGCGGATCGGTGGCCACCGCCTCCCGCGGGGACATACCGAAGAAGGCCGCGTCGAAGTCGGCCGCCCGGCGCAGGAAGCCGCCGCGGCGGGTGACGGACGTGCCGAGCCGGTCCGGGTCGGGGTCGAAGAGGCCCGCCGGGTCCCAGCCGCGGTCGCCGGGGAGGTCCGATGTCGCGTCGACCCCGTCCACGAGCAACTGCCACAGCTCCTCCGGGGATGCCACGTCGTCGCGGGATCCCGGAAACCGGCACGCCATGGAGACGATGGCCACCGGATCCTCGGCCGCCCTCCGAGTCCGTTCGGCGGGCGTACGGGCTGCCGCCGGGGCACGGCCGTCGAGCAGGGCGGAGTGCAGGAACTCCGCCACGGCGCCGGGCGTCGGGTGGTCGAACACCAGGGTCGCGGGCAGCTCCAGTCCCGTGTCCGCGCCGAGCCGGTCGCGCAGCAGGACGCCTCCGAGGGAGGTGATGCCGGAGGCACTGAAGGGGCGCCCCGGGTCCAGCTCCTGCTCGTGTTCCTGTTCCTGTGTCTGTTTTTGTTCTCGTGCCTGTTCTTGTGCCTGCTCCGGCGCGTCGGCGACGTCCGCCGCGCGGGCGAGGACGAGGCGCAGCAGGGTGTCGTGGCGGTCGGACGCGGGCAGGGAGAGCAGCCGCCGGCGCAGGGCGGACGCGGCGTCCTCGCGCGCCGCCGCGAGCCGTTCGGTCAGCTGCCGGGCCAGTGCCGGGCGGTCGGTCTTGCCGGAGGGGGTACGGGGTACGGAGCCGGTCTCGTACACCTCGTCGGGCACCTTGAAGCCCGACAGCCGCTCCCGGCACACGGCGCGGACCCGGTCGGTGTCGACGCCGTGCGGACCGGGCACCACGAAGGCGACCGGCACCTCGCCCAGCACGTCGTGCGGCCTGCCGACGACGGCCGCGTCCGTGACGCCCGGGCAGCCGAGCAGCATGTGCTCGACCTCGACCGGGTTGACGTTCTCGCCCCCGCGGATGATCAGTTCCTTGACCCGGCCGGTGACCAGCAGCCGGCCCCCGTGCGCGCGGCGCCCGAGATCCCCGGTGCGGTACCAGCCGTTCCTGAACGCCCGTGCGGTGTCGCCCGTGCGGTTGTGATACCCGATCATCAGGTTCGGACCGCGGACCCAGATCTCCCCTTCCGCCCCGTCGGCGACCTCCTCGCCACCGCCGGGATCACCACCGGGATCCACGCCGGGATCACTGTCGGGACGGGTCAGCCGCACCTCGATGCCGGGCACGGGCAGCGCGCCTGGGCCCTCGTCCCGGGGGTCGCCGGGCCTGTCGACCGCGATCTTCCCGCACGTCTCGGTACTGCCGTAGCCGTCGAGCAACGGGGCACCCAGCAGCTCCTCGACGTCCGCCCGCAGCGCCGGAGGACACGGCGCGCCGGCGGTGACGCACAGCCGTACGCCGGACGGCTGCCGCGGCCGCGGGTGCGGAGCGCTCCGCAGGGCCTCCGTGAGCAGGTGGTACGTGGCCGGTACTCCTGCCACGACCGTGCACGACTGCTCGGGCTCGGCGAGCGCCTGCGCGACGCTCGCGCCCCGGTCGAGGAGACGGGCGCTCGCCCCCACGGAGAGGACCCCGAGCAGGCACAGCGAATGCGCGTAGGCGTGGAACATCGGCAGCGGCCACAGCAGCCGGTCCTCCCGCTCCAGGCCCCACAGCGGGGCGTAGGCCGCCGCCACCGACCACAGTGCGGTGCGCTGGCTGGAGACGACGCCCTTGCTGCGCCCGGTGGTCCCCGAGGTGTAGAGGATCCAGGCGGGCTCGTCCAGGCCGAGGTCGTCCCGGGGCGCCCGTCCAGGGTCCGTCGCGGCCAGCTGCTCGAAGGCGTACGTGCCCGCGGGCACCCCGTCGGGCGTGGTGTCCGTGCCTGTCACCACGATCCGTGTGCGCAGGCGCGGTCGTGCGGCCCTCTCCGGCCCGGCGGTCGGGGACGGCTCGGCGACCAGGGATGGCCCGGTAATCGGGGACGGCGTAATCGGGGACGCCCCGGCCTGCTCGGTGATCACCGCGACCGCCCCGCTGTCGTCGAGGAAGTGCGCCAGCTCAGCGTCCGCTGCCCCGGGATCGAGCAGGACGCCGACGGCGCCCGCCCGCAGGACGGCGAGGAACCCCTCCACCATCTCCACCCGGTTCCCCAGGTGGAGGGCCACTCGGTCGCCCCGCCGCACCCCCGACCTCGCCAGGTGACCCGCCAGCCGCGCGGTCCGTTCTTCCAGCTCCCCGTAGGTGACGCTCCGCCGCGCGTCCTGGAAAGCGGTCTTGTCCGCCATCTGCGCCGCGTGCGCCTTGAGCGCATCGGGCAGTGCACGGATCAGCTCGTCCTGGATCTCCGCCATCCCCCACCCCTCCGGCCACGGGGCGAAGGACAGCGCGCCCGCTCGCACACCGTACCGAGTGCTGAGGCCAAAACTCAGGGCTGAGCGGTCCCACCCCCGGGCGGACCACGGGCCGCGCCGTGTCCGGATGATCTGCATATCGTGACCGCATGGGTCGTGACCCCATGGATGAAGAGAGCGGCGCCGGCACTCCGCACGGCTCCGCTCGCCCCGCCGATCCCGCCGACCCCACCGGTGGGCGGCGTCGCGCCCGCCACTGCTGGTCGGCGTTCCGTCACTCGCCGTTCTTCCCCGCCACCGTGCTCGTGCTCATCGTGGCCGCGGCCGCCGGGCTCTTCGCGGGCTCCTACACCTACGCCATGGCCAATCCGACCCCGCACAACATCCCCACCGCCGTCACCGGGGTCCCGGAGTCCGAGATCAAACGGGCCGAATTCGTCCAGGGCATGGAAAGGGCGCTGGGAGCCGAGCTCCGGCTGCGCCACTTCGCCACCTACGAGGAGGCCCGGAACGCGGTCGAGGACCAGCGGGTCTACGCCATCCTCCAGGACCGCCACCACGCGGCCGAGCTGGACGTCTCGGGAGCCTCCGGTGCCACCGTCGCCCAGCTCCTGACCGAGACCGCGCCCCAGGTCGGCAAGGAGATCGGCATCCCCGTGGTCGTGCGGGACGTCAATCCCCTCCAGAAGGGCGACCCGCGCGGCCTCGCGCTCTTCTACATCACCCTGGCGTCGGTCATCGTCGGCTTCGTCGGGGCCATCCAGCTGAGCGTCCACGCCCGTGAGCTCAATCCGGCCGAACGCATCGCCTTCACCGCCGCCTATTCCGTGCTGGGCGGCTTCACCATCGCCGCGATCGTCGACTGGGGGCTGGACGCGGTGCGGCTGCCGTTCGCGGAGTCCTGGCTGATCCTCGCGCTGACCATGTTCACCTCGGGCATGGTCTTCACCATGTTCAATGCCCTCTTCGGGCGGTGGGCCATGCTGCCCACCTGGGGGCTGATGGTCCTGCTGGGCAACCCGTCCTCCGGCGGCGCCGTCTCCTGGCCCCTGCTGCCCTCGCTCCTCGGCGAGATCGGCCGCTGGCTGCCGCCCGGGGCCTCCGTGAACGCTCAGCACACGGCCGTCTACTTCCGGCAGCACCAGCACTTCTTCCCGTTCGCCGTGCTGATGGCCTGGGCCGCCCTTTCCTGCACGGTCTTCTGGATCTGGCGGCACCGCCACCCCGGCGGACGGGAGACGGCGGGGACAGCCGCCGCCGCGAGCTGAACCGCCCGCATTTCTGCTGACGCTGTGCGTTTTCGCGTTTGCTGTGTGTTGTTTCGGGGGTGGTGGCGTGTGAGGCCCCCCATGCGGTGTGGGTCACTTACGAGGGTGGGTAGTGGGTGGGGGGTCGGTATTGCGGGGGCAGGTGGCTTTCGGGGTGGTGGTCGATGAACGGGCGTAGTAGGTCACAGTGATTGCCAGGGGTTTTCGGGGTCGCTAACAATTGCGGGGTCGCTGGGCGCCGTCGACCGAGAAACGGCGCTTGATTTCTGCGCCG
>NZ_JBHSKJ010000037.1:0-33247 GCF_042657885.1 Streptomyces aureoversilis
GGGACATCAACGCTGCCAATGGTGTGCCGTCGAAGGGTCTGCTGCAGATGATCGACCCGACGTTCAAGGCGTACCACGTCGAGGGCACGTCCTGGGACATCTACGACCCGGTCGCCAACATCACCGCTGCGTGCAACTACGCCGCCGACAAGTACGGCTCGATGGACAACGTCAACTCCGCCTACTGATCAGCAGCACTGATCGGTTCACGGCGCACATAGCACCACCCCGCACTCCGCCGAGGGCGGTGGCACCCCGTATCAACGGGGATGCCACCGCCCTCGCCGCATACCCGGGTCCGGAGCAGTCACAGAGGGTTGCGGCGGATGGCGACCAGTGCGACGTCGTCGTCGAGGGCCCCGCCGGCGTGGGCGAGCAGGTCCTGGCGGACGCGCTGGATCAGGCGCTGCGGTTCGCGTTCGTTCCAGGAGGCCAGGCGCTCGGCGAGGGGGTAGAAGGCGCCGTGGGGGCCGCGGGCCTCGATGACCCCGTCGGTGTAGAGGAGGAGGAGATCGCCGTCGCGGAAGGCGAAGGCCTCGGGTTCGTAGTCGGCCTCCGTCGTGGGTGTGCCCAGGCCGAAGGGCAGGTCGGGGTCGGCGACCGCCAGGGTGACGACCTCGCCGTCGCGGACGATCAGCGGCGGCGGATGGCCGCAGCTGATGACGTGGACCAGCGGCTGGTCGTCGGGGATCTCCAGCACGGCCGCGGTCACGAAGCTCTCGCCCGCCGCGAGCTCGTCGGCGGGCTCCTCCGCGTCCCAGTAGACGGTGTTGTGGAGGTGGGCGACGAGGCGGGGGAGGGGCGGAAAGCGGTGGGCGGCGGCGCGGAAGGCGCCGAGGAGGAGGGCGGCGTCCCCGACGGCGGTCAGTCCCTTGCCGCGGCAGTCCCCGATCATGACGCGGGTCGCGTCGCGGGCGCGGACGGCCGCGTAGAGGTCTCCGCCGATCTGCGCCTCGGCCTCGGCCGCCGCGTACGCCGAAGCCAGCTCCAGGGGGCCGATGCGGGACGGAAGGGGCTTGAGCAGGACCTTCTGTGCGACGTCGGCGATCCACCGGGCCCGGTCCAGTGCCTCTTCGTGGCGCTCGCGCAGGGCGCGGAAGGCGACGATGAAGCAGACGGCCAGGAACAGGGCCGCGGTCTGCGTCTGGTGGTCGGCGGTCGTGGCCCGGCCGAAGATGAACCCGAGGGCGATCTGGGCGGCCACGGCCAGGGCCCCGATGAAGGCGGTCAGCCGCTTGCCGCCGAAGGTCGCGGTGAGTGCGGGGGCGGCCACCAGCAGGGGACCGAGGTGGACGTCGGGGCCGGTCGCCAGGTCGGCCCCCATGATGACGGCGATGAGCACCAGCGGGGCGGCAATCAGCGCGCGCCGGCGTCCCGCGGAGCCGGGGCCTGCCGGAAGGAACTGAATGCGCATGTCCCTTGCTTACCTCCCCACCCCCTGTGTGCAGCTCCTGCGACACGAGCCGGATGCGCGGCGGTCCACCGGGAGCTGCCGGGACGGTCCCTGAGCTCGGTCCCTGAGCCCGGCCCCTGAGCCCGGCTCCTGACGGAGGCCGAGGGCGAGCCCGGCACCCTGGTGGGGCCGCTTCCGCAGTGCAGCCGGACCCGTCCAGGGCCCGGCTGCGCGACAGGCGCGGGGGATCAGTGGTTCGTGCCGGAAGCCCAGATCGCCTGGCTGCCGTCGTAGATGACGACATTGCCGTCGTCCTGCACGACCAGGCGCGAGCCCGGGTGCCCGGCCGTCCTGGACGACCAGACGGCCTTGCCCGAGCGGGTGTACACCACGAAGTTGCCGTCCTCCTGGAAGACGGCTCTCCACCCCTGGCCGACGGTTCTGGAGGCCCAGCGGGCTCTGCCGAACTCGTCGTAGATGACGAGGTTGCCGTCGGCCTGCATGACCAGATTGGCGGTGTCCGAGGCCAGGGACTGGTTCTGTTCCAGGGCGAACGGGGCGTGGACGGTACGGGTGGCCGGGACGGCCGGCCCGGCCGCCGCACTCGCCGCGGCCGGGCCGGCGTGGCGCGAGGTCTCCGCGGCGCCCGCCTGCCCGGCGAGGGCGACGACGGTGAGTGCGGCGGCTGCCAGCAGTGTGGTGGTCCTCTTACTCACGAAAGGTCCTTTCGTCGAGTGGTGCATCCACCGGCCCCGGCGGCCCCGGATGAGGGCCCCGGATGAGCGACCCGGGTGAGGGGCCTGGGTGGGGGACTGCACCGGACTGTTTCACCCCCCGTGTGCCGGATGCCGCCGTTCGCCTCGCGATGACGCATTCGTTTCACTGTTTGGCCGGAGCCTCGGCCGCCACGAAGGCTCCCGCCTGTGCAGCTGTGACCGCGACCGCGGCCGCCCGGTCCGCCGCCGCCTCGTCGAGCACGTCGCCCGTGGTCAGCAGGCGGTAGTAGAGGGGAGCGGAGACGGCCCGGACGACTTCGCGGGTGTCGGTCCCCTCGGGCAGCTCGCCCCGCTCGACGGCCTCCCGGACGCAGGGCTCCCACTCCGTGACGCGGGTGGCGTAGAAGAGGCGGAGGGCCGAGGCGGCTTCGTCGTTGCAGGTCGCGGCGGCGATCACCGCCTTGAAGAGCGCTCCCTGGCGCGGGTCGGCCAGCGTGCGCTGCACGAGGCCGGCATTGGCGCGCAGGTCGCCCAGGAGGGTGCCCGTGCGGGCGCGCGGGAGGGACTGCTCGGCCATGTCCGCGAGCAGGTCGGCCACCAGGGCGGCCGGTGTTCCCCAGCGGCGGTACACGGTGGTCCTGCCGACGTCCGCGCGCCGCGCCACGTCGGCGAGGTCGAGGCCGGACAGCCCGCCCTCGGCCAGTGCGTCTCCGGCGGCCTGCAGGACGGCGGCTCGCACGCGGGCGGTGCGCCCGCCGGGGCGCACGGTTCCCGGATCGGCACTCCTTGACTCCATAACGGGACTCCTATTCCATTAGCGGCTCGGGCTCTGCTACGGTGAAGCCATCTTAACGGGACTTCAGTCCCGGTAGGGCTGTCGTCCGAGCCTGCACGGCGCAGGGCGGCACCAGGGGACACAAGGGGAAGGGAACCGCTGTGGAATTCCGACGACTGGGCGCTTCAGGACTGATGGTTCCGGCGCTGAGCATGGGCGCGGGCACGTTCGGCGGGAGCGGAGAGCTCTTCGGCGCCTGGGGCGACACCGACGCCGCGGAGGCACGCCGCCTCATCGACATCTGCCTCGAGGCGGGTCTCAACATGTTCGACACCGCCGACGTCTACTCCGCCGGCGCTTCGGAAGAGGTGCTCGGCGCCGCGATCAAGGGTCGCCGCGACGAGGTCATCATCTCGACCAAGGCGGGGCTGCCGATGGGCGACGGCCCGGCGGACGCGGGAACCTCCCGCTCACGCCTCGTCAAGGCCGTCGACGACGCCCTGCGCCGCCTCGGCACCGACTACATCGACCTCTTCCAGCTCCACGCCTTCGACGCGGGCACCCCCGTGGAGGAATCCCTCTCCGCCCTCGACGACCTCGTACGGGCCGGGAAGATCCGCTACACCGGCGTCTCCAACTTCGCCGGCTGGCAGCTGATGAAGTCCCTCGGCACCGCCGACAAGCACGGCTACCAGCGCTACGCCGCGCACCAGGTCTACTACTCCCTCATAGGCCGCGACTACGAGTGGGAGCTCATGCCGCTCGGCCTCGACCAGGGCGTCGGCGCCGTCGTCTGGAGCCCCCTGGGCTGGGGACGCCTCACTGGCAAGATCCGCCGGGACAAGCCGCTGCCGGCCGGCAGCCGTCTGCACGCCACCGCGGACTACGGCCCTCCCGTGGACGACGAACTCCTGTTCCGGGTGGTCGACACCCTCGACGAGATCGCCCTCGAAACCGGCAGGACCGTGCCGCAGATCGCCCTCAACTGGCTGCTGCAGCGCCCGACGGTCTCCTCCGTCATCATCGGCGCCCGCAACGAGGCGCAGCTGCGGCAGAACCTCGGCGCGGTGGGGTGGAACCTGACCGCCGATCAAGTGGCAAGGCTCGACGCCGCGAGCGCCACGACCGCGCCGTACCCGTACTTCCCCTACGAGCGCCAGGAAGGCTTCGCCCGCCTCAACCCGCACCCGGTCCGGCGCGGGGTGGGCGCCGGCGGCGAGGCGTAGGGAGCGGGAGTGCGCGGGGTGGCCGCCTGCCGCAGGTCACCGCCGACGGTCGACGGTGACCTGCCGCACCGTGCGGCGGCGGCGAGAAGGCGTCAGTCGCGCAGGGCCGCCTCGACGGCCGAGACGACCTCGGGGGCGTCGGGCTCGGTCTGCGGGCTGAAGCGGGCGGCGACGCTGCCGTCCCGGGCGATGAGGAACTTCTCGAAGTTCCAGCGGATGTCGCCGGTGTGGCCCTCCGCGTCCGCCGTGCCGACCAGGGCGGTGTACAGGGGGTGCCGCCGCTCGCCGTTGACGTCGGTCTTCTCCGTCATCGGGAAGGTCACGCCGTAGGTGGCCGAGCAGAAGGAGGCGATCTCCTCGGCGGATCCGGGCTCCTGGCCCATGAACTGGTTGCACGGGACGCCCAGCACCGTGAAGCCGTGCGGCGCGTAGTCCTCGTGCAACTTCTCCAGCGCCGCGTACTGCGGGGTCAGGCCGCACTTCGAGGCGACGTTGACGACCAGGACGGCCTTGCCGCGGTACTGCGCGAGATTCGCGGGGCCGCCCTGGAGGGCGCCGATCTCCACGTCGTGGATGGACACGATGGCTCCTTGGCTCTTCTGCTCGGCTGCTGCGTGATCAGGTCGACTTGTCTGTGGGCCAGTATGCCTCCAGCCGGACGAACTTCCGGCCCCCGCGGCCGCGGAAGACCGCTGCACGACAACCCCGCGATCATGCGTCCGGGCGCGCAGGACCGGGCAGGCATGTACTGCCGCAGAACGCCGCCGTCCCGCCCCGCCGGGCGTCCCGGCGGCGTCCCGGCGGCTGTCACGGCGGTCGAGCGGGAGGACTGGGAGTGGGAACGGACCGGCATGCTCAGGCGATGACGTTCACCAGCACCGATGCGGTGCGGCACTACGAGAAGGCGCTGGAATCCCTGCTCTTCTTCCGCTCGGAGGTCGCCACCGAGGCGGAGGCGGCGGTGGCCGACTCGCCGCGCTCGGTCATGGGCAACGTCCTCCTGGCGTACCTCGGTCTGCTGGGTACGGAGGAGAAGGAAGCGGCGGCGGCGCGGAAGTCCTTCGAGGACTTCCGCCGGGGCGTGCACCTTTCGGAGGTGACTCCGCGGGAGCGGATGCACATCGAAGCCGCCTCCTCCTGGCTGAACGGCGACATCCTGGGAGCCGGCCGCGTGCTCGGCGAGCTCCACGTGGCCCACCCGAGGGACGCGCTGGCCCTGGCGGTGGGCCACCAGACCGACTTCTTCACCGGCAACGCCGTGCTGTTGCGCGACCGCATCGGCGGGGCCCTGTCCGCCTGGGACGAGGACGACCCCCACTACGGCCTGCTGCTCGGCATGTACGCCTTCGGCCTCGAGGAAGCGGGGCACTACGGGCAGTCGGAGCAGGCGGGCCTGGCGGCCGTGGAACGCAACGCCCGCGATGTGTGGGGGATCCACGCCGTCGTGCACGCCTACGAGATGACGGGGCGGTTCGCGGACGGGATCCGCTATCTGGACGAACGGACGGCCGACTGGGCGGACGGCAATTACCTCAACGTCCACAACTGGTGGCACTACGCCCTCTACAACCTGGAGGCGGGCCGTACCGACCGGGTCCTCGACGTCTACGACGCCGTCCTCCACAACGAGGAATCCGCCGGGCTGGCGATGGAGATGCTGGACGCGGCGTCCCTGCTGTGGCGGCTCTACCTGACCGGCAGCGGATCCGGCACTGGATCCGGCACCGGATCCGGGACCGGCCCCGGCGCCGGGATCGACACCGGTGACCGCTGGACCGTGCTCTCCGATGCCTGGACGGCACGGCAGGACGGCGCCTACTACGCCTTCAACGACGCGCATGCCGTCATGGCCCACGTCGGTGCGGACCGCATCGCCGAGGCCGAGAGCCTCGTCCGGGACCGGGAGGCCTGGGTGCGGCAGGCCGGCCCGCACACGGCCGGCCTGTCCAACGTGCCGATGACCGCCGAGGTCGGCCTGCCGGTGTGCCGGGCGCTCGTCGCCTACGGCAAGGGTCGCTACGACGACGTCGTCGGCCTCCTGCTCCCGATCCGGCACCGGGTCCAGACGTTCGGAGGCAGCCACGCGCAGCGGGACGCCGTGCAGCGGACCCTGGTGGAGGCGGCGGTGCGCAGCGGGCAGCACGACATCGCGCGCATGCTGCTGAGCGAGCGCATCAACGTGCGCCCCCTGTGCCCGTACAACTGGGGAGCGCAGGCCCGGCTCGCCGAACGGCTCGGCGACACGGCGGGGGCCGGCGCGGCGCGCCGCCGTGCCGCCCAGCAGGCGTCGGCGGCAACGTCGGCTGCAGCGGCCGGGGCTTGAGCCGGAGCGAGCATGAGAAGAGCCGCGTTCCCCGAAGGCAAGGTGATCGGCGGGGAGCTCCTCGGCCCGTGCCCGCGGACCGGCGCACCACCCTCGCCTACGAGAGCCTGCTCGACGCCCCGCGCGAGGAACTGGCCCGCCTCGCCGAGTTCGCCGGCGTCGAACCGCTCCCGCAGTGGCTCGACGCCGGATGCGCGCTCCTCGACGGTGACCGCGACAGGCCGGGGGAGGTGGCCGGACCGGGGGTGAGGCACCAGACCGGGGGTCAGGTAGCCGGCACCTCGGCGTCCGCCTGCTCGAACGCCCTCAGGCCGCTCGCCAGTTCCAGGAGGGTGTCCTCCGCCAGGTCGCGCAGGAAGGCCGGGCACACCCATCCGTCCAGGGGCTCGTCCTCCTGGTCCGCCTCGTCCTCCTCGTTCCACCCGTAGTACTCGGCGATCTCGGCCCGGCCGCCGGGGCTGCGCAGGAAGTAGCCGACCTGGCTCGCGTAATCCGGATCGCCGGTGTCGGGGTGCTCACCCGGGGCGTGGGTGCACGGGCGGTCCTCCAGCAGCGGAAGGGCCTCCTCGATCCCCTTGATCATCGCGTCCAGAACCGAGCGGTCCGTGATCCGCTCCGACGTCGCGTACCAGCAGGTGGCGTTCATGGTCACGAGGTAGCCGGCCAGCACTCCGCGGGTGGGCCGGGAGGGAAGGCGGGCGGCCTCGTCCTTCAGGTCCTCGTGCGGATCGCCGTAGGGATAGTCGTTCACGATCCCCGAGAGGGTGCTGATGCAGCTGTGGTGGTACTTCGGTGCTCCCACGGGGATGCGGCGGACGGTCAACGGGGCGATCACGTCCGCGGCGAGCCGTGCCCACCCGGCGACGTTGCCCGGACACAGCACCTGCTCGGGGCCGGTGGCGGTTGCGGTGGGGGCGGGGGCGCTGGTCTCCGTTCCGGCGTCCGGCGCCGCGGGCCCGCCCGTCAGCAGACCGGTGTCACCGTTCCAGATCTCGTCCTCCAGCGAGTCCATCCCGGCCTCGTACGGGTGGCCGTCGTGCGAGCAGGTCCGGCTGCCCAGTGCTTCGATCGCGGCCCGAAGGGCGCCGAGGGCGGCGCGCTCGGCCTCCTCCTCGGGACGCCAGGCGAGGTAACCCGACATCGCCACCAGCCCGGACACCCAGATCCGGGCCTCTTCCCCGCCCGGGTCGGCGGCGAGACGGCGGGCGCAGTCCAGGACGAGGGGGACCGCTTCGTCCGCGGGGGACGTGGGGCGGATGCGCTCCCAGTCGGCGGCGAGCCGGGCCACGCTCGGGTCGGTTGTAATGATCATGATCTGTGGGACGGGGCCCACGTCCTGTACGGTTCCAGGCTGCCCGGACCGCCGTCGTCGAATGAGTATGCGAGTGAGTACGCGTGCTCAGGCCCGGAGCGGCCCGGCTCCCGGATGCTGGGATCATGACGACGAAGCCTCACCTCGCCTTTCCGCCCGCGCCCCCGGCGCCCGCTCCGGCCGGTCGGCCGGGCCACCGCCGGAAGCTGGTGACCGGTGCCGTGGCGGCGCTGGTCCTGCTGCTGGTCGCCGGGGTCGCCGCCGGGTGGTGGCTGACGCGTGAGGAGGACTCCTCGCCCTTCGCCGGCCGGCCGCGGGTGACGGACGGTGCGGCCGGGCTCTCCTACGCGATACCCGAAGGGTGGGAACACGAGGAGGGGAAGAAGCTGATCGGTGCCTTCACCTCGTCGGTCACCAAGGAACATGCAGGCACCGGCACCGGCACCGGCAGCGGCACCGGCAGCGGCACCGGCGCGAGCAGCGAGGGCGGCAGCACCGTCCTCGCCGGCCGTGCCGCGGCCGTGCCGCAGGCCGCACTCCAGCAGCAGGCGGAGCGGGCCGCCCGATCGAACGCGGTGTTCTTCTACCCCGAGGGGAGTTCCGAAGTCGCGGAGTCCCGGCCGACGACGGCCGGCGGCCGCCCCGCGCACACGGTGGCGCTGAGGGTGAGCGAGGGCAAGCGCGGCAGCGCGGTCCCGGAGGGCGCCGGTGGCACGGGTCATCTGCGTCTGACGCTCATCGCGGTGGACGACAGCCGCTCGGCCTTCCTCCTCGGCATCGCCCAGCCGGGCGGGCCGGTGGAAGCGCGAGAGGTGGACCAGGTGATGGAGAGCGCCTCCCTGAACTGAGCCTCGCGAAAACGGACCAACCCCCTCCGGTCGGTGGGGTCGCTCGGCCGCGCCGGATCCTGGAGCCGAAGCAGCGCGCCGTCGTCCGGGCGAAGGCCGATGTGGCCCAGTGCAACTCCCTCGTCCGGAACGAGCACTGGCAGCGCTGACGCGCACGCGCGCCCGGCGCGCCGTGCCTCACCCGCCCGGGGGCCGCCGGTTCGCCGCACGCGCGGGCCGGTGCCCGCCGGTGCGCCGGCCGGTGTCCTCCAGGTGGCTGGCTCCGGCGTCGCGGTCCCGGGCGGCGCCCCGCCCCGTGCGTTAGTGTGTGGGCTCGTCGGGCAGCCGACAGGGGGCGACGGGCACGCGCGCCGTCGCGCCCTCCGTGCCGGGATCACGCGGTGCGGACGTACCAAAAGCCCGCCGCGGGGCTGGACCCGCGACGGGCAGCCGAAGAGTTGGCTCCACGGGGCGTACTGGTGATACGCCCCGCGGGTCAGCCCCTGCCGGTCATCACCAGGGCCAGAGCGGTGAGGGCCGTCAGCAGCTCCACCCAGGGCGTCACTGCTCGGGCCGCGCTGCGGACCAGGTTCCAGTCGACCGGCGCTTTCGGCCTTCTGTGCTGCACCATGTTCGCGCCTCTCCTCGGACCAGGAGACCCGCCGGCCGGCGAGACCCTATGAGAGCCCTCGGGTGTGGCAGCGCAACCGGCCCCTCCCGAGACCCCTGGGTGAGGCCCCGACGTGACAGGCTGACCCGAGGTCAGCGCTGGTACTGCACAATGTAACTTTATGGGCGTAACACCTTAATGCGTGGTATTTGGCTGATGAACGTCGGCGAGTCCCTTTCTCCGCAAGGGCTGTCGCCCTGCCGTCGACGTGGCCGCCGGCACCGGCTCACCCGCTGCTCACGGGGTAGTCGACGTAGCCGCCCGCCCCACCGGAGTAGTACGTGTCCGGGTCACCGGCTGCCAGGTCGTGGCCGAGGGCGAACCGGGCGACCAGGTCGGGGTTGGCGATGAAGTGGGTGCCGAACGACACGGCGTCGGCGATCCCGGCCTCGATCGCGGCGTTCGCCGACGCGCGGTCGAAGCCGAGGTTCGCGATCAGGGGGCCGTCGAACAGGCGCCGGTACCGTGCGAACGCATCGAGGTCGGGGGCGGCGCCCGGGCCGGCCAGGTCCCGGCCGCGCAGGTGGAGATAGGCCACCGGGCGGCGGTTGAGCTCCGCCACGAGGGCGTCGTAGTCGGAAAGCGTCTCCTCGCCGGCCGTGAAACGGTCGCCCGAGGACCAGTACGGCGACAGCCGGACCCCGACGCGCCGCCCCTCCCACACAGCGGTGACCGCGTCGACGATCTCCAGCAGCAGGCGCCGTCGTCCGGCGCGGTCACCGCCGTAGGCGTCGGAACGGAGGTTCAGCCGCGGATTGAGGAACTGGGGAATCAGGAACGGGCCGACGGCATGGACCTCGACGCCGTCGAACCCGGCACGGCGGGCGTTCAGCGCGGCCACCCGGTAGTCGGCGACCGTGCCCTCGATGTCCGCAAGGGTCATCTCCCGGGGAGTGACGGTGTCCTTGAACCCGCCCGGAGTGAAGGACCGCTCGTGCGGATCGACCGCCGACGGCCCGGCGGGCAGTGCGCCCCGGAGGTGATCGGGGTGCGAGGCGGCACCGGTGTGCCAGAGCTGCAGCACGATCCGGCCGCCGAGGGCGTGCACGACATCGGTGACCCGCCGCCACCCGGCGACCTGCTGCTCGCTGTAGACACCGGGAACGTTCACGAAGCCGATCGCCCGCTCGCTCACCCAGGTTCCCTCCGTGACGATCAGCCCGGCGCCGGCCCGCTGGCCGTAGTGGACGGCGTGCAGTTCCGTCGGCACCAGGCCGGGGTTCGCCGCGCGGGCCCGGGTGAGCGGAGCCATCACGACCCGGTTCGGCAGCCGGAAGTCCCCGAGGTCCGCGCGGCGCAGCAGCGGGTCCCCGGCGGTCGGTGGCATTACGGTCATCGGGCTCGTCGCAGTCGTGGCAGTCGTCGTAGTCGTCGCACTCGTTGCAGTCGTCGTGCTCACCGGTGGGCTCTCCTCGTTCACGCGCCGGTGGTCGCCGGCGCTACGGGAGCCATCGTGCGAGCGGTGGCCGTCCGGTAGGAGGGCCGAGCTCATGCTGGTACCGGCAGGGCGACCCTCCGCACGGCGGGGCCCGCCAGAATGAGGGCATGAACGACGCCGAACTGGGCATCTGCCTGCGCGCCTGGCGCGACCGCCTGGCGCCCGCCGAGGCCGGTCTGCCGGCGGGGCCGCGCCGCCGCGCGCCCGGCCTGCGCCGTCAGGAGGTCGCCACGCCGGCCGGGCTCTCCGTCGAGTACCTGGCCCGGCTCGAACAGGGCCGCGCGGGAAGGCCGTCCGCCGCCGTCCTGGGCCCTCTCGCACGCGCGCTGCGGCTGACCGAGGACGAACGCGACCACCTGTTCCGGCTGGCCGGCCACGCCCCGCCCCCGCCCGCCGTCGCCCCCGCCCACGTCACACCGGGACTGCAGCGGATCATCGACCGGCTGCACGATGCCGCGGTGATGGTGGTGGACCGGGTCTGGAACGTCGTCCTCGCCAACCCGCCGGCGATCGCGCTGCTCGGTGACGAAGCCACGGGCGGCGACGGAGAACGCAACGTCCTGCGACGGCACTTCACCGGACGTCCCTCACGAGTGGTCCGCACACCCGCCGAAGCCGCGGACTTCGAGGCGTACGCCGTCGCCGACCTGCGCGCGAGCCTCGGACGCTTTCCCGGCGACCCCCGGCTGCGAGAACTCGCCGACGAACTACGAGCGGCCGACCCCCGCTTCGCGGAGCTGTGGGCCCGCACCCACGTCGCCGCGAGCACCTCGCAGCGCAAGACCGTCCAGCACCCCGAAGTCGGACGGCTCACGCTCGACTGCGACGTGCTGGAAGCCACCGGCTCGGCCCTCCGCCTCGTCGTCTACACCGCCGCACCGGGCACCTCCGATCACCAGGCGCTGGCGCTGCTCACTGCCGTGGGGTCACAGAAGTTCGTGTGACGGGTGATACGTAATGCGTGATGCCGGCGTGCGATGCAGACGGCAATGAGTTCTGTGCCGGACGTGCCGGACGTGCCGGACGTGCCCGCCGTGTCAGCCGAGTGCGTCCCGCCCGGGCCGCTGCAGCAGACCCCGTTCGAGGGCGACGACCACCGCGTGCGTACGGTCACTGACGCCCAGTTTGGCGAAGACCCGCAGCAGGTGGGTCTTCACCGTGGCTTCGGCGATGACGAGGCGCTTGCCGATGTCGGCGTTGGACAGCCCGTCGGCGACCGCGTTGAGGACGTCCGCCTCGCGGGAGGTCAGCGGGACCTGGACGGGTCGCCGCATGCGGGCGACCAGTTTCTGCGCGACACGAGGCGCCAGGACGGTCTCGCCGCGGGCCGCGGACCGGATGGCGTCCGCGAGTTGGTCGCGCGTGGTGTCCTTCAGCAGGTAGCCGATGGCACCGGCCTCGACCGCGCGCTCGATCTCGGCGTCGGTGTCGTACGTGGTCAGGATCAGCACGCGGGTGCCCGTCCCGCCCGAGGCGATCTCGGCGGTGGCGGCCACCCCGTCCAGGACGGGCATGCGCAGGTCGATCAGCGCCACGTCGGGGCGGAGCTCCTCGACGAGTTCGACGGCCGCGCGGCCGTCGCCCGCCTCTCCGACGATCTCGATGGCGGGCTCCGAGGCCAGCAGCGCGATCACTCCCGCGCGCATGACGGTGTGGTCGTCCGCCAGGATGACGCGCAGCCGGCCGTCCTGGCGCGCCTCGTTCGATTCCTTCGGTTCCTTCGGTTCTATCCGTTCCGTCATGTCACACCTGGCCGTTCGCGGGAAGCAGGGCGAGGACGCGGGTGCCGTCCCCGGGGGAGCTGGTGACGGTGAGCTCACCGCCGAGTTCGGCCAGGCGCTTGCGCATGCCGTCGAGGCCGAAGCCGCCGGCCTCCTCGACGACGAAGCCGCGGCCGTCGTCGGTGATCTCCAGTTCGACGCCGTGGAGGTGCAGGCCGAGGACGACGCCCACGGTGGAGGCGGCCGCGTGCTTGCGCACGTTGGCCAGGGATTCCTGGGTGCAGCGCAGCAGGGCGATCCGGGTCTGCTGGTCGCAGTCGATGTCCGGCAGTTCCGCGTCGACGGTGAGGCCGGTGTCCTCGGCGAACCGGTCCAGGGTCCGCCGCAGGGTCAGGGCGACGGAGCCGGGGGCCAGGCCGCTCTGCGGTGCCGAGCCCACCAGGACCCGTGCCTCGGCGAAGTTCTCGCGGGCGGTCCGCTCGATCGACAGCAGCTGCTGGGCGGCCCTGCCCGGATCCGTACCGAGGTGCGAACGGGCCGCCTCCGCGAGGACGATGATGGAGGCGAAGCCCTGGGCGAGGGTGTCGTGGATCTCCCGCGCGAGCCGCTCGCGCTCCTCGACGGCGCCCTGGCGCCGGTGCGCCTCGGCCAGCCGCTGCTGGGCGTCCTTCAGTTCGGCGCCCAGCAGGTCGGCCCGTTCGTCGCCCTCCCGGACGATCCGGTGCACCATCAGCCCCAGCAGCACGCCGGCCGTGTAGCCGATGAGGGCGAAGGCGGCGTTGCCGCTGAAGAACTCCCCGCTGCGCGCGATGCTGCCCGCCACGGTCGCGGCCGCCGCGACGCCGCTCAGCACGACGGCCGACCGCGGACGGCTTGCGAAGATCCAGAAGTGGGGGAGCGACACGATGAACAGGGCCGCGCCGCCGCCCGGAAGCCCGGCCATCGCGCCCAGGCCGAGGGCCAGCACCCACAGGTACCCGGCCGGCGGCAGCACCCGGTTGCCGGGGGCCAGCTCCGCGGTCGCGTATCCGGCGGCGAGCACGGCCAGCACGGCCAGCGCCCCGTACTTCGGCGCGCCGGAGTCGTTCTGGACGCCGATGACCGAGGGCACCAGTCCGAGGAGGGCCCAGCAGACGGCGTTCCACCGGCGGAGTCTGCGTATCCAGTGCTGATGGCCAGGTGGCTGCGGCGGGGAGTTCATGCTGGTCAGCCTACTGAGACGGGGCTTTGGGCAGCGGGGACGGCCGCCTGGGCCCGGCGCATGCCGCGCGACGGCCACCAACTGGCCTCGCCGAGGAGCAGCATGAGGGCGGGCAGCACCATGGCCCGGATGACGACGGCGTCGAGCAGCACGGCCACCGCCAGGGCGAAGCCCATCTGCTTCATCTCCATGATGTGCAGGAAGATGAAGGCGGCGAAGATCGTCACCATCACGAACGCGGCGCTGGTCACCACGCCGGCCGAGCTGCGGATGCCGTCGAGCACGGCCTTGCGGGTCGGCACGCCACTCAGGGCCGCCTCCCTGATGCGGCTGATGACGAACACCTGATAGTCCATCGACAGGCCGAAGAGGATCACGAAGAGGAGGAGCGGGACCCGGGAGCCGATCGACCCGGTGGAGGTGAAGCCGAGGAGCCCTTCGGCCCAGCTGCCCTGGAAGACGAGGACCAGCAGGCCGAGCGAGGCACCGGCCGAGAGCAGGTTCAGGGCCGTGCCGATCAGCCCCAGGACCACGGAGCGGAACGCCCACACCGTCATGGCGAAGGTCACCAGCAGCAGGGACCCGATGACCAGGGGAAGCTTCCCCTTCTGGTGGGCCGGGTAGTCCGCGTAGCGGGCGACGTCCCCGGTCACTCCGGACTCCACGCCGGGCAGATTGCCGACGGTCTCCGGCACGTAGTCCGTCCGCACGCGCTTGAGGGACTGCTGCGCGGCCTCGGAGCTCACATAGTGCGGAACGGGCAGTTCCAGGAGGCTGACCCGCCGGTCCTGCGACACGCGGAGCTCCGCCGTACCGGCGAGGGCCGGGTCGCTCCCGGCGCGCCTGCCGAGTTCGCGCAGCGCGCCGGCCACCTCGCCCGCCCGGCCGGGCTCGGCACGTACGACGACCTGGTGCATGGACTTCAGCTCCGGGAACGCCTCGTTCAGCCGGTCGTACGTCTGCATGGCCGGGATCCCGCGTGAGTGGGTCTCGCGGCCCATGTCGGTCAGGTTGAGGCCCAGGAGCGGGCTCGCCAGGGCGAGCAGGCCGAGCACGGTGACGCACAGGGTGGCGGCGGGACGCCTGCTCGCGGGACGCAGGAGGGCTGCCGTGATGCGGCCCGTGCCGGACTTCGGCGCCCGGACGGGTGCGCCGCGCCCGGCCTTGCGGGCCGACCGGCGCTCGGCTCGGGCGCCGAGCTTGGAGATCAGCGCGGGCAGCACGGTGAGCGAACTGGCGACGGCGACCAGGCAGACGAGGATCGCGCCGGTGGCGATCGACGAGAAGATGACGTCGTCGGCCAGGTACAGCGTGGCACTGGAGACCGCGACGGCGAGCCCGGACACGACGACGGCCCGGCCCGAGGTGGCGGCGGCCAGCTCCACCACGGCCTGCGTGCTCAGCCGGCCGCCCGAGCGGGCCCGCTCCTCGCGTTCCCGCTTGAGGTAGAAGAGGGTGTAGTCCACGCCGACGGCCATGCCGATCAGCAGGATGACGTTGGTGCCGACGCCGGCGTCCGGGAAGGCGTGAGAGGCGAGCATCGACAGGCCGATGGCCGCGGCGATCGAGGAGAGCGCCAGCAGGACGGGCACCGTGGCCATGGCCGCGGACCGGAACACGAACAGCAGGGTGAGGAGGGTGACGGGCAGCGCGATCAGCTCGGTGCGCGAGAGGTCGCTGCCGCGCTGCTTCTCGACGCCCTTGCTGATGGACGGACCGCCCGTCTCCTCGATCAGCAGGCCGGGGTGGGCCGCCTGGGCCGCGGCCGTTTGCGCGCGCAGCGGTTCGACGTGCTTCTTGCCGTCCAGTTCAGGGCCCTTGAGGGTCACGGCGATCCGCAGGGCCGTGCCGTCGGCGGACCGGACGGGCGGGGCCACGGAGGCGACTTCGGGCAGCTTGCGCATGCGGTCGCCGATGTCGCGGGCCGCGGCTGCGGCGGCGGACTGATCGAGATCGGGACGGCGGCTCGTGGCGGTCTTTCCGAACGTCTCGGACTTCTCGGGCTTCTCCGATTTCTCGGTCTTCCCCGGCTTCCCGGTGATGAGTACGTGCTCCACGGGCCGCTGTTGCAGACCTCCCTGGGTCGCCATCGCCTCGGCACGGCCCGCTTCGCCGATGCGGAAGTCCTCGCTCTTGGCGGGGTTGCCGCCGATGCCGGCTCCGGCGCCGAGACAGAGCACGACGAAGAGGAACCAGCCGGAGATGGCGCGCCAGGGGCGCAGGGCGCTCCGACGAGCCATGCGTACAGGGAGATTGTTCATGGCATTCATGCTGGTCCAAGGCCTGTGGTCGCCGACAGCACCGACAGGTTGGACCTCGTGTCCACCGGTCGGTGGACACGGGAGCCGGGCCGGGGGGCGGCTTCAGGAGGAGAGGCCGGAGGGAGCCGCCCGTTCCGGAGGATCTTCGGGGGGACGGGGACGGGGACGGGGACGGGGGCGGGGACCGAGACGGGGGCGAGCGCCGATGAGGGTGACCGCTTCGGCGCCGGCCCGGCAGCCCCGGCGTGCTGCCTCGGCCGGGTCACGGCCCGCCAGGCGGGCGGCGAGGAAGGCTCCGGTGAAGGCGTCGCCTGCACCCGTGGTGTCCACGGCGCCGGCCGGCTCGGCCGGGACGCGGGCGACGACCGCGCCGGAGGCCGCGACCAGCGCGCCCCCGGAGCCCTGTGTGGAGACCACGAGGGGGAATTGCCGGCTCAGCTTGGCCGCTGCGTCGGCCGGGTCCGGCAGACCGGTGAGGAGCGCGGCTTCGTCGTGGTTGGGCAGGAGAGTGTCCGCCCCCGCGACGGCCGTGAGGAAGCGGTCCACGCCGAAGCGGGCGATGAAGCCGGCGGAGGCCGGGTCGACGCTCACCGGCACGGAGCGGGCGCGGGCCGCCTCCATCGCCAGCCGGGCGGCCGTACGACTCGGGTCGGCGAAGAAGAGATAGCCGGAGACGTGCAGATGACCGACGCCGGCCAGGAGGTCGTCACTCCAGTCGGCGGCCGACAGGCGCAGCACCGTTCCGCTGTCGGTGAGGAACGTCCGCTCGCCGTCCGGGCCGACGAGGGAGATGACCGTACCGGTGGGCGCCTCGGGGTCGACCACGAGGTGCGGGCGGACGCCGGCTGCGCGGAGCGCGCGCTCGTGCCCGTCCGCCGCATCCGCGCCCACGCGGGCCAGGATGCGTACGTCGCGGGCGCCCGAACGGGCGGCCCAGCAGGCCACGTTGGCGCCCGCGCCGCCCGGGAGCGTGGCGATGCGGGCCGCCGTGTCCGTCGCGGGAACCAGCGGCGTGCGGTGCCGGGCGACGATGTCGGTCACCACGTCACCCACGACGAGCAGCGTCGCGCTGCCGGCGCCGCTCATGCGGCGTACGCCGTCGCGATCTCGGCCGCCAGCCGCACATTGCCCCGCACCGCGGCCACGTTGGCTTCCAAGGACGCGCCGTCGGTGTGCCGGACGAGATAGCCGAGGAGGAACGGGGTGACCGCCTGCCCGGTGACCCCCTCGCTCGCGCACGCCGCCAGTGCCTGCGCCAGCACCCGGTCGTGCAGGGCCGGGTCGAGCTGTTCCGCTGCGGGGACCGGATTCGCGACGAGCAGGGCGGAGGGCGGGCCGCCGAGCGCGTCCTGAGCGCGCAGCACACCGGCCACCTCCGCCGCGGAACCGGCCGTCCAGTCGACCGGCTCTCCGGAACTGCTGAGGTAGAAGCCCGGGAATTCCGTCGTCCGGAAGCCCAGCACGCCGACGCCCAGCGTCTCCAGGCGCTGCAGGGTCGCCGGCACGTCCAGGACCGACTTCACCCCTGCGCAGACGACCGCGATCCGTACCCTCGCCAGCAGGCGCAGGTCCGCCGACTCGTCCTGGGTCTGCGCCCACTCGCGATGCACGCCGCCGAGACCGCCCGTCGCGAAGACGCGGATCCCGGCCCGGGCGGCCAGAAAGGCGGTCGCGGACACCGTCGTCGCCCCGCTCGCCCCCGCCGCGACCGCCGGCGCCAGATCGCGGTGCCCCAGCTTGCGGAGCCCGCTCTCGCCCGCCACGCGCGCCAATTGCTCCTTGTCCAGCCCGACACGGGGCCGCCCGTCCAGCACCGCCACCGTCGCGGGGACGGCGCCACCGGCCCGTACGAGCTCCTCCAGCTCCTGCGCCACCTGCAGGTTCCGCGGCCTGGGCAGGCCGTGCGCGATGATCGTCGATTCGAGGGCGACCACCGGCCGACTCCGGTCCAGCGCCTCGCGCACCTCGTCCGAGACGACCAAGGGGTGCTTGCCCGAAGCTTTTGAAACCGTTGATGCCGTTGACGCGTCCGACACATCTGATACATCTGACATGTCTGACGCTTCTGGCACCGCTGACACCTCTGACATCGCAGGCCCCTCCTGTCACGCCGAGCACGGCGCTGCTCACCGGATCCTCGATGCACAGAGCTGTTCCCCGAGACGCGCGGCCGGAAGCCTTTCGGTGGAGAGGAACGCGCCTGCGCGCGGCTCAGGAGACCTTTGCCCTCGCGGACCGGGTCGACGGGGCGGGGTGGCCGCCCGGCGCGGCCCCGGCCAGATGACCGACGGCTGACTCCGCCAAGGTGCGGACCGCCGGGTGCCATGGGCGGTCACGCGGGCCGGTCAGTACGAGGCGGCGCGACGTGCGGGGCTCCAGTGGCAGCAGGACCAGGTCAGGGGGGATCAGGGAGCGGGACACCTCCGACAGCACGGTCACGCCGATACCCGCCTGCACCATGCTGATCAGGGTCGCCAGGTCCCGTACCCGGTGAGTGGGCGCGAAGCGCAGCCCGGCCAGGCGGTGGATCGTACGGACGCGGACTTCACAGCCGTTGGGGGAGATGAGGAACGGGTCGTCCTCCAGGTCGCGGATGTCGACGCGCGGTTCGCCCGCCAGGGGGTGGTCCCGGGGCAGCAGCGCCTGGTAGCTGTCCGTGGCGAGCTGGATGCCGGGGCCGGGCGGCGGGTCGATCAGCACGGCGGCGTCGGCCGTGCCGTCCTCCAGCCACGTCGACACCTCGCTGCTGTCGCCCTCGAAGAGTCGCACGGTGATCCGCGGCTGGTCCTCGCGCCAGTGCCGGAGCAGGCCGGGGACCAGCCCCTGGCATACCGTCGGCGTGGCGGCCAGCCGCACGGTGCCGGTCAGGGCCCCGGCGGCTTCGGCCGCGATCCGCTCCACGGACCGGGCCGCCGACACGGCGATGCGGGCGTGCGGCAGGACCTGCTCGCCGAGCGCGGTGGTCCGCACCGGGCTGGAACGGACCAGCAGCGGGCCGGTCAGCCCGCGTTCCAGGGAGGCGACGGCGTGCGACACCGCCGACTGGCTCATCCCCAGCTCGGCGGCGGCCGCGCTGAAGCCGCCCGCGTCGACGACGGCGAGGAAGGCCCTCAGCTGGGGGAGGTTCACGGTCATGCGTCGGCCTCATATGTATATGACATCCATGCGTTGGATCCATGGTGCCAGGTCGGGCCAGGCTTGCTCCGTGCCACCGGCTCCGGTGGCGACAGGCCCAGTGCGCTCAGTGCACTCGGCGCGCCCAATACGCCTAATAAGCCCAATACGCCCAGTACGACCGAGGAGAGAGCCATGCCGTTTTTCCGGGTCACGGTCACCGACCCCGACCTTCCCGCCACCGCTCGGCGCGCCCTTGCCGAGGGGCTGACCCGGCTGGCGGTGGTCACCCTGAAGAAGTCGCGTGCGCGCACCATCGTCCACGTCAATCTGGTTCCGGCCAGCAGCTATTACGTCGACGGCAGACCGCTGACCGGCGGCCGTGACGCGCACGTGGAGGCCGGCATCACCCTGGGCACGAACAGCGCGGGGGAGAGGGCCGCCTTCATCGCCGAGGCCGGTACGTTGCTGACGGACGTCCTCGGCCCGCTGGCCCGGTGCGGCGTCGCGCTCCACGAACTGCACCCCGAGAGCTACGGCTACCACGGAGTGACGCAGTTCGACCACTACCGCGGGGCGGTCGCATCCGTGCCGGAGGCCGCACCTCCCCGTTGACCGCACCCGGTCGACGGGCTTGGCTTCCCCTGACCTTTCGCATCCCATGCGAACCGGATCCCGCCCAGTCCAAGAGGGGGAACCATGCGCTGTCTCGCACGAGCCGCCATTCTGGTCACCGCGTTGGGCGCCTGCGCCGCAGCCACCGTGCCGGTGGCCTCCGGTGCCGAGCATCAGCGGCCGCGTACGGAACGGGTGAGCGTGACCGCCGGCGGTGCCCAGGCCAACGGCGAGTCGTACACCGCCGGCATCAGCGCCGACGGCCGCTTCGCCACCTTCAGATCCAGGGCCACCGATCTGGCGCCGGGCACCCGCGAGGGCGTCAACCTGTTCATCAAGGACTTACGCACCGGCGCGGTCGAGCAGGCCAACGTGGCGAGCGACGGCACACCGGCCGACGACTCCTCGTTCGACATCGCGCTCAGCGCCGACGGGCGGTACGCCGTCTTCGACTCGAGGGCCGGCAACCTGTCCCCGGACAAGCGCCCCGGCGATACCGATCTCTTCGTCCGCGACCGCAGGACGGGGCGGACCGAACTCCTGCTGGAGAACAAGCAGCAGCAGGCGGGCACGTCGTACGAACCGGCCATGAGCGCCGACGGACGGTTCGTCGCCTTCGCCTCCAGCCGGACCGACCTCGTCCCCGGGCCGAGTACGGATCCGATGGCCGTCTTCGTACGGGACCGCTGGACGGGCACCACGCAGCGGGTGAGCGTCCGGTCGGACGGGAGCCAGGCGGGTACCCGCTCGGCGGCACCGGTCATCAGCGCCGACGGCAGCAAGGTCGGGTTCCTGTCGCTCGGCGGTCTGGGCGAGGGCGAGGGCGAGGGTGAGGGCGTGAGCGGGCCGGACGGTGCCGGTCAGGGGTCGGCCAGGCCAAGGCTGGACAGTTTCTACGTCCACGACATGCGCACCGGGCGGACCGAGCTCGCCGCCCGGCAGCGCGACGGCAGCGGTGCGTCGGCCACCGACGTCGGGCTGAGCCCGGACGGGCGTTACGCGCTCTTCTCCTCCCGCACCTCCGGCGTCGTACCGGGCAAGACCACGAACACGGCGGACGTGTACGCCCGGGACCTGCGGACCGGCGTCACGCGCCGTTTGAGCGTCGCCCACGACGGGGCCGAGGCTCTGGGCAACTCTCGTGGGCCGGTCATGAGCGGCGACAACCGGAAGGTGTTCTTCAGCTCCACGGCCCCCAACCTGGTCCCCGGCGGCAGCGGCGGCACCGAAGGCCGCTCGGCCGTCTACGCACGGGACCTGCTGACCGGTGCCGTCGAGCGGCTCGACGTCGCGGGCAACGGGACCCCCGCCAACGGCGACTCGGACGGGGTCGCCGTCGACCTGACCGGCCGTACCGCGGTCTTCACCAGCGCCGCCGACAACCTCGTCCCCGACGACACCGACAAGGTCGTCGACGTGTTCCTGCGCCGCCTCGCGTAAGCCGCGCGGGGGGCGGAACCCGTACGGCCCGGGCAGCGTCTTCCCGCCAACTTGCAGGTGCCCCATCCGGCGTCTGCCGTTTCCGGGCGAACGGCTATAGCGTGCGGCCTTGCCCGGTCCGGCCCGCCCGGTCCGGCTCCGGACCCGGCGCGGGCACCGGACCCGGCGCGGGCATCGGGCCGAGGGCAGGCACGGCATGTACGACTCATGATCCACGCATTTCTCTCGTACGAGGAAGGGGACACATGAAGTCGCGCTATCGCCTCCTGGGAGTCGTGGCAGCCGCCGCTGCGACGCTGCTCACCTCCGGCATCACCGGAACCTCCGCCGCCGCCGTACCGGACACCAAGCCCGGCACGGACGGCGCCCTCTCCTACAACTGGATCCGCAACGGCAACAGCGCCCACTGCCTGGCCGTACCCGGTGGCAGCACGGAGAACGGCATCGGGCTCATCCAGTGGGGCTGCGGCAGCTGGCGGGACCACTACTGGCAGTTCGAGTACGCGTTCAACAACGGCGGCCGCAACTACTACCGCATAAGAAACCTCAACAGCCAGCAGTGCCTGGCCGTGCCGGGAGCCAGCACCACACCGGGCACCCAGGTCATCCAGTGGCCGTGCGGTACCTGGGCGGACCACTACTGGGGCATCGACGCCACCGGCAACGGCACGCGCCTGGTGAACTGGAACAGCGGCCAGTGCCTCGCCATTCCCGGCGCCAGCCGCGTACAGGGCGAGAAGGCCATTCAGTGGCCGTGCGGCACGTGGGCGGACCACTACTGGAACATCTAGCGGCCAGTACCTGGTCCCGTACCCGGCCCGTACTCCGTACGCATCCGCGCTCCATGCTCAACGCCGTGCCCGGCGGGGTTCGCCCCCGCCGGGCACGGCCCGCTTATCCGCCGGAAGGGAGCACCGGAATAACGGTTAGGAACTCTCCGGTTTTGAGGCTAGATTTGCGCGGTTGATTCGTTCCATGAGGAAAGGCTCTATGCGCAAGCTCACGCGGGGTGCGGTCTCCGCCGCACTCACGGTCGGCGTCCTGTCCGGCTGCTCGTCGACCGCCGAAAAGGGTGGCGACACCGCCCGGGAGTCCACGGCCCCGGCCGAAACGGCGGCGAAGGCCGAGAAGGCCGAAAAGGCCGAGAAGAACACCGGCAAGCCGGACGCGAAGAACGTCACCCGGATCGGCCCCGCCGGCTCGGCCTGCGAGCTACCGGTGTCCTTCGATCTGGCCAAGGCATGGAAGCCCTCGGGCCTCTCCGTCGAGGACGGAAAGCTCCTGGCCAAGATCTCCGGCCACGCGGCATTCAGGGGTGCCTGCGAACTCGACGCCAAGCCCGCGGGCAATATCGGCTTCATGCGGGTCTGGACCACGGACCGGACGGATTCCTCGGCACGCCGGACGCTGGAGGCGTACATGGCGGAGGAGAAGAACGTCTCCGAGCAGAAGATCAGCGAGCTCAAGGCCGGCGACCTTCCCGCCGCGGAAGTGGTCTACACGCAGAAGAGCGCCCTCACGGACGAGCCGAGGCAGCAGCGGGCCCTCGCCGTGAAGACGCCGAAGGGCGTGACCATCGTGCACCTGGGCGGGCTCGACACCGAGGAACACAAGGAGATGCTCCCGGCCTACGAACTGGCCAAGAAGAGCATGGCCCCCACCACCTGAGGCCGGTTTCGACACGGCGGCCCGGAACCCCTCACGTACTTTGCGCCGGGGATACGCTCCTGGGCCGCCGCCGAACAGTCGAAACAGCGAAATGCATTCGACCGGAACGGCACCCTGAAGAGAACATGGGCGAATGCAGCCGACCTCATCACCAGCCCAGGACCTGCAGAACCTCGCGGCCCTCTGGAGCCTCGGCGGCGTCCGCGCGGTCGAGGTCGTCGATGCAGCCTGTAACGCCCTCCTGGCCGGGCTCGACAGTCCCGCATTGAGGCGCCTGGCCGCCTGCACGCGCGCGGAGGCGGACTACGACGTCCCCGACTTCCTGCCCGCGGCATTGGGCGAGCTGGGCCTCGTCTTCTACCCCTACGGCAGCAACGCCGGGGAGGAGGCCGCCGCACGCTCACTCGTCAGCAGGATGCTGGCGGGAGAGATGACCCCCCGGGAGCTCGCCTTCCGGATCCATCAGCAGTTCGGTCACGATCTGCCCCTGGTGGAAAGGCTCGCCGCGTTCGACGACGAGTACGACATCCTCGAGTACGGCGACAAAACGGCAGAACAAGTCGACGCCGAAGTCCGTACCGAAGCCTTGCGCCTGGCAGAACAGTCCCCTGCGCAGCCCGCCGGTGACGCCGGTGGCGCCGGCGCCGGTAGCGGGCAGGCGGCCCTCGGCCGCGGCGGCTTCTGAGCATGCCGGTCAGGGCACTCGCCTCGTGGCCCGATTTCAGTCGAACCGGATGTGCTTGACGCCCGTCCACGCGCGGCGCAGGTGGCCCTGCAAGGCGCGGTCCGTGTTCGGGGTGAGGGGAAGTCCGGCCGAGGCCGCGATGTGGTCGGCGGCTTGAGGGACGGTGATGCGGTCGGTCCACACGTGTTCCGCGAACTCGGGTTTGCGCAGGCGTTCCAAGCACAGATCGAGCTTCGACACGGCGAAGCTCTCCCTGCGCAGGGGTGCCTCCTTGCCCGCGACGAGGCGCACGACGTGCCCGAAGTTCCGCTCTCGGAGTCGTTTCAGGACGGTTCGCCGGTCGGCGAGGAGAGCGAAGTGCCGGACGTCATGACCGCGTTCCCGCAGCCGGCCGATGATTTCCTGGAAGTAGTCCGGTTCCACGAGCGTCATGGGGACGATCACGGTGTCGTCGTACTCGGTCATGGCCAAGTCCAGCATCTCGTACACGCTCTGCCTCCAGGTGGGAAGATCCTGGAAGTCGCCGCGCAGTGCCGGGGGCAGCATCCGGTGCAAGCCGAAACCGGCGTGCTCGGGATCGCAGACGATGCTGCCCGGAAGCCGTCGCCGGATCTCGTACGCGGTCTGTGTCTTGCCGCCGCCGAATGGTCCGTTGATCCACAGAAGCATGTGCAGACACTACGCCGACTGCCGGCACCGGCAGGTCGGTCGGCAGTCGGTCAAGGCGCTGCAGTGGTCTTCGGCTCAGCAGGTTTCCCTTCAGCAGGTTTCCGTTCAGCAGGTTTCCGTCGTGCCGTAGTTACCGAAGGTGTAGTGGTACGCCGCTCCGGTGCCGGGAGGGATGGTGAAGCAGTCGCTGTCGGGTCCCCAGCCGATGACGACGCGCGCCTTCTGGGTGTTGCCGCAGGCGTTCCACACCCAGGCGACCTTTCCGGAAGCGTCGTTGTAGTGCTCCGTCGAGACGCACGGGGGAACGGCTCCCGGCGCGGACGCGTCCTGGGCCGGGGCCGCGGCCGCGGGGCCCGCGGCGCAGGCGCGTGCGGCGGCTGCCGCCAGGAAGGTGAACAGGGCTTTACGCGGTGCCATAGGGCGCCCTCCGCTGTGTGAGGTGCAGTATGTGCGCTTGTGCTCCTGGCGCCGGGGCGGGCCTCGGGTGGGCCGGGGTGGCTTCCGGCGCTTCTTGCCGGTTCTATGGTCCGGCTGGTTGCGGTGATGAGATATATGGTATTTGGCCGGTTGTGCTCGGCTTTGATGGCGTTGGTGCCACCTCCGGCTGCGGTGCCCCGACCCCACCCGTGGGCCTTCGCGTACCCGGGTGAGATGCCTGCAATCGGGCGACGCGGAAACCGCGGCAGGCGTGAGCGGCCATGGGGACGGGGCCGCGTATCCCCATGGCCGGAAACTGCCCAAGGCGTCGGTCAGGCGCCGACGTACTCCGCGAGGTGCTCGCCCGTGAGGGTGGAGCGGGCGGCGACGAGGTCGGCGGGGGTGCCCTCGAAGACGATCCGGCCGCCGTCGTGGCCCGCGCCGGGGCCGAGGTCGATGATCCAGTCGGCGTGCGCCATGACCGCCGGGTGGTGCTCGACGACGATGACCGACTTGCCGGAGTCGACGAGCCGGTCGAGCAGGCCGAGGAGCTGCTCGACGTCGGCGAGGTGCAGCCCGGTGGTCGGCTCGTCGAGGATGTAGACGCCGCCCTTGTCGGCCATGTGGGTCGCGAGCTTGAGGCGCTGCCGTTCGCCGCCGGACAGGGTGGTGAGCGGCTGGCCGAGGGTGAGGTAGCCGAGCCCGACGTCGGCGAGCCGGGTGAGGATCTTGTGCGCGGCCGGGATGCGCGCCTCGCCGCCGGCGAAGAACGCCTCGGCCTCGGCCACCGGCATCGCCAGCACCTCGCTGATGTCGCGACCGCCGAGGTGGTAATCGAGGACCGAGGCCTCGAACCGCTTGCCCTCGCAGTCCTCGCAGGTGGTGGCGACGCCGGCCATCATCGCCAGGTCGGTGTAGATGACGCCGGCGCCGTTGCACGTGGGGCAGGCGCCCTCGGAGTTGGCGCTGAACAGGGCCGGCTTCACGCCGTTGGCCTTCGCGAACGCCTTGCGGATCGGGTCGAGGAGCCCGGTGTACGTCGCCGGGTTGCTGCGCCGGGAGCCGCGGATCGCGCCCTGGCCGACCGGGACCACGCCCTCGTCGGCGGGGATCGATCCGTGCACGAGCGAGCTCTTGCCGGAGCCGGCGACGCCGGTGACCACGGTCAGCACGCCGAGCGGGATGTCGACGTCCACGTTCCGGAGGTTGTGCTCCGTCGCGCCGCGGACCGGAAGCTTCCCGGTGGGCTTGCGCACCGTCTCCTTGAGACCGGCCCGGTCGTCGAGGTGGCGGCCGGTGACGGTGCCCCCCGCCCGCAGCCCCTCCACGGTGCCCTCGAAGCAGACGGTGCCGCCGCCCGTACCGGCGCCGGGCCCGAGGTCGACGACGTGGTCGGCTATCGCGATCGCCTGCGGCTTGTGCTCCACGACGAGCACCGTGTTGCCCTTGTCCCGCAGCCGGAGCAGCAGGTCGTTCATCCGCTGGATGTCGTGGGGGTGCAGGCCCGTGGTGGGCTCGTCGAAGACGTACGTGACGTCGGTGAGCGAGGATCCGAGGTGGCGGACCATCTTGACGCGCTGCGCCTCGCCGCCCGACAGCGTGCCCGAGGGCCGGTCGAGGGAGAGGTAGCCGAGACCGATCTCCACGAACGAGTCGAGGGTCCCCTGCAGCGCGGTGAGCAGCGGAGCCACCGACGGCTCCTCGAGGCGGCGCACCCACTCGGCCAGGTCCCTGATCTCCATCGCGCAGGCGTCGGCGATGCTGATCTTCTTGATCTTCGAGGACCGGGCCCCCTCGCTGAGCCGGGTGCCGTCGCACTCGGGGCAGGTGGCGAACGTCGTCGCCCGCTCCACGAACGCCCGGACGTGCGGCTGCAGCGCCTCGATGTCCTTGGACAGCATCGACTTCTGGATCTTCGGGATCAGCCCCTCGTACGTCAGGTTGATGCCGTCGACCTTGATCTTGGTCGGCTCCTTGTGGAGGAGGTCGTGCAGCTCCCGCTTGGTGTACTTGCGGATCGGCTTGTCCGGGTCGAAGAAGCCGCAGCCGGTGAAGATGCGGCCGTACCAGCCGTCCATGCTGTAGCCGGGGATCGTGAGCGCGCCCTCGCCCAGCGACTTGGAGTCGTCGTAGAGCTGGGTGAGGTCGATGTCGGAGACCGCGCCCCGGCCCTCGCAGCGCGGGCACATGCCGCCGGTGCGCTGGTAGGTCGCCTTCACGGCCTTCTTGGTGCCGCGCTCGACCGTGATCGCGCCGCTCGCCCGGACCGAGGCCGTGTTGAAGGAGTACGCGCTGGGCGGGCCGATGTGCGGCTTCCCGAGCCGGCTGAAGAGGATGCGCAGCATCGCGTTGGCGTCGGTGACGGTGCCGACGGTGGAGCGGGGATCGGCACCCAGCCGCTGCTGGTCGACGATGATCGCGGTCGTCAGCCCGTCGAGCACGTCGACCTCGGGCCGCGCCAGCGTGGGCATGAAGCCCTGCACGAAGGCGCTGTAGGTCTCGTTGATCAGCCGCTGCGACTCCGCGGCGATCGTGTCGAACACCAGCGAGCTCTTGCCCGAACCGGAGACGCCGGTGAACACCGTCAGCCGGCGCTTGGGGATCTCGATGCTGACGTCCTTGAGGTTGTTCACACGCGCGCCGTGCACGCGGATCAGGTCGTGGCTGTCGGCGGTGTGGGGCGCAGGCGACTTCGTGTTCGTCTTCGCTCTCGTATTCGTCTTCGCCCTCGTGGCCGTGTTCGTCCTCTTGGCCGTGCTCATCGTGTTTCGTATCTCCATCGGTTGTGCAAGGCCGCCTTCGCGGTCGGGCCTCTTGCTCACTTCGCGTTGCTCACTTCGCGTTGTTCACAGAGCTCACTGCTTGCGAGGCTGGGTGAAGCGCAGCATGTTCCCGGAGGGATCGCGGAAGGCGCAGTCGCGGACGCCGTACGGCTGGTCGACCGGCTCCTGCAGCACCTCGCCGCCCGCCGCGCGGATGCGCTCGAAGGTGGCGTCGCAGTCGTCGGTGTGGAAGATGACGCCGCGCAGCAGGCCCTTGGCCAGCAGTTCCGCCATGGCCTGCTTGTCGGCGGGCGAGGCGTTCGGGTCCGCGAGGGGCGGTTCGAGAACGATGTTCACGTCGGGCTGCGACGGCGCGCCCACGGTCACCCAGCGCATCCCCTCGAACCCGACGTCGTCGCGTACCTCCAGGCCGAGCGCGTCCCGGTAGAAGGCGAGCGCCTTGTCGTGGTCGTCGACGGCGATGAAGCACGATGAAAGCTTGATGTCCATGCGTTTCACGCTACGGGCGGGGGTCGGGTTTCGCTTCTCCATTTCTGACCGGTCGCGTGCGGATCTTGGCGATGCAGGGCGGGATGGCGGCGCCGTCGTCATGGCGGCGTGCCCGGTACGCGCTCGGGCTCTCGCCCACCAACTCGGTGAACCGTGAGCTGAACGACCCCAGCGACGTACAGCCGACCTCGAAGCAGACCTCCGTCACCGTCAGGTCACCCCGCCGCAGCAGCGCCTTCGCCCGCTCGATCCGGCGCGTCATCAGGTAGCTGTACGGCGTCTCCCCGAAGGCGCTGCGGAAGCTGCGGGAGAAATGGCCCGTCGACATCAGGGCGGCACGCGCCAGCGCCGGCACGTCGAGCGCCTTCGCGTAGTCGCGGTCCATCAGGTCACGGGCCCGGCGCAGCCGGACGAGGTCCTCCAGGTTCACGCGACCAGGATCCCATTTTCACGGGGCCGGGCGCCGCTAGCCCTCGGGGTGGAAGACGAACAGCGTGCAGCCGGTCGTCGTCTGCGGGACGTGCGAGGAGCCCGCCGGGGCGTGGATGAAGGTGCCGGCCGGATAGTCGCGGTCGCCGTCGTTGAAGATGCCGGAGATCACGTAGACCTCTTCGGGACCCGGCTCGTGGACGTCCACTCCCTGCCAGCACGCGCCGGGGTCCATCTCCAGTACGTGGGCCGTCGCACCCTGGGCGCCGCTCCACAGCGAGCGCAGGCGGATGCCGGGGAAGAGCTCGCGAACCGGAGCGTCCTGCAGGGCGGACCACGTATAGGCGGAGGCGGAGGCGGAAACCGAGGCGGAGGCGGAGGTGCGAGCGGAAGCGGAGGTGCTCTGTTCTGTTGTCATGGGGAAAGCCTCGCCGACCGTTGTCGCCCCGCCCGAGTGTCAAGAATGACATGCTGCGGTACTTTTCTGCCATGCACGTGCACCTGCATCGCGTCGTGGCACTCGTCCATCCCCCGCAGTCGACCTTCGAGCTCGCGTGCGCAGCCGAGGTCTTCGGGATCGAGCGACGAGGGCTGCCCGCCCGCTACGCGTTCGGCGTCTGCACGGAGAACCCCGGCCCGGTCCCCACCCTCGCCGGGTACGACATGCTCGTGACCGAAGGGCTGGATGCGCTCGACGGGGCGGACACCGTGATCGTCCCGGGGTGGCTTCCCACGGACGGGCAGCCTTCGCCCGCGGTGCTCCGCGCCCTGCGCCGCGCTCACTCCCGCGGGGCGCGGATCGTCAGCATCTGCTCCGGGGCCTTCGCCGTGGCGCAGGCCGGCCTGCTGGACGGCCGGGAGGCCACCACGCACTGGGCGCTGGCGCAGGAGTTCGCCGCACGCTTCCCGGCGGTCGGGTTCGCGGCGGACGTGCTCTACGTGGATCACGGCGACGTGGCCACCAGCGCGGGATCCGGGGCCGGTATCGACCTGTGCCTGCACCTGGTCCGCACCGACCACGGCGCCCGCTACGCGGCGGACGTCGCACGGAGCATGGTCATGGCGCCCCACCGCGAGGGCGGGCAACTGCAGTACGCGGCGCCGCCGCACCCCTTGCAGATGGAGGGCACGCTCGCGCCGCTGCTGGAGTGGGCCACCGGCAGGCTCGGTGAACCGCTGGCCCTCGACGACCTCGCCGCACACGCGGGCGTCTCGGCGCGCACCCTGGCCCGGAGGTTCACCGATCAGCTCGGCACCAGCCCCGGGCAGTGGCTGCTGTCCCAGCGGATCACGGCGGCCCGGGAGCTGCTGGAGGCCTCCGACCTCCCTCTGGACGCCGTCGCCCGCCGCGTCGGCCTCTCCTCGGCCACCAACCTCCGCAGACGCTTCCTCGGCGCCCTGGGCACGACCCCCGGCGCCTACCGCCGTGCGTTCCGGGCCGGGCAACGGTAGAACCCCTGGGGTCCGTTGAATCGGTTGGTGGTTGGATCGGCTGGATCCGCTGGGCCCGTTGGATCCGTTCCGTGTGACAACTCTTGCGTCGGCACCGGGCCGGGGGTTTCCTCATTGCCGCAACTCGCCCACCGAGAGGACACCCCGTGTACTTACACCGCGCACGTTTCGGAGCAGGATCCGGAGTACGTCCCGGAGTCCGTTCCAGACCGGCCCGGCGCCCTGCGCGCACCATACTCGTCAGTGCGATCCTCAGTACCTTGGCGGCACTTGGGAGCGCCGCACCCGTACAGGCCGCGGCTCCGGCACCAGCACCAGCTCCGGTTCCGGCTTCGCATCCGGCCCCGCCGGCCGGCCCGTCGGTTGCGGTCGCGCTCGGGGACAGCTTCATCTCCGGTGAGGGCGGCCGCTGGCTCGGCAACACCGACCGCTACGACAAGGGCCGCAACGGCACCGACCGGGCCTGGACCGGTACGGCGTACGACCCCGGGCGCGTCTACGGCGCGACGGCGGCGGTCGGCGGCTGTCACCGCTCGGACGTCGCGGAGATCCTCACCGCACCTCTGCCCGTGGCCGAACGCATCAACCTCGCCTGCTCCGGCGCCGAGACGCAGCACGTCCTGAGCGCCGCCCGGGGCGGCCTGTCCCTCAACGGAGAGGCACCGCAGACCGACCGGCTCGCGCAGATCGCCCGCACCAAGAAGGTCACGCTCGTGGCCCTCTCCGTCGGCGGGAACGACGTCGGCTTCGGCACCATCATCGGCGACTGCGCCTACGACTGGGCGTTCAGCCGCCTGTGCTGGAAGAAGCAGGCCGCGGAGGTCGACCGCAAGCTGCCCGCCGTCCGGGCGAAGGTGTCCGCGGTCGTGGACGACGTCCGGGCCACGATGGCGGCCGCCGGTTACGGCGACGGCGACTACCGGCTCGTCCTGCAGTCGTACCCGTCGCCCCTCCCCGGCGGCGAGGAGTTCCGCCTGCGCGAAGGCGACCCGAACCGCCTGCGCAGGGACGGCTGCCCCTTCAACGACCGGGACGCCTCCTGGGCCCGCTACACCCTCGTCCCCCGGCTGTCCGCCATGATCCGTGACGTCGCCGCGTCCCGGGGCGCGGACTTCCTCGACCTCAAGGACACGATGGCGGGACACGAGGTCTGCGCCCTCGGAACCACCCAGGTGGGAGCCACCGGCCCCGACGCCCGTCAGCACGAGTGGTTCCGCTTCCTCGACTACGCCAACACCCAGGGGACGCTGGAGGAATCCATGCACCCCAACGCCTTCGGCCAGCGGGCGCTGGGTGCCTGCCTGGGCCTCGTGGCGGCGGCCCGGCCCGGCCGGTACGGCTGCGTCGCGGACTACCTCGGCGACGGCTCGCCGACCGCCATGCGCATCCGCCCGGCGGACCGGGCCGCCGGGCGTTGAACGGGCGTCTCGGACGCGCGGCTCAGACACGCGTCCCGGCGAACGGGCCGCCGGGGCCGAACGCCAGGGCGGCGAAGCGTTCGCCGATGCGGCGGTGCGTCGCGGCGTCCGGGTGGAGCTGGTCGGGCAGCGGCAGTTCGGCGAAGTCCGCCTCGCCGTAGAGCTCACGGCCGTCGAGGTAGTGCAGGTGCGGGTCGTCGGCCGCCCGCTGCTCCACCAGGCGGGCCAGTTCGTCCCGGATGACGTTGAGGGTCAGCTTCCCGGCAGCGCGTTCCGCGGGGTCGCCCGCGGCCCGGAACTGCAGCCTCCCCTCGCCGAGGCGGCTGAAGTCCGGAGCGCTGGGGCCGGGGGTGTCCTCGTGGATGGGGCACAGGATGGGGGAGACGACCAGGAGCGGCGTGGTGGGATGGCCCTCGCGGACGGTGTCGAGGAAGCCGTGCACCGCCGGGCCGAAGGCGCGCAGGCGCATCAGGTCGGTGTTGACGAGGTTGATGCCGATCTTGATGCTGATCAGGTCCGCGGGGGTGTCGCGCAGGGCGCGGGCGGTGAACGGGTCGAGCAGCGCGCTGCCGCCCAGCCCCAGGTTGGTCAGTTCCACGCCGCCGAGGGAAGCGGCCAGCGCGGGCCAGGTCGTGCTGGGGCTCGCGGCGTCGGAGCCGTGACTGATCGAACTGCCGTGGTGCAGCCACTTCTTGCGGTCCCCGTCGGGCAGGGGCTCGACGGAAGCGTCGGTGCGCAGGGCGACCAGCTGGGTGATCTCGTTGTACGGCAGCCAGATCTCGACGTCCTTGACGCGGTCGGGCAGGCCGGAGAACCGGACGGTGCCGACCGGGCCGGGACGGGTTTCCGCGGACCCGGTGGCCAGGTCCACCATCAGGACGTTGCCGCCGGTCACGCTGGCCCGCCCGGCCGGCCGGCCGTCGACGAGCAGGTCGTAGACGCCGTCGGGCCGGGGCGGGGCGCCCCGGTAGACGTTCTTGGTGCGCAGGGCGTCCAGTTCGATGACACCGGCCCGCGTGCGGAACGCCAGCCGTACGCCGGAGGGCTGGGCCTCCACCATGGCCAGCTGCCCGTCGGCACACTGCGCCCGGGCCCGGGCGGGCAGCCGGTGCGGCAGTACCCCGTGTTCGGTGTACTCCAGGTCCAGGGCGCCGCGCAGGAGATCCGCGGTGATGGGCGTGGTGACGGGTGGTGTCGTCCAGTCCGTCGCCGTCGCCGGGGCTGCGGTTGCGGTGGGGGTGTCAGGGGTGTCGTCGAGCCGGTCGTTCATGGGTGCATTCTGCGGGCCGGACGCATGGAACGCCCAATCATTATCCGTTCACCGGGATTCCGGGCGCCGACCGCCCCCGCCGCGCGCTCGTCGTGATGTGCTCACGCAATTTTCCGCCCATCGGAGGAATCTCGTGGGAACGGGAGTTGGAGACATCGGTGGGCGTGCAGGCTGTTCGCGTGACGGGGCGGCGGAGAACAAGGTATGCGGTGATGCTGGCCACGGCTGCTGCGCTGGCGATGACAGGCGAGGCGGCGGCCGACGACGGCGGCGCGAGTGTCGCGACGGGCAACACGTCGGTGAACGCCGTCCTGCACCGCCTGCCGAGCCTGCTGCCACCGCATCGGCCGTCGCACGTCGCCGTGAACGCACTGGGCGGCAACGCCCGGGCGGAAGTGACCGACAACGGCCAAGGGTGCCTGGACGTCACTGCGCACGTGCTCACCGTGGACGCTGAGGTGTGGCTGAAGTGCCGCGCCGCCAGGCCGCCCGCCCCGGCACCTCCTGCCCCGGCACCTCCTGCCCCGGCACCTCCTGCCCCCGCACCTCCTGCCCCCGCACCTCCGGCTCCGGCCCCGCCCGCGCCTGCCCCTCCGGCGCCCGCCCCACCTGCCCCGGCTCCGCCCGAGCCTGCTCCGCCGGCTCCTGCGCCCCCGGCGCCTCCTGCCCCCGCGCCTCCCGCCCCCGGTCCCGCTGCTCCGGCTCCTGCCCCGCCCGGGCCGGGAGCGCCGGCCCCTGCCCCTCCGGCGCCCGCCCCGCCGGCTCCGGCTCCGCCCGCACCTGCCCCACCTGCCCCGGGCCCCGGTGCTCCTCCTCCTGCACCGCCCGGCGCGGAGGTTCCAGCCCCGCCGGCTCCGGCCCCCCCCCCCCCCCCCCCCCCCCCCCCCCCCCCCCCCCCCCCCCCCCCCCCCCCCCCCCCCCCCCCCCCCCCCCCC
>NZ_JBHSKJ010000038.1:0-11874 GCF_042657885.1 Streptomyces aureoversilis
TCACCTGATCTGTGACGGCAACGGCACCCCGTTCAAGGTGATCACCACCGCGGCCAACGTCAACGATGTCACGCAGAGCCTGAACCTGGTCGACGGCATCCCGCCGGTCGCCGGCCGGCCCGGCCGTCCCCGCAAGCGCCCCGAATCCCTGCTTGGCGATAAGGGCTACGACAGCAACCCGAACCGGCATGAGCTGCGGAAACGCGGCATCCTGCCAGTCATCTCCCGCAAAGGCTCACCCGGCATCCACGGCCTGGGCAAGCTCCGCCATGTTGTCGAGCAGGCCTTCGCCCTCCTCCACCAGTTCAAGCGCCTCAGCGTCCGATGGGAACGACGCCTGGACCTGCACGACGCCCTTGCCTCACTCGCCTGCGGACTCATCTGCTGGCGACGCCTGAAGAACCGCACATCATGATCCTGTTACGAGCTCATAGGGACGACTTTATACTGCCCTCCCTTCTTTCACCTGTTGGGATACTGTCAGTTCCGCCCCACCGAAGCTCGGGGAATAATCATCCATTCCATCCATTGATAATCAACAGGTGAAAAGCGTGTATTCGAGGCCCCCTCTTCGGAGTTTTATTATGTCGCGAAACCCTGCTAATTCCAATGAAGCTTCAGGTGATCTTTGTTCGTTGGGTTCCGTAAGGCGAGGCTTGCGGGAAATGGTAACCCCGCACGCAACCCCTGAAAGCGTGGGCGAGATCGAGTTAGTGGCGCACGAGATTGTGATGAATGCTCTTTTGCATACACCTGGAGAGGTATATGCAGTAATCGTTATTTGCGAGAGTGAGGGAATGCGTAGGCTGAGATTTTGGGTGGAGGACTGCTCCCTTCATCGACCGAGTTTAAGGTTGATCGAGCTATGGGAAACCAGAGGAAGGGGTCTCTGGATCGTTGACCATTTTGTCGACAGATGGGGTGTGGAGATTGCGCCAAACGGAAAGAGTGTTTGGGCGGAGTTTTCGCTTGATGGGTATATGAAATCTGACCCTCCGTTCAACCTGCTCGAAAGTGGAGCTGAGATTTTGCGAGGGGTGCGCTGGAGGCTTCGATAGGATAGCTAACTTGACGTGTAACGGCAGCTTTATGCCACTTGTTATCTGTAGAGGAGTTCGATGCATGGGGAGAATTTAGAGCATTATTTGAAGGGGGAGTGCCTTCAGGAGTATTTTGCGCGCTATGTGATTTTGCGGCATCTCTCGGCAAGGCCTTGACGTCGTCCTGGTGGGCGATTTACCGACCTGCTGTAAAGAGCGAGTGGCGAAATGGGAATACGCAGCAGACTTAAAATCTGCCACCTTTACTGGTTTGCGGGTTCGAGTCCCGCCTCGCTCACTCCGTAGCGGCTCCACGCGGGATATGCCGGCCCCTGGGGGTGTCTCGTTTGGAGCCCCAGGACCGCGGGGGCTTCAGGGCCTGGCTGTCGTGGGTGTTGGCGGCGGAGAGCCCGACGAGCAGCAGCCCGTTCTGATCCGAATATGACGTGTATTTCCCCATGGGACACGAATCCCACGCGGGGGACTCCAAGCCGCAGCGGCTCCACGCCTACATAGCCTTCGACGTCCCTCACCTGCGGAGATGGCTGTGGGGTAAGAGTATCGGCGTCCGTATCGCCCGCAAGGGCATCGACTCCAGCGAACGACTGGAGCGGCGGTGCCGCGGTAGCTCCAGCCTCCGAGGATCGGGACGTTCTTCACGGCTCGGTCTACTGCGGATTCCCGGTAGGCACGGGCGTTCGTGCCGGTTGCCGGGCAGCGGGCATCCGGCCGCCACGACCAGCCGGGTGTTGGCGTCGATGACGACTTGGTGGTTGGTGGAGTACCTGTAGTTCTTGCTTGATGCGGCGATACTCCGGTCACGGGTGGGGGCCAGGATGCCGTCCACGATCCATGCCGCACTGCGGGAGGAGTATCTAGGCCTGCCCGAGACCATCACCGCAGCCTAAAGATCTTCTCGTAATCGTGCTGGTTGGTCTGTGTTGGTCTGGTCGTAGACGCCCTCAAAGGCCTCTGCCAGGACGCCGAGGCTGGCGTAGGTGGCGTAGATCGTGACCGGCCCCTCCCCGTGCCACATGGCCAGCCGCACCGGGTTCGTGGTGCAGCGCACCTTGAGGTTCCACAGATCCGGGTCGTCCTGGAGCGAGTACACCGCCACAGCTGGCCCTCGGTGCCCAACCCGGTGCCATTCCTTGACCGTCTGTGCCAGGAGAGTTCGAGGGCGACCCATAAGTGCCGTTTTTTGGCCTCATTGAAGTGGATCGCAACTTGCCCATCCAGAGATGGCAGATGATTTGTTCTATGCTATTGGATATATTGCTCCTGTGTTTCCAGCTCCGAGGGTTTGGAACACAGGCGGCCGCTGGGGTAAGGGGACAAGGGCCCCCGGCGGTTCCTCCGGGGAGCGGCCCGGGGGAGGCGCGGCCGTGTATGGGTGCACGGTCGCGCCTTCCGGACTTTACGTGAGCTTGTTCAGCGGTGGGTCTCCAGGGTGAGGGTTGCTTGGGCGATTAACGTGAGTCTGGTGAGGCTGCAGCGTGCTTTGTGAAGGATGCGCCAGGTCTTGATCCGGGCGTCGTTCTCTCCACCGGCCACCGAAGGCGGGAGTACGCTCGGTTGGCGCACTTCTGTTTGATCGTGAGGTCTTCCAGGGCTTTCGCCGGCGGGGAACGGCGACGGTGTCGCCGGCGCCCCGGTAGGCCATTGTCGGCCGGTACGGGAAAGCTCAGGCGGGTGCAGGCGGAGATGATCCGGTCCCTGCAGATGGCGGTCAGGTCGTGGGTCCGGCCTAGTAAGTTCACGGATTCCCCGCTCAGTGTAAATGATGATGTTCCCATTAGCGCGACCGTGGATGTAATCGTTGTCGCAAATGCGCTCTTGAAAAAGCTGCGAAGGTTTTCCACTGTAGTCCTTTTGGGGGAGGGGCGCCCGAGCCGTTCTGTTGCCGCCTATGCCGGTTTACAGGTCGGTTGAAGATGGTATATGCTCATCCCCTTTCGCGGCAGAGGGGTTAGTGGCGAGAGGTAATCCCAAGTAGGGATAGTGGCAGAAAACTAGCCGGGTGTCAATGTCGACATTGTTCGAGCCCTCCTTGCTTGCCTCGACTGGTTGACATTGAAGGAAGGCTGGCTAGTGATATTTCTGGAATCCTATATATCGACTACTGGTTTTATCTGTGTGTTTCATGCGAGCTGACGTGGGGCGATCGTTGCGCATGTATGAGGTATCCGTAGGGTGGTGGACTGACCGACGGTGGGGGCTTTCCGGGATCCCCGAAAAACCTTAGCAGTCTTCCATGTGAGGTCCGCTTAGAGCGCCATAAACGGCGAACCGCTGCATGGAAACATCCCTGAAGGAGGGCCGCAATTCGGCCGGTGTAGCACGTCGGCACTCGGGTGCGACCGAGCGGATTGAGAATTCTCAGATCGGAGTGTTTCTCGCTTATACCTCTCAGCATGGACGAGCCCTGCTGGGACGGGAGTTTTATCTCCCCGAGAGGATGGACGTCCGATCGTGAGCGGTGTCGTGCGGCAGGCATTCCGGACGATGTTGAGTTCACCACAAAGCCTGACTCCTCGCGCTCCGCATGGTCGAACGTGCTCTGGCGGCGGGGATTCCGTTCGGCCGGGTGACTGCCGACGCGGTATACGGAGGTGCCGGGCGGTTCCGCCTGTGGCTCGAATCGCGGGACATACTTACGTCTTGGCAGTGACCAAGTCGCAGTCGGTCGTTTCGATGGGTCTACTTAAGAAGCGGCTCATCACGTCATCGCTCGGTTGCCGGAGGATGCCTGGGAGCCACTGAGCTGCGGGAGTGTCGTCCGAGGTCCACGCATCTACGATTGGGCGGTCGAGCCTATCCGGCCTCTCCGCCGTTCCGGCTGGGATCACCGGCTGCTGGCTCGCCGGAGCCGGTCGAAGCCCTCGGAGATCGCTTACTACATCTGTTTCGCTCCCGAGAGCACCGCCCCTGAGGAGTTGATCCGCGTGGCCGGCTTCCGTTGGTCCGTGGAGGAAGGTTTCCAGGCCGCGAAGAACGAGACCGGGCTGGACCACTACCAAGTCCGCGGCTATGAAGCGTGAAAGAAGTGCTCCTAATCTGCAACGGTGGGGTTTGTCGAGGTTCCTGTCGACTGCGGAAGAAGAAGAGCTTCTCAAGTGTCCGGATGGTGTCCGGAGTAGCGGAGCTCTCGGCGAAATCTGCTGGTCGTGGGCTGGACGTGGGGCACCTGCCATCGGGCAGAGCTGATGTTATGTCAGGCAATGTTGTCCACCGTACGACGCTGCCGGCCGCGAGGCGGATCTCTCCGAGCTCAGATCCACGAGCTCCGCGATGGCTGCAGGACCAAGCCCTGTCACCTGGCGATAGTCAGGCCCCCAGGGCGTCGCCGTAATCACGCTACACCACTCGGCGGGAGGCCACGATCCGGGCGATCCTGTTGGAAACGGCACTCGCCGTCCCTCAAATTTAGCAGGTGATGTTCTGTCGTGGTCTCCTGGGTCAATTACCCAAATGCTGGCGTATTATCGACGAATGCCGCATTAATGCTTTCTCTCGACGTCCGGACGCTTCCCTTTGTGAACTCGACATTCCTGGAAGATTAACTCGGCGATCTTGGTGTTCTAGTCACATTAACCCGAAAGGGAGTTTGGTGTTATGATTGTAAATCGCTTACCGCTCGCCGTTGGAGTTGTTCTTGCACTTGGGCTCCCTGTCGCTTTAGCTATCCCTGCCATGGCCGAGGAGGTAGAGCCTGAGCGCTGCGGCTTCTACGAGACAGTCACGGACGCTTACTACAAATACTGCCCCGATGGTGCGCAAGTTCGAATTAAGGTGCATGTTGGGGAAAATGAGTATGAAAAATGTGTAGGTCCCGGCGTGACGTGGCTAGGGTCGGAATATGAAATCCGAGGTGCTTGGGAGGTAAAGGTTCCATGTTATGGTATCGCTGGCGTCGCGATCCCTGAAAAATTGGGAGCCTTGCCGGAATAGCTGGAAATTTAGGACTCGGAACTATTCTAGTTGACACTCAACAGCTAACTCGTGCGTGTCGTTGTGTACATATGGAAGGAGTGCACCGAACCGCCTATCTGCGCGGCATTGACCCACAGACGGGATTCTTTCGCCACTGCTAGCCAACGTGGCCCTCTCGGTCTTGGACGAACACTTCACCAAGATTGAGGGGTCCGCAGGCCAGGTCGGCCGAGTGCAGGATGCTACCGCGCAGGTCGGTGTGGAGTTACATCCGGACAAGATGCGGGTGATCGAGCGCACGATGTCGTGGCTGACCGGCTATCGCCGGCTCTCGCCCCGCTACGAGCGCGATCCCCGCAACTACCTGGCCTTTCTCGGGCTTGCCGCCGCGATCTGCTGCTACAAGCGACTCGTCCGCCTCACCACAGAGGACACGATCTTAGACCCAACACCGGTGACTTTGTGTGGTGTGGTCGTTGGGTGTGGTGTGCCGAGGCCTGGGCCCGGGCACCCCGCAAGCGCCCTGAATCCCTGCTGAGCGACAAGGGCTACGACAGCCATCCGAACCGGCGTGAGCTGCGGAGACGAGGCATCCTGCCCGTCATCTCCCGCAAGGGATCACCCGACATCCACGGCCTGGGCAAGCTCCGCTACGTCGTCGAGCAGACCGTCGCCCTGCTGCACCAGTTCAAACGCCTCGCAGTCCACTGGGAACGATCCCTCGACCTCCACGACGCCCTCGTCTCCCTCGCCTGCAGCCTCATCTGTTGGCGACGCCTCAACAAGCACAAACCATGATCGTGTTACGAGCTCTTAGATTAGGAGAGCCTAGATTGATTAGGCGAAAAAAATGTGTTACTAAAATTACTGTACCTGTTGTGCTTCTTTCCTCGGCATCAACCTTTCTTTTGGCCCCTGCGGCGACTGCTCATCCGATGGAATCGCCCCCAGTATTGACAGCATCGGCACTCAGCGTGCCGGGGGGGCTCAGCCCTGCCGCTTCTGTTCCTTGCTGGGCTAATACTTCCAAGTCAGGTATCACAATTATTAACGACAGGGGTGGCGATGTCTACGCTTTCGCTTTCGTGAATCCGGTAGTGCAAATTGCAAATAAGGTTCATGAGGTTGCTGGCTCTGTAGTCTCGACCATCGCTACGGGTGCCGTAGGAGTGGTCAAGCTTCCCGTCAGTGCGATTACGGCTATCAAAGCTTATAAGGCGTTAAAAACACTCAATAGCGCGGGCGACTTCGTTCAACTTGCGAAAGTGAGCTGGGAAGTGATCTCAGCGCTAAAGAGTGTCGCGACCGTTGTGAAGGATGCCGGTAAGGCAGCAGAGATCAATAAAGAGATCGAGAAGATTGAGAAAAGTCTCAGCGACTTAAAAAATAAGGCGACTTTAGTAAAAGGTGGGGAGTGTAAAAAGATTTACGAGGGTACTGAGGGCTGGTGGAAGGAGTTCCTGAAGGGCATCGAAAAGTCGCCAGGCTCACTTCTTGAGAGATGGGGCGGGCCAACGGTTAATGTTTTCCTCTTCCGCGATACGGGTGCGGGTTTTAAATACGCAGAGGTTTTGACCTATAAGGATTCTTCGTGGATTGTTCAAAATTCCAGAGTGCTCCAGCATTGGACGGGGGCCCTGGTTAAGGGGAAGCCTAACTACTGTACCGATAATCCGAGCTACCGTCCGTTCCTGCTGGGCGGTAAAAAAATCCCGGAGAAGGAACGCAAGCCGCTGATGTGTACCGCCAGGGTCTCCGTCGGCTGACTGAGATTTTTGGATCTTCAGAGTGAACCTTCTTCGCCCTCCTGGAACAGGATGAAAAAGTTTGAGTGAACCTCTTTAATTCTCTGCGTCGAAGGAGTGGAGAACTACCTCTGACCTGCGACGGCACTGCCTTTCATAACCCCTGGAACCCCAGGATAAAAGAGGTTCAGTGAGCGTCTTTCATCCTGTCTCGGAAGGGTGAAAATGGCTGGTCAGATGGGGTAACGAGGCGAGGCTCCTGGTCGTTGCGCTGGTGTTCTCTACGCACCGCGCTTCGTCCGAGGAGCCTCGCTTGGTTCCGTATCCTTCCATGCTCGACGTCCCGTACGAGCTTGTTGAGCATGTCTCCTGGCTGATCCACGCCCGCCGGCGAGAAGTCGGCACCACGTGGAGGCGGTTGGGTTGTTTCAAGCAGGCCCTGCTGATGCTGGCACATCTGCGGAAGAACGAGACATTCGCGCAGGTCGGGGCCGGTTTCGGAGTGTCGCAGTCCACAGCCTGGCGCTACGTCGACGAGACCTTCGAGATCCTGGCCTCGTGGGCCCCGGGTCTCCATGAGGCCCTGGCCGGCCTAGGTGAGGGCGACTTCGTCATCGTTGACGGCACCCTCATCCCCACCGACCGGATCGCTGCGGACGAGCCGTACTACTCGCAAAAGCACAAGAAGCACGGCATGAACGTGCAGGTCGTCGCCCGCCCGGACGGCACACCCCTGTGGTTCTCCAGGGCACTGCCCGGCCGGACCCACGACCTGACCTCGGCTCGCGCACACGGCATCGTCCAGGCCTGTCTGACCAGGCAGATCTTGATCCTGGCCGACCGGGCCTACCAAGGTGCCGGGCCACCATCCGCCCCGTACTACGGACACCGCGAACTTCCATGGAACGGGAGCCCTTGAGTCTGGTGACCTGAGCTCAGAACCCCGCCGTTACCAGCGACGCACGTCAGGCCGGGGACAGATCCTCGAACACTGATCTGTATCTACACCCTCGGCATCAGCCGACCTCCCTCGATGAAGATCACTCATTCGTGCGACCTCGTGTCGCACCGCGCGCTCGGACTACTACGGGACCTCCGCCCCATCCCGCGGCCCTCGGCCGACGACGGGCCTGCCCTGGACCAGGCCGGCTGCCTGGCCCGGAGGGCGACCGGGGAAGGTTCCCACGTTCACTCGATGACCGGTCGACGAGGGAGGTGCCCAGCTCTTGCTCCGGCAGCATCGCCACGACTACGCCGCAATCCTTCATCGTGGCCTCCCCACCGACGGAACTACGCGGCTTCGGAGTTGACCACCGGAGTGGTCACGCACTGCGTCCCGGCCCATATCCACCAGATTGGAGCCGGTTCGTCGCTTACGGAGCTTTGCCACTGGTTCCTCGCGTACACCTTCTCGTCTCGCTTGCCGGACCCGCACCGTCTGGCAGTGCCAGCACGTTCCGGCGTTGTCAGGGCTGCTTCCCACCCTCACCGGCGTACCCCGGATCAGGCTGCCTTCAGCTTCAACCGGACTGCTGCGACAGCCCGGTGGCGGAGTCATTTCATCCCCGCCCGGTCATCAAGCGCCTCGTGGCGCACAGTTCCGTCCACGATCAGTACCGTGCCTGCCGGGTGCCGACGACGGACCAGAGCCAGCGCAAGGAACGGAGCGATGTGGTCGATGACCGGGTCCGCAGCCGACTTCGAGATCCCGAACAGCGGGCCGAGCTGCCGCATGGTGAGGTTCGTCCGCCAGTACGCAGCCACCAGCAGCACCCGATCCTCCAGCGGCAACCCCCACGGCCGACCGCCGGACGGCACACCACCACCCCGACGCCGCACAAGACCAACCAGCTTGCGAAACTGCCGCTCACCCAGCCCTGCGAACAGCCCTACCCAGCCCGGCTCAGACGCCGACACCACAGCACCCACACCAAGATCATCACATGCCTGACCAGGGCTTACGGGACATCATTTAGCCGCTTTCGTTGATTGCGACGCAGTGGCGGTGGGACTTGCCTGCGTCGACGTCGGCCCAGATCGCGGCCACGGGATGCCTCCGTGCTGTGCGCTGCTGGCTCTGCCCACGGACGACCTCGCTGTCAACTCCCCACTGAAAGTGAAATTGCTTCGATGGACAGTTCTTCCCGACCTCTGAATCCCAGATAACGCCAGAAACATCGTTGACTCGGAGCTCCATGGTGCACACGAAGACACGGATTCACCTCGAGTACGGATATACGCTTTGCGGCTTGACGGTTCGACCAGTAAATGTCACTCTAAATCCTGAAAGTCGATCCTCGCGTCGAGGAAGCGAGCGCTTACTGAACCACGCCTAAAGATCTTCTCGTAATCGTGCTGGTTGGTCTGTGTTGGTCTGGTCGTGCAGGTGGTCTCCGCTCAGTGTCGTGAGTTCGTCGAGGTGTTCACCGGGCTGCGCCCGCGGCCGTTCCAGCGGCTGGTCAGGGCTGTCCACCGGGCTGGTGGGCAGGCCCTGGATCCCGGCCGGCCAGGCCGTCCGTGGTCGCTGTCCCTGGAGGACCGGGTGGTGCTGTGGTGGCGGTGTACTGCCGCACGAACCTGTCCATGCCGCAGTTGGCCCCGCTGTTCGGGATCTCCACGGCGGCGGTCGGCCGGATCATCGAGCGGCACGGCCCGCTGTTGACCCTCGTGCCCGCCAGAAGCAGGCCGGGCGGCGGTGACGTGCTCGTCGTGGACGGAACGCTGGTGCCCACGCGGGACCGGCCGGTCGCCGCCTCCGCGAAGAACCATCGCTACTCGGTGAACGTGCAGGTCCTGATCAAGGCCGACACCAAGCTCGCGCTCACGGTCGGCCGACCGCTGCCCGGCAGCCACAACGACTGCACCCCTTCGCCGACTCCGGCGTCAAGGCGGCCTGCGAGGACGCGACCGTCATCGCTGATGGCGCTACCAGGGCACCGGACTGCTCATCCCGCACCGCCGTCAGGCCGGGCAGGAACGGCTGCCGCAGCGGAAAGAAGAACACAACGCATCGCACCGCCGGGTGCGGGCTCGCGTCGGGCACGTCTTCGCTCGCATGAAGACCTGGAAGATCCTCCGCGACTGTCGGCTCAAGGGCAACGGCGTCTACTGGGCCACCAGCAGCGTCGCCCACATGCACAACCTCGCCCACGCCGGCTGACCGAGCCCGACAACACCCATGTCGCCGCAGCACAGCTACGCGGTTACGAGAAGATCTTTACAGGTCGTCTCATTTGGCGAGTCGGCGGTAGCAGATGAGGGTGCAGGCGATGCTGGTGAAGGCCAGGAAGTGTTCGGCTTTGCGCTCGTAGCGGCGGTGGAGTCGGCGGCATCCAGCGAGCCAGGCCATTGTGCGTTCGATGGTCCAACGGTGCCGGCCCAGTCGCTGTGAAGTCTCGATGCCCTTGCGGGCGATGCGGTGGGTGATGCCGCGCCCGCGTAACCATCGTCGCAGGTGGGAGTAGTCGTAGCCTTTGCCGCCGTGGAGCTTGCCCGGCCTGCGGCGCCGTGGTCCCCGGCGGGAGCGGATCGGTGGGATGCCTTTCACCAAGGGGATCAGCGCCTGGCTGTCGTGCAGGTTCGCCCCCGAGATCCCCACGGACAGGGGCAGACCGGTCCGCTCGGTGATCAAGTGGATCTTCGAGCCGTACTTGCCCCGGTCCACAGGATTCGGATCCGTCAGGTCCCCCTTTTGAGGGCCCGCATGTTCACCGAGTCGATCGCGCAGCGGGACCAGTCAAGCTCGCCACGGGCGCCGAGTTCGTCCAGGACCAGGCGATGGAGCTTCGCCCCACCCTCGCCTTGGTCCACTCGGAGAAGCGCCGATGGGCCGTGGCTCCGGACGGCCCGAACGACGCCGAGGGCAGCTGCTGCCACGTGCAGCCTGACGTGGCCACGAACACGATCGCCACCAGTACCTCCCGGTCGCCGTGTCGGCGTCGCCCGCCACTCTGAGGCCGCGACGGCGCCTCCGGCACCACACGCTGGAACAACTCCCACAACTCATCCGGCACCAGCCGCTCAACAATCCCCACTTCCAGAGACTATCGAACCTCGCCAAATGAGATGGCCTGTTAGCGAATGGCTGGGACGACGCTGCTGGGCAACGGGCGGACTATGTCGTGGCTGTCCGGCTACCACAGACTCAGCCTCCGCTACGAACGCGCCGCCCCTCCTCGCAACTACCTGGCCTTCCTAAGGGTTGCCCCGTAAGTGATCTCGCCCTGCAATGATCTTGATCGTGTCAGGTGTGATCACGGCGTCGGAACCGTCCTGGATGGCCCTGTTTACCGGGCTGAACTCGCGCGTCTTCGGCAAGTTGGTGACCGCGCTTCGCCGCGAGGGCGCCAGCTTTCCGGGCCAGGGGCGGCCGTGGGGTCTGCCGCTGGAGGACCGGGTGCTGTTGGTAGTCGCTTACTGGCGCACGAACTGACGATGCGCCAACTCGCCCTATTGTTTGGCATCTCGAAGTCGGCGGCCGACCGCACCATCGACCAGCTCGGCCCGCTCATCGCATTCCAGTCTCGGCGCCGGTTCGCCAAGGACACCGTGCTGGTAGTCGACGGCACCTTGGTGCCTACCCGGGACCACAGCATCGCTGAACAGTCAAAGAACTACCGGTATTCCACTAACCACCAGGTCGTCATTGACGCGGATACCCGCCTGGTCGTTGTGGTCGGTGAGCCTTTGCCCGGCAATCGCAACGACTGCCGGGCATGGGAGGAGTCTGGCGCGAAGGCCGCCGTGGGCAGGACCCTCACGATGGCCGACGGCGGCTATCCGGGCACCGGCCTCCTCATGCCCCACCGCCGCACCCCGGGCCAAGAGTTGCCGGGCTGGAAGCGCGAGCACAATCGCTCGCACAAACAGGTCCGGGCCCGCGTCGAGCACGTCTTCGCTCGCATGAAGACCTGGAAGATCCTCCGCGACTGCCGTCTCAAGGGCGACGGGGTCCGACACGCCATGCTCGGCATCGCCCGACTGCACAACCTCGCTCTCACGGGATAGCTTCTGCCGCATACGAGACCTTAGAGGACGTCTGGTTCGCGTAGTTCATGAGTGATTGCGTTTTATGCGTCTCGCCAGGTAGAGGTGGATTCTCCGGTTGCTCGCTTGGCCAGGTTGGCGATGGCGGCGAGGCGGATCATGCTCTCGGA
>NZ_JBHSKJ010000039.1:0-11560 GCF_042657885.1 Streptomyces aureoversilis
CCCACCCCGGCCTCACCTGCGGCACTGATCCCCGGCATCCACGTTATGAAGAGCCTGCCGAAACTGTGGCGGTCCTGCCCTTATCAGCGGTCTGTCAGTGCCTCCGGGCCCGGTGACACCACCCCCCCGGATCATGTGGTCCAACAGGGGGGAGAAGTCATGCCGGGCCCGGAGGCCGGGAGCCCCATTGCGAGGCCGTGGAGAAGATAACGGGGGGAGGTACCGTTGGTGGGGTTGGTGGCGATGCCCCCTCGTCGTCCATATCCGCCGGCGCCAGGACCACATCCGGCGTGCCCGGCGGGCGCACATTGCGGCGGAGATCGGCCTTGAGATGCCCGGCCTGGGTGACGGCGAGCGCCGTCGGGTCCTCGAGGACCGGTTGCGTGAGCAGGCCGCCATCGAGGCGGAGGACTTCATGTGTCGGCGCGAGCAGGCCCGCGCGGAGCAGGCCCACCGCGAAGCCGCCCGTGCGGCTGCCCAGGAGCGGGCGGAGCGCGAACGTGAGGCCGTTGCCGATGTCGTCCGCCAGGGCCCTGGTCGCCGTCAGATTGACCGACGGCCGGCACCGGACGCAGCGCTCCCCGTTGCCGGGGGATTCCGTGGCGACTGCCGATGGAGTCGTCGGCGAACTTCATGTCACGGTGCATCAGCGCGGCGGCCGACGCGGCTGCAGCGTTCACCGGCCTACCTCCAGCACCCCGGCGTCAGCCCACTCCCCCATGAGACGGCGGCGGCTCTCCCCAGCCCAGACGAGGGCACGGCAACGCCCTGGCGAGGGTGAATCTGGGGTGTGGTGTGACACACGAAGGCGCATTTACGGCCAAACGGGCATGCTGCGGCTGACAGGCCCCACAAGCGTAATGCACAATGACAGCGTTCCTTCGGAAACGGAGGTACGCAAAAGCCGCCTCGGTGAGGTGGCTGGTTCTGGCGAACCGAGAAATCGAACCGTTCGAAGCCGGCGGCAACCGGGTCGAACAGCTCCTCCGCGGGGCCCTGCAAGGCCTTGCGGAGAGCAGAAGGCGCTGATCCTGGCGACTGCAATCACCGGAAACAAGCGGCCGGGCGGATAGAAGCCCCGCGCAGCGGGCGAGCGCCGCCCCAACCATCACGTCATCTCAACCCCCTCACGGGAGACGTGTGTACGTGCTCGGATCGGCACGGAAGCACGTAAAGGGCACTCGACCGGAGCAACGCGCGCGTCATCGCTACTACGGCGAGTGCCTTGGTGTGTGTCCGCAAGAAGGTCCGGGTAATCTGAACCATGTCTAGACCATTCTTGAGCTGGTCTGGGGGCCGTGCCCCGAAGCCCCACCTCGCGGGGCTCAGCCATGTCTGTGTAGATTTTATCCACCGACGCACTACCCCGATCGCGGCCCTGCAAGGCATGCCCAAACCACCCGTGTCACCTTGCCTCCGCAGCCGCCTGACGGCCCACCAGCACATATCCGGCATGATGAGCAGCATGCAGACGGCGCCGACCGACTCCTTGGAACTGGACAGGGCCGTGCCCACCTTCGCGCGCGCGGTTCAGCAGCGCCGCTACGCCGCGACCATGGAACAGATCGCCGCTCGCCGCGCCCCGGGCCGCCCCGTGAAGGTCTACGTCAGCGCCGGCCCCAGAGCAATGGCGAGTCCCAAATGGGACACCTGGCTCGAAGACATCGCAGCGCAGCTCCCCGACGGCGTGGAACTCCTCCACTACCGCAACACCGTCACCGACAGCCGCCCCTCTGACTGGGACCCACTCGCTGACAGCATCGACGGGCTCATCATGGTCGGCAAGCAGAAGCGGCCCGGCGGACGCGTCTACCTCCTCGGCCCCGTCGCCTGTCTCGAACTGCGGTCGCTCATCGCCACCCAGCCTGTCCTACTCTACGCCCACAACCTGGGCCTCATCCCGGCCATTGGCTGCAAGAGCATGCCCTGCGAGACCGCCCCACGACTGAAGCTGATCGCGCCCAAGCGGTGGCAGCGCGACTCCCCACCCTCCAGGCCGCCCTGACTCCACCTGAGGCCAGAAACGCCATCCCGCATGCAGCCGCAGCGACACATCTGCACCAGCCCTTCGCCGCGCCTATCTCGTCGGCGTTCTGACCCCCAGGTCCAGCTACGGCTCCAAGCCTGGTACGCACGGCCATGGCCGCCGCCGCACGGATTGACGCTGCCACCGCCTGCGCATGCCCTGCCTGAGGTGCGCAGGTTTGGTCCACCTTGGCTGCTGGGATGACGGAGTACGTGATCACTTGAGGTTGCATACATCCGGCCAGGTAGGGTCCGTGATTGTGGCCCGCTTTGCGATCTTCGAACTGGACGGCACTGGTCGACCGGCAATCGGCGCTCAGCAATGCTGTGACCGGCCTGAGCCGTACGCACAGTTTTGGACCCGAGATCGAGCAGTGGCTGCTCGCCGAGCTGGCTGATCGCGCGAACCCCGCCGACTTCATCCAGCTCCGCACGGCGTACGGGCTGACGGAGGACCCGGCCCAGCTCTGGCAGGAATACGTCGACCGCATGGCAGCCGCTGTAACCTGCCGACCGGACGTCCTTGAGGGCTTGGTTCAACTCCGCACGGCAGAGTGGACGATCGGCATCGCCACTAACGGCGCCTCTAATATCCAACGCGCCAAGCTGCGCACAACCGGCATCAGCGAGCTGGTCGACGGCATCGCGGTCTCCGGTGACGTACAGGTCCGCAAACCCGACCGACAGCTCTTTCATCTCGCCGCGGCCCGCTGTGGCAAGGAGCTCGCCGACGGCGCCTGGATGATCGGCGGCAACCCCGCTGACGTCGAAGGCGGCCGACAGGCCGGCCTGCACACCATCTGGCTGCGCGGACGCCCCTGGCCCGAGACGATCCCGGCCCCGCACCACGCCGCCCATGACGTCACCGAGGCAATCACCTTCCTCCTCAACAAAAGGGAGTAGCACCGTGGACCAGCTCGTCGTCGGCATCCTCCATCCCGGCAGCATGGACGCAGCCGTCGCCGCATGCGCCACAACCAACGCGGCCGCGGACCTCTGGTGCGCCGAGGGTCGCAGCCCGGCGAGCGCCGCACGAGCCGAGCAGTTCGGCCTGGAGCTGGTGCCCACACTGCAGGAACTGCTCGAGCAGTCCGACATAGTCATCAGTCTCTGCCCGCCAGCAGCTGCCGAGAGCCTCGCACGCAAGGTCGCCACCTGCCGGTTCGACGGGGTGTACGTCGAGGCGAACGCAATCAACGCCGAACGCACTGTACGGATCGCGGATGTGCTGGCGACGACGGCAGCCACCGTGGTCGACGGAGGTGTAGTCGGCTCGCCGCCGGCCGGTGGCAAGACGCCGACGCTGTACCTGTCCGGCCCAGTAGGCGCGGCCGTGTACGTCGAGGCGGTCTTTGCTGGGACTGCTGTGCGGACGAAGGCCTGGGTTCCGAGGTCGGGCAGGCATCCGCGCTGAAACTCCCGTACGCCTCCTTCCAGAAGGCGAGCCGCGTGCTGGTCGCGCTCGCGACCGGGTGGGCTCGCGAGCAGGGTGTCGACCAGGAGCTCCTCGACATCGCCTCACGCCGTACCGACTCGTACCTTTCCGAACCCGCATACATCGCCAAGACGGCGGCATGCGCCTGGCGCTGGGGACCAGCGTTGGAGGAAGCCGCCGACATACTCGAAGCTGCCGGCCTTCCCCCGGAGATGCTGCGCGCGGCTGCGTCGACGCTGGCACGGTGGGACGACGTCAAGGACGACGGCGAGCTCACGCTCACCGACGCCCTCAACCAGCTCGCCCAGCCGTAGCCCGCGTTCATGCCGAAGCCTCTCCCGCCCGCTGCGCCAGCCACTGGTCGATAGAACACCTTCGGACGGCTGCCGATCGCAGTGAGTACGTCTATCCTCTGGAAGACGTACTGAGCTTCGAGGGCGTCGTCGGCTGGAGCGAGGACTTGGCGTGGGGGCTCACGAACGAGGAGTACGAGATCTCCTGCCCGGGCTGTGCAGCGGGCCTGTTCATTGTCCTCGGCGAGCGTGGGTCCTCTCGACCAGTGGTGATTACGCACTCTCGGACGACGTCGTGGAGAAGAAGCCCCTGCTCCCTGCCGACCCCATCGGTCTGACCGGCATCGATCGCCGTCTGCACGACCTCGCGCTCGCCGACGGTCAGGAAGAGCTCGCCAACATGTTGACCTACGTCTTCGGCGATGCGACCTGCCCGGACTGTGAAACGGACTTCTCAGTGGCTGTCAGATCAGTGCGGGCTGACCAGCCACGCTGGGATGATTCGCCCACTGCTTCGACGCGCACGGCGACTTGTCTCAGCTCGGTAAGGAACCAATCGCGGGTCGTGGTTCACAGCGCTCGTTCTTGTGGCAGCCGCCGATTGAACTCGGCCTTGAAGCGTTCGAACTTCTTGTCGCCGGCGAGCGCGAACTTCCGCCAGCGCGGGGAGGCGTAGAGCAAGATCGTCTCGACGATTTCCGGATAGACGGCGACATACCGGCGTGGGTCGAATGGCAGGACTTGTCCGTTGACCGGAGACAGTTTACGGAGCCGTTCCGCATGGTCGCTCAGGAGGTAGCCGCGCTGGAACAGGCTGTGCCAGAAGGTCGAACCGTACCGGCAGCACGCGTCCAGCAGGAGATTCCCGTGGCGGCGCAAGAGTCGGTGGTGGCGGTTTGGGCTTCGACAACGTCCGGGAACTCGGTGAGATCGAACTGACGGGAGGGGCTGTCGATCGCCCTTCCGATCCAGAGCCGCTGCGGGATGCAGACCTGATCGTGGCGGGAAGCCCAGGTCCAGATGCCGATCCGGGATGCCATCGACGTAGTAGCAGCCCAGACCGATGGGTCAGGAAGAGCGAGACGTACCAGCAGGTGGCCGAGGTTGACGGAGCCGTGCGACCGGATGGTTCAGAACGACTGGGATTGGCTCGCCATCAGCGAGACGGGGCAGTCACCAGCAGAACAATATGAGATCAATTATCAAGAAAGGTATCTTTAGGATGGCATGGCGTCGCAAGGTAGCGTCAGACGCTAGTAAGGTTACTGCATGACCGATGATCAGTCCGGAAGTGACCGGGAAAAGGTAGTTTCCAAGCTGCCCCAGGATCTACGTCAGCGGCTGAAGGTACGGGCTGCTGAGCTGGGCATCGACATCCAGGACGCCGTGACCGACGGCGTCACGCGATGGCTCGAGCATGACGCCCCATTGCAGACGGTGGACACCGCCGGTGCCGAGAACTGGGCCACTTGGCTCCCCATCGGCCTCTACGGCCGCCTCAAGGACAAGGCCACCCAGCGCAGCCTGCCCTACGTCCAGGGCGTCGCTCAGGCCGTAACGCTCTGGCTTGACCTCCACTCCGCTGCTACAGTCCCCAGCGGCGACCCCCAACGCAAGATCGTCGTCAACCAGAAGGGCGGCGTCGGCAAGACCGCCGTCAGCGCCGGCATTGCCCAGGCTCTCGCCGAAGCCGGCAAGCGCGTCCTGGTGGTGGACTACGACCCCCAAGGCCACCTCACCAAGCAGCTGGGCATCCCGCCCCTCACCGTTGGCGGCGACAGCCTCGTCAAGCACATGATCGGCGAAGCCACCGGAAAGATCGTCGACCTGCTGGTGCCCGTTGAGGGAGAACGCTTCGACGGGCGCCTGCTGGTACTGCCCTCCTGTCAGGACGCCTTCCTCCTCGACGTCCGCCTCGGCCCCATCCGCGCTTCGGAGCGTGCCCTCGAGCGTGCCCTCAAGCCTCTCGAGGAGGGCGTCGACGTGGTCATCATCGACGGCCCGCCCAGCCTGGGCCTCGGCGTCGATGCCGCCCTCTACTACGGCCGCCGACGCAGCGGCGAGCGTCATGGCGTCTCAGGTGTCCTCATCCCCGTCGAAGCCGAGGATTCCTCGGCCGACGCCTTCGAGATGCTGACCAATCAGATCGCTGCTCTGGACGAGGACTTCGGCGCTCAGGTCGACTACCTCGGCATCGTCGTCAACAAGTACGACGCGCGCCGCGGCTACGTCGCCACTTCCTCCCTGGAACTGTGGCAGAGCCTGGGCGAGCCTCGCGTCGTCGGCGTCATTCCCGACCTGCGGGAGCAGCGAGAAGCTGTCCGCGTCAAGCGCCCGCTTCTTGACTACGCGCCCAGTTGCAAGCAAGCGATCATTCTCCGGGACATCGCCAAGGAGATCTCGTGAAGGCATCGGATCGCCTCGGTAACGCCTCTTCCTTCAGTGGGCTCAGCTCCCGCCGCCAGCTGATCAACCAGGCCACAGGCCGGGGAGCGTCTGCCCGTCCCTCGTCGTCCGTGCCGATCGACCAGCTCGCCCACAACCCGTTCAATCCGCGGGAAGAGCTGACCAACCTCGAAGAGACCATCGCTTCGCTGCAGGAGAAGGGCCAGCTCACGGCCCTTACCGTCGTCTCCCGTGACGCCTTCCTCAACTCCTACCCCGAAGCGGAAGAAGAGATCGTCGGCGCGGAGTGGGTCGTCCTGGACGGCAACCGCCGCCTGGCCTCTGCACGGCGTGCCGAACTGCCGGAACTCCGCGTCGACGTCAACGACACCCTGGCCGCCTCGGCAGCAGACCTTCTTGAAAACGCGCTGGTCGCCAACCTCCACCGGGCCGACATTCCCCCCATGGACGAGGCCAAGGTCGTCCGCGACCTCGTCAAGATTCACGGCTCCCAGGGCATCGTCGCCAAGAAGCTTTCGAAGTCCGGGGCATGGGTCTCCCAGCGCCTCGCCCTCCTGGAGCTCCCGGACGACCTGCGGGAGAAGGTCGAGTCCGGCGAGCTCAAGGTCAAGGACGGCCGGCGTATCGGGCGACTGCCGCAGGAACAGCAGCACGCGGAAGCGCAGAAGGCTCTTAACCGGGTTAAGGCTCCGCGTAAGCCCCGCGCCGCTTCGCCCGCCCAGGAAGTACCTTCCATCCCTCTGCCGGATACCGCTGCAGGGGCGCCTTGCGAAGTTGCCCCTGCAGCGCCGGAGGGGGCCAACCCGGTTGAGGCCACGACGGCCACGGTGCCGGAGCAGGCAGGAGCTTCGGACTCTTCTGCGATCGCAGAAGTCGTGCAGCGGCTTACGGAGCTGGCACCGAGCGCGGACGCCCTCGCTGAGGCACTCATCTCCCATGCGCCCCGCAGCACCGTTGCTGCACTGGCCGAGAGGCTCCTCGACAAGCTGTAGCCCAGCACCACCACACCCTTGCCCCGGATAACACCCTTACAGAGATGGCCTCGCTCTCGCGCGGGGCCATCGCTCTTTCTCGCGCTCTACGCGCATTGGTCCTACTGGCCGACTTCTATCTGGTCGCCCTTGCTATCCTCGGCGTGCTCGTCGGAGCCGATGCCGCAGCCTGGATCTGGGCGCCGCCCCCGGTCGCCATCAAGGTGACCGTCCTCTCCGCCGTGCTGGGATTCCCGGTCTTGCGGGGCACTTTCGCCCTGGGCGCGAGCACCGGGGAGGAGAAGGAAGCGCTGCCCCTCACCGAGGCCGAGCAGCCCGAACTATGCGGCACTGTGCGCTCGTTGGCCGGGCGTTCCGGGACTCGTCCGCCCGACGAAATCCTCCTCACCGAGGAGGTGAACGCAGCGGTCTCCGAGGACGCCCGACTGCTGGGCCTGTTGCCCGGGCGGCGTCGCCTGTACCTCGGCGTGCCGCTGCTGACCGGCCTGAGCGAGCCGCAACTGCACTCGGTGATCGCCCATGAGCTGGGCCACTACAGCGACGCGGACACCCGTATGGCGGGCATCACCCGGCGAGGCCGAGACTGCGTCCTGCGGACCGTCGCGGCATTCCAGGAGCGGGAGCAGAAGCGGATCGGCAAGGACCGCTCCAACTCCGGGAAAATGCTGGCGAGTAGGGCCCTCATGCGATTGATGGTCCTGGTGCGTTCAGTTGAGAGGCCATTGCGGTGGGCCAGGATGAGCGTGAGTTTCTTCGTAACCCTGGGGGTGCCGGCACTGGGACTGTCCGCCGGAGGCAGTGGACGAACTCGGCAATGATGTAGGAGTCCTTCAGGTCGGTCTTGTCCTGGCCACTAAAGCTCTTCTTGAAGGCGGCGAACTTCGAGCCGGTGACGTACCGCGGGTTCTGATCGTGGTTGGCCAGGACTTCCAAGAGTAGAGATGCCGGGCCGTCAATGAGATCGAGAGCCCAGGTCACGTGGTCCGACATGCCCATGGCCTCACCGAATGCGGTCAGGATGTCGGACTCGGAGTTGATCACCTTGCGGTTCCACAGTGCGTCGCCGTCGCTGTCGACCACCGTGATCCAGTGGTGTCCTTTTCCTACATCGCTCCCGGCCCATACCTGTGGTGGCCGCTGAGTCATCTCGTACTCTCCAAGTCGATCATGGACGGGACGCCAAGCCACCCCTGGAGCAAGTCCGTACGAGCGATCGAGTCGCCACTCCCCTGGGTCCACGGGCCTGGCGCGTGTCGTACTGGTCGGCCTGAGCGCCGACCGCAGCGGCTGAGTACGCGTACTCAGGCGCGGGGCACGGTCGGACCGGAGCATGGAGGCATGCTCCGGTCCGACCCGCCCGACGACTCCCTCGACGATCTCCGTGAGGCACAGCGGATGCTGCGCCGTGCCGGGGTGGTGCTGGCGGTCAGTGTGGCGGTGCCGTTCGTCGTCCTGGACATGCCATAACTCATGTCTCTTCCGTCACAGGCACACCACAGGTTTGCCCCACCAGGAACCATATTCGCCTGGTTCACATCAATCTCAGTGATATGCCGCGAACCAGGGAGTCCGTCACACCATGAACAAGCCTGTCCGCCATATAGCGATCTTCAGTGGCGTGCTGATGTTTGCGCTGCTGGCCCGTTCCACCTGGGTGCAGTTCGTCCGCGCCGACGATCTGGCGAACAACGAGCACAACCAGCGCGTCGCCATCGCGAACTTCTCGCAGCCCCGCGGCAACATCATCGTCGGCGGACAGCCGATCACTGGCTCCACCAAGACCGGCGGCGACCTCAAGTACAAGCGCACGTACACCGACGGCAAGATGTACGCGCCCATCACCGGCTTCTTCTCGCAAGGCTACGGCAGCAACCAGCTCGAGAACCTCAACAACAAGCTGCTCAACGGCTCCGACGACCGCCTCTCCCTGCAGCGCACGAGCGACCTGCTCACCCGGAAGAAGGCGCAGGGCGGCGACGTCGTGACGACGATCGACCCCAAGGCGCAGAAGGCCGCCTATGAGGGCCTGGGCGGCAAGAAGGGCGCCGTCGTCGCCCTCGACCCGCGCACCGGCAAGATCCTCGCCCTCTCCTACACCCCCGCGTACGACCCCTCGACCGTCGCCGGGCTCTCGGGCAGCGACAAGAAGGCGTGGGAGGAACTGGAGAAGGACAAGAACAAGCCGATGCTCAACAAGGCACTCAAGGAGGTCTACCCGCCCGGCTCGACCTTCAAGATCGTGACGGCCTCGGCGGCCCTGGAGAACGGCCTCTACCCTGACATCAACGCGAGCACCGACTCGCCCGACCCATGGATCATGCCGGGCACCGTGACCCCGCTGCCCAACCAGAACCCCACCGCGCCCTGCAAGAACGCCACGCTCAACGTGGCCATGCAGCACTCCTGTAACAACGTCTACGGCAAGGTCAGTTCTGACCTTGGCAAGGACAAGATGCGTGAGACGGCGGAGAAGTTCGGCTTCAACAACCCGACGGTGGACACCCCGGTCCGGGCCGCGAAGAGCGCCTTCCCCGACAACATCAACAAGTCACAGACCGCCCTGGCTGGCATCGGCCAGGGCAGCCTGACCGCCTCCCCGCTCCAGGTCGCCATGATGACGGCCGCGATCGCCAACGACGGCAAGCTGATGAAGCCCTACATGGTCGAGGAGCTGCGCGGCCCCGACCTGTCGACGGTCGAGAAGCACAAGCCGGAGCGGATGTCGCAGGCCGTCTCACCGGAGACCGCCAAGAAGGTCCAGCAGATGATGGAAGACACCGCCACCAAGGGCACTGGCAAGGCCGCGCTCATCGACGGCATCACCGTCGGCGGCAAGACCGGCACCGCCGAGCGCGGCGCGAAGCACCAGAACCTCGCCTGGTTCATCTCCTACGCCAAGACAGCCGAGGGCTCGCCGGTCGCGGTCGCGGTGATGATCGACCCGGACGACGACGTGCCCACCGACCAGATCTCCGGCGGCAAGCTGGCGGGCCCCATCGCCAAGAAGGTCATGCAGGCGGTGCTGGACAAGTAGGACAGGGCCCGCAACCACGCCCCGTCCCGCGCTCCGTCCCCACGCCCCGTCAGGGGCGCGAGGACGTTTCGATATACGGCTCCGCCGCATGGGCGCGAGCAACCACGGACGGCCCGCAGCCGAATCCCGACCAGCGGGTGAAAGGCTTGCCCAGTGCGGTCGAGCGGGTGGTGGCCGTCTGGGCGACGAAATCCTCGTCGTCGGGGCGAGCAGGCAGGGGCGGCCTCGCGCCCACCGAAGGCCAGACAAGGCCAGCCCCGTCTCGTTGAAGCGGTGGATCACATCACGGACCGTGTCCTGGTCAGCCTGCACCAGCTGTGCAATCACGGGGACCGCGCTGCCGCCGGCAGAGGAGAGCAGCATCATCGCCCGCCGGAACCGTACCGAACTCGTGCTGCCCCGCTGCACGACGTGCTGCAGCTTCTGCCCGTCCTGCTCGGTCAGCCTTCGGACCCTGACTGGTTGAGCCAACGCCGCTCCGTGCCATCGAAGCCAACACGTCCAACCAACACAACGAGCAGCCCGGCAAACCTTCAGGGCGTGTACGTGTCTTTGTGTAAGTCCTCGGGATTCACTTGGTGTTGAGCCGACCCTCGAAGAAGAGTGAGAACTGGTTCAGTGCCTTCTTCCAGTGTGTGCCGCGACGTGGTTGACATCGCACGCTTTGGGCGACCTGCTCGCGGACGGCGAGGTAGAGCGCCTTCAATGCGGCCTGTTCGGAGGGGAAGTGTCCGCGGTTGCGGGTGACTTTCCGCAGTCGTGCGTTGATCGACTCGATCAGGTTCGTCGAGTAGACGACCTTCCTTATCTCGGGCGGGAAGGCCAAGTAGGGGTGAATTCGCGCCATGCTGCCTGTCAGAGGATGTTCTTGCCGCTTACCTGCTGTTTTGTGCGGTTTGCCTGCCGCCCGGGATAGCCTGATAAATTCTGTATGCGCCGAATATGCCAAGGAAGCGCTCGCCATCGGCCTCGCGTGTCGTCCTGTTCTGCCTCAACAGCTCCTGTCCGGTTCGAAAATGCCGGGCTCGCCCGAGAACGCTCGCCCGGACGAGCGATGTACGGCCCCTGACCCCGGCCAGTATCAGTAGCGTTATGACGTCGCAGCCGCCCCGCAAGCCCTACCCGTCCGACCTGTCCGATGCCCGCTGGGCGTTGATCGAACCCACCCTGACCGCGTGGCGGGCTGAGCGGCAGAAGACCTCCCTGAACCTGGGCGGCAGGATCGCTGACCTGCGGGAAGTCCTCAACGCGATCCTCTACGTCAACCGCACCGGTATCCCGTGGCGTTACCTGCCGCACGACTTTCCGGCTCACACCACCGTCTTCTCCCACTTCAGCGCCTGGACCGCCGACGGCACCATCGAGAAGCTCGGCC
>NZ_JBHSKJ010000040.1:0-10692 GCF_042657885.1 Streptomyces aureoversilis
TCAATCAGCGCCCACAAGTCATCGTCCACGATCCACGGCCTGATACCCACACCCTCACGCACGGCCGAATCGTCGTACCAGTCACGCCCGACCAGCAACACTCACCAAGATCCTGTCACGAGCTCTAAGGGCCTGAAGAGAAACAACATGCCGGCTTCAGCTCAGGCGGGTCTACGCGTGGTAAGCGGTGCGTTGACCTGCTGAGACTTTCCGGCCTGCCATGCGTGCCTGCTGGCGACGTGGCAACAGCTGCACGACGCTCGCCCCTGGTCAGCGCGGGGTTACCACAGGTCGGCTGTATGCCTGGCCGGTGTCGAGGACGCGTGCCACGTCATGGCAGGTGGCCGGCCACCGGTTCGTCATCTGCCTGGACGTCGAGAAACTGCCCTCGGGAGGAGTCAACGAGTGCCCTCGATGATGGGCAGCGGCCCGTCGTGATCGAACCAGGCCGCCCGGCGGGTGAGCCAGGGATGGAGCCGATCCCAGGCTTGCGCGGTGGCTCTTCTATAGAGCCGGGCGGCTGTGGTCGTCACGGCCTGCTCGGTGCCCCAGGTGGCGGGGTCGCCGAAGACGAACTCGCCGCCATGTTTGGGCGGGCGCCCGCCCTTCGGGTCGTAGACGCGTGGTGGTGTCGGCCGTCGTATGACCTGGTCGGAACGGAGGCGCCCGGGGACCTGCACCGGCAGGCCGGACAGGAGGTGCGTAATGCGGGGCGTGTCGTATCCCGAGTCCAGGACGACCAGGATCTCTGGGTCTCCTGTCTGCCACTGACCGGCGGCGATGAGCCGCTCGGTGCCCTCGCGGATCTGGGTGGTGATCACGGCCGCGAGATCGGTGCCCGGCTCCAGCCGGACCGCGTCCAGCACCGCGGTCCAGGATGTGCGGCCGGTCTCCAGTGCGGCCACGGCCGAGTACGGCCAGCCGGGGATCATCCGATGCTCGTTCTGGCCCCGGCCACATGTATGGCAGAAGGAACGGTCCGGGCAGGTCGCGGCGTCCGGCCTCAGCCAGGGCGATACGTCGATGGCCAGGACCAGCCTGCCGTCCGCCGCTCTCGGCAACGGCAGGCCGGGCAGGACCCGGCGGAAGTCGATCCGTCCCTGGTTGAGCCCGCCGTACAGGGCTCCGTGACCTCGGCGGTGTTCTGGCGCGAGCGCGAGATCCACCAGCGTTTTGACCGGGCCCTCCGTGCAGAGGAGGGCGTCCGTTAGCTCGAACAACGCGTCTGAGCGACCCGTGAGGCACCCATAGAAGTCCGCCCGGAACTTCGACAACATAGCCAGCGACGCAGCCCGGCCACCAGTCAGAGGACTTCACCCGCGCGACCCCAACCTCGACCTGGAGCAGACGCGGAGAGAACTCGAACCCATGACGGGAGTACGCCGAAACGACCCGGCCGCTGGAGTGAACGGTCACCCGCTCAAGACCGAGGTCCCTCGCCCACGCCAAGTCCGCCTCGATCACGCCGCCCGGGCTTCGGTCACGTACTTCCGGCACGACATACGTGCACTGCGCGTCACCCGACATCCGCTCGAACGCGCGCGGATGTCGGGTGACGCTGCGTGATGACCAGCCAGGCCATGCTGATCACAACGTCGTCACGGACCATCACCATGCGCCGATGCGAAGACTCGGTCTCCCGGGCCCATGCCACGAACCGGGGAACGAACTCGTCCAGCGCGGCGTCGGCGGGGGTTCCGTAGAGCTCTTGCACCCACCGCCACCGCAACTCGGCGACGGCGGCTAACTCATGGGGCCGGGCAGGGCGGCACACGACGTCATCCTGGCGCAGATTCATCAGCACGACGGCCGCTTCCACCACTCCCACACCTTCAGAGCAGCGGCCCAGGGCCCCGCTTCGGTCGGGTGGCCCGGGGGGGGATCTCACCCCCGGGCTCCCACAGAACGGAGCGTGACAGTCTCCCGTCACTCCGCTCTTCTCATCGAGGTTGCACAAGCCCGGTCCACCATGCACGGAAGCGTTTGTAACCCCGCAGCCGTTTCTATTTCTTCCGCGCCCATCGCATCAGGTAGGTGTTGATGCGTCGCAGGAAGGGATACAACTGCGACCGTAAAACCGGCCGTAGTACGTCATCCAGCCCGACACGATCGGGTTAATCCAGTCGGCGAGCTCGATGAGTTCGAGTCTGGTGCGCCGGTGAATTCGCCATTCGCGGACCTGCTGGCCCATGGCTTTGAGGGCCTCCGGACTGACAGCGGGAAGGAACGACGCGAATGCTTTGCCGTCCGGATACCGCGCCTTCCGAGGGCCGAACGTATACCCAAGGAACTTGAACGACGTGTGCTCGGCAGAGCCGCGCCGCCTGGTGTCCTTGCAGTAGACGAGCTTGGTCTTGTCGGGATGCAACCGCAGCCCGACTTCCTCCATCCTCGCTTCGAGCGCCGCCCAGACCTGCCGAGCCTGGCGCTCGGTCACACAGTGCACCACCGCATCATCCGCATAACGCTCGAAGTCCACCGACGGGAATTCCCGCACCAGGAACATGTCGAACGCATAGTGCATGAAGAGGTTGGCAAGTACGGGCGAGATCGCTGATCCCTGAGGAGTTCCCCGGTCTCGTTCCTGAAGGGTTCCGTCAGGCAGCTGAAGCGGCGCGACGAGCCATCGCTTCACATACAGCACTACCCAACGCTGGTCGGTATTCGCCTCCACAGCTTTGACCATGAGGGCGTGATCCACGGAGTCGAAGAACTTCTGGACATCAAGGTCCAGAACCCAGTCCTTCTTCCAGCACCGCTGCCGGCACCGCTCGACCGCCTGCAACGCTGAGCGCCTCGGCCGATACCCATAGGAGTCGTCATGGAAGATCGACTCCGTCCTGGGCTCCAGCGTCAGAGCGACCACCGTCTGAGCGATTCGGTCAGCCACAGTGGGCACCCCGAGGATTCTCGTTCCTCCGGGCTTCGGGATCTCGACCGCCTTCACCGGAGGTGGAAAGTACGTCCCTGAGGACATCCGGTTCCAGATCTTGTACAGGTTTCCCCGCAGATCCTTCTCGAAGTCCTCAATCGAGCGCCCATCCACTCCGGCCGCACCTTTGTTGGCCTTGACTCTCTCGTATGCCTCCCACACGAGTCGCTTCGATATAGCGAACGGCTTGTCCTCCGGACCTGACATGCTCACCCGCTTCCTCCCGGAAAACATCCGGTTGTTCGCGCGAACAGATCACCAATGAGCCGGCCCCTTCACTCTACCCCGATTACCAGGGCTTCATCACTACTACGAGCCGGTCCGCCAGCGCGTGCCGCATCGGTACTCAACGCCTCACGGTTTCTGCCGCCCGGCGCGCTCCCTCTCGCCCTCTACCGTCTTCGACGTGCAGAGAGCCGTGTCGGCACTCGCCTTCCCACGTTCCGCGCAGAAGCCGCAGACCGGACTCGCGCCGCCTCCATGCCGTACACCACCTGGCCAATAGACGGGCACCCGCCAGGCTCATCCCGGCGCCATTTAACCGCCCCGGTTTTGATGTCAGCTGCTTGTTTCGACACGTCGTCAGCGGTTCGCTCTCGCTCGCCTTTCCGGTCCCCACCTAACGCCTCATGGGCGCCTTTTCCTCATCGCTCACCACGACGGTCTTCAGTCAACGCAGCATGAGGCGGTTTGAAGCCTCCCCCCGCAGGGCGACTCCGAAGGGCCAAATTCCTTCATCTTCCACACAGCACCACTTGAGGATGCACTTCCTACATAGAGCTCCTCTTCGTGTTCAGGACACACTTCCCGACAGAGTCAAGCTAGCCCTGGGCCAACGTGCTCGCCACAGCAGCCGCACAATTGCAAGTCCTGCCGACTCCAGGCTGACCAGCAACAATCCGTCCCGACGAGCCGCACTGCACCCCGGAGCTGTGGAACCCCCGGCGCCTGACGAACGCGACAGTCGGGCCACCATCCTGCCCGCAACCACCGCGACAAGCCGAAACCGCCCGCCCGGACAAATCAACGGGCCGTCACAAAACATCGAGGCTAATCCATACCAAGGATCGGTTCCGGGATCCTCACCGACGCCGGCGGCGCCTGCAGGTTCCGGAGTGTGCCGCCGATGCAGGCCTTCGCCCCATAACCAGGAGCCAGGGCCACTCGATCTGCGGCAAACAACCCTCGTGGAGAGGAAGCAAGTAGCTCCAACGGGCCTTCTTCCTCTCCACGTTCGCTGCCCTGGCCGTCATTGCCTCCCAAATGCTAACACGACACAGAGATCGCGTAAGGAAGCACCACAGCCTAGCTCTCCTTTACCCCGCCAGGTAACGAGCCGACGTGCTCTTCACTATGCTCCGCGACGGCATCTTCACCCGCCCCCTAGACATCTCCTCGGCTAAAAAATCCGCAAAGGCATCCCCGATTTCGCGCCTACCTCCGTAAAGCTAGCATGTTGGGTTTTGGTGCTTTGATTATCACTCATGATGCCACACGCCTAATAGGAAGGCTCTCACCTTGAAGATGAACATCTATCCGGAGCCAGGATTCCGAGAAGATCGATGCACATGTTTTCGGCGGCAACGTTAAATGTGCCATTTTGGTTGATCACTGAAGTGACACTTGAGTAATTAGAAAAGTACCTATCAATCACCATTCGATCATTACCTGCAGAGCCATCCCGCTTCGACACCTCGATCACCTTCTGGTCAATCACCCGACTCTTCCTATGAGAGTCAGAGTCATCAGCCGAGGCAATTGGTGCGCCACTTCCAGCCATAGCGGTCAGCGCAAACAAAATCGCCGTTACTTTCAGAGTAGCCATATCCAAACCACCTAAGCGGTGAATGTGTTGCAGCCTGGTTCAAATCTGAGATGCAATACGCATTGATCGAGAAGGTTGTGGCACAGATGCTATATGGGAGATTCTACGTTTATCTAGGGTTAGACTGTCGGACCCTGCGAGCTTTTTCAGCCATGAGTACATCGTTCTCCGCGTACAGCCAGGCCCGTGTCTTACGATTTTTAGCTACTGGCCTAAGATAGCCACGGCAAACCCATTGGCGAATACATCCAGGGGTAACAAAAACCAGCTTTGCCGCTTCTGATGAAGTAAGGAGGCGATGCTTTCTTAGGAATTCTGACGATTTCTGCCCGAGGGACCTAGACTCCATAATCGCATCCCCCATTTCGATGCTCATCAGCAGTATCTTTAACGAGGCGTCTGGCGCCACAGGTTGGAGAGGTATCGATTTCTATGCAGGGCATCTCATGGCACTCTCCCACTCTTCATTCACCCATTCATTGCGGCAATTAGAGCAACTTATAATCAAGTCTACACACTGAGAAAGCGACCTTAGATTGCATACTGGGCAAGGAGTCTTGATGTGGCATGCCTCTTCAGACCACCCCAAGAATTCCCTGGTCCCTTGGTATACGCTTAGAAAATCTGAAGCATACTGTCGCCCCCGGTTAGTTTGTGCAGCGACAGGAAGGCTATTGATCAGAATCGAGCAAAGCTCCTGTACCAATCGCCCTGGTTTCAATAACCCTTTAGGTGCAGCCTCAGGCATAACATAAGTGCCCCATGCATGCAAGAGATTTGTGCAGTATTGCAGATGGTCAACAATGGATAGGTTAAGGAGTGCGTTCTGCCCAAACTGTCGAATTTTGATCCGCCTCAGAGGCTCTTGGGGATTTCTCCGAGCATAGGGCTTACGCATCTCCAAGTGCAAAAGAACATAGGAGCGAGGAAAGTTAGATAGAGCTGTATGCAGGCGATTCATGCAGCGATTACAGGCTGCCCCGACTTCCCTGGTATGCAACTGGTCGCAAGTCAAATATTTTCCCATGGCGCTACCAACCTCAGGTTAAGGGTTGCGCTGGCAGGGACATTGAAATGAAACGCGTAACTCTGTTAATTGAGCACGCGTGAGCTGCAAGTCATGCGCCGATTCGCATCGTTTCAAGCCCGTTAGACGTAGTAAAGTGAGCCCATGTGATGCCAGCCAAGGCCAATACTTTTTGACATCGAGCACACGGTCGCGCGATCATGAGATCGCCTCGGATGTTTACTCGCGCTACATAGATGATTGCGCGGCGAGTGACTGTAACGCGACGCACTGCAGCTTCTTCAGCGTGAACACTAGCATGCCTATAATCAATGCGAGGATCGTTTCTCGCGATATTTGAGGAGGCGGCCAGCGGCCTTCCGCCCTTTACGATAACTGCACCAAAGCGGTATCGACATCTAGACTTGACAGCTTGTTTAATTGCTAGATGGATATAGGACACAACATGTTCGATTCGACTTCGCCATCTATTATTACTTAACAGTGACAATGACTCTCTCTGAACCATCTGAACGGTTAGGCACGGGTGGGTAGTTTGGGCCTACTGGAGCTAGAATGACGCGTTGCGAGGAGATCGCTGGGGCTATCGACCAAACAATAGCCGTGAAAGCGACTGAAACTGACACCGCTGCAGCGATGAGCGACTTGGAAAAGACAAGGTGCATCTCCGTTATACCTCACGATCCCGCTGCCGCGTCAAGTTCCTGCGAGCCTCTGATTGAGGATACCCATGCAAGGAGGTCAGTCAAACTCTATGCGTAAAGCTGGGGTCGAGTACCTTAGCTGGGCATATTTTGATACCGCTTCGATATCGTCAGTCGCTAAATGGTTAACTGTGGCGACGATTAACGCGCAAAAGCTTTTCGAAGGTTTCTCGCTCAATAAGCGCTGTCAAAATCTCGGCGAATGCTTGGCTGAAGCATAGGTGAACCCTCGCGGCATCCGGGGCATACCTAACTTGAGAAACTAGGTAATCCAGCGCTTCGAATGCTGCGTCCAGATTTCGTGTGGCCTCGCAAAGGTTCTCTGCAAGAATTTTCTCGCAGTTATTTTCTGGGCTTACCAGCGATCCTCCTGTGCTTGGAGTAAATCGACCACTTTCTGCCTGAGGGACTGACATCGGCATCCGACCTGCCCAGCTCGGTTAAGAGGGATGGAAAATTAGGGTCAACCTCTTTGCTGGCCGACGCCTAATCAGTGAGGTTTTTTTCAGCAAGTGGGTGCGTTGGAGGTGCTCGGCCCGTTGCCTCTGAAATAGCAGGCGAATTTCCTGGTAGGGGAGTTATGGCAATTCTTGCCAGTTCCAGGAGGCTTTATGTTCTACTCATCGTGTCATGTCTGATGTCCTGATGCTGTCCCCCGAGTGGTGTAGCGGAGCTCTCGGCGAAATCTGCTGATCGTGGGCTGGACTCGGGGCACTTGCCGTCGGGCAGAACTAATGTCATATCAGGCAATGCCGTCCACCGTACGACGCTGCCGGCCGCAAGGTGGATCTCTCCGAGCTCAGATCCACGAGCTCCGCGATGGCTGCAGGACCAAGCCCTGTCACCTGGCGATAGTCAGGCCCTCAGGGTGCCAGTCAGACCGATTGCACACGTAACCCGCAGATTCGCCGTAATCACCCGTACACCACTCGGCGGGACACTGTGCGGATCTTCGAGCAGGTCTAGCTGCGAGTCTGTTTGAACAGGCGGGCGATGAGACAGGAGTAGAACTGGCCCCGGAAGCATGACATGACTGTTCGCCAATGCCTCCTGCCGGACATCGTGATGCAGCAGACTCATCCTCACAGCCTTCGTGCTGGACGTGTGTATTCCTTGGTCGGAGCATCTGCTCAGCGCGAAGACCGTTTCCGCGTACGCCGGTTACCGGTCCAAGTGATCAAGTTCGCGGCACCATGCGACGTCGGACGTTAAAGATCAAGTTAGCATTCGCCCTCAAAGGTGAGATCACCAGCCATCTCGGGCACGTGAAGCACGAGAAGGCATCCGACAGCAACACCCGCAACGGCACCTGGTAGAAGACCGTGGTGACCGAGGTCGGCCGGTCGAGATCGACGTGCCGCGCGACCGTGAGTGATCCTGCGAGCCGCAGGTCGTCAAGAAGCGGCAGCGCCGACTGACCGGCGTCGACGAGATCGTGCTGTCGCTGTCCGCCCGCGGCCTCACCCACGGGAAGATCCCCGCTCACCTTGCGGAGGCCTTTGGAACCGAGGTCTCTGCCACCGTGTCCTACATGGTCATTTTGAGGAGATGTTTGCAGTAGCAATGAGCTGCGGCGAGTCCGAGGGGACGCGAGGTAGTTCCGGGGGATGACGCCCGTAGCGGGGTGACAGGCCCCGGTATCCGGTCACCCAGGAGATGGTGCGCTCGATCACCCATCTGCGGCGGCCCAGCCGTTCACTTGAGCCGATGCCTCTGCAGGCGATGCGGACGCTGATGTGCTGGCTGTGCAGCCACCGCAGGTCAGGGAGATCATAGGCTTTGTCAGCATGGAGCTGATCAGGTTTGTAGTCGCTGTGGAGTTCGTGTCCTATGTGAAATGGGCCACCATCGACTTCAGCCCGAGGCTGTCATGGATGTTGGCCGCGGAGACTCCGACGCGTAAGGGCAGGCCGTTCGCGTCGGACAGGATGTGCATCTTGGAACGCGGCTTGCCCCGGTCCACGGGCGACCGACCTGCAAGTTCGCCCCCCTTTTTTTATCCTGCACGTGGGCCGAGTCGAGTAACGCCCAGACAGGTCGGCCATGCCCTGGCTCATCAGCATCTCGAGGACTTTCTGGTGCACCCGACCCCAGATCCCCGCGCGTGACCAGACCAGGAACCAGCGGTGCACCGTCGAGACTTCGAGACCCCAAAGCAGGGCGGCAGAGCCCGCCAGGCGCAGCCACTGACCAGCACGTAGACGATCGCTGCGAACACCGCCTCGTCGTCGATCACCGGCAAGGTGATCGACGGTATGAACGAATGGCAGAACCGCCCACTCGACTCGGTCTACCCGCTCCTCTTCATCGACTGTGTGCAAGTGAAACTGGGTTGGCCAGATCGCAAACAGGCCGATCTACATCGTGCTCGCAGTCTCAGTCACGGGCACCCACGAGGTTCTCGGACTGTGGGCGGGTGACGGCGGTGAGGGCGCGAAGCGCTGGCTTCAGGTCCTCACCGAGATCAGGAGAGGATGGGGACGAGGCCACAGGTGAAAGCACCACGGCGGCGCTCGACGGCTGGCTCTTCTTCGAGGGCGAGGCCGACTTCTCCATGACGCCGCCCACCACGCGCACCTGGCCAATGGAGGCTTGCATCTCTGTAAGTTACGTCGCTGAAGCTAAGGCCCTTGGTGTCCGGCCTGAAGGTCATGATGCCGCATGAGTCTCTCTCGGCGATGGGTACTGCCCAATCGTTGACAGCGCTATCGAGCCTGATATCTGAGAGTGACACGCGCACGACACTGTGTCAATGGCCGGCAGATGCAGATGCAGATGCAGATGAGATACCAGGTTGGCGTGTTACTGGCAAGATCGCCTCTAGGCGATCTTATAATACACATCACAATGGAGGGCGTCGCCATGGTCGTGTCGGATGAACTCCAGGAACCGGCTGGTGGCGGCGTCCTCGGCCGGAGCGGTATACAGGCTTCAGCACTTTCGCGATCTTGGCCCAGTCCTGGCGGGCGGCATAGCGGAACGACGCCCGCAGGAGGTGGACCACGCGGGTCTGGACCACCGTCTCCGGCCACCGGCCGCGTCAGGAAGGCCTTTCAATCCGTCGCAGACGAGCATGAGGACGTCCTCAAGGCCGCGGTTCTTGAGCTCGGCCAGGACGCGAAGTCAGTGTTTGGCCCCCTCGCCGCCGGGCCCACAGGCCGAGGATGTCACGGTGTCCTTCAGCAGCGACCGCCAAGGCCATGTAAACGAACCGGTTGGCGACCTGTCCCTACCGGATCTTCATGTTGATGCAGTCGATGAAGACGACCGGGTAGACGCGGTCGAGGGGACGGGCCTGCCATTCGGCCATGCCTCCATCACCGAATCCTTGATTGTCGAGATCGTCTGCTTCGACACCTCGGCTCCGTAGACCTCAGCCAGGTGAGTGGAGATCTGCCCATGGGTGAGGCCCTTCGCGGACAAGGACAGGACCATTTCGTCCACGCCGGTCAGCCAGCGCTGCCGCTTCTTGACGATCCGCGGCTCGAACGAGGCCTCACGGTCCCTCGGCACCTCGCTCTCGACCGGGCCGACATCGGTCAGGACGGTCTTGGACCGCTTGCCGTTCCTCGACCGCCGTTCTTCCCCGCCTGATCGTGCCGGCCATAGCCGAGATGATCGGTCATCTCACCCTCGAGAGCGGACTCCAGCAATCGCTTCGTGAGCCGCTGGCGCAGGCCGCCTTCACCGGTCAGCTGCAGGCCCCCGGCCTGGGTACGGGTCACGAGCTCGTTCAGGAACTGGTCATCGACAGCCGCCGGAACGGTCCCCACCTCGGACGGCCTGGCTATGTTCTCGCTGGTCGCGGGTGCAATCCTCCATGATCAGAGTTACACCGTTCCTTTTACAGTCCCACTATTCAGGATAAAAACGTTCAGTAAGGCTATTCAGAGTGGCCCCTGATCGGGTGATGGCGGCGGACCCGTAACAGTCGGAGCCCTCGGATTGTTAATCAGGATGTTTTGAGTGTACTCAGCTGATGTGTCGTCATGTGCTGGTTGTTCGTAACCGGCAATGCGCCGCTTGTAGCGGTAGTGTTTGGCAGTGGCTTGGTGTCGGAGGCGCCAGCGGGGCCATCTAAAGCGTGTTGCAGAAGGCTGTGATCTGGCAGGTCAGGGCCCGGTTCCGGCGGTTCTGGTCATGTTGCCAGGGCAAGGTTGTGCATGTGGGCGACCGCTTGGACCGCGTGGTGGAGGCCGTCGCC
>NZ_JBHSKJ010000041.1:0-10525 GCF_042657885.1 Streptomyces aureoversilis
TCTCGTCCGCCGCCGCTGGCAGCGCCGCCTCCACGGCCACGGTCCCGGACTCTGCCTCGACTGTGTTCTCGCTGGTCACAGGTGCAATCCTCCATGATCGGAGTTACACCGTTCCTTTTACAGCCCCGAGAGTCACGGCATTGGCCCTAAATGATGTCCCGTAGGGGGTTGTTTGGGCAGGCTGAGGTGCTTCTCGTTGCTCTCGCGGGCTATCCGGCGATGGCGAGGTTGTGGAGTCGGGCGCTGCCGAGGATGGCCTGGTGGAGATCGTCGGCGCGCAGGCGGCAGTCGAGGAGGATCTTGAAGGTTTTCATCCCGGGAATGCGTTCTCGACGCGGGCTCTGGCCCGGCGGTGGGCAGCGTTGTCCGCTTCCTGCTCCGGTGTGAGCGGTCGGCTGGGCCGGGGTCAGTGCGGGATAAGGGCGGCGGTGCTGCGGTATCCGCCGTCTCCGACGACCGGCGCGTTCTTCACCGCCCGGTTCACTGTGGATTCCCGGTAGGCGCGGGCGTCGTGGCGGTTGCCGGACAGTGGCCGCCCGGCCGCCACGACCAGCCGGGGGTTCGCATCGATGACGACCTAGTGGTTGGTGGAGTATCTGTAGTTCCTCGAGGACGCGCCGATGCTGCGGTCCCGGGTGGGGACCAGAGTTCCGTCCACGATCAGCACCATCCCGGCAAGATACCGACGCCGTACCGGCGCCAGCGCGAGAAGCGGCGCGATGTCGTCGATGACCCTGTCCGCAGCCGACTTCAATATCCCGAACAACGGGACCAACTGCCGCATCGTCAGGTTCGTCCGCCAGCACGCAGCAACCAGCACAATCCGGTCCTCCAACAGCAGGGACCAGCGGCCGCCCACCAGCCGGCACACCACCGCCACAACACCACACCACCTACGAGATTACGGAACTGCCGCTCCCCCAGCCCCGAACAGACCCATCCACCCCGGATCAGACGCCATCACCACAGCACCCACACCAAGACCACCACACGCCATGCCCTGTCTGGTAACGGGCGTAATCCTTCATACTGTTACACCATCGTCCTTCTATAAGCTACCCGACTATGCCATCACAGGGAGGATGAGCCATTCTAGTGAAAAGAGTGGCGGGTTAGCACCTCTACGTTGTATTTGGTGTGTGCGAGTTTGGCAAGCTGGGGAAATGTTGGCGGCCTGCGGGAGTTCACATTCATCAAATTTTGGAGCGCCCATGGTCGGCGCATGCTGGCTCCGAGGCATCCGATGGCTCCCGGCTGTTTTGATCGCTGGCGGTGCAGTGGTTGACCTGACAACGCCCCCGCACTACTCGTCGTCACCACTACTCGCTGTGGCGCCAGCAGTTGCGGCGGCATTGCTATCCCTGAGAGGCACCCTGTCCGTCGGCTGCACGGCCATCGCAGTCGACTTTGTCATGGGGAGGATCCCTGCCGGCCATCCATATGCCCACCACGTGGTCGACGTCGCCAACGTGGTGGTGATCGCCACTGTTGCCGTATTCCTCAACTACCTGCTTCGCCGACAGGGACGGCTGCTGGAGACAGTGAGCGGAGTAGCAGAAGTCGTGCAACGCGCTGTGCTTCCAGACCCTCCCACCCAGCTAGGGTCGTTGCGTATCGCAGCACGCTATGCGGCTGCCCATACGGATGCGCGGATTGGCGGAGACCTGTACGTGGTCCAAGACACTCCGTATGGCGTCCGGTTGATCATTGCAGATGTGCGAGGGAAGGGTTTGAAGGCCGTCGCAGCAGTGGCCATTATGGTGGGGGCATTCCGGGTGGTGGCAGACACTGAAGCGGACCTGAACGAAATGGTTAGCTGCCTAGAAGGGGTACTCGAGCGCGGGCTTCAACGTCGTGGGTGGGAGGTGGAGCGGTGGGAGGGGTTTATTACCGCGGTAATTGCGGAAATTCGACCAGACGACCGAACGGTACGCCTAATCAACCGCGGGCATCCGTCACCACTACTGTTGCACGAATCCACTGTCCAGACGCTGGGACTGGCCGAACCTGACTTGCCTCTAGGGATCGGCAGCTTGTGGGAGTGCCGATCCCTGGCAGAGACGGTAACCGTGAGACAGGGCAGCACCTTGCTGTTCATGACCGATGGCGTCACGGAGGCTCGCGATCGGTCAGGGGAGTTCTATGACCCTCTCACCCGTCTCTCGGGTGTGGGGTTCGCCTCTCCTGATGATCTCGTGGAGACTCTTCTGCGCGATGTGAACCGGCATACTGGTAGAAGAAGAAGTCGTCAGGACGACACTGCTGTGCTCGCGGTGACTCTTGACCGAAACACCCACTCTGACGAAGTCAAGGCTGATATATAGTTCTGGCGGTCCGGGAGTTATGCTGGCCACGGTGGTGTGAAGCGGTGTCTGCTGGACATGTTGGATGCAACGAAGCTCCGGTTGACGGGGTGACTGAAGTGCCCCCGCATGTTTGGACGTCCGAGGCTTAATACTCCAGTTGCAGTTTCCTATTCCTGCTGGTCAAGGGCCTGTTTCTGAGTGTAGCGAGCTGACTTGGCGTCATGTGGTGGGAGAACGGCGGTGCAGCGTTTATAGTGGCAGCGTATGGCTGTGGCCTGGTGTCGACGGCGCCAGCGGGACCATCTCAGTGCCTGGTCGGTGAAATGAGGGTGGCGGTGTCCTGCGCCGGGGCGGCAAGCTGTCATGAGCCGTCTGATTTCTGCCAGGCTGAGCGGGGCGAGGAAAGATCCGTTTCTGCGGCACCCCTTTCCCTTCCGACCGGGCAGTCATGGCGGCGAGGAAGGCGTGGGCAAGCATGGCCAGGGTGACGTGCCGGTACCAGGCCGGGTACCGGCGGACTTCGTACTTGTCCGGGCCGCTCTCGTTCTTCGCGTTCTGGAAGCAGGACTCGATCGCCCAGCGGCTACCGACCACGGTAACCAACTGGTCGATGGTGGTGCCGGTGGGGGCGTGGGTAGGCGATCTCGTCGGGCCGGGCGATGCGGCGGCGGGCCATCACCCACCACCAGTGAGAGGGCTCATCACCGCCGAAGAACGGGACGGCGGGAAGCTGAGCTGCTGCCCAGTCGTAGAGGCGCGGGCCCTTCGCGCCGTCTCCGCACGAGAGCCGTTGCCAGGCGTCGTCGGGCGTCGCCGATGAGCTGGTTGATGCGCCAGCAGCCGGCGAGGGGCTTGACCTGCTGCGATTTCGGCACAGCGACGACGTAGCCGAGACCGGCCTCCTTGATCATGCGGCGGAATTGCCAGTCCTGGCCGTACCCCCTGCCGCCTGCGCGAACGTCTCGTTCTTCCACAGATGGGCCAGCACCAGCAGGGCTGCTTGAAACAACCAAGCTTCCGCCATGGCGAGTTAATCTCCCGTCGGCGGGCACGGATCAGCCACGAGACGTGCTCGACGAGCTCGTACGGAACGTCGAGCATGAAAGATACGGAACCAACCGGGCCCCTCGGATGCTGCATGGTGAGTGGAATCACCACGCCAACGACGAGAGGCCCTGCCGCGTCACCCACCTGACCTGCGCGTTTCACATTCCCAAGACCAGGATGAAAAACGTTCACTGAGCTACCCGGTCGAACGAGGCACCGCCCGGATCAAGACCTGGCAAATCTTTCGCCACGCACGCTGCAGCCCCAACTGGCTCACGTCAGCTGCCAAAGCCGTCCTCACCCTGGAGCACCACCGCTGAAATTGCTCAGTGCTTCTGCCAGCAGTGTGGCGCTTTTGGTGATCAGGGGGTTGCCGGGCGAGGCGTCGGGCTCGCGTTTGGTCGTCAGGACGGCCATGACGATGGGCGAGCGGCGCGGGGGCCGGGCGATGCCTACGTCGTGGTTGGTCCCGTACTTCCCGCTCCCGGTCTTGTCTGCGATGGTCCAGTCGGAGGGCAGGCCAGCGCGCGGTTTTTCGCTGCCCGTGGTGTTGGCCAGCAGCCAGTCGGTGAGCTGCTTGCGGTCTTCATCCCCGAGTGCGGTGCCAAGGGTGAGGTGTGCATAGGTCTGCCCGATGGCCTTCGGGCTGGTGGTGTCCGTCTTGCGCCACGGCTCGGCGGAGTTCAGATCGGGCTCCCACAGGTCGAGCCGTGTCGTTTTGTCCCCGAGCGAGCGGCAGAACCGTGTAATCGCAGTCGGCCCTCTCAGCTCGCGGAGAAGGAGATTGCCAGCGGCGTTGTCGCTGTAGCAGATCGTGGCGGCGCACAGTTCAGCAACCGTCATCCCGCGGGCGAGGTTCTTGGGCTTGCCGGTGATCGGTGCGTAGCCCGAGTCCGTGATCTCCTTCTCGGTGTACCGGATGCGCTTGGCTAGGAACTCGCCGTCGTGATCGAGGTCGCGCAGCAAGGCCGCGGCGGCCAGCGGCTCAAAGACCGAGCACATGGGGAAGCGCTCGTTCGCGCGGTACTGCACGATCCGGCCCGTGGCCGTGTTGCGGGCGTAGACGCCCAGGCGGGCAGAATGCTGCCGTTCCAGATCCTTCAGCTGGCGCGAGATCGCGCTGCTGCTGTCGAGGGCTGCAGCGTATGCGTTCCCGCTCACCGGCAAGGCAGCAGCGAGCGCTGCCCCAGCTCCCAACGTGAGCACCGTACGCCGGGACGTGGGCTTTCCTGCGGTGTCCGTGGCCATCCTCTCCTCCAGGTCAGTTGACTTTTGAGAACACACATCCGGACCTCTTAGTTCCGGTTGTGGACCAGGGCAAGCCGGGTTGCCAAATGCACGTCCTGTCGGATGCGAACAGATCGCCCCTCACTCTCAGGCTCTCGGCCGCCAACACCCACGGCTGCCAGGCCCTGAAGCCCATGCCCCTAGGGCTTCAAACGAGATACGACCCCCATCAGGGTCGGCACTTCAAGCCCCAATGACTGTGCTTCTCCACCGTGGTCTCGTGAGGGTGGCGGAGCCGCCGAAGTTGACATTGCTCTGACCCTGGTCTGCGCGACACCGGTGTCGTGACCTCCGAGCGCTGCCGTCACCCGATCCGGGCCGAGTTGAAGAAGCTCAGTAGTTTCACCGCCACGAGCAGGCCAGCGTCAACGCCCAATGGCAGAGCCGTCGCACCACATCAGCGCTCTGGCGCCGCAGCGTCGTCTCGCGCAACGCTAGTCATGAGGTCCCGGCTCAGGTAGCAGGTTCATCCGGAGCAGCTTCGCCCGCATGATGATCAATCGAAAGGGGGTAGCCAGGCAGTAGCTACCCGCTGCTCGTGCGGCCAGTTAACCACTCACCAGGCTTCGGAATCAGAGAGCCCCACCCGAACAAACAGGCCATGTTGACATTCAATGATTCTCCCGTCACTCTACTTAATCAGGATTGACGGATTTTTGACCCGACTTGGGCCCCACGCAGGAGTACAATGAGACAGGGGATGAAACACCTGCAAATACTGAGCCTTTTTCATCCTCTGTTCTTACAGGTCAGTGGCTTAGTGTAGCGCGAGTGGGTGAGCGGCTGCCCTGGGAAGGTGCTGGCGCTCCTTCAAAAGCCATGAAGACGTTTTCACCTTCCCAGGGCAGGTTGAAAAATGCTCACTAAACCTTTTTCATCCTGTTCCAGGAGGGTGAAGGGGCTGGTTAGCGAGGGGATTATGTGACGCGAGGCTCCTGATCGTTGCGCTGGTGTTCTCTACGCACCGCACTTCGTCCGGGGAGCCTCGCTTGGTTTCGTATCCTTCCGTGCTCGACGTCACCGTATGAGCTCGTCGAGCTCGTTGCGTGGCTGATCCGTGCCCGCCGACTGGAGATCAACTCGCCATGGCAGAAGCTCGGTTGTTTCAAGCATGCCCTGCTTGTGCTGGCCCATCTGCGGAAGAACGAGACGTTCGCGCAGGTGGCAGGAGGTTTCGGGATCTCCACAACAACGGCCTGGCGGTACGTCGATAAAACCCTCGACGCCCTGGCCTCCTGGGCACGGTCTCCATGAGGCCCTCGTCGGGCGGGGCTCAACCACCAGCCCAACCCGCTCAAGGGCCCACAGGTCCACGTCGAACCCGTGTGTCTGAGAACCACGCTCCAACGCGGCCCGCACCTCACCCACTTGGGAGTCATCCAACTTGAGCGGCCGCCGGCCGGACGCCGCAGCGCCTGGGCCCCGCCCTGCTCCCACAAGCGTTTCCACCGCCGCACGCTCTCAGGATGACTCCCCACCAACCTCGCGACCTCGGCACAAGAGCGTCCCCGCTCAAACAGCTCCACCGCGCGCATGCGCCGGGCCTCGGCCAACTGCGGTCGCGTCAGCGGAGGAACAGAGACCTCGGAAACAACAGACTGAAGCCCGGAAGGCACACCGACATACTCACACCACGGAAACCCCTGAACCCACAGAACTAACGAAAAACTCAGTAGTACGATGGTGATCGTCACGTGCGACGGTGACCGGGCCTGCAAGTTGCGTCCGCATGACCGGGCCCGGTGCACGCTGGTCTACCTGCGCAAGCACGACACCCTCGAACAGCTCGCCGCGGGATTCGGTATCGGCGTGGCCACAGCCTGGAACTATATGAACGACACAATCGAGTGCCTCGCCGCCTTCGCCCCGTCGTTGACGGAAGCGCTGAGCAGTCATCATGTCGGCGGATTCGTGCTGCTGGAGGGCACCGTCGCGGAGACCGACCGAGTCCAGGAGCCAGGCCATTTCTCCGGGAAGACCCGCCGCGAAGGCGTGAACCTGCAGGTCATCACCACGGAAACGGGGAAGCTTCTGTGGCTCTCACCCGCACGTCCCGGAGACCCCCACGACATGAAAGCCGCCCGCGAGCACGGCATTATCCATGCTTGCGCCGCACTGGGCCTCGAGGTCCTCGCAGACAAGGGCTAAACCAGCGCCAACAATATGGCATCACACCCATCAAATGCCGCCCTGACACCGAACTGCCCGACAAGCACAAGAACTCGAACAAGGTCCACGCAAACACTGCGGGCTCCCGTTGAGCGGGCAATCTCCCGGATCAAAGCAGTGGAGGATCTTCCGCCACGCCCGGATCCGCCCGAACAGGCTCACGTCAGTCGCCGCAGCAATCCTCACCCTCGCGGTCTACACGTGAAAGGCTCCTACTCGGTGGTGCCACTGCTGCTTCCTCTGTTTCCTGTTCTAGGCGTTCCTGTTGGACGCCTATCCGGAAACTTCGGGGCACCTCATGTTATTGATCACCTTCTTTTGCCGTTGGAGACATCGTGCCCGTGTTACCTCGGAAAGCCGTCCGCACCGTGCTGGCAGCCGCTGCCGCAGCTGTCCTGCTCCCCCCCGTAGCACCAGCCGTGGCAAAGACCACTGCGTCAGCCAGGATGCCCGCCCAGCCCCCAGCACTGTGCAGCGCAGACGAAGAAAAAACAGTCGGCACTGATCCAAAAGCCGCTGTCCAATGCCACGTCAAACGGGCCCAGAGTGCCGCCGCCCGCGCCGCCGGTGCCTTCACCGCGTTCGCCGCGTTCGACCGCGTCGCCCTTAACCCTACCGCGGCCGAGGCCGCCGCCGCCCGAGACGCCTTCGCCAAAGCCGCCCCCGCCAAGGCCGCCGACGCCATCACCGAGGCCGCCTACGCCGTCGCCAAGGTCTCCGCCGCCGACGCGGCCGCCGCCAGGTCCGACACCTCCGCCGCTCTCAACTTGGGTGCCAAGTCCGACGCCGCCAAAGCCGCCATCGCCAAGGCCGCCCCCGCCATCGCCAAGGTTGCCGCCGCTGCCACCAAGGCCGCCGCCGCTGCTGCCAAGGCCGCCGACGCCGTCGCCAAGGTTGCCGACGCCAAAGCCGCCGACGTTGCCAAAGACGCCGCCGACGTTGCCAAAGACGCCGCCACCACCGTTGCCAAGGCCGCCGCCGCCAAAGCCGCAGCCGCCGACAAAGCCAAAGATGCTGCCCACTGGGCCAAAGTCGCCGCCGTCAAAGCCGCCAAGGCCGCGGACGCTGCTGCCAAAGCCGACGACGCCGTCAAGGCCACCCGTAAGGACGTCTACGACCTCGACGCCGCTGTGCACCACCCCACCGGCATCGACCCCGTCAAGGGTGCCGCCCAAATCGTCAAAGCCGCCGACGCCGCCAAGGCCGCGGACGCCGCCGGCAGGGCAGCTGCTTCTGCTGCCCACTATGCCAACGACGCCATGCATTTCGCCTACCACGCCACCCTCAACGCCACCTCACGCGCCGGCTCCGCCACCCGCGCTGCCGTCGATGCTGCCAAGGCTGCCGTCGATGCTGCCAAGGCTGCCGTCGATGCTGCCAAGGCCGCTACTCCCGCTGCTGACGTCGCCAAGGCCGCTGCTGACGTCGCCAAGGCCGCCGCCGAGGCTGCTAGCGTCGCCGACACTGCCAAGGCCACCGCCGCCAGCGCCGCCGCCGCCAGCGCCTCCAAGGCCGCCGCCGATGCCAAGGCCGCCGCCGATGCCGCTGGCATGAACGAAAAACTCAACACCCAGGCAGACACAGCCGAGACAGCCGCCGTCGAAGCAGCCCGGAAAGCCGGATGGATCAAGTAATCCTTATAACGGACACTCCGTTACTGAACGTCTTTCATCCTGAACGCTCGTGGGTCCTGAGGGTGTGGATGGCTTGGACGATGGTTCCGATCCGGTTGGTGGAGCGTCGTGCCCGGCGGAGGATGTGCCAGGCCTTCAGCTGGGCGAAGGCGTGTTCGCCGGGCGCCCGGGGGCGGGCATGGGTGCGGTTGTAACGCTGGTGGCGGGCGGGGACACGGTGTCCGTCGTAGGGGATGTGGGTGGTGGCGCCGGTTCCTTGGTAGGCGTAGTCGGCCAGGTCAAGGATCTGCCGGGTGAGGCTGGCTTGGATGATGCCGTGGGCGTGGGCTGCGGTGAGGGTCGTGGGTGCAGCCGGGCAGGGCGCGGGAGAGCCACAGCGGGGCCCCGTCCGGGCGGGTGACGACCTGGACGTTCATCTCGTGCCGCTTGTGCTCCTGGCCGTCGTACGGCTCGTCCGCCTTGATGCGGCCGGTCGGGATCAGCGTCCCGTCAACGACGACGAAGTCGCCCTCACCCAGACCCACCAGAGCCTCCCACAGGCTCCGGGCCCGAGCTGCGAGGACGTCGAGGGTCTCGCCGACAAACCGTCAGGCCGTCGCAAGGGGCCGTGCGGGTAGGGCACGGCGTCCGAGGTCGACACGGCACGCGTGCGGGCCGGGCGAGACGACGTCGCCGCGGACCGCGCCGCGGGGCGCTCCGCGAGAATCCGTCAGGAACCCTCGTGGGTACGGGTTCCGCGCAGATTCGCAAGACCTTGACCGGCCCCCGGCATGCTGCTAGCGCATAAGGGAGTGGCGCGGCTGCAGCCTTACCGATCAGCACCCGCCATTCGAGGTTTCTGAGCAGGGACTTTCCGCCAGCCGTAGACCTTGAGTGCCGCCTCCGGTGGGTGTAGGCGACGCATACGAACGCCCTCTCCTGGGCCATCTGCGGCGGTCCGGGAGAGAGCAGCGGGCACCCTGCGAAGTGGTATGGGGGCGGCTGGTGGCACGCTGGCCTGCCACCTCAGCCGGCGTAGCCACGAGCGTGCGCGGTCGTCCAGGGCTTGGACGGAGCGGACGTCGCGGCCGCGGAGCCGGGCGAGATCTGCCCGCAGGGCCACGCCGCGTTGCGGGTGCCCGTAATGGTGTCACGGGCACCCGGTTAGCGCAGCTTCGAACGGCCGGCCCCTGGACGCACCCGTCGCGTCGTCCGGGCCCGTGTCCGTTCGGGGAGCGGGGCTGGCTCGCGGTCCATCCACTGCTCAGCCCGCGACCACGCAGCCTTGCTCATCAGTGCGCGCACCGTCTCCGGCAGCTCCGCGCACTGTTGCCGGCACCCCTGCTCGCCGCAGTGCAAAGGCGAGGCCTGCGTACCCAGATCCGGATAGTCCATGGACTTCGGCGGCAGATAGACACATCCACAGCTCACGCAGGTGAACACGGGACGCATTCGTTCAGGTTGCTCCATAACGGGCCCCTTCTTATGGCACGTCACATTGTCCCCGTTCCGCCGCAGTTAGTGCAGGCAGATATGAAACGGTGCGTGACGGCCACCTCCTGGCCATTCTCGTCACGCTCGACCGAGTACTGCTCCTTCTCGGTCAAGCAATCGCCTAGGCAAACGTTGCACGTCTGTTCCTGCCCGTCGGACACCTTGAGCCTCCTCGTGGCTGGCACGCTGCCGGTACCTCCCGCAGCGGCCAGAGCGCGAATCCGAGCGTACGCGCCGCACACTCAGCCGAGCCCCATTGTGAGGCGGTACAGCCTGGCCGTCGGGCGCGGCGACCGGGCTGGCTCATCCCGCGTCGCGCAGCCAGGCCCGGGCACGATCGTCCAGGGCTTGCACGAAACGGACGCCACGGCCACGGAGCCGGGCGAGGTCGGCCTGCAGGTCCACGACCGCATTGCGGGTGCGGTTCGAGCGGACGCCCGCCATGCCGTCCAGCGCGCGGTCTCACGTCGAGCAGGCCCGCTCTAAAGCGTGTTGCAGAAGGCTGTGATCTGGGCATTTTCTTGGCATGGCCGGTGTGTTGAGGGCTGATCGGGTGTGGGTGGAGACGTTCACGGGTCTGCGTCTGCGGCAGTTTGAGGGGCTGTTGCA
>NZ_JBHSKJ010000042.1:0-9583 GCF_042657885.1 Streptomyces aureoversilis
TCCGAGAGCATGATCCGCCTCGCCGCCATCGCCAACCTGGCCAAGCGAGCAACCGGAGAATCCACCTCTACCTGGCGAGACGCATAAAACGCAATCACTCATGAACTACGCGAACCAGACGTCCTCTTAACTCGGCCGCCTCGAGACGGATCCGCTCACGGGAAGCCCGTCGCTCGGCAGCCAGCCCACCTCCTTGCGGATACTCCATCCCAACGGCATACCGCAACGATCACCACCTGTCAGCCCCACGACAAGACACAGACAAAGTCAGTAAAGTGGCAGAGTCTTTGCGCATCAGAACTTAATTCGATTCCAGTAAAATAGAGGTAGAGGTGAGTCGGATCATTAAACTAGCCGGAATCATTACGGGGATTGCTCTCGCGGGAGTTTTCGTTGTCACGCCAGCTGGCGCGCTTGAGGGAAGTCTGGGAGACTCCTCAGCCATGATGGAGAAATCCAACCCGGCAAACGTAAAGATCGGCGATATTGAAGACGACGCTTCCCGCTGGTATAAGATGGGCGTGGCGCGGGCGAATTTTGAGAAGCGGAAAAATAAGGATAAGAAGAAGAGCTTACTGAAGGCGAATAACGCCTTATGTGAGCCTGTAGGCTTGGTGGCCGGCGATGACTGCTTGGACTATAAAAAAGGATATGACTCCGTAAAATAACTGATTTGGGTGCTAGTGGCATCGGTTAGATAGGGGGTGCTTGTCGCTTCCAGCAGTAAATGGATTGCCGCTCATGCATCCTATAGCATCACAGCTTTCCGCAATGGCAGCATATGTGGCCGCCCAGCCCCTGGCTCTAGTTCGACAGCCCGCCATTCCCGATAAAGAGAGACAGCTAATATGGGCTCAAGACGGTAGTGCGATGGAAGCGCCTCGAATCCCGACAGCCTGTGCTCACGATGACGCCTCGCACGGTGCTCCGAAGGGGCCCATCTTGTTCTCAGTGAGCAGCTACCCATAATCCATCGACCTTTGGATAACCTTCCCGGTTGCAGAAATTGCTTTAGTCGGACTTTCCTGGCAGGAGCGTGAAAAATGCGAAACAGGCTACGTGTCAGCTTTGGGTTAGCGATGGGGGCATGTTCAATGGTGCTCTTGATGGCATCAGATGCATCGGCAGGTCAAGTTTTCAGTAAGCCGAAAGAGAGCTGCGCCGAGCCTAAAGGGAATGGTGCAACAGCGTACACCCGTAAGGGCAAGGACGGCGACGAAGAATATATTCCCCAGCGCAGTGGTGAACTGAAGTGGGAAGCTGGCAAGTGCCTCAAAGGAAGTGAATATAGGTTCGATAAATACAACCAAAGGGGGGGGCGTAGCTGGTTTACGGATAGGTGGTACGATAAGGGTGGGACGGACAAATACTTCTATAAGTCCCAATGTACTTATCAAGGCAAGGAGCTATGGTTTGACGGTAGCGAAATTACATGGACGCAACGTTAGTGTTGCTATCTACGGCGACGGCATTGCGAGGTGAAGCGTTCATCGCTCTCTCGAGCTGATGGGCCGGATGGTGGGAGTTTTCCACCCGGTTGTTCAGGGTACTTCGAGGAGTGCCGTTCCACCGAGGCCATGGCCTGGCGGTGGGCGGCGCCGTAGGAGTGCAGCTTATTGGTTGTGATCACCTGTGGCACGTAGATATCGCCATGCCCAACTTCGCCGAGCAGCGCCGGTTCTACACCGAGCTGTGGGGCCTGGCGGAGACCGCCGGTGACACCGGTGTCTCGTTTCTGCCTGCCGAAGGCTCCCCGGAGCAGTACGTGGTGCGGTTGCGCGAGGACGTCCACAAGCGCAAGGACCTCATTGCCTTCGGTGCCGTCGGCACCGGCGATGTCGACGCCTTGGCCACACAACTGACGGATCACGGCGTGCAGTTGGTCCACGAGCCGGAATGGCTGGAGACTCCCGGGGGCGGCTACGCGATCCGCTTCTTCGACAACGAGGGCCGCGTGGTCGAGGTCTCCGCCGACGTCTCTGCCCGCCGGCACCGCAAGGTCGAGGCCCGTGAGTCAGGCCCCATGTGCTGTTGAACTCTCCCACCCCCGAGGCCACGGTTGCCGGTGGTCGCTAAGCTGGTGCAGGCGGACGAGGGCACTGTCCGGGACATGATTCACCGGTTCAACGAGATCGGTCTGGCCTGTCTGGACCCTCGGTGGGTGGGAGGTCGTCACCCCCGAATAGAACCGATAGAGTTTCAGATCAAATAGCCACCCGGAGGTTTTGCCTATGAACATCCTTCGTTCAACATCGGTAACAATTGCCGCCTCGCTGATTTTTGCCGTTCCTTCAATCGCGCACGCAAGCCATAGTAGGGCTCCTCGCTCAAGCCCTACGTTCAGAGATCCGCTTGTCTGCCTGAAGGCAGACAAGCAGATCCTCAAGCAGCTTCCTCTCAGCGGATCATATCTCCTGAACAACACGAACAAGCCATTGATGTTTTTAATCTATGGCAATCACAACACGGCGGTAGGGAAAGCGATCCAGGGCAGTATCGACATCATTACATTAAATCCGAGAGCGTTCGTGCAAAGTGCCAAGAAGGTGATTGATGGTGCCGCAGATATCAAGAAAATGGGCGAAGCGATGGACGCTGCGTGGGATATTTCAAAAACCGTAGACGGGCTCAAGGGCAGTAAAGACACGTATACGGCCGAAGAGCTACACCACTTCGATAAAGTCCAGAAAGAGATCGAAGGGCTCGAGGATAAATGGGGCAAGATTCCTAAAGCTCCTGGGAATTCCCAAGGTTGCCTAGTGGACCTAAATGAAGAAAAAAGGTACTATAAGTTGAGTGACGTTTGGGGGTTCTCAGACCTTTTCTCTCCTACTGGATGGTACAGCAGGTTGCAGGGAACGAAGGCAATCCTTGATGTAATTCAATGCGAAAAAGAAGACTGTACCAAGGGTCGGCACCGACATCTCAAGTACAGTGAAATGAGCGACGATACATCGTACTGGATTGACGAGTCTGGACTTTCGAAAATGGGGCCAGTTCCACAAGGGAATCCCGATCCAGTCCAGAGGGCAGCTCAGGAGGCTGGGCTGAGGGCTTATGTCGGAGGGGAAAGGAATATTGTCGGAGTGAAGAAACTTCCAGGAAATTTAGCAAAGTGGGGCGCCTGGGAGGATATTCAGCCGTCGAAGCCGGAGGAGAGTGAGATGGTGTGTAACCCACCCCTGAAGTCGTTTCCGGTAAAGAGGAGGGTCGGATAATCCAGTTAAGGTTTTCTTGTGGGCCGGTAACTTTGCTATTGATCCGAAGCGCTTTGAGTTCAGGCTCGTTGACTGTGCGTGAGTGAGCTGGTGGGGGATGCGCGAACGTGGTCGCCGGATGCGCAGGAGGCTGTGCGGTTGCTGGCAGTGTCCGCGTTGGTGGAACGCCGGGACCGGGTGGAGGTCGCTGCCTTGTTCAAGGTGTCGGTCAAGGCTGTGGACAACTGGTGGGTGAAGTGGCAGGTCGGCGGGCGGGAGGCATTGCTGTCCCGCGCGCGAGGCCGTCGCGTCGGGGAACACCAGGTCTCCTGTCCGAGGCCGGGCAGGCCCCCGCCGTGCGGCAGGCCGTCCTCGATCACACCCCGTCCGGCCTGGGGCTTTGTGGTCAGTTGTGGACACGGGGGCTGATAGGCGAGCTGATCTTCAAGCTGTACGGGGTTCGCTTCACCGAGCCTGGTGTGGGTAAGTACCTCAAGCGGTGGGGGCTGACCTTCCAGCGTCCGGACAAGCGGGCCGTCGAGCAGGATGCGGAAGCGGTCCGCCCCTGGCGCGAGGAGACCTGGCTGGCGATCCGGGCCAGGGCGAAGGCGGACAGGGGGTGAAGTCCTCTTCGGTGACCAGGTGGGTATCCGTTCGGACCAGGTCACCGGCCGCACTTGGGGTGTCAAGGGGACAGCGCCGGTGGTCCGCCGCACCGGGAACCGGTTCTCCGTGAACGCGATGTCCGCGATCAGCACCCGCGGCCGGATGCACTTCGTGATCTTTACCGAGTCGTTCGACGCGAAGGTCATGTGCCGCTTCCTCGCCCGGAGCACCGGCCACTTCGACCACAAGATCCACCTGATCGCCGACCGGCACTCGGCCCACCGCTCGAAGACCGTCCGGGCCTGGCTCGCCAAGCACAAGGAAGAGATCGAGCTGCACTTCCTGCCCTCATATTGAGGACCTTCAGCGCGGCCACCGATTGGGGGATAACTGTAGGCCCGTAACGAGCAGGGCTCCCTGACTGTTGGGCGAGATGCCTGACGTCTCAACCACCCGACCAGGGAGCCCTGTTGGTTATCTATCCTTGCGCATTGGACCTGCCGCACGCCCTCGTAGAGTGGGTCACCATGCTGATCGTCACCCGCGAGGGTGACCGCCGCTGCAAGCTGCGGCCCTCCCAGCGGGCCCTGGTGGCGCTGGTCTTACCTGCGTGAGCACACCACCCTCGCCGCGGGCTTTGGGATCAGTGAAGGCACTGCCCCCGCATACGTACACAGCGTGACCAAGTTGCTGGCATCACGGGCTCCGGTGGCATTCTCCGGCAGTCTGCCCGGATCGGTGGTGGCCACGACCAGGCGGCACGGGCTGTTCGGGCCGTAGCCGCTCAGGCGGGCGTCGGCGGTCCACCAGGTCTGGGTGTGTCCGTCGCGGAAGTGGCGCTCGACCGGCATCCAGTCGCCCGGATGGTCGGGGCCGGTGCCGGCCAGGGCACGGGCGGCGTCGATCGGGGTGTGCGGCTGGTCGGCGCGGGACCAGGAGCCGTGGTGCGGCTTGAGTGCGACGATGTAGGGCAACCCGGCATCGCGCAGGGCGAAGTACCAGTCGTCGCTCGTGGAGTAGGCGCAGTCGGCCACCACGGCCCGGCAGGCGAAGCCCGCTTCCTTGCCCTGGGCCGCGAGCGCGGCGGAGATCTGCGGTTTGGTGTGGAAGGCGGGATCGGCCCGGCCGCGGTCGAAGTGGTGGGCGGGGGTGTGCGGCTGTGTGTGCAGTGGGTAGTAGATCCGTCCGTCGGTCCACACCGTGGTCACCGTGACGATGCCGTTGTCGGTCTTGCCGTACCGGCCCAGCCACTGCCGGCCCACGTGCGCGGTCGCTGTGCCGTCCTTGCGGTCCCCGGAGTCGTCGATCACGATGACCCCGCCGTCATGCGGTGCCGTTGCCTCCTGCTCGCGCAGCAGTTCAAGTCGCCGGTCGTTGACCTGCCTCCCAGGGGGACTCGGACAGGAAGAACTGCAGCCGCTGCACCAGCGGACCGCCGGCGCCTGCCATCGGCTCCGCTCCGGCCAGACACGTGAGCGCCTTGTTCCGGTCCCGCGGGGCGAGCAGCCCTGTGGGGTACTCGCGGAACCCCCGCCTCTGAGCCAGACTGAAGAAGAGGTCGTCGAACCGGGCCGCTACTCCTCCAACGGTCCCGGCGCGGGCGGACACGGACGGCGAGCGGTCATCTTCGCCCCCCCCAGCAAGGCAGTTCACGCCTGCTACCGGACTACGACCAACACGACCTGCCGTCAACCCACCCCGCCACCGGTATTCACGAACTACCGGTAGAGAGCGTTTCGTCCTGGGAGTCGTGTTTGGTCCCGGGGTAGAGCAGGCGGACACCGGCCGCGGTGGCGGAGACGCTCGCGGCGGTGACCATGACGGTCAGCAGCAGGCCGAGCGTGTCCGTGCCCAGGTGGCGTTTACGGCCGATGATGCGCTTGCCCGCGTCCGTGCTCTGCCCTGGTCCGTGAGGTGCACGTTGGCGGAGTCTGGGAGTCCAGGACACAGGCGGACTGCTCCGCGTCGCGGCCCTCGCGGACCAGACGCTGCAGGAGACCGGTGAGCTGCTCGAACACTCCGTCTTCCTGCCAGCAGGCGAAGTAGTGGTAGGCCGTCGGCCAGGGCGGGAAGTCGTGCGGCAGATAGCGCCAGGGGATGCCGGTGTGGTCGACGTAGAGGATGGCGTTCATCAGGGAGCGCAGGTCGTGCTCGGGCGGGCAGCCGATGTCCAGGCCTGCCCGCGCCGCTCGGCCCGCCAGGCGGCCAGCACCGGCTGGATCAGTGCCTAGCGTTCGTCGGAGACGCGCCTTGGGTATCCGCTGTGTGCGGTCATGTCTCCCAAGCACCGCAGCGATGTTGACCGGTGCACCCATGCAGGAGATGTCAATGACGCATGCCTTGGGCTCAGATACGGCCGGGCCGGCCGGCGACCGGCGGGATGCCGTCGACCAGGTTCAGGCTCTGCGTGACATCGTTGACGTTGGCCGCGGTGGTGATCACCTTGAACGGGGTGCCGTTGCCGTCACAGATCAGGTGATGTTTACTGCCGGTCTTGCGGCGGTCGACCGGCGAGGGGCCCGTCGCCTCGCCCCCTTTTTTCGCCCACTCCCGGGGCATGTACGGAAGCCGCCTTGGGAGGCCACGAGGAAAGCCTGCGGCGTACTCGTGGCGATGCCGCAGGGACACAGTCGGGCTCCTCCTTCATCGAGCGAACCACAGTGAACACGGGAGCCGTCCCGAACCCCGCCCTGCCGTCTGCTGCCAGGAGACTGTGGTTGTTCTCGCCGCGTAAGCGCGTGCTGGTGACGAGCGCGTCGCTGACCGTTGACGAGACTCGGCAGCAGATCGAGGAGAGGTGGCAGAAGCGCTCCTTCAGGTCGATTCAACCTGAGGAGGAAGAACGTCCCTTCGAAGCAGTGCACCCTGACGCCATCGACATTGACCACCCGTTGATGGTGGTCCTGAGGGACAGCTGGGACCGACCGCGTTCACTGCCCGTCACCAGGGAACCTGATGGCACCCTTCAGGCATCTCTCTCGTTGGCCGCGGAAGCCCCGAACGGTCTGGATCCCGACAGGCACCGCTGGCAGGTCACCCTCACCGCCCCCAGCCACCCCGTGCCGCCCCTTCCTGTACTGGGTTCGCACGCCGTGATTGCCGCAGGGCAGAACCCGTGGGAGACCTTTGTTCGAGCTGCGGACGGGGGAGTCACCTACTGGTCGCACCGTTTCGACTTCGTCCACAGCGGGGCTTCCCTGGCGGGTTCCCTCGCCTCCCCACGGCTGGCTTGGCCGGGTATCAAGAGCACGCTGAAGGTCGCCGCATCTGCCCAAGGTGCAGACGTCCGCCCGAGTCCAGCAGGGAAGCGGGCAGCCATCACCGAACGCCTCCTTGGTTCCAGGACAGCGCTGGAAGATCTTGCTGCCAGCCCTGGGTGGGCCCTGCTGCGCATGTTCATGTCTCCAGCCGTCCCCGGGGGCTGCCCGGTGGGCAGCTGGTGGAAGCTCAAGTCGGCAACGGTGCTGTCCTGGGAGGCCATCGCCGGCCTCGATGACCGTGGATGGGAGCCGACGGCGCGGCGAGAGCAGGTGGATCAGTGGACGTCCCAGGGCGTACTGCGCCGCGGGCTGATCCTGGGCTGCGGCCACTGCCCGATCCTCGAGTTCTATCCTCTGTCGGAGATCAGCCAGAGCTATCTGTGCCGGCGCTGCGGGGAGACCAACCAGCTGACATCTGACCGCTGGAGACCTGCGGCACCAGAGCCTCGATGGTTCTACGACCTGCATCCGGCAGTCTGGAACTCGTGGTGAACGACGGGGACGTCCCCCTTCTGGCCACACGGTTTCTCCACGGCGAGCCCTGGGCGCGTCAGGCACTGGTCTGCGAGGAGTTCGAGCTCCTTGTGGACGGCAACCCTTGTGTCGAGATGGACTTCGCGCTCGCCACCGCCCAGGGACTGTGGCTGGCTGTTGAGAGGCATTCACCGTGCCCATGTCGTGGGCGGGGTTCGGGCGTTGATCATGCCGACGAGTTCGGTGGCATGCCGGGGCCAGTGAAAGACGTCACGGCCAGCGGTGGGTGGTCATGCGGCGAGGGCGAAGTTGTGCATGTGGGCCACGGCCTGGACCGCGTGATGGAGGCCGTCGTCGCGTTGTCGGCAGTCGCGAGGATCTTGTAGTTCTTCATCCGGCCGATCACGTGTTCCACGCGAGCACGGACCCGACGGTGCTCGGCGTTGTCCTCCTCCTCGCCCTTCAACAGCGGTCGGCGAGGGCGTTTGCGGTGCGGCACGATCAGACCAGTGCCGATGTAGGCACCGTCGCCGAGCACCATCACGCCCCCGCACACTGCGGCCAGGCCGGAGGCCCGCCACGCGCGGGCATCAGCGGTAGTGCCGGGCACCGGCTGAGCGGTGGCCACCACCAGGCGCGTGTCCGCGTCCACGATGACCTGCACGTTCGCGGAGAACCGGTAGTTCCGGCTGGAGGTGGCCACACTACGGTCCCATACCGGGATCAGCGTCCCGTCTACGATCCACAACGGCTCGCCGGTACCCCGCTCGCGCCGGAGGGGCTCCAGCGCGAGCAGCGAAGACGCTGGACGCTGCCAATCTTCCTCAGGCTTTACGGACCAGGTTAGGCACGGGCGTCCGTCCGGCGCCCACGCAGCCCCCCCTCTCGGGCACGAGGACTGTCCGTGCGGTCTAACCGGATAGGCTTCACAATTCCAGCTCCATGAAAGCATCACGATCCTCAGTACTCGAACAGCCCCGTGGGGTACCTGGGCCTCACGAAGATCGTTCAGAAGGAATTAGGTCCACATTGATTGCCGTGCCCCTGACACGGGACGCTCGGATTCATTCCCAGGCGCCTATATGTATTTCGATGTTGCTGTCCTATGAAGCTTTGCGCGTACGCTTCTCTACGTATGCTTTCCGATTTGCTCTTGAGTGTTTCCCTGTTTAATGCAAGCAGATTGGGCTCGAGGGCGATTGTCACCCGACGGCTCGCATTCCAGAAATGCCGAAGTGAGAGAAAATTGAGAATTTAAATTCTGGCGAGAAATACTTAGCAGTAAGTTCATGGACTCCCCGCTCAGCGTAAATGAAGATGTTCCCATTAGTGCGACCACGGATGTAATCGTTGTCACAAATGCGCTCTTGAAAAAGCTGCGACAGTTTTCCACTATATTCCTTTGGGTGGGAAGTTTGCGCCCGAGCTGCACTGTTGCCACTTATGTTGGTTTGTGGGCTGGTTAGATACGGTATATTCTTACTCCCCTTTCGTGGGAGGGTTAACGGTGAGAGGTAATCCCAAGTAGGGATAGTGGCAGATAACTAGCCAGGTGTCAATGTCGAGCTGTTCAATCCCTCCTTGCTTGCCTCGACTGGTTGGCATTGAAGGAAGGCTGGCTAGTGACATTTCTGGAATCCTGTATATCGACTACTGGCTTTATCTGTGTGTTTTCATGTGAGCTGACGTGAGGCGATCGTTGCGGTATGGCGTGTGTATGAAGGCGGCAGAGTTATTCACGGTGGGAGAGTCCAACGCGACGATCCCCGAAAAAACCTTAGTCGTCCTCCATGTGAGGTCCGCTTAGAGCACCATAAACAGCGAACCACTGTATGAAATATCTGTTGCACTCTGTGCGGAAACGTGAGGTCATGCGGCCTTTCTCGCTGTTGAAAGATTGTTCGATGGGTCTGCAATCTCTTAGAGGACGTCTGGTTCGCGTAGTTCATGAGTGATTGCGTTTTATGCGTCTCGCCAGGTAGAGGTGGATTCTCCGGTTGCTCGCTTGGCCAGGTTGGCGATGGCGGCGAGGCGGATCATGCTCTC
>NZ_JBHSKJ010000043.1:0-8745 GCF_042657885.1 Streptomyces aureoversilis
CAGGACGACACGCGAGGCCGATGGCGAGCGCTTCCTTGGCATATTCGGCGCATACAGAATTTATCAGGCTATCCCGGGCGGCAGGCAAACCGCACAAAACAGCAGGTAAGCGGCAAGAACATCCTCTCAGGATGGCGCTATAGGTAGTGGTCATAGAAATCAGCGAACAATAACATGTTTTGAGCTTCCTGAATACTGTCGGATTGTATACTTGACGAGCTGTTATCACGACACTAATACTTCGTGACTACGGTCCAGGTGCCTCATTGTCGGTGGCGTGAGGGTGGGGGTAGCTGACGGTTGGTCAGGGTTGTTCGAGAAGTTCATAGGACGGTTCGCTGGGCGGTTCGGTCGTGTTGAGCCTCGGCGTCGTATGCGCTCTACCTACGGGGATTACTCAGCTAGGTTGAGCAGAAGAATGGCTGGACGTTGGCTGAGGTGGTGGGTGACGCCGGCCCGCAGGGGATGCAGCGTCTGCTGAACTCCTACTCCTGGGACGTCGACGGTCTCCGGGATGACGTACGCGGCCTCGTAGTAGACGAGCTGGAGGATGCGGACGGCGGTGTTCTGGTCGTGGACGAGACGGGCTTCCTGAAGGAGGGCCACAAGTCGGCCGGTGTGGCACGCCAGTACTCGGGCGCGGCCGGGCGGATTGACAATTCTCAGATCGGAGTGTTCCTCGCTTACACCTCACAGCATGGACGAGCCCTAGTGGACCGGGATTTGTATCTCCCCGAGAGGATGGACCTCCGATCGTGAGCGGTGTCGTGCGGCCCGGCATTCCGGACGATGTTGAGTTCGCCACAAAGCCTGCCCTCGCGCTCCGCATGGTCGAACGTGCTCTGGCGGCGGGGATTCCGTTCGGCTGGGTGAGTGCCGACGCGGTATACGGAGGTGACGGGCGGTTCCGCCTGTGGGTCGAATCGCGGGACATACCTCATGTCTTGGCAGTGACCAAGTCGCAGTCGGTCGTTTCGATGGGTCTACTCGAGGAGCGGGCCCATCACGTCATCGCCCGGTTGCCGGAGGATGCCTGGGAGCCGCTGAGCTGCGGGAACGGCGTCCGAGGTCTACGCATCTATGATTGGGCGGTCGAGCCTATCCGGCCCCTCCGCCGTTCCGGCTGGGATCACTGGCTGCTGGCTCGCCGGAGCAGGTCGAAGCCATCGGAGATCGCTTACTACATCTGTTTCGCTCCCGAGGCACCGCCCTTGAGGAGTTGATCCGCGTGGCCGGCTCCCGCTGGTCCGTGGAGGAATGTTTCCAGACCGCGAAGAACGAGACCGGGCTGGACCACTACCAAGTCCGTGGCTACGAAGCGTGAGAAGTGCTCCTAACCTGCAACGGTGGGGCTTGTCTTCCTATCGACTGAGGAAGAAGAAGAGCTTCTCAAGAGTCCGGATGGTGTCCCGCCGAGTGCTGTAGCGGAGCTCGCGGCGAAATCTGCTGGTCGTGGGCTGGACTCGGGGCACCTGCCGTTGGGCAGAACTGATGTCTTATCAGGCAATGCCGTCCACCGTACGACGCTGCCGGCCTCGAGGCGGCTCTCTCCAAGCTCAGATCCACGAGCTCCGCGATGGCTGCAGGACCAAGCCCTGTCACCTGGCGATAGTCAGGCCCTCAGCGTGCCAGTCAGACCGATTGTGCACGTAACCCGCAGATTCGCCGTAATCGCCGCTACACCACTCGGCGGGAGACCCCACGATCCGGGCGATCCTGTTGGAAGTGGCACTCGCCGACCCTCAAATTTAGCAGGTGATGTTCTGTCGTACGGTCTCCTAGGTCAAGTACCCGAATGCTGGCGTATCGTTGAAGAATGCCGTATTAGTACTTTCCCTCGACGCGCGGACGCTTTCCTTGTGAACTCAATATTCCTGTAAGGTTAGCTCGGCGATCTTGTTGTTGTGGTCACATTAATCTGAAAGGGAGTTTGGCGTTATGATTGCAAATCGCTTATCGCTTGCCGCTGGAGTTGTTCTTGCGTTTGGGCTCCCTGTCGCTTTAGCTATCCCTGCCATGGCCGAGGGGGGAGAGCCTGAGCGCTGCGGCTTCTACGAGACGGCCACTGACGCCTACTACAAATACTGCCCCAATAGTGCGCAAGTTCGTATTAAGGTGCATGTTGGGGAAAATGAGTATGAAAAATGTGTAGGTCCCGGTGTGACGTGGCTAGGGTCGGAATATGAAATCCGAGGCGCTTGGGAGGTGAAGGGTCCATGTTATGGTATTGCTGGCGTCGCGATCCCTGAAAAATTGGGAGTCTTGCCGGAATAGCTGGAAATTTCAGAATTCGGAACTATTCTAGTTGACGCTCAACAGCTAACTCGTGCGTGTCGCTGTGTGCATATGGCAGGAGTGCACCGAACTGCTTATCTATGCGGCACTGGCCCACAGGGCAGGATTCTTTCGCCACTGCTAGCCAACGTGGCCCTCTCGGTTTTGGACGAACACTTCACCAAGATCGAGGGGGCCGCAGACCAGGTCGGCCGAGTGCGGGACGCTGTCGCGCAGGTCGGTGTGGAGTTACATCCGGACAAGATACGAATCATCTACTGCAAGGACACAGACCGGCGGCGCTCGTGCAAGCACGCGTCATTGCCAGAAGTACAAACGACTACGCTGCCGGGAGAAGAGATCGGGAGAACTGCTGGCAGGCGCGGCCCGCCGTTCCCTGAACCTGTTCGCCCACTGGTGGTTCGGCCTCAAGCCTGATAGCTGGACAATGGGAGCCGTGTGAGCCGAGAGACTCCCGTACGGTTCTGCGAGCGGCGGGTGGGATTCCCGCCGCCGACTCACTTCATCGTGCTCTGTCACAGCGAAGAACAGGTGCACCAGGTCAGAGACCGTCTGGAGAAGTGGCTGGAACCGAGAGGTCTGCGCCTCAACGAGGAGAAGACCAAGGTCGTGCACCTCGACAGAGGATTCGACTTCCTTGGATTCACCATCCGCCGACTGAACAGGAAACTGATCACCCGACCGAGCAAGGATGGCTGCGCGAGGTTCCGGGCGCGACTGCGGACTGAGGTGAAGGCCCTGAGAGGGGCCAACGCCGGGGCCGCACTGCGCAAGCTGACCCCGATCGTTCACGGCTGGGCGGCTTGCAGCGGCTAACATAATGGCTTCAGTTGTCGATGAGTGATGAGCTAGCAGGCAAGTTTGCGGAATGCTCCGTGGATGTCGGCCCGTCGTTCTCAGTGGATCCGCAGGCGCGGGAAGCCGTGCAGCCGGGCAAACGTGCGCTCGATCATCCACCGGTACGTGCCCAGGCCGGTCCCGTGCAGGGTGCCGTGGCGGGCGATGGCCGGCACGATGCCGTGCATGCGGACCTGGTCGCGGTAGATGTCGTGGTCGTAGCCGCGGTCAGCGAAGAGTGAGCCGGGCTTACGGCGGGGACGGCCGATGTGTCCACGGACCGGCGGAATCGCATCCAGTAGCGGAAGTAGCTGGGTGACGTCGTTGCGGTTGCCGCTGGTCAGCAGGACGGCGAGCGGGGTGCCATGACCGTCGGTGATGAGATGGTGCTTCGAGCCGACCCTGCCCCGGTCGACCGGCGACGAGTCGACCACACAACGCGACCAGTCCAGCCGTGCTGCAGCGTTGAGCTCAGCGAGCAGGACTTCCCGCTGCCAGACACTGGCCTCGTTCCAGTCCCGCAGCCGGAGCCAGCACGTCATGCCCGAGCCGAAGCCAAGCTCCCCCGGTAGGTACTCCTGCTGGATGCCGGTGTGCAGCACGTACAGGATCCCGCAGAGCACGTCCCGGTCCGGCAACGACCTGCGTCCCGGACACCGGAACTGCCTCTAGCTCGGCGACGAGTTCAGCCACCCCCGTCGGCGACAACCCCGTGATCCGCTGATTCCGAACGATCGCCGCCCTGATCCCCACCACGCTGAACACAACGATCAAGAAGCCGACGCGCCACGGCCAACCGTGCACGAGATCGTTAGGCTAACTGGGCGTTTCGTCCTGGGAGTCGTGTTTGGTTCGAGGTTCAGGTGTCTCGCCAGTTCGGGGTGGTTTCATTGGTATGGCGGCGGGTCATGAGGTCGATCATGGCGGGGTGGATCATGGCTTCGGAGCGGTAGGGGTGGGTTTTGTAGTCGCGGGCGAGGCGGCGGTGGTGCATGAACCAGCCGAAGGTACGCTCGATCGTCCACCTTCTTGGGATGACTTTGAATCCTGGGGTGCCTGGGGGCGCTGGACGGGCTGGACGTCGATGCTGAGGTGGGCGCCGTGGTTGATGGTGGTGGTGCGGTAGCTGGCGTCAACCCACGCCTTGCGGACGCGCGGGTGGGCGGCGGCGATGCGGGAGAGCGGTCGGACACCGGCGGCGGTGTCGGAGATGCTCGCAGTGGTGACCATGACGGTCAGCAGGAGGTCGAGGGCGTCCGTGCCCAGGTGACGCTTGCGGCCGATGATGCGCTTGCCTGCGTCCGTGCCCTGCCCTGGCAAGGGCACGTTGGCGGAGGTCTTGATGGTCTGGGCGTCCAGCACGCACCCGGACGGCTCCGCGTCGCAGCCCTCGCGGACTAGGCGCTGCAGGAGTCCGTTGAGCTGCTCGAACACCCTGCCTTCTGCCAGCAGGCGAAGTAGTGGTAGGCCGTGGGCCAGGGCGGGAAGTCGTGCGGGAGGTAGCGCCAGGGGAGGCTGGTACGGTCGACGTAGAGGACGGCGTTCATCAGCGAGCGCAGGTCGTGCTCGGGCGGCCGGCCGATGTCGGGCCCGCCAAGGTGTGCGTCCCGCCAGGCGGCCAGGACCGATGCGATCAGCTCCCAGCGTTCGTCGGAGAGGTCACTTGGGTGTCCGCTGTGTGCGGTGATGTCTCCCAAGTACCGCAGTGATGTTGACCGGTCCACCCATGCAGAAGGTGTCGACGACGCATGCCTTGGGATCAGATAGGAGATTTCAGGGCGGCACGACTCCCTGCTGTCACTCTGCATAGCAATCAGCCCGCCAGCCACTTCCGCCCCAGTACATGGACGCCAGAGAACCGGCATCAAGCGCCGCCAGACAGGACGAAACGCTCAGTTAGCGAAATTGCTTCGATGGACAGTTCTTCCCAACCTCTGAATCCCAGATAACGCCAGAAACATCGTTGACTGGGAACTCCATGGTGCACACGAAGCCACGGGTTCACCTCGCAATACGGATATGTGCTTTGCAGCTTGACGGTTCGACCGGTAAATGTCACTCTAAATCTTGAAAGTCGATCCTCGCGTCGAGGGAGCGAGCGCCTACTGAACCTCTTTCATCCTGGGGTCCCAGGGGTGATGAAGGACAGTGTCGTCGCAGGTCAGTGGGCTGTCATGCTGACAGTTCGCTGGCTCGCTGCCCTGGGACGTTGTGTCGGTATCGGCAAGGGTACAAGGGGTGCCGTCATTGAGCCTCCTTCATCCTGAATGCTCGCAGGTCAGGAGCGAGTGGACGGCGGTGACGTTGTGGCTGATGCGGTTGGTTGAGCATCGGGCTTTGAGGAGGATGCGCCAGGACTTCAGCCGGGCGAAGGGGCGTTCGCCGGAGGCTTCCGGTCTGGCGTGGACGCGGTTGTAGCGATGGTGTTGGTCCGGGAGTGTCCGTCGTAGGGGGTGCGGACGGTGGCGCCGGCGCTTTGGCGGGCCCGGTCGGCGAGGACGAGGAACTGCTGGGTGAGGCAGGCTTGGACGATGCCGCGCACGCGGGCCGCGGTCAGGTCGTGGGTCCGCCCGGGCAGTGCGCGGGAGAACCACAGCGGGGTCCTGTCCGATGACCTGCACGTTCATCACGTGCCGCTTGTACTTCTGCGAGTAGTACGGCTCGTCCGCAGTGATCCGGTCGGTCGGGATCAGCGTCCCGTCAACGATGACTATGTCGCTCTCACCCAGCCCACCAGAGCCTCCCGCAGGCTCGGGGCCCGAGCTGCGAGGAGCTCGAGCGTCTCGTCGACATACCTCCAGGCAGTGGACTCCGACACCCCGAAACCGGCACCCACTTGCGCGAGCGTCTCGTTCTTTCGCAGGTGGGCCAGCACCAGCAGGGCCTGTTTGAAGCAGCCCCGCCTCCGCCAGGGTGACTTCAGCTTCCGTCGGCGGGTGTAGATCAGCCACGAGACGTGCTCGACGGGCTCATAGGGGACGTCGAGCGTGAAAGGATGCGGAACCAAGCGAGGCTCCCCGAACGAAGCACGGTGCGTAGAGAACACCAGTGCAACGATCAGGAGCCTCACCTCGTTACCCCTCTAACCAGCCCCTTTCGCCCCTCCGAGACAGGATGAAAGAGGCTCATTGGGTCTGTAAAGTTTCGACTCTTTCCCATAATCTATGGTGGTGCTGTGTAGTTACTGCATGATCCTCTTGGTGCGGGTGTTGACGTCTTCGGTGCGCTCCATCGTGGTGGGGCAGGGTGAGGCCGGCGTCGATGGCGGTGCGGTCGAGCTCCAGGCCGTTCACGAAGGCGTGCAGATAGGAAGGCCGGAGGCATGGACAGCTGCGATCCACTCGGTGAGCCTGGTGTCGTTGTCGACGGCAGGAGCAAGGAGTTCAGCGAACTCCCGGATAAGACAGGTGAGTGCGGCCATCTCGGGGCAGGCCGCGGCGAGTTCCCGCAGAAGCCCGCTGTCCTTGCCTCAAAGGTTGTCGGGGTGAGGATGTGGCGGGCGAGTTGGCGTGGGGTGATGACGAGCCGGTCGCCCTCGGCACGGCCCTGCGTGATGTAGCGGTAGAGAAGGTTGAGGCTGCCGGTGTAGTCCAGCTCCTGGATCTCGCGAATCAGTTGCTTGACGGGGACAACGGGGGCGGCGTCCCGGCGGGTGCGGAGGTTGTGGCGATAGGGATCGACGAGGGTGGGCCGGTAGCATGGGGCTCGGCGCAAGGTATCCGGCTCTCGCGTCCGCGCGTAGCGTTTGACCGTGTTGAGTGCCAGGTTGAGGCGGCGGGCGCATTCGAGCAGGCCGACGCCCTTCGTGGACCTGACGCCAGCGTTCGCGGGTGGTCTGCTCGCGTACTCCTCCGGGGCGGGGCGGGTTGACAGTGGCCCAGCAGGAACTATGGGAGCGGCCCTCGGCCAGACCTGGTCGCATAGGTTGTGCCACAGATCCCACCGGTCGCTGACCTGTACCGCGTCGGGCAGGACTTGGCGGATAGCCTCACTTTAGGCGTTCGAGCCGTCACGGCAGACGATCTCCACGCCGGGGTGCTCGCGCAGCCACGTCTCGAGAGCGTCCGCGCTGCGGCCGGGGAGTACGTCGATCCGCTCGCTCGTCTCGGCGTCCGTCAGGATGGTGGCGTACCGGTGGCGGCGCTTGAGGGCGAAGTCGTCCATGCAGAACCCGCGGCATGCGGAAGGGGGCAGCGGCAAGCCGCACGAGCATCCGCAGGGCGGTCGAGCGCGACACCGCGGTGGCCAGAGCGTGGGACAGCCGAGCGGCCGCCCGGCCCACTACTGACCTTGCGGTCGTGATGTCGTAGGGGCTGACGGGCGGTGATCCCCGCGGTATGCCGAGAGCATGAGGTATCGGCAAGGTGGTGGGCTGACCGACGAACGGCGGGAGTTCCGCGAGCGGGGCTGGAGGCGGCCAGGATGTTCGCCGATGGACAACTCAGCGGGGTGATCGCGAGGCGATGTTGACACCCCTCTGACCTCACTCAGCAGGGGTTGGGGCCCGTCTGAACGCGCTCGACTGTCACCCGATCAGTGGCCGAATTGAAGAGGTTCAGTGAATTTTTTTCATCTTGTTTCAGGAGGGTGAAAGGGCTGGTCAGTAAGGGGATGATGTGGCGATGCGAGGTTCCTGGTTGTTGCGCTGGTGTTTTCTATACATTGTGCTTCGTTCGGGGAGTCTCGCTTGGTTCTGTATCTTTTCATGCTTGATGTCCTGTATGAGCTCGTCGAGTCGGCTTGTGGTTGGTCCATGCCCGCCGAGGTGAACTCAACTCGCGCTGGCGAAGGTTCGGCTGTTTCCAACAGGCCCTGCTGGTGGCTGGCACACGTGCGGAAGAATGAGACGTTCGTGCAGGTCGCGGGCGGGTTTTGGTGTTTCGGAGGCGACGGTTTTGGCGGTACGTTGGCGAGACCCTCGATGTCCTCGCAGCTCGGGCCCCGAGCCTGTGGGAGGCTCTGGTGGGCCTGGGTGAGGGCGGCTTTGTCGTCGTTGACGGGACGCTGATCCCGACCGGCCGGATCGCCGCGGATGAGGCGTACGACAGCCAGGAGCACAAGCGGCACGGGATGAACGTTCAGGTCGTCGCCCGTCTGGACGGGACCGCGCTGTGGTTCTCCCGCGCGCTGCCGGGACGCACCCACGACCTGACCGCAGCCCGGGCTTACGGGGGCGTCCAGGCCTGCCTGACCAGGGAGATCCTCGTCCTGGCCGACCGCACCTACCAAGGCGTCGGCGCCACCGTCCGCACCCTCTACGACGGACACCGCGAACTCCCCGACCCCTACCAGCGGTACAACCGCATCCATTCCCGCCTCCGGGCACCCGGCGAACACGCCTTCACCCGGCTCAAAACACGGCGCACCCTCCGCAAAGCCCCATGCTCAACCAACCGCATCGGAACCATCGTCCAAGCCATCCACACCCTCACGACCTACGAGCATTCAGGATGAAAGACGTCCATTAACCCCAACCACCCGCGATAGGGGCTGTAAAAGGAACGGTGTAACTCCGATCATGGAGGATTGCACCTGTGACCAGCGAGAACACAGTCGAGGCAGAGTCCGGGACCGTGGCCGTGGAGGCGGCGCTGCCAGCGGCGGCGGACGAGA
>NZ_JBHSKJ010000044.1:0-8510 GCF_042657885.1 Streptomyces aureoversilis
GCGGAGACGCCGACGACGAGGGGCAGCCCGTTCTGGTCCGACAGGACGTGCATCGTGGAACCCGACTTGCCCCGGTCCACGGGCGACGGGCCTGTGCGTTCGCCCCCCTTTTTTCGGCCCTGACGTGGGCGGAGTCCAGGACGACGCGGGTCATGTCGATCAGGCCCGCGTCGTCGAGCCGGTCAGGACCGCCTCATGCAGCCGACCCCACACGCCGGCACGGGACCAGATCAGGAACCGGCAGTGAGCGGTCGACTTCGATATACCGAAACACGACGGCAGGGTCCGCCAGGCACAGCCGCTGACCAGCACGTAAATGATCGCGGCAAACACCGTCTCGTCAGGCGCGTCCTGAGTCCCACCGCCTTGTGGCCGGACCTTCGACGGTGGGATCAGCGGAGCCGCGATCTCCCACAGCCCGTCCGCACGATCCAATCCCACGTTCCCCGCCCCATGCCCCGTCAACGTCCACCTCACCACATAGGACACGGTCTAAATGGCCAATGAGTAGGGCCTATCGCGGCAGCCGACAGCAGCGTGCAACCCGTTCGTCATACCGGGGTGCCCGGAGGTCAAACAAAACCGCAGATTCGAACTGAATAGATCAGCTCCCGGTTGAAGAACAAATATGTGAAGTCCCGGGCGGCAGACAGCGATTGAGGAGAAAGCCACTTACCGAGCCTTCGTCTATTCCTGTGCCGGTCAGGCTTAACACCAGCTTAGCAGCAGCAGATTAAAGACGCTCAGCTTAAGCTCACACGCCCAAGGTCGGCCACCAAGATGAGAATCCTATGAACGGGGCACGTCTGCGACGTGGAATTATATTGATGCGCCAGTGCCGTTGATCCGAAATTCTTGACCTGTCAGGACTGTTACGACATCGCCACAGGTCACAGGCTTGTGGCGAAGGAACCCGAGGGGTTTCGGTGCAATATGTCAGAATTTAAAACAAACGTTTGCTGGCGTTTCGCCTGCCGCCCCACTGTGTTCTTATATGCGGCCCAGGGTAGGTCAAAACTTCCATCAATCCTGGGTAAGAAGAGTGACGGAAGGATGGCTGAATGTCAATACGGTCCACTTGTTCGAGTAAGGTCTCTACTTTCGAAGCCTGGCAAGTGGTCAACCCGCCGTACGGACAGCGGGTGCCTACGGCCTGGCTGACACCCGCTGATTGATCACCATGCGGCCGGAGTTGCTTCGAACAAACCTACTGCACGAGCTGGGTCCTCATTAGGGTCTGTATGGTCAATGGTGGTTCTTTGGGCAGGAAGTGACATCTGATGGCAGGTGTGAATTTCCTGGGCGAGGCTGTGTAGGGAGTGCCGCTCGTGGAGGGTGCGGGTGCTCTGGGTGACCCGTTGATCGGGCAGTTGGTGGACCGGGCGAAGGCTGGCGGGGTCCGGCTGACCGGTGAGGGCGGGCTGTTGCAGTTGGTGAAGCGAATCGTGGAGTTCGTTCTGGAGGGTGAGACCATCAGCTGTCTCGGGGATGAGGAGTATGAGAAGGCCGCCGGCGGCAGCCCCCGAAACGGCACCCGGCCGAAGACGGTGCTCACCGACGTGGGGCCGGTTGAAATCGATGTCCCGCGGGACTGGGCAGGCTCGTTCGAGCCGCCGGTTGTCAAGAAGCGCCAGCGCCGTCTGACCGGTGTCGACGAAATAGTCCTCTCGCTGTCCGCCCGGGGGGCTCACGCACGGTGAGATCTGCGCCCACCTCGCCGAGGTATGCGGCGCCGGGGTTTCGAAGACCACGGTCTCCGCGGTCACGGACAAGGTGATCGAGGGCATACACGAATGGCGGAGCCGACCGCTCGACTCGGTTTACCCCGTTGTGTTCATCGGCTGTGTGCACGTGAAGCTGGGGGATGGCTAGGTCGCCAACCGGCCGATCTACGTTGTGCTGGCGGTCACTGTCGAGGGCACCCGGGAGATCCTGGGCCGGTGGGCCGGTGACGGCGGCGAGGGCGCGAAGTACTGGCTCCAGGTCTTCACCGAAATCAAGAACAGAGGCACCGACGACGTTTGCATGGTCGTCTGCGACGGTTTGAAGGGCCTGCCAGACGCGAGAGGAACGGTCTGGCCACACGCGATCACGCAGACATGTGTGGTTCACCTGATGCTGGCCTCGTTCCGTTACGTGGCCCGGCAGGACTGGGACAAGGCCTCCCACGCGCTCAAACCCGTCTACACCACACCGACCCAGGGATCGCAGAGGAGAAGTTCCACGAACTCTACGAGACATGGGGCAAAGCGTGTTCCGCAATGCGGTGAGCGGGCAGGCTGGCTGTATGGCTGGGGTGTTGCGGGCCGAGCGGGTGTGGGTGGAGACGTTGACTGGGCCGCGGTCGGTGCCGTTCGGGTGGCTGTTGCGGGTGGTGCGGGAGCGGGGTGGTGACGGGCCGCGGGTCGGTCGGCCGTGGGCCTTGCCGCTGGCTGAGCGGGTGCTGCTGGTGGCGGTGTACTAACCGCACCAACCTTACGATGCGTCAGGTCGCTGTGCTGTTGTTCGGCGTCTCGACCGCCGGGGTGTGCCGGGTCATCCATCGGCTGTCTCCGCTGCTCGCGCTGGAGCCCGTCCGGCGCCCGGAGGGTGCCGGTGAGCGGTTATGGATCGTGGACGGGACGCTGATCCCGGTGCGGGACCGTAGCGTGGCCGCTTCCAGCCGTAACTACCGGTTTTCCGCGAACGTACAGGTCATCGTGGACGCGGACGCGCGCCTGGTGGTGGCCGCCGCTGAGCCGGTGCCCGGCACTACGGCGGATGCCTGCGCGTGGCGGGCTTCCGGCCTGGCCGCAGTGTGCGACGGTGTGATGGTGCTCGGCGACGGTGCCTACATCGGCACGGGTCTGATCGTGCCGCACCGCAAACGCCCCCGTCGGCCGCTGTTGAAGGGCGAGGAGGAGGACAACGCCACCGCAAGGTCCGTGCTCGCGTGGAACACGTCATCGGCCGGATGAAGAACTACAAGATCCTCCGTTACTGCCGGCAACGTGGCGGCGGCCCCCATCACGCGGTCCAGGCCGTGACCCACATGCACAACCTCGCCCTCGTCGCATGACCACCCACCGCCGACAACCGGCGCCGGCCTGCCGGGTTGCGGAACACGCTTCAGGAATTATCCCGCAATCGTACAGCTGTGGGAGAACACGTGGGTCGAGCCCACACCCTTCCTCCGCTTCGACACGGAGACACCACGCATCGTCTGCATCACAAACGCCATCGAGTCGATGAACACACCAACCTGCAAGACCGTCCGTTCCCACAGGAACTTCCCGAACAAGCTGAACATGTAGGACATGGTGTTACTAGACTTCGAAAACAAAGGGCGCCACTCGAACAAGTGGGCCATGTTGACATTCGGCTACCCTTCCGTCACTCTCCTTAATCAGGATTGACCGAACCTTTCATTCTGATCCTTGAAGGTCGGTACGTGTCTGGGACTTCGCGTAAGTCCGTGGATTTCATGTGGTGTTGAGCCGGTCCTCGAAGAAGAGTGAGAACTGGTTCAGTGCCTTCTTCCAGTGTGGCGCGACGTGGTTGATGTTGCGTGCTTTGGGGGTGATCAGCTCGCGGGCAGCGGGGTAGAGCGCCCTCAAGTGCGGCTTATTCGGAGGGGGAGTGGCCGCGGTTGCGGGTGGCTTTCCGCAGTTGTGCGTTGATCGACTCGATCAGGTTCGTCGAGTAGACGATCTTCCTTATCTCCGGAGGGAAGTCCAGGCACGGGGTGAATTCGCTCCAGGTGGCTTGCCAGGTTCGCACGATCGCGGGATACTTCTGGCCCAGCTCCCCTGCGGCGAAGTCGGCCAGGGCCTGTTCGGCCGACGCCGTGTAGATCGCTTTGAGCTCTGTGACCAACCGTGCGTGATGCTGTTTGGAGGCGTATCGCAGCGACGCGCGGATCAAGTGGATCACGTAAGTCTGGACGGTGGCCTTGGGCAGGCCAGGTCGCGGTGACCGCTTCGGGCAGGCCTTTCAGGATGTCGTCGGCGACGATGCACATGTCCTCGGCCCCGCGGTTGCGGAGCTCGGAGAGTATGGTCCAGGTGGTGGCGCCTTCGTCCTCGTCGCCGGCCCACAGGCCGAGGACGTCCTTGCAACCGTCCACGTCCACTCCGACAGCGAGGTGGACGGGCCGGGAGGCCACCGTGCCGGAGCGGGGCTTCACCCACAACGCGTCGTTGTAGATGATCGGCCAGAGGGCGTCCAGCGGCCGGTTCTGCCAGGCGTCGGGCTCGTCGGTGACGGCGTCGGTGACCTTGCTGACCAGGTCGGGCGAGACCTCGATGCCGTACATGTCGCGCACGCTCACCCCGCGGGCGTACAGCGGCAGGACCTGCTCGTTGAACCCGGCCAGGTGCCTGGCGTGTTTGGGCACCAGCTGCGGCTCGAACAAGCCCTCGCGGCCCCGGGGGCACGGCCAGCGTGACGGCCCCGGCATCGGTCAGGACGGTCTTCGGCGAGGTGCCGTTGCGGCTGTTGCCCGAGCCACAGCCTGCCGGATTGTGCTTCTCGTAGCCGAGGTGTTCGGTCATCTCCGCGTCCAGGGCCTGCTCCAGCACGGCCCGGGTGACCTCCGTCAACAGACCACCCTCACCCAGCGGAGCCGCACCCGAAGCGTCCGCGCGGTCCAACAGCCGCTCGACGGCCTCATCCACCAGCTTGCCCCCGGCCGGCTCGACGGCCGGGACCTCTTTGCCGTTCATGTCTGTCCGTCCCGGCTGGCAAATGCCCAGGTCAAGGCCCCGGCCAGCCTGCCACATCACGGACTTACGCGATCTTTGAGGCTCTTCCAAGATTTTCGTAGCCGGTGATCGCTTCAACTGAGCAGGATGCGGTGGCGGAGGAGGGGGTAGCCGGCGCGGTAGGTCTGCCGTTTGATCAGCTTGATCTTGTTGTTGATTCCTTCGGTCCGCCCGTTGTGGTGGGGCAGAGTCAGTGCCGCGTCGACGGCCGCGCGGTCGCGTTCGAGGCCGGTGGCGAAGGACTGCAGGGAGGGCAGGTCGGCGTCTCGTGCGCGGGTGATCCAGTCGGTCAGTGCTTGCGCGTTGTCTTGTGAAGGGGACAGCATCCGGGCGAACTGGCTTACCAGCGTGGCCAGGACAGTCATCTCGGTGCAGGCAGCGGCCAGCTGATCGCGCAGGATGCGCTGTTCATCGCGTTGACGGTCGGGATCGGCGAGGAGGAGACCGGTGACCCGGCGTGGGGAGAGGATGGCGCGGTCGGCGTCGACACGGCCCTGGTTGATGTAGCGGACCAGGAGGTTCGCGCTGCCGGTGTAGCCCAGTTCCCTGATCTCGTGCAGGAGACGGGTGACAGGGACGGCCGGATCCTCAGCTCGGTGCTGTCGCAGGTGGTCACGGTAGGGGTCCACCAGGCTGGGCCGGTAGGCCGGGGCCCGGATCAGCTGCCCGGGCTCGGGGTGGCGGGCATAGCGTTTGACGGTGTTCAAGGCCAGGTTCAGCCGAGGCGCGCAGTCAAGCAGGCCGACACCCGTATCCAGGAGCTGGTGCACCTGGTGCCATCGTTCGCGGGTGTTTGACGCCCGGCGGCCATCGAGCACCGGTGGGCCGGCCTTCGCCCAGCAGGTGCTGCGCGCGGCGACCTCCTTCAAGGCCGCCTCACCGAGGCCGTGCCATAAATGCCAGCGGTCCATGACCTGCACAATGGCCGGGTCGGCGTCAGTCACGGCCTGGGCGAAGTCCGCGGCCCCGTCCCGGCAGACGAACTCGACTCCGCGATGCTCCCTCAGCCAGGCCGTGAACGTCTCCATCCTCCGGTCAGGCAAGACCTCCACGCACATCCCGCTCTCCGCATCAATCAGGAGGGTCGCGTAACGGGGCCTCTGAGCAAGGCAAACTTGTCGATCCCCAGTACCCGGGGCACAGGCCGCTCTGGCAGCTGAACGCGCATGAGACACGCCAGCATGGTGGCCCAGCTGAGCACCTGATGCAGGTGCAGCAGCAAGCGGACCCCGGCCTTGCCCGCCAGAGCGAGAGTCACCGCATCAACAACAGCCTGCAGAGCAGGTGTCCGGCGTTGATAGCGCACCGTCAGGCCCTCGACCTGCCCGTCGAATGTCTGCCTCACGCAGGCCGGGTTCTCGCAGTACAGCCGCCGCACCGACAGGACGATCACGACCGGACGGACGCCGACGGCCTCGTCTGCGACATGCCGCACATACCGGCTGTGTTCCCCACTGGACGCCCGTCTGCATCCCAGGTGGCCGGGACCCCGGCATGCGTCCGCGCCGTGATCCGCACCAGCTCCTCACCAGCCTCAACTCCCTCGACCTGCACTGTGGCCAGCTGCGGAAGCAGCGTCGTGAAATCGATCGCACACTGCAACAGCCTGCACCCGCAGCGGCTCTGCGTCACGAGGCCCAGCTACCACGATCACCGGCTACGAAAATCTTGGAGAGTCATCTTTCAGACACTGGCGTCGCCTGTCTCCCTGTTTCGGGGTGTCGAAGTCGACTGCACACTGCAGGTTTCTGATCTGGTCGCGGGCTGGTGTCTGGGGCCGGCTGCACGAGGCAGTCCTGCACCGTCTCGACGATGCTGGCCTGGTCGACGTAACCCGCGGGGTCCTGGACTCCGCGCATGTCAGGACTAAGGGGGGCCGAACTCGCAGGTCTGAGCTCCGTGGACCGGGGCAAGTCGGGTTTCACGATGCACGTCCTGTCGGATCAGAACGGGCTGCCCCTTCTCGTCGGGCTCTCCGCTGCCAACACCCACGGCTGCCGGGCCCTGAAGCCGTGGGTGACCGGTCTCCAAGCGAGACATGCCCCTCATCGGGGCCGGTACTTCAAGCCTCGGCGGCTGCACGCTGACAAGGCCTGCGACCAGCCTGTCCTGCGGAAATGGCTGTGGGGCAAGCACATCGACGTCCGCATCGCCCGCAAAGGCATCGAAAGGGCATCGAGCCGAGTGAGCGACTCGGCCGTCGCTGCTACGGATTGTGGGGCGGATCCGCTAAAATTGCATGCATGATGAGTGGTTTTCTGGAGGTTTGCCCGTGAATGTTTATCGATCGTTATCGGCGGTATTTATTGTCTCGCTGCTCGCTCCGGTTTCCGCCCTTTCGGTTCCTGCGCATGCTAGCCAGAAGAGGGCTGTCGCGTCCACATCGGTCGACTGTCTGAGGAAAGTCAATGACCAGGGCAAGGAAGACCCGAACGGCCGTTACCTCAACACCTATCGCGACGCCACAGGTAAAAAGAAGGTTGTGCTCCCTAACTATGATTACAACTTTCCTGGACTCGGTCCGCTATATGGGGGCTTTTTGAAGAATGACACAGGCCGACCGCTAAATGTTTTAGCTTACACTCCAAAGAAGGTTAAATTAGCCAAGTTAACCCTGAGTTCTGTTGAATTTATTGCAAGCCTGGGGGGGGGGCAAGCTGAGCAAGTAAAGAATATCGCAAAAAGCTTAAAGCATTTTGCGAGCGCTAAAAATCTTGACGATTTCGCTGGCGCGCTGACAGATGCGTGGGAACTTGCGAAATTTACAGATGGCACAAAAGGTATCTCAGAGCAGGCGATTGATGCTGCCCAAGCCCTGGCTGACGGGCTCGAGGATGGAATGCTTGAGATTCCCGCTCACTGCTTGGCAGGCATGAAGAAGAAGGACGAAAGTTACACGGTTTGGGGTTTTTCAGACCTCTTATCTCCTTATGGAGTGGCTTGGAAGGCTCTCGGCAGTACATACAACATTAATGCTACGCAGTGCTTCAAGCGAAAGGCTAAGGAACGCAATCAAAAGAGGGGCGTCTGTTTGGAGTGGCGCGAGCTTAAGGCTGTCGTAAAAGACAAATATTCACTCTGGCTCGACGAAGCCGGGCTTTCAGACATGGGGACAAAAGTTGAAAAACAATCCCACAGTGATTACAATCCAGTTATTCTGGATGTAGTGAAGGGGTCAAGTATTAAGAATTGGAAGTACGGGGGGAAGCTGAAAGTCGAGGAAGGTAAGAAAGTCGAAGAGGATAAGATGGTATGTAACCCGCCTTTGAAGAGTTTCCGGACAGGCGTCCAATAGGATCGACTGGACTGAAAAACGAGGAAGAAGTGGCACCGGCAGGGTCGTCCCATAGTCGTGGTGACAGCCTGGGTGGGGGCGGTGTTAAAGAATATCAGGGCTGTTGAGCACGGACGGCCTGTCAAGTCGTCTTCCGGAACCCGGAGCCTCTACGCGCCGCCAGTCTGCCACCATCTGTCTGGTCAAGTTCGTCCTGTTCAGCGGGTGTTCGAGGCTGCCGCTGGTGGATGGGCTGATCAGGCTGCCGTACCCGCACCATCGTCATGGCAGGCATCACCTGTTTACGGTGCTGCTGCCCGCGGGCTTGGCGCGCGTACACGGCGATTGTGCAATGGGCCCGCGCCGCCCCTTAGAGCTCGTGACAGGATCTTGGTGAGTGTTGCTGGTCGGGCGTGACTGGTACGACGATTCGGCCGTGCGTGAGGGTGTGGGTATCAGGCCGTGGATCGTGGACGATGACTTGTGGGCGCTGA
>NZ_JBHSKJ010000045.1:0-6556 GCF_042657885.1 Streptomyces aureoversilis
CCCCTGTTGGAGCGGGGTTTGTTTCGCGCCTTCCGGCGTGATCACTACTTTAGCGGATTTCCCCGGTGACTCCTAATCGGAGTCCGAGGCCTTCACAGTCCGAATTTCGGCACGCCGAAATCCATCCCGTTCAGGGGCCGTGCAGTGGTGATTGCCGCCGGTGCGGCTCGAGTGGCTGCCCCGCTGTCCTTGCGGACCCCGCGGCAACTCGAAGAACTCTACACGACCCCGTAGGGCGCATCAAACCAGTGGCGCAAGCACTTTTCGGGGGCGTACGGTCGGCGGCATGACTCGGCATGTGCGTACGCAGCAGTGGTGGGCCGCCTGACGGCGGCCCCGACTCCGTGCCTCGCGCATGCACCCAACGGCCGCCGCCTCGGCGGCCGTTTTTGCTGTCCGTGGCGGTGTCCCCATCCAGACAGGGAGCGCACCACCCCATGTCCACCCGGATCTTCAGCGGTATCAAGCCCACCGGCCACCTGACGCTCGGCAACTACCTCGGCGCCGTCCGCCAGTGGGTGGAGGTCGACCAGCACAAGGCCGACGCGTTGTTCTGCGTCGTGGACCTGCACGCTCTCACCGTGGAGCACGAGCCGGCCCGGGTACGGCGCCTCAGCCGGCAGACGGCCACGCTTTTGCTGGCGGCCGGGCTGGATCCGGCGCAGTGCACGGTGTTCGTACAGAGTCACGTCGACGAGCACACCCGGCTCTCCTATGTCCTGGAGTGCACGGCGTCCGACGGCGAGATGCGGCGGATGATCCAGTACAAGGAGAAGTCGGCGCGGGAGCGGGCGACGGGCGGCGGCGTAAGGCTGTCGCTGCTGACGTATCCGGTACTGATGGCGGCGGACATCCTGGCGTACGGAGCGGACGAGGTCCCGGTGGGGGACGACCAGGCGCAGCACGTCGAGCTGACGCGGGATCTCGCGGTGCGGTTCAACCAGCGGTACGGGCAGACGTTCACCGTGCCGAAGGCGGTGGTGCCGCCGGTGGCCGCCCGGGTCATGGATCTGCAGGACCCCACGGCGAAGATGGGGAAGTCCCACGCGGAGACGGCGGGCATCGTCTATCTGCTGGACGAGCCGGACGCAGTGCGCCGGAAGATCATGCGCGCAGTGACCGACAGCGGCAGTGAGGTCGTCCACGACAGGGAGACGCGGCCCGGTATCGCGAACCTGCTGGAGATCCTCGCCGCGTGCACCGGCGGAAATCCCTCGGAGCTCGCGGGCCGCTATTCCTCGTACGGCGCTCTGAAGCGGGACACCGCCGATGCGGTGCTGGAAGTCCTGCGCCCGCTGCGGGAGCGGCATGCCGAGCTGTGCGCCGACCCGGCTTATGTGGATGGCGTGCTCCGGGACGGGGCCGAGCGGGCGCGGAGGATCGCCCGGCCGACGGTGGACGCGGCCTATCGGGCGATCGGCTTGCTGCCCGCGTACTGAACACACATAAAGGGGTCGCCGGTCGCCGACCCGGTCGCCGGCCCTTGTCGGCGACGCAGGGGCCGGCCCAGGGGCCGCCCCGTCACCCCTCGCCGGAGGCCAGCTCCCGGCTGCGGTCGCGGGCGGCCTCCAGGGCGGCGATCAGCGCGTGCCGTACTCCGTGCTTCTCCAGCTCGCGGATGGCGTTGATCGTCGTGCCGGCCGGCGAGGTGACCGCCTCGCGGAGCTTGACCGGGTGCTCGCCGCTGTCGCGGAGCATGACGGCGGCACCGATGGCGGCCTGGACGATGAGGTCGTGGGCCTTGTCCCGCGGCAGGCCGAGGAGGATGCCGGCGTCGGTCATCGCCTCGACGAGGAAGTAGAAGTACGCCGGGCCCGAACCGGAGAGCGCCGTGGCCGCGTCCTGCTGGGACTCGGGCACCCGGAGCGTCTTACCGACGGGCTTGAAGATCGCCTCGGTGCGGAGGAGGTGGTCCTCCGTGGCGTGGGTGCCCGCGGAGATCACCGACATGCCCTCGTCCACCAGGACGGGGGTGTTCGGCATGACGCGCACGACGGGGTTGCCGCCCGGCAGCCGCTCCTCGAAGAAGGACGTGGGGACGCCGGCCGCCGCACTGATGACCAGCCGGTCGGCGGGCAGGTGCGGGGCGAGCTCGCTGAGGAGCGCCGCCATGTCCTGCGGCTTGACGGCCAGGATCAGGGTGTCCGCGGACTTCGCGGCCTCGGCGTTGGTGACCGTCTCGACGCCGTAGCGGGCACGGAGGGCCTCGGCGCGCTCGGGGCGGCGCGCGGTGACCAGGAGGTCATCGGTCGACCAGCCGGCGCGGATCATGCCGCTGAGCAGCGCCTCGCCGATCTTGCCGGTGCCGAGGACGGCGACTTTCTGTGCCACGGGCTCACCTCTTCGCTGCGCGGGGATGGGCTGCACGCCGGGCTTCCCGGTGCGGCCGAGCAACCGGGCAGCGAGGCAGCCGGGACTTCACAGTCCACTGGTCGTCGACGCTGGTCGGCGCCGGACGTCACCGGAGGGCGTGTCCGGCCATCTTTGCACTCCGCGCGCACGTCGCGCGCCGAGCGCAATTCGCGGGTAAGCCCACGGGGGCCTGCGCCGGAGCGATCGGAACAGCCCAATCCGGCCCGCCACCACTGCGTTTACATCGTGGTAACACGCCAACACTCCAACGGTATTGGCCACTTGGACAGAATGACCGCGGGTGTCCACGGCACGCTCCGTCACCCTCTGCCGTCCGGCCGGTCCTCACCCCGACGTCTCCGCTGCCCGTATCCCGACATCAGACAGGCAACGAACACATCGCTGCGCGACACCGCGCGCTCGGAGGTATTCCTCATGGAAAAAATACCCCTCACCCCTGCCCGCAAGGCGCTCGCCAGGACCAAGCTCCGGTCAAACCCTCCCCACGACGGTGCCAACAGCGGGGCCGCCCTGCGCCGTGACCTCCGCGCCGACTTCACCGCCTCCCTCGTCGTCTTCCTGATCGCCGTCCCCCTCTCGGTCGGCATCGCCGTCGCCTCGGGCGTCCCGGTCGAACTGGGCCTGGTCACCGGTGTGGTCGGCGGCATCCTCACCGGACTGCTGCCGGGCAGCAGCCTGCAGGTCAGCGGCCCGGCCGCCGGCCTGACCGTGCTCGTCTACGAGGCCGTGCGGGAGTTCGGGCTCACCGCGCTCGGCGTCCTCGTCCTGACCGCCGGACTGCTGCAGATCGCGATGGGGCTGCTGCGCCTGGGCCGGTGGTTCCGGGCGATCTCCGTCGCCGTCATCCAGGGCATGCTGGCCGGCATCGGCCTGGTCCTCATGGCGAGCCAGATCTACGCCATGGCCGACGCCCACCCGCCCGCCGGCGGCCCGGCCAAGATCGCAGGCCTTCCCGACCTGATCATCGACACGCTGATCTCGACCGACGCCCTGCTCGCCGCCGCGGTCGGCGTCGGCACGATCGCCGTGCTGGTGCTGTGGCCGCACTGGCAGAAGGGGGCACAGTTCGTGCCCGCGCCCCTGGTCGCGGTCGCGCTGGCGACGGTCGTGGTCGCCGGCCTGTCCCTGCCCGTGGCCCGGATCGAAGTGAGCGGGATGCTCGAGGCCATCCAGCCGCCGGGCCGCGCGGACTTCGCCCTGCTCGGCGAGATGAGCGTCCTGGGCACGGTCCTGGCCTTCGCGCTCATCGCCTCCGCGGAGACGCTGTTCAGCGCGGCCGCGGTCGACCGGCTGCACGAAGGCCCCCGTACGGACTACAACAAGGAGCTCATCGCCCAGGGCGCCGGCAACACCGTGTGCGGCGCGCTCGGCGCGCTCCCGATGACCGCCGTCATCGTCCGCAGCTCGGCCAACGTCCGGGCCGGGGCGAAGACCAAGGCGTCACGCGTCCTGCACGGCGTCTGGCTGCTCGTCTTCGTCTCGCTCGTCCCCTGGGCCCTGGAGCTCATCCCGGTGGCGGCACTCGCGGGGGTGCTGATGCACGCGGGGTGGAAGCTGCTGCCCTTCCGGGACATCGCCCGGCTGTGGCGCGAGCACCGCGGCGAGGCCGTGGTGCTCGTGGTGACCACAGGGGCCATCGTGGTGACGAACCTCTTCGAGGGCGTCGTCCTCGGCCTCCTCATGGCCGTCGCCAAGGCCGCCTGGGAGTCCTCCCACGTCCATGTCGAGACACAGACCACGGAGGACGGCACGGTCCGCGTCCGGGTCCTCGGCAACGCGAACTTCCTCCGACTGCCCAGGATCCTCGACGAGTTGGACGCCTCGCTGCCACCCTCGGGGCGCAACGTGGAGCTCGATCTGAGCGGCCTGCGGCACATGGACCACGCGTGCCGCTCGGTGCTCACGGCGTGGGCGGAGCGCAACGCCGAATGCCGGGGCCCGGTCGCTACCGGGCCCGCGCCCGGCTCGCCGCCACACGCAGGATCCGGACCGTTGAGCGGACAACCTGCTCCTTGACGAACGCCGCCGGCCGCCCGGTCACGACGGACCGGAGCGGTGAGTCGTCGCGTCGCACCGGCTGGATGAGGCCGTCGTTACGGCCGAGGCTGATGCACTGCACGACGTAGCGGAAGCGGAGCAGCCGCGCCGGCCCGGACTCCAGGTCGGCGAGGACGGAGGCGGCGGCGTGTGCGCCCGTGGGCATCGCGGTCGCACACGCCATCCGCAGGGAGGTGGCCGCCGCGTCGCCTGCCACGTAGACGGCCGGATCCGTAGCCGAGCGGAGCGTACGGTCGACCACGATCCGCCCCTGCGCGTCGAGCGCGAGGCCGGCCGCCTCCGCGAGCCCCGTCAGCGGCCGCAGCGACGCCGACCAGACGGTGACGTCCGCGTCGACCTCGTCCACCGACGTCACGCGCTGACCTTCCGTCACCCGTACGCGCATCCCGGCGAGAGTCTTACGGAGGTGAGCCCGCCCGTTGACGGACAGGCCGGCGCCGAGCTTGCCCGCAGTGAGGAGGCGGACGTCCCACTCGGGGTGCGATTCGGCGATCTCGGAGGCGAGTTCGACACCGGTCAGCCCACCGCCGACGACGGCGAGCCGACCCGGCCCGTCGAGCAGCCGCTTACCCAGCTCGGCCGCCGACTCCGCGGTGTACGCGCGCTCACCCACGGTCCGTTCGTCCACGGGCACCCCCGCGGACCCTTGCCCCACGGCCTGTTCCCCCGCGGCCTGTTCCCCCGCGATGCGGGTGTCCGTGACGCTGCCGAGCGCGTAGACGAGCCGGTCGTAGGAGAGCGTGCGGCCGTCGTCCGTACGCACCTCGCGGGCAGCCGCGTCCAGCTCGACGGCGCGGGCCGCGACGTGCCGGATCCCGGTCCCGCGAAGGAACGAGGACAGCGGGAGCGACACATCCGGTTGCCCGGCGGCGAGTTGGTGAAGTCGGACGCGCTGGGTGAAGCGGTCGCTGGGATCGACGAGAGTGACGCTGACGGCAGGGTTCTGCGCCAGCCGCAGAGCCGCTGCGAGGCCCGCGTAGCCGGCGCCGAGGACGGTGACGTGGTGTCGGTGCTGTCGGTTCATACCCACCCGACGACGCAGCGGGCAGGAGTGTGACAGCCACAGGTCACAGGTCCTTCGGGCAGAGCGGTTCCGGACACAGCTCCCGCGGATCGAGGTGGCGGAGCTTGTCCGGATTGGCGACGGCGTAGACCTCCGTGATCCGCCCCTCGTGCACGGTGAACGCGAAGACCAGGACCCTGCCCGCGGCCGGATCGACGGAGATGATGCCGGGTGCGCCGTTGACGTCCCGCATCACCACCCGCATCGACAGCGGGTCGAAGCCGCGGCTGATGCCCTGGGCGAAGCGGGCGACGTTCTCCCTGCCGCAGACGGGGCGACGGGCGGCCGAGACCTTTCCGCCACCGTCGGAGCGCCACACGACATCCGGGTCCAGGACGGACAGGAGTGTCTCGAAGTCGCCGTTCATCACGGCGGCGAGAAAGGCTTCGACGGTACGGCGGTGCTCACCGCGGTCGACGGAACAACGCGGGGATTCGGCCCGTACGCGCTTCCGTGCACGGGAGGCCGACTGCCGTACGGAGGTCGGAGTCCGGCCTACGACTTCCGCGATCTCGGTGAACGGCACGGAGAACACGTCGTGCAGGATGAACGCCGTCCGCTCGCCCGGCGTGAGCTTCTCCAGCACGGTCAGCAGTGCCATCCCGACGGATTCGTCCAGGGTGACCCGGTCCTCGGGCCCGGGAACTTCGCCGACGACCGGTTCGGGCAGCCAAGGTCCGATATAGGTTTCGCGGCGGGAGCGGGCGGAGCCGAGCTGGTCGAAGCAGATACGGCTGACGACGGTCGTCAGATAGGCGGCCGGGTTGGCCGCCTCCTCGTCGGGGAGGAGCTGCCAGCGAAGCCAGGCCTCCTGCAGTGCGTCATCGGCATCGGCGACCGAGCCGGTGATGCGGTAGGCGACGGCCCAGAGTTGTGGGCGGTGTTTCTCGAAATCAGCCAGGGGTGCCATGGGACCGCCGGCTCCTTTCGTGTCCGGATCCAGGTGAGCCTGCGGTGATTCTGCCCGGAAATACGAAAAAGCCCCGGTGGTAACCCACCAGGGCTTTTTCTCAAAAATTGTTCGGCGGCGTCCTACTCTCCCACACGGTCCCCCATGCAGTA
>NZ_JBHSKJ010000046.1:0-6366 GCF_042657885.1 Streptomyces aureoversilis
CTTCGGCAGATACAACCCCGGTCCACCAGCGCCCGGCCCCGCGAGGACGCGTAGGCTGCGAACACCGCGACCTGGCAGTCCTCCGTACGCCCCGCAGTCCCAAGTATTGCCTCTGCACCCCGGCTGACGTGGCGCCCTGTCCAGCACCGCATGGCTGCCGTGCCCACCTCCACCAACATAGCCATCCGCACCTGCGGAAACGCGCTCCTGCCCGGCTCGCGGCCACTGCCCGGACGCCCAAAGGCAGCCTCGTTGGCTTCGCTATCCGCCACGTCCCAGCACTTTCCATCAACGGCAAGCAGCCGCTAGCCCCGCCAGAATGCGCCAGGACTGGCCTCGGTAGCCATCGGACTTCGCGGTCGTGGCGAACAGCACAGCAAGCGGTTCAGGGCCCAGCCGCTGCCGGGCCCTGAACCGCAAGAATTTCGCCGGAACACGCCAGTTGCCCTGCAGCCCCAAGCCCCGCAGTCCCTCGACGAGGCGCCGCATCACTTCCAGATACGGAGCAGGCGAGAACAGGGCCAGCCCCAGCACGAAGTACACCACCAGCCGTGCGAGAAGCAGCCACTGACGTTGCTCTGAACGCCCGCACGCGGCCACCATCCGACCCACCAGCCTGGAAGATACGACCCAGGTCAACAGGCCGAGACCCGATAAGTCAGACACACCCGCAGCCACCCGAGCCACCCCCGGGACCCACTGCCAGCAGACTACGCCTAGAAGACTGATGAAAATCTTGCTGAGGGGCTGTCCGGCCGTTGGCCGGGCGGCCTTCCGGCCTTATGCGGTGGCTGGTGCGAGGTGCCAGGAGTCTGCTCTGCGGGTGAGTCCGAGGGTGATCAGTCGGCGGAGGTTGAGGGCGGCTGCTCTGGTGTGGAGCCAGGTGTTGTTGGCGATGGTGCCGCGGTAGCGGAGTCGGCGGTTGCCGTGGTGGACGAGCCAGGCGACGGCGCGTTCGACCGGTGGTCTCCAGCGGCGGTAGTCGGCCTGCCAGCCGGGGTCGTTGGCGGCTTGGCGGCGTGCTGCGGCCTGGAGATCGTGGTGCGGTCGGATGGTGATGGTGCGGCCGGCCTTCGCGTTGGTGCATCGCCCGCGCAGGGGGCATCTGGTGCACAGGTCCTTGAAGGACGCGATGCGCGGGCGGTGCATGCCGCCCGGGGCGGACAGCGGGACCGTGTGGCCTTGGGGGCAGGTGACGGTGGCGGTGGTGGTGTCGATGGTGAAGTCGTCGGGGGTGGAGCCGCCGGTGACGGCCGCCCGCAGTGGTGCGGGTTTGAGGAACAGCCGGTGTCCGGCCCGGTCGAGTGTGTGGCGGGCGTCGCCAGTGGAGTATGCGGTGTCGCCGACGACCTCGAGCACGGTGGTCTCGTGGGCGAGCAGGTCCAGGCCGACGGCGGCCTCGGGGGACTCGGGCACGGTGCCCGGGGTCAGGGCGACAGCGGTGAACAGGCCGGTCTCAGGCTCGACGGCCAGGTGGGCTTTGTATCCGTCCTGGTGGTGGCTGCGGGTCTTGTGCACGTGCCGGGATTCGGGATCGGTGGTGGAGATCATCCGGTCGTGGGCGGTGCCCTGGGTGATGCGCCAGCGTCCGTCACGGCCGTCGGAGCCGTCGGCCGGCTCGACATCCTGTCCGGCGACCAGGGCCAGGATGCCGACCGCGTTCGCGGCCTTCTCTCCCAGCTCCTGGTCAGGCAGGTGACCCAGCAGTCTGAGCGCGTCGGTGACCAGGGCATCGACGAGGTCGGCCCTGGCCTGCTCGTCGTTCCAGGCGATGCGGGGTTTGCCCGGATCGGTGTAGTCGTGGCCGGTGCAGCAGGTCTTTGCCGCGTCGGCAGCGCCAGGAACCTCGCGGATCACCGCACGGACGGCGGCAATGAGCTGGGTGACGGTGTCCTGGGTGGCCACCGCGTCGTCCAGCACCGTGGAGTCCAGCGCCCGCCGGTGCCGGCCTTTCAATACACCGGTCGCCTTCACGACCTCACGGACCGCTTCGAAGACACGTGGGGGCGGGCTGAGCGGGCCAGCCGACGACGGAAGTAGGCCAGCAGCGACGGGTGAAACGCGGTGTCGTGCAGGCCCAGCCCGCACGCAGCCTTCCACCGCAGGTCACACCGCAATTCCTGAACGGCCTCGAAGTCCGACAACCCGTGCAGGGCCTGCAACGTGACCACCGAAGCCAGGATTGGCGGAGGCGTGGACGGCCTGCCGTTCACCGACGGGTACATGTCCGCGAACATCTCCGCCGGGAACAGCACACCACGGTGCTCGGCCAGAAACGCGAACACACTCCCTGCTGGGATCAACTCCTGGCAGGTTTCCCACACATCCGGCCCGACCGTCTCCCCGGCCCATTCCCCCATCACCACACCAACGAGTCTGACCCCGCCGCCCACGCGGCAGGGCCAGAACCCAACATTTTCATCAGTCTTCTAGGGCAAAGGCAACGGCATTGGGCCTAAGACCGTGTCCTATGTGGTGAGGCGGACGTTGACCGGTCAGGGGGCGGGGAACAATGGGATTGGATCGTGCCGGGCGGGCTGTGGGAGATCGCGAAGCCGCTGATCCCGCAGTCGAAGGTCCGGCCGCAAGGCGGTGGGACGCAGGAGACGCCTGATGAGATGGTGTTCGCCGCGATCATTTACGTGCTGGTCAGCGGCTGTGCCTGGCGGACCCTGCCGCCATGCTTCGGCATATCGGAGTCGACCGCCCACCGCCGGTTCCTGATCTGGCCCCGCACCGGCGTGTGGGGTCGGCTCCACGAAGCGATCGTGCACTGTCTCGACGACGCAGGCCTGATCGATGTGACCCGCGTCGTCCTGGACTCCGCCCACGTCAGGGCCAAAAAAAGGGGGCGAACTCACAGGTCGAGCCCCGTGGACCGGGGCAAGTCGGGTTCCACGATGCACGTCCTGTCGGATCAGAACCGGCTGCCCCTTCTTGCCGGGCTCTCCGCCGCCAACAACCACGACTGCCAGGCACTGAAGCCGATGGTGACCGGCCTCCAAACGAGACACGACCCTCAACGGGGCCGGTACTTCAAGCCCCAGCGGCTGCACGCTGACAAGGCCTACGACCAGCCTGTCCTGCGGAAATAGCTGTGGGGCAAGCACATCGGCGTCCGCATCGCCCGCAAAGGCATCGAGTCCAGTGAGCGACTCGGCCACCGCAGGTAGGTGATCGAGCGCACGATGTCCTGACTCACCGGCTACTGCTGGATCACCCACCGCCACGAACGCGACCCACGCAATTACCTGGCCCTTCCCGGCCTCGCCGCCGCAATCCGCTGCTACAAACGGCTCGTCCGCCTCACCACACAGGACACGGTCTAAGTGAGGTTTTGTCAGCATGGAATGCAGCAGCGGAGACGTTTGCCTCGCATGATCTCTGAGGAGCACGTGACGTCCCTGGCGGGAAGGGACTTGCGATAGTTCCTTCCCAGCCCAGGAGGCTTCACGTGCTCTCTCATCGTGCAATGCCCGACCCGACGTCCCACGTCCACTGGGCCCATTCCGGCAGACGGTACTCATGCTGCGTTGATCCCACGATCATACACCTCAGCGATCCCTGAGAAAACCACAGTAGACGCCGTTTCCTTTGAAGCCGCAGCCTTAGAAGATTTTGTAATTCTTCATCCGGGCAAAGCCACCGGCTCGAAGAGGCGACCGCGCGGCAGCTTACCGGGCGGATCCACTCTGGCTGGCCGCCGGCAGTGATCAATCTGATCGTCCATTCCCATGGGTCTGGCAACTGGCAAGGCAGGCTGGCGGCCTTACAGCGGTGGAGAAATTAAAACCGTCTACCCGATCTCCTTATTGGAGACATCAGGAAGGCGAGATAGGCAAATAATCCCCAGGAAGCTTATTGCGGACAAATAAACGGCTACACCTAACGGCGGCCCGTCACTTTTGGTCAATAGCACTGCGATCAATGGACTGAGTGCGCCCCCTATAAGGCTGGAGAAATTGTGGCTGATAGTCAACCCTGTCGACCGGATACGCGGTTCATATAGTTCGACCAAATAAACCGTGGCCGCGACTGAGACAGGAAGCAAACAGATCTCGGCGCCTATAAAACTTACCATCATGAAGAGCGGGCGCCCGGCATGCATGAGAAGCATCATAGGAAAAGCCCAGAACAGCATAGCGCAGCTGCCGACTAGACAAACTTTACGCAGACTTCGGCGATTGATAATTATTGCAACAAATGGCAGAAGGGCGCCCTTTAGGCCTACGGCCACCATCACACACGCAATTACGGTTGCTTTGTCGATATTCAAGTTGCCGGTGACGTATGCCAAACTCCAAACGGAGACGATCTGAGTAACGGCCGGCGAAAAAGAAAAAGCCCCTACAGTGAGGAAAAATGTCTCCCAATGTGTTCGCAGGAGTTCGACTACAGGTAACGAGGCCCTGCCGCCCTCCTTAACGAGCTCGACGAACTCAGGACTTTCAGGCATATATTTTCTGAGCAACAACCCGGCGATGACCAATAGTGCTGCCAGCCAGAACGGTACCCTCCAAACCCATTCCCGGAATTCCCTAGCACCGAACACGCTCGTCAGAGACGCGACTATACCATTAGCGGCGAGGTATCCAAGCGAGATTCCCGCGTGTGGGAGACTACACCATATAACCCTGCTTTGGATTGGGGAATTCTCAACAACAAGCAGTAGGCCATTTCCCACTCCGCCGCTCGCCATCCCTTGCACTAATCTGAGAAGTAAGAGCATCAATGGGGCGGCAGAGCCTACCGAGTTATACGTTGGCAAGCAGCCTATTCCTGTGGTAGCGCAGCCAGTGATCGCCATTGACGCAAGGAAGGCTAGGCGGCGGCCATAGTAATCACCTATATGACTGAAGAGAACAGCCCCAATGGGTCGAGCGATGAATCCGGTCGCGAAAGTCCCGAAAGCAGCCAAGGTTTCACCGAAAGGAGAGAGGGCAGGAAAGAAGAGAGGGCCGATGACAAGTGCCGTCATCGCGGCGTAAACAGATAGATCATATGCCTCAATTAGCAGGGTAATCATGGAGGCGGTCGCCAGCACGCCGACGGATGACGCGCCCCTCCAGGGCACTAACGAGCCAAAACGTCTCACATTCACAGTCCCCCATTGCACGCAACCGTATTCATCGTGGTCAACCAGCCCGCCTCGATCGGTGCTCTGCCGCTCGCGGTTGCCCGCGACATGGGATGCGAAGTCGCCTATCTGCCGGGCCTGACGATGCAGCGGATCGCCGACCTCTATCCGGGCGAGGCCAAGACCGACGCTCGCGACGCGTTCGTCATCGCTGATGCCGCCCGCTCGATGCCAACACTCTGCGGGTGATCGAGCCCGCCGACGAGACGGTCGTGGTGCCAGAGACGATCGCGAGCTTCGACAACGACCTCGCCGGCGAAGCCACCAAGGTCTCCAATCGCTTGCGGGGGCTGCTGACCCAGACTCACCCGCACCTCGAACGGATCCTCGGCCTGCGGGTCCAGCACCCGGCGATCCTGGCCCTGCTGGAACGCTTCGGGTCCCCAGCTCGGATCTGCAACGCCTCGCCGCCGACTGGTGAGCCTGCTCCGGCCGAAGGCACTCAGGACGGCGGAATGGCTGGTCGACGACATCTTCACCGCCTTGGACGAGCAGACCGTGATCGTTCCCGGCACGGACGCGGCTGCGCTGATCGTCCCGAGCCTGGCCGGCTCGCTGACCGCCGTCCTTGACCAGTGGAAACTGCTGGCTGGACGGATCGAGGAACGGCTGGAGGCTCACCTTCTTTCCAAGGTCCTGAGGTCCATGCCGGGGATCGCCGTCAGGACCGGAGCAAGCATCCTCATCGACGTCAGCAGCTTCCCCTCTGCAGCCCACCTCGCCGCCTACGCGGGCCTCGCCCCAGCAACCAGGAGTTCCGGTCCTCGATCCACGGCTAACAACCGTCGCGGAGAGGAAGAAAGCAAATCAAACGCACCTTCTTCCTCTCCGCATTCGCCGCTCTGGTCAACGCCGTCTCCCGGGGCCTACTACGACAAGAAGATCGCCCAGGGAAAACACCACACCCAAGCCCTCCTCTGCCTCACCGGACGACGAACCGACATTGCTCTTCGTCATACTCCACGACGGCACCCTCTACAACCCCAAGCCCGCCCCCACAAGTCGACGAAACCCATAGAGGCACCCCGGCCACCTCCGGGCCCCTGCACCCTCGTGCACCGCTGACGCTGCGGGCCCCCATACGATGCACGGATGAGGCTGCGGGTCTGTAAAGTTTTCGGTGTAACTGGGTTGGTTTGTCTGTCAGATGTGGGCTACTGAGAGGCGGCCGTCGAAGGCGATGTCGAAGGCCTGGAGAGCCCGCTTCCAGCGGCTGGTCCATCGCTTGC
>NZ_JBHSKJ010000047.1:0-6180 GCF_042657885.1 Streptomyces aureoversilis
TCGGCCGGTTGTGGGAGCGGCAGGCCGCTGCCCGGCCGGATGCGGTGGCCGTGGTCGAGGGGGAGCGGAGCTGGTCGTATGCCCAGCTGGACTCGGTTTCGGATCGGATCGCCCGGAGGCTGCGGGATCAGGGCGTGGGTCCGGACGACGTGGTCGGGGTGCTTCTGCCGCGGGGAGCGGCCCAGGTCGCGACCGTGCTCGGTGTGACGAAGACCGGCGCGGCGTTCCTCCCGGTGGACCCGTCCTATCCGCGGCGGCGCATCGGCCACGTGCTCGGCGACGCCCGGCCCCGAGTGGTCGTCGTCGGCGAACAAACGGCGGTACCGGCGGGCGAGTTCGACGTCCTCGTAATACCGCAGGACATCGACTCCTGGACCTGGACCGCCGATGACGCCGCCTCCGATCCGGACGAGGTGCTCCCGACCCGCGTGGACCACCCGGCCTACGTGATCTACACGTCCGGATCGACCGGGGAGCCCAAGGGCGTGGTGGTGACCCACCGCGGCCTGGCGAGCCTGGCGGCCACCCAGGCGCGGCGGCTCGGCGTCACGGAGCGGTCCCGGGTGCTGCAATTCGCCGCCCTGGGCTTCGACGCCGCCGTATGGGAGCTGGTGATGGCGTTCGGCGCGGGTGCCGCGCTGGTCGTCCACGACGCGGACCGGCTGGCCGGCGCCGAGCTCGCGACGGTGCTCCGGGAGCAGCGGATCACCCATCTCACCGTGCCGCCGACGGTCCTGGACACGGTGCCCGAAGGCACCGAGGCGGCCCTGCCCGACCTCGCCACGCTGGTGGTGGCCGGTGAGGCGTGCCCGCCGGAGCTGACCGAGCGGTGGTCTCCCGGACGGCGGCTGGTCAACGCCTACGGGCCGACCGAGACGACCGTCTGCGCCTCGCTGAGCGACCCCCTGCGTCCCGGCCCGGCCCCGATCGGCGGGCCCGTCCTGAACACCCGGGTGTACGTGCTGGACGAGGCGCTGCGGCCGGTGCCGACGGCGGCGCCGGGGGAGCTGTACGTCGCCGGAGCCGGACTGGCGCGCGGCTATCTGGGGCGGGCGGGGCTGACCGCGTCCAGGTTCGTGGCGGATCCGTTCGGCGGGCCGGGCGCGCGGATGTACCGGACCGGTGACCTGGTGCGGTGGAACGCGGACGGCGAGCTGGAGTACCTGGGCAGGTCCGACGAGCAGGTGAAGATCCGGGGCTACCGGGTCGAGCCGGCCGAGGCGGAGTCCGTGCTCCGCCGGCACCCCGACGTCGCCCAGGCCGTGGTCGTCGCCCGTCAGGACGACCGGGGGACGCGCCTGCTCGGGTACGCGGTCCCCGTCGCGGGACGGGACCTCGACGTGGACGAGCTGCGCGGCCACCTGGCCGACCGGCTGCCGGAGTACATGGTGCCCGCGGCGGTGCTGGTCCTGGACTCTTTGCCGAGGACCCCGAACGACAAGGTCGACCGAGGGGCGCTGCCGGAGCCCGCGTACGACGTCGCGCCCGGGTCCGCGCCCCGGACGCCGCTCCAGGAACTGCTCTGCGACCTCTTCGCCGAGGTGCTGGGCGTGCCGGAGGTGGGCATCGACGACAGCTTCTTCGACCTGGGCGGCCACTCCCTCCTCGCCACCCGGCTCGTCATACGGATCCGCCGGGTGTTCCGCTGCGACCTCGAACCCCGCGCGCTCTTCGGGGCACCGACACCGGCCGGACTGGCCGAGGTGCTCGCCGCAGGGGCCGATGCGGCACAGACGCCGGTGACGGCGGTGGCGCGGCCGGGGCTGGTGCCGTTGTCGTTCGGGCAGCAGCGGTTGTGGTTCCTGCACAAGCTGGAAGGCCCGTCGGCGACGTACAACTCGCCTCTCGCGCTGCGCTTGTCCGGTCGGCTGGATGTGGCGGCGTTGCGGGCGGCGCTCACCGATGTGGCGGGCCGGCACGAGGCGTTGCGGACGGTGTTCGCCGAACACGCCGGCACTCCATACCAGCGCATTCTTGACACTGTCGAGGTCGAACTCACCGTGCGCGAGTCGACGGAGGACGAGGTCGAGGGCCTGATGGGAGAGGCGGCTCGCCATCCGTTCGACCTCTCCCGCGAGATTCCGTTGCGGGCGGAGTTGTTCGCCCTGGGGGCGGATGAGTGGGTGCTGGTGCTGGTCCTGCACCACATTGCCGCCGACGGGTGGTCGTTGCGGCCGCTGGCCCAGGACATCGCGACTGCTTACGGTGACCGCTGCCGTGGGCAGGCCCCCTCCTGGTCGCCGCTGCCCGTCCAGTACGCGGACTACGCGCTCTGGCAGCGGCGGCTGCTCGACGAGGACGGGCTGCTGGGCCGGCAACTGGAGTACTGGACCCGGCAGTTGGCCGGTCTGCCCGAGCAGGTGACGCTGCCGAAGGACCGGCCCCGGCCGGCGGTTGCGAGCTATGCCGGTGACGTGGCGATGTTCAGCATGGACCCGGACCTGCACCGGGACCTGCTGGAGCTGGCCCGTTCCTCGGGTGCGACGCTGTTCATGGTGTTGCAGGCTGCCCTGGCCGCGCTGCTGTCCCGGTCGGGTGCCGGATCGGACGTACCCGTGGGGACACCGATAGCGGGCCGTACCGACGAGGCACTGGACGATCTGGTCGGGTTCTTCGTCAATACGCTGGTGCTGCGGACCGACGTCTCCGGAGACCCGTCGTTCGCCGAGCTGCTGGGGCGGGTCCGCGAAACCTGCCTGGCCGCGTACTCGCATCAGGACGTTCCCTTCGAGTTCCTGGTCGAGAAGCTCAACCCGCAGCGCTCGGCCGCCCACCAGCCCCTCTTCCAGATCCTGCTCGGGCTGCAGGAGAACCCCGACGCGGGCTTCGAACTGCCGGAGCTGCGCACCCGCCTCGAAGGCGTGAGCACCGGCCTGTCCCGGGTCGACCTGTTCATCAGCCTCGGTGAGCAGCGCGACGCCGACGGCCCGGCGGGTGTCACGGGCGCCGTCGAGTTCGCCGTCGACCTGTACGACCGGTCCACGATCGAGGCGTTCGTCGAGCGATGGCTACGGCTCCTCCGCGCCGTCGTGCGGAACCCGGAGCAGCGGATCGGTCGGATGGAGCTGCTCAGCGCGGACGAGCGCGAGCAGGTTCTCGACCGCTGGTCGCGCGTGGCGCCGGAGCCGCCCTCGACGCTGTCGGCCTTGTTCGAGCGTCGGGCGGCGGTGTCGCCGGATGCGGTGGCGGTGATCGACGGGGAGTCGAGCTGGTCGTACGCGGAGCTGAACGCGCGGGCGAATGCCGTGGCCTGGTCGTTGCTGGACCGGGGTGTGGGCGCTGAAGATGTGGTGGGGGTGCTTCTGCCGCGTGGGGCGTGGCAGGTCGCGGCCGTCTTGGGGGTGGCGAAGGCCGGGGCGGCTTTCCTGCCGGTGGATCCGGGCTATCCGGCGGAGCGTGTGCAGTTCCTGCTGGCCGACGCCGCCCCGAAGGTGGTGCTGACCGACGAGGCGGGTCAAGGCGCGGTCGCCGGCGTCGCGACGGTCGTCCTCGACGACGACACCGACGGCGTGCATCGCGATCCGGTCGACGGTGATCGCCGGATGCCGTCGCGGGTGGAGAACGCGGCGTACGTGATCTACACGTCCGGCTCGACCGGGCGGCCGAAGGGGACCGTGGTCACGCACGTCGGCCTGGCCGTCCTGGCGGCAGGAGCCGTGGAGCGCGCCGACGTCCACGCCGGCAGCCGCGTCCTCCAGCTGGCCTCGCCGAGCTTCGACGCCTCCGTGCTCGAGCTGATGATGGCCATCGGGGCCGGGGCGGCACTCGTCATCGTGAAGGAGGCGCGTTCGGCGGGCGCGGAACTGGCGTCGCTGGTCGCGGGCGCCGGGGTGACGCATGCCTTCGTCCCGCCGTCGGTGCTGGCGACGGTGCCGGTGGAGGGGCTGGCGGGCCTGCGGAGTGTCGTGGTCGGGGGCGAGGCGTGCTCGGTGGACCTGGTGCGCCGGTGGTCGGCGGGCCGGCGCATGACGAACCTGTACGGACCGACCGAGACGACGGTGGCAGCGACCATCAGCCGTCCCTTGTCGGGCGAGTCGTACCCGATCGGCGCGCCCCTGGCGGGGACGCGGACGTACGTCCTTGACGACTTCCTCCGGCCGGTGGCCCCGGGCGTGCGGGGCGAGCTGTACATCGCAGGCCCCGGAGTCGCACGAGGGTACTTGGGACGGCCGGGCCTGACCGGGTCCCGGTTCGTGGCGGATCCGTTCGCGGGATCCGGCGCCCGGATGTACCGCACGGGCGACGTGGTGCGGTGGAACGCGGACGGCGAGCTGGAGTACCTGGGCCGGTCCGACGAGCAGGTGAAGATCCGAGGGTTCCGTGTGGAGCCGGGTGAGGTGGAGGCCGCGCTGGAGCGGCAGGACGGCGTCGCCCAGGCCGCCGTCCTGGCCAGGCCCGACCAGCAGGGCTTCCTGACGCTCTACGCGTACGTCCTCGCCGATCCGCAGACGGTCTCCGGCGCACACCTGCGTGAGCAGCTGCGCCGCACGCTGCCCGACCACCTGGTGCCGGCAGCCGTAGCGGTACTGGACGAGTTCCCGGTGAATCCGAACGGGAAGCTCGACCGGGCCGCCCTGCCGGAGCCCGGGTTCGACGTGGCCGAGGGGAGCCGTACTCCGCGTACGCCGCTGGAGGAGATCCTGTGCTCCCTCTTCGCCGACGTGCTGGGCGTGGCCCGGGCCGGGGTGGAGGACAGCTTCTTCGACCTCGGCGGCCACTCCCTCCTCGCCACCCGGCTGATCAGCAGGATCCGGGCCGCGCTCGGCGCCGAGGTGGCGCTGCGGACGCTCTTCGAGATGCCGACCCCGGCTGCTCTCGCCCGCTGCCTCGACGACGGGCCCACCGGAGCGCGTACCGCTCTGGACCGGATGCCGCGGCCGGACGTCCTGCCCCTGTCCTACGCCCAGCAGCGACTGTGGTTCCTGCACAAGCTGGAAGGCCCCTCGCCCACCTACAACATGCCGCTGGTGCTGCGGTTGTCCGGCGCGGTGGACGTGGCGGCGTTGCGGGCGGCGCTCACCGATGTGGTGGGCCGGCACGAGGCGTTGCGGACGGTGTTCGGGGAACGGGAAGGCGTGCCGTTCCAGCAGGTGCTCGACGACGCCGCGGTCGGACTGCCGGTGCGTGAGGCCGCCGAGGAGGAGGTCGAGGCGCTGCTGCTGGAATCCGCGCGCTACCCGTTCGACCTCTCCCGCGAGCTCCCGGTGCGGGCCGAGCTGTTCGCCCTCGGGCACGACGAGTGGGTGCTCGCGCTGGTCCTGCACCACATCGCCGCCGACGGCTGGTCCCTGCGGCCGCTGGCCCAGGACATCGCCACCGCCTACGGCGACCGGTGCCGCGGGCAGGCCCCGGCGTGGGCGCCGTTGCCGGTGCAGTACGTGGACTACACGCTCTGGCAGCGGGACCTGCTCGGCGACGACAGTGACCCGGACAGCGCCTTCAGCCGTCAAATGAAGTACTGGGTCCGGCAGTTGACCGATCTGCCCGATCAGGTCACCTTGCCCGCCGACCACCCGCGCCCCGCGATCGCCGGGTACGTCGGCGGCATCAGCACCTTCGCCGTCGACGCGGAGCTGCACGACGACCTCATGGAGCTGGCCCGGTCGACCGGGTCGACGCTGTTCATGGTCCTGGAGGCGGCCCTGGCCGGCCTGCTCACCAGGCTCGGCGCGGGGACCGACGTGGTGCTCGGCGCCGGCGTGGCGGGCCGCACCGACGAGCGGCTGGACGATCTGGTCGGGTTCTTCGTCAACATGCTGGTGCTGCGCACCGACACCTCCGGCGACCCCACCTTCGCCGAACTGCTCTCCCGGGTGCGGGAGACCAGCCTGGCGGCGTACGCGAACCAGGACGTCCCGTTCGAGCAGGTGGTCGAGGCGCTCAACCCGCAGCGTTCCGCGGCCCACCAGTCACTGTTCCAGGTGGCCCTGGTCCTCCAGAACAACGCCGAGGCCGACTTCGGCCTCGCGGGCCTGCGGGTCCGGCAGGAGGGACACGGCACCGGCACCTCCCGGTTCGACGTCTCGCTGAGCATCACCGAACACACCGGCACCGACGGCGGTGCGGCGGGGCTGACGGGGGTCGTGGAGTTCGCGACCGATCTGTACGAGCGCTCGACGGTGGAAGCGTTCACTCGCCGGTGGGTGCGGATGTTGCGGGCGATGGTTGTGGCGTCCGGGA
>NZ_JBHSKJ010000048.1:0-6058 GCF_042657885.1 Streptomyces aureoversilis
CACCCAGGCCATCCTCTGCCTCGCCAGACGACGCGTCGACGTCCTCTTCGCCATGCTCAGAGACGGCACCTTCTACGAGTCACGACCAGCCGTCCCGGCTTGACCAAACCCATAAGGGCACCCCCCCCACGAGCCTGGGTCGGCCTCGCTGGGCCGATGCCCCTCTGCCATCCGCACCGCATGAGCCCAAAGCCCGGGCACCGCTCGTCACGGCTCCCTGCGCGTGCGCAGTGCTCGCTCAGTCGGCATCGGCCCCACGAGGGCATGTGTGCCTCACGTCGGTACCCCCGCTCGTGGACGACGGAGCGCGGCTCGCACCCGCGCCGCACCCAGTGCATACGCATCTAGTTTCACAGGCACTGGCAACGCCGCACGCTGTGTCCGCACTGCAACCAGGCCCTGCTCGAGCAGGTGCTCCGCCACCCGGCACCGCGTGGTCCACGCAACCTGCTCGGCCTTCTCCCGTATGAAGGCCTGGCAGTCGTGCTGCCCATCACACTGGTGTAGATGGTGCTGGCGCATCTGAGCCGCGAACGCCGCCTCGGCCTCTGCGTCTGCCTCCCGCCCCCTGGCAAAGAGCTCAACGGTCTCCCGTCGGATCTGTGACCGTTGCTCCTCGGAGGCCAGGCGACGCAGCAGCGATGCCGTCAGCTCTGTCGCACCCTGGTCCAGGACTTGGTCGACACTATGCCCGACCCGGGAGCGGATCTCGGCCTCCAATCGACTGGCGAACTCGCCCTCCGCGACCGAGCCCAGGTATTCTCGGGCGGTTAGACCGATCTCCACTGCCTCAGCGATAGCGGCCTCTGAGGCACGGGCGTTGCCACACAGCTCGCACAGCCCCCGGGCCCTGGCACGCCCGCACTCTACGCACGGCTGTGCCCGCTCCTTGTCCTCAAGCACCTTCTGTTCCGCCCGCCGCGCGACCAGATCCTCTTGCCGCTGCGCCCGCTCAAGTGCGGCCTTCTCCCGACGCGTCGCTCGCTCCTGCTCCACCTGCCGAGTTACTGCCTGGAGCCGGGCCTCGTACAACTGTCGGTACTCTCCCGCCGGGAGTCTCGTCCCCGGCAGGCGAGCAAGCTCGAGGCTCACGGCCCGGCGCCGCGCGACGAGGTCACTCCGGTACTCGGCACATCGCTCGCATGCCGCGTTGAGGTCCATCCGTCGGCCGTCGTCGCATCGTACATCCGGGCAGACCGCGCGCCGCGGGATCGCCCACCCGATCAGCCAGCCGACCGGATCTGTGACGGGCCGTCCGCCTTGCTCGACGGCGCGCTGTCGAAGCCGAGAAGCCAGGAAAACCATGCCTTTTCCTGGCCCGAACAGGCCGTCCAAGAGATGGAGTTCACGGCGCATGGCGCTCTGAACAGTTGCTTGGGCTGCCGGACGGTCCAAGCGGCCCCAGACCATCGAGACCGGAGCCAGGAGTTCCTCCCAGCCCTTGGGTACCGGAGCCCAGACTCGCGGCGGTCTACAAGCCACCTGTGTCCAGGCCATCAGGCCCTCATGGCAGGCATCCCTCACCCTATCGAGCGCTGGCAAAAAAGTGTCAGGTGAGGGGGAAGCGCGCTTCCTCCCGCGTAGCGGGCTACTGCTACGGTCACCTCGCCGAGTACCGCCCACGACCTGCTCCGAGACCTGCGGAGTCTCCTGACGTGTACAGGCGCACTCCGGCCGACCACAGTACTCCCCGGCGGCTTTGCCGGAAAAACGATCCTTTCCCGCACCCTCAAAATCCACTGTAGGAACCCGTGGGTGGTGTGCGTGAAGGGGATCACCAGCGGGGCGCTCTGCAACCACCGCGGTCCTGCGCTGACCAGCCCCCGGTTTTCCAGCAACGACAAGGGCACTAGGACCCATCGCTGCACTGTTCTCTCCCTCCGCACCAGCGGGGTGCTCGGCCATTAGGGTTTGCTCCGCTAGCGACACCTTACTGGCACCTTTCGCGGTGTTAGTTCCGAAGGAAGCGGGCGGCTCAGAACCCCTGGCAGCTCCGACCGCAGCCTCGCCCGCCGAATTCGCAGCGACCACCGGCGGCAGCACCAACAGAGCCTTCCCCTTCAACCCCGACCCGGTCCCGCGTCGGTCCGTCGCGGCCACCCCATAGGAGCGCAACCGACCCAGAACCTTCGCCCCACCCGATACTGAGCAGCCCAGCAGCCGGGCCACCGTCGCCCCCGCACGGCCACGTCCTTTCGGCAGCCGACCGCCCACTAGCGGCACTGTTCCATTCTCACGAGCCTCCAGCACTAGGAGCAGTGCCGTGAGACGGTCCGTAGCAGCACCCCTGCCACTCCGGCCAGCAAGCAGTCCAGCACCCTGGTCCCCCGGACCCCAACCTGGCGCGAATAAAACCTCCAACACCCGCAGCAGCACCGCCAGCTCCCGTCGACTCAAAGCCAGCGGGTGCAACGCATCGCCGGAAAGCCGAGCCCGCCACACGGCCATGACCACGCAGTCCAGCCCCGTGGGCTGGCCCCACTCTCCCTCCGTTACCCGGTACTGAAGCGCATCCTTCTCGGTCAGCTGTGGTATGACGTCTTGACGGGCCGTGGACTCCGACATCCCCAGCCACCGGCCCAGCTCACGAGTCGTGATCACCGTATGACAGGACTGGTGGCGCGACTTCGCGAAGGCGACCACCACAGCCAGCCGTGCTGCGTCCGACAACCCGGCCAACGACGGATCCGTAAGCAACGCCCTCACCGCAGCACGAAGACGCGTACGCATCCCACGGCTGAGCTGCAGCGGGTGCATGAGAGCACCGGAAGGTCGAGAGTTGACTGGTGGCGTTGGCGTACTGCAGGACGCATCCACACCTGATGGGAGGTTATTCTTATTTGAGGCGTAGTCGATCGGCCTGAACGGCGCGCCAGATTTTGGCAATACACGACTAGCCCTATGGCTGGCAGCTATGATTTGCTCCAGAACTGCATAGGGATGAAGGCAAAACACAACCGACCGCTTGACCTGTCTAGAAGAAATGCCTGGTCAGCGGAGGAGCGAGTAGGCCGCAGATGCGGCCCAGGTCAGGTCAGTCGATGAGCCTCCCGTCGTGTTGCTGCTTGCGGTTGGCCCCGCAGAAGCGACGCGTGCAGCCGACTCCGTCGGCATGGTTCCAACGGTTCATAGAGATACTCGGGGTGGCGCCTCGAGTGGCGGGCGGCTTGGCAAGCCGCCTAGAAGGCGACCACCTTGGTCGCCTTCTCTCTTTGTCTCACCTGCCGAAGCACACCCGGTGACCATGGCTGGGGTCTGGGCGTTGCTGCTGTGGGGACGTGGCTGTGCCGTAGCAGCCAGCGGGGAGACTTCTGAGGGTCGTGTTGCAAGTTGAAGTGCGATGGCATGGTCGGCCGAGCCAAACTGAGTCGCGACTTCCGTGTTGCCGCGTTGGTAAGTCATTGCGGGCGCCGCGATGAGCCAGGAATCCCGCCGTTCCGCGGAGGCCGATCGACGCCTTTCGTGACTGCTGGTGTAACAGCTCTACACATAGCTAGGGTCACTCCAGGGTGATTGCTGAGGGTGCGCTCATTCGACCACTTGGCCCGGGATAGGAGTTTTTTGGTGAGTGGCTGGATGCCAGGGGTGTTGTGCTACGTGTCCTCCTTACTGAGCTTCGTTGTGCCCCTTGGTTGACGGGGCGGGCCTTCCCGAGGCCCCCAACCTGGCGGCAGGAGCCGGCGACTACCGCCCCGCACGGTCACTTCAGGAGGGGGCGCGTGCCGGTGTGAGGTCTCTGCTACCGGCGGTCCGGATCAGGGCACGGCTATGAGTTCCGGAAGAAAGGCGTCAGGCTCCTGGGCCTTGAACTCTGACAGCCATGCCCCGACGCCAAGCACCCGGTAGTCCTGTAGGTGCGCGGTTGCGTCGAGAAGTTCCCCAAGTGTGTGGGTGAGGTGAGCTAGGTTCCTAGCCACGACGAGGACCGTCGAATCGCTGACCTGACCTAGGTTGAGAGCCTTCCGCAAGGTTGCGACGGCGAGCCGGTCCCTCGAGGCGCCAGGCTTCGAAGCCCGGGTGCCGAGGTTCGTGAGCACCTGCGCAACGACGGCTTCTGTACCTCTATATCGGAGGGTTTCTTCGTCGCGTTCCAAGAAACCTTCTTGGACGAGTTTCCCCAGGGTTGTGCCGTGGAGCCCGGTGAGCTCAGTGACGCGCGTACCCGGTAGCATGCGAACTTTCGATTCGCTCATCTGTTTCCTCAACAAGCCTGATGGGCTGGGCCAAGGGATCACTCAGGCGTGGGCGTAAGGCCCCCGTTTAACTTTGGGATGACCGTACACGATGTGTGTGAGACTTGGTCTATTTTTGACTCTCGGCGTGTCCCCCGGATTGTGTGTGAGAGGTAAACGATGACGGCCAATCAGGTTACAGAGGCACTTTAATTATTCATGACAGAAAACATCTGTGTGATGTGTTCACTAGGTGCTCGACAGAGCGCAAACCTTAGGCGAGTGGATACCCTGAGCAGGGCTTCCAACCGAGGTTAGTGGGGAGAGATTTGTTGGGAGCATGTCATCCATCGCTCTATCGATTGCTTCGCGTTCGACGAGTTCTGTCGTTGCCGACGATGGTGCATTGCGCAACGGCTCCTCTACTTCTCCGCCAAGACCTGACCGGGTTCGAGCGCGGCAGTCCATACGCGACGTGTATAGACCGCTCGGTGTTCAACCCTGCGGTTCCAGCGCGTCCGCCCCTGTCTGTCGGCTCCCACCCGCCGCTCGCCGGGGCGCAGTGCACAAGAGGAAGTAGAGGTGTCCGTGGAGTCGACCTTGCATGCAGACCCGGAACCGTGACGCCGACAGACTGGTATGTGGCGCAGAAGGAAGCAGGGCTGCAGCCGGTGGAGTTCGGCAGCCGAGCCTCCACTCACGAGTCCGCGTGCCAGGTGGACGAAAGGATCAAGTAAGGCAATATACGTCTGTAGAGGCGGTCGTGAGAATGAAACCAGACACTTCGGCTCAGTGTCACCCCACCGCAGCATGCCGGGCGCGATCGTGTCGTAGAAGAGCCAGGTCACGGGCCGCTTAGTTCGCGGCCCTGTAGGCCGCGCCCGGCCGTGATCGCAGCGATGGTGTTCCGCGAGACCTGCCATCCTCGGCCCACAGGTCTAGCGGACTCATGGTGATCGTAGATCCGCCCCAGCACGTTGAAGAAGCGGGCAATCCGCATGGTGACGCCGTCGGTCTTCAGTTGCGGTAGGCGGGCAGCGCCCCGTTGATCGCGATTGGCGGTGACATAGGAGACGTAGACGCACTCGCCCGCGCGGATCAGGTTTCCCTCGACCTCGACGTCCTCGGTAGCGATACGGGGCTGTCCGATCGCGTGCTTGTGGGGGCCAATGCAGCAGTTCATCCACGGCGCGGGGTACCAGGTGCAGCCGGGATGTGCCATCCGCTGCACTGTGAGCCCCTCCGCCGCCAACAGCACTATCCGCACACGGCACACTGCGGTGTCGTCTACGCCCGCATCCGACCCTCAAGAATCACCCGGTCAACATCACTCAGTGCAAGATCCGTAGGAAACTCAACAGTTCTAGCTCAACGCGAGCTCGAGGCGAAGGCCCCCCAGGGGGGAAAGGATACGAGAAGGGGTGGCGCGGCGGAGGGAGGGTTCGACTGGCCGCGCCACCAATGAGCCGCGTCAATCCCCCACGGATCGCAACCCATCTCTACTCAATGTATCTGATGCGACACCCTACGTACAATCGGAATCGGCTGTACCCTGGCCGGCGTCGACCTGTCGCTGTACCAGATCTGCTGGAGCTGAGCCTCCCCCGAGATGCGGAGGATGATGACAGTGAGTCAGTTGGGCCGCCAGTCATCAGCCATCGCGACACTTCCGTGGGCGTTGCGACGACGGATGAGCACAGGTCCCGAACTCTAGGGGCTGCTCGGCTTCGGTCCAATTACCGCAGCACAGATCCTGGTTACTGACTTTTCGGGATTAGTGTCGGCTGGTTGGTGATCACGAGTCCGGCGCCGGTGAGGCATCCGTCGGTGAGGTGGCTGCGGTACTGGATCGTGCGGAGTCCGTGTCGGCACGTGCGGATGAGGTG
>NZ_JBHSKJ010000049.1:0-5241 GCF_042657885.1 Streptomyces aureoversilis
GCGGCCCGCCACCCGAGCGAATACCGACTCCAACTCCGCAGCCCAGCAATCAACTTCGCCCATCCCCACCATGACTGGTCAACGAGAACAACCAGCTCAGGACACGAATTCTCACTGGAGTACTAAGGGTGAGGTCACCCCTACGCTTAGCGCTGTGTAGCCAAGCTCTTTGATCGTGCGGAAGAGCTGGAGCGCGGGGGATGGCGGGGTCGGCGGCCCTGCTAATCTCGGAGGTGGTCGCGGTAGGGGCCAACGAGGGTGGGCCGGTAACGCGGGGCCCGGCGAAGGGCCCCGGTGCCCGGGCTCGTGCGTAACGCTTGACGGTGTTGAGGCGGCAGGCGCATTCGAGCAGACCGTGGACCCCTCGCCATAAGCCCCCGAGCCGTCATGGCAGACGAACTGGACGCCGAGATGCTCACGCAACCACGTCTTGAGTGTGTTCGCGCTGCGGCTGGGCAGTACGTCGATCCGCTCGCCGGTCTCAGCGTCGATCAGGATGGTGGCATAGCGGTGGCGCCGCCTCAGGGCAAAGTCGTCGACGTCAAGTACCCGCGAGCACGCGCAGCCGGGACACTGGTAGCGCGTCAGCATCCGCAGCGCGGTCAAGCGCGAGATCGCGACGACGAGGAATCGGGAAAGCGCCGGCACCCACCCGGCCGCTAGCTCTTTGGCGATATGACCGAGCTGGCCAGCCAGCCCGGTCCTGCGGCGCTGTTACCGCTCCAGCAGCCCGGGAAACTGCTGAAGGAAAGTCTGCCGCGGACAGCCCAGCACCGGGCAGACCAGGCGCCGCACCTGCGCCAACACTACGACTCGCCGGCCGTCCATCGGCAAGTCCGTCATCGTACGCTCGTGGAAGCCATGCACTCTTGCGGTCAGCGTCCCGCACTTCGAGCACGACACCACCCTCTGCCAGGTCCGCGCCGACAGGCGGATCATCTCACCCTGGTCCGTCATACTCTCAACGAACCAGTGCCGACAGCCCAAAAGGCACAGCCTTCACAAGCGAGTTAACGTCGCATGCGACGCCAACCATCCCAATCACGCTTCGTTACCACCCACTACGCGACAGAGCCAATCGAACGGTGTAACCACGGTATTCAGGGCTACTGACAGGCTGCGGAAAGGTGGCCGTCGAAGGTGATATCGAAGACGTTGAGGGCGGTTTTCCAGCGCATGTCCCCGGGCCTGGCCCTTGCCTGTGGGGTCCAGGGACATGATCGCCATGTAGACGCACTGCAGGGCAGCGGTCTCGTTAGGGAAGTGGCCGTATGCCTTGGCCGCTCGGCGGATCCTGACGTTCACGGACTCGATCGCGTTGGCCGCACAGACGATGCGGCGGATCTCCGTGTCGAACCACAAGAAGGGGATGAACTCCTCCCACGCTCCCACAGCCTCACGCACGGGTACTGATCGCGGACATCGCGTTCACAGAGAACCGGTTCCCGGTGCGGCGGACCACCGGCGTCGTCCCCTTGGCGCCCCAGGTACGGCCGGTGACCTGGTCTGAGCGGACCCCGATTTGGTCACCGAAGAAGACTTCACTGTTGTCCGACTTCGCCTTGGCCCGGATCGCTGGCCAGGTCTCCTCGCGCCAGACGCGGACCGCTTCCGCGCCTGCTCGACGGCCCGTTTATCTGGACGCTGGAAGGTCAGCCCCCATCGCTTGAGGTACTTGCCCACCCCAGGCTCGGTGAAGCGGACCCGATACAGCTTGAAGATCAGCTCGCCTATCTGCCCTGCGTCCACAACTGACCGGAAAGCCCCAAGACCACAGGTGGTGTGTCAAGAACGGTCTGCCGCACTGGGGAAGCCGTGAAGCCAGGCAAACTCCGCTCGATCACCCATCTGTAGGTGCCCACTTTTCTACTCTACTCCGAGTGCAATTTACCGAAATGGAGCCTAGTGGACTATCACCGTACCCTCCTCAAGGGGGTTTACATGGCAACACTCTCCATCCTTTCCATGTTAATGGCTACATCGGCATTTGCATCAAATGGCGAATGCACGAAATTACTCCTGACCGTCTCCCATTCGGGGATCAATCCCAATCCGCAGCCAGAGCATTTCTCATTCTTGACATGCCATCCGTCATCTGGCGATCATCCACGAGCTCACGACGCTTGCCTTGAGCTGGAAAGAGCTCAAGGCAATTTTGGCAAGCTCCAAGCAAAGGATGGGCCTTGTGCCAAAATTTATGCCCCAGTATTTGCGACAGCTGTAGGCGCATGGAAGGGGAGGATGGTTTCTTGGCGTCATTTATATGGGAATCGGTGCGAGATGGAGCTGGCTACCGGAAGTGTATTTGCCTTCCGTCACTTTTTAGACAGGGCTTCCTCAACCGCACGCAGCAGCGGGTTGCCGTAAGCCGAGGTTAGCCTTCTACGACGTTTATTATTTACAGAGGGTTAATGCTATTCCTGCACTCAAGGGGATTTTGTCGCCTTGTTGTGGTGTAGGGAAGTTGAGACGTGCCGGGCCGCAGACTCCGGGGGTGGAGCCGTCGTCGGGCGGTCGGCTGGGAGCAGCCGGTGATCTGATTCCAGATTGTGAAGCCTTCACTCGCTTCGGTTTGGCGTTTGGGGACGGTAAGCAGATGGTGGGCGGGGCCGGAAGCCGGGATGATATTATGGAGGAGGTGGAGAGGAAGAGTCCCGTTTGGGCTGCTTGTTCCTCTCCGGGAGGCTGTTGCCGCGGGTCGCCGAGGCAAGGACGGCATAGGTGGCGAGGCAGGCGGTTCACGGAAGCTGCTGACGTGGCCGACGTCGATGAGAATCCTGACTCCGATCCCAGACATGGACGTCAGGAAGCGCAGCGGACAGAGGCCTCGCGTCGTTACCCAGATTTTCTGCCTGTCACTTTCGCTCCCGCAGGAGGCAGATTCAAAGAAGCTCAGCCATATTGATCAGGAACTTGTTGGGTTCATTCGTCGAGGGTGTAGCGGATGTGTGGGGCTTTGAAGTAGCCGGTGATGACGTGGGACTGGCGCTGTCGGTGGTGGAAGAACCTGCGGGTCTCGGCGGCGAGTTCGGCCTGGTTCCTGGCCCGATGGGTGTGGGGGAGGCTGCGTTTGAGGCCGACGCAGCTCGATCTCGTCCTCGTGGGCAGCGAGCCAGGTCCGGACAGCCTTCGAGCGGTGGGCTGAGTGTCGGTCGACGATCAGGTGGGCCTTCCTCTTGAAGTGCCCCGACGATCCGGGCGAGGAAGCAGCACATGACCTTCGCATCGAACGATTCGGTGAAGACTATGAAGTACATCCGGCCACGATCTCACCGTTCTATGCCTTCGACCAGGCCCGGATCGCCGGCCAGGTCTCCTCGCGCCAGATCCGGGCTGCTTCCGGATCCTGCTCGACGGCCCGCTTGTCCGGTCGCTGGAAGGTCAGCCCCCACCAGACGTGCGCCGCCGCCGGTATTCAGGTCAACAGCCCAGGTCACGGGGCTGGCCTCGGCCAGTGCGAGGACGTCGCCTATCAGCTCCAGCAGTTCGGGCGTTGCTGGGAATCTGGCGGGAGAGCACCTTCGTACCGTCCGTGTCGATCACCTGCAGTGGTGCGCGGCCTTGCCAGTATCCGTCCCCGCCCAGAGTTCGGGAACCCGAGCCTCCCTCGTCGATGGGTTGATTGGTCGCCCAGACGACCACGCCGACGTGTCCTTGCGAAGCAATCTCTGTTCGCTCATCCCAATAAGTGGCCATGTCGTCGCGGTGCACTAGGTTCATCGTCCACGATCCACGGCCGCCTGCTCACAGCACCAGGAACAGCCGAAGCACCCCTGACGTCACGGCTTACCAAACTCAACAAGATCATGTTACGAGCTCTGGGCGACCAATCAGTCAAAGCCATACCTACGGCATGAGCATTTTTAGCCGCGCCCAGGGCCCTGGGTCTCCCGGTCGCACGAAGGACCGGAATCAACCCGCCAACACGGACCAGCGGGCGGCATAGGCCTGCGGACATTTCCCGAATGAGACCGCCCTCAAACGGCTTATCTCGCCACCATCGCTCTCGGTCCCACCGGCCGTGGCCGCCAGCGCTGGAACAACCGCCGGAAAGTCGCCTTTAACGAATTCGACGGCCTCTTCGACGGCCGCCTCACCGCCAATCAGGTATAGACCCGATAGCCCAACAAACAGCCTGTAGGCAAAACAGGCGAATCGCACCTAATTCATGACAGCCCTCCGAGACCCATTGACCGTACAGATCCGTAAACTAGAGAATGGAATATTCTGTGGTTGGGGTTATTTTTCATTTTTGGCAAGGGGTGGCACTTATTGGCGCCACAGTACTGGGTGCGGGTTTGTCGCTTCCAGCCGGTTTCGATGCTGAAGGATCCTGTAAGCCCGGGGCCGGTAATGTTACGACCTGTACCTGGACGGGCAATGGAACCTGGAAGGTGCCATCTGGCGTGAAGGGTTTAACCCTTACTGTGGTGGGTGGCGGTGGTGGCGGTGGCGGGATGGCCTATGGCCGCGGCCATGCAGGAGGCGGGGGCGGCGGTGCGCTGATCAAGTGCAATATGCCGGTCGATGATGGATATGAAAATGTGCTGTACATCGTTGTCGGTACTGGCGGCGGCCCTGGAGGGCGCGATATGAGCCGTGATAGCGGTGGAAGCGGTGGAAGCGGTGGAAGCGGTGGAAGCGGTATTATTAGTGGAGATTCCGGGGCCACAGGGATTGATCAAGGGGCTCCTGGTGGAGGAGGAGGTGGCGGGACTAGCTCGGTTAGCACCTTCGACTCAGCGACGGGGAAATGGGCCGACACGAGGGTGAGAGCCGTGCGGGTTTCGGCTGGAGGCGGGGGTGGGGGCGGGGGCCAAGGAAGGAACGGCGGGAGGGGCGGGGACGGCGGAACGACATTGAGTATCGGTTCCCGCAGCGGTGGTGGAGCTAAGGGCGGTGGAGCTAAGGGGGGCATCGGAATGGGCGCTGGAACGGGCCAGGAGCATTCCAACTGCGGTAGCTGGAAAAGTACTCGTAGTGCGGGTGGTAATGGTAAGGACCAGGTTGGTGGTTCTGGGCCATCTAATGTACCCGCCACTTGTCCCCGCGATGCCGGGCAAGGTGGGCGAATGGACCAGCAAGGGAAGCCAGGGTGTGTGGTTATCTCCTACTAAGAGGACGTCTGGTTCGCGTAGTTCATGAGTGATTGCGTTTTATGCGTCTCGCCAGGTAGAGGTGGATTCTCCGGTTGCTCGCTTGGCCAGGTTGGCGATGGCGGCGAGGCGGATCATGCTCTCG
>NZ_JBHSKJ010000050.1:0-5219 GCF_042657885.1 Streptomyces aureoversilis
GCGGCCCGCCACCCGAGCGAATACCGACTCCAACTCCGCAGCCCAGCAATCAACTTCGCCCATCCCCACCATGACTGGTCAACGAGAACAACCAGCTCAGGACACGAATTCTCACTGGAGTACTAAGACGACGGCGACCTCGGTCGGAGCCTGCTGCTGGGCAGTGGGTCCCGGTCTCACCACGTGCGACCGCCTGCTCGTCCAGTCCAGCACGGCGGCGTCCTGGACTACGGCGGCGGCCGACACTATGGGCGTCGATCTCGCCGAGAAACTGCGCGTGGTGCCGACCCTGCGCGACGAGCGCCTGGTCGCCGAGGCACCGGTACGGCTGACGGTGATGGATCTGATGGGCGCCCGCAGCTTCGAGACGGTCCGCCTCGACCCAGCCCCGAGCGCCACCGCGACGAACTCGCCGCCATCAACGGTGTCACGATCGTCCCCGACCGTGGGGACCGCGTCCGCTACCGGCTTGCTGCCCGGCGCCCACTTCGGTATCGCCCCCTTCCGGCCGGGCTGTCTGTGGTTGATGTCAGTGGTGGACTGCCAGGGCATGGGCTTGTCGGTCATCATCCCGCGCACGGGGGGGCTGGCCGAGCACATCGACGAAGAGCCTCCTCGACAGCGACGACGAGGCCGTGCGCTGCACCGGCGGCTGAGCCGGGTGCTGGGCAGCGCAATCAAGCGCCTCCGCGGCGTGCGGGGCATGCGCCGTGTCTACGCTGAGGGGCCCCGAAGTTTCCGGAGAGCGACTCAATCGGGTTGTCCTGTGAGGAAACGATGATGAGAGAGTGACGCGTTCGAGGTCATACACGCTGGAGTTCCGCGAGGAAGCTGTCCAGCTGGCATTGCAATCCAGTAAGCCCATCACTAATGTCGCCCGGGAACTCGAGGTGAATCCCGAGACGCTCCGGATGTGGCCGCCGATATGGGCGCGGAGAACAGGCTTGTTCACTCCACCGATGGACGAACATGACTGAAAGAATAAGAGCGGCGCATCCACGAGCTGGAGATGGAGAATATCTTCTTGAAAAAGCCGCAGCATGCTTCGTGAGAATCCTCGGGAGCGAACAAGTAAAGGTTCGCTATGCCGCCTGGGCACACCGTGATCACGACCCGCTGGATTGTGAACAGCGCTGCCGCGACACGTATCTGAAAGTGCCCCGGCGGTGCAGGCGCCGGGCCGGGCCAGGGTGCCCTGCGGCGGCGCCATGGACCACTGCCCAGTCGCCGTCCACGAGCGGGCACCGGCTGTCACTGCACGCCGCAATCAGCAGCATTGTCATGAACGGGTGACGCACCCCGCGCCGTCGTATCGGATCGGGCAGCACCGCCAGCCGATCGACGAGCGACGGCAATGTGTGATGCTGGCGCGACGGCGACTTGATCAAGCAGACGGTGGCAGACAGACGGCACATCGAAGCTCCGGCTGTGAACGGTGGCTTACAACGCCTAACACAATGAGTTGATTTGTCTGTGGGTGATGAGGCAGCAGGCGAGGTGGGGGAACGCTTCGTGGATGTCGGCACGTCGTTCCCAGCGGATGCGGAGTCTGCGGAAGCCGTGGAGCCAGGCGAAGGTCCGTTCCACCACCCACCGGTAGGTGCCCAGCCCGGTGCCGTGCCGGGTGCCACGGCAGGCGATGGCTGGCACGATGCCTCGAGGACGGACCTGGTCACGGTAAATGTCGTGGTCGTAGCCACGGTCGGCGAAGAGGGAGTCGGGTTTGCGGCGGGGACGGCCGACACGTCCGCGGACCGGCGGAATCGCGTCCAGCAGCGGCAGAAGCTGGGTGACGTCGTTGCGGTTGCCGCCGGTCAGCAGGACGGCGAGCGGGGTGCCGTGGCCGTCCGTGATGAGGTGGTGCTTCGAGCCGGCCCGGCCTCGGTCGACCGGCGACGGACCCGTGTGCTGCCCCCTTTTAGGGCCCTGACGTGGGAAGAATCGACCACGCAACGCGACCAGTCCAGTCGTGATGCGGCATGGAGCTCAGCGAGAAGGACCTCGTGCAGCCGCTGCCAGACGCCGGCCTCGTTCCAGTCCCGCAGTCGGCGCCAGCACGTCATGCCCGAGCCGAAACCAAGCCCCTTCGGCAGGTACTGCCACTGGATGCCGATGTGCAGCACGTACAAGATCCCGCACAGCACCTCCCGGTCCGGCAACGGCCTACGGCCCGGATAGCGAAAGCGCCGCCCGCGCTGCGGCAGCAGCGGCTCCAGGTGATCCCACAGCTCATCCGACACGATCCACGGCGACGCCCCCATGCAAAGACCAACGCTCAACTGACCATCCAGGCACGGTCACCAGGCCCGATCCGCCTCATTCTGTTAGCCGTTGTAAGCAAGGTCGTCCGTCTTCAACCGGAGCTTCGTTGCATCAGCCACGGCCACCGATCGTCACACCCCAGCGACCAGACACCCACAAGATCACCACGACTCTGACCGGCACTCACGACCGTTGTTCTTGTGGATACCGCCAGCTCTTCTTTAACGAATCAGGGCAGCAGCTATCCTGTTCCTGGTGATAGCGTTGGAGTCCCTGAATGATTTGGCACCGGTCTCGATAATTTGAGCTTCGAAAGTAAGACGGTCAACGATTACTCGGCAGAGCCGATTGTCAGTGAAAACCTGGCGCCATTCAGCGAACGGCCTGTTGGACGCAATGGCGATTGCGTGCCGTTCTTCACGTTCAGTGAGAACCTGGAATAGCAAATTGGCTCCATAGCAATCGAGCTTTACATAGCCAACCTCGTCAAGACAGAGCAGGTCCACTTTCCCATATTTTTTGACCATGCGTCTAAGCTGCTTGCGACTCGCCGCCTCGGCCAGCTCGTTCACCAGATTCATCGCAGTCGTGTAGAGGACTCTCCCGCCGGCCTCGGCTATGGCGGTTCCCAGTCCGATCAGCAAATGCGACTTACCTGTGCCGGTATCACCAATCAGGCACAGCGTCTGGCCAGATTGAATCCAGCTGGGCTGTGTTAGACTATCGATGATTTCCTTCGGAACGTTGGGATTCTTGGAGAAGTCAAAGTCTTCAATACGCTTATTCCGAGGAAAGTCCGCTTCCTCACAGCGGCGGATTCTGCGTTGCGCGTCACGGTCCGCGCACTCACGCTCCAGCAGTTCGGCAAGGAAGTCTGCATAGGGCGCGTGTTCACGAAGCGCCTGGTTGGCAAACTCATCCCAGCACGCACGGATTGTGCTCAGCCCCAGGTTTCGACAAGCGGCTTCAATGGTGGCTCCCGGATCGGCTCTACGCTGTGCGACCAGGCCGAATGTTTCCCATTTCTTTGACATCGAGGAGGCAGACATCGCCCTACGCATTATTCTACGCCTTTCGAATGCAAAAACATGACCGCACACTGCCGGTGATCCCTGCCAGTGGCCGACACTAAAGCAGAACACCTTGCGGCCACGATGGCATACTTTCTACTTCGTCATTCCACACATCGATTGTGAGTAAGATGCCGATGACGGAAGGCGCCACGTAGACACGCCGCGAACAAGTAGGTAATACAGTATTTACGCAGATAAAGATAGCAGCACTAGTTCGAGTACGACCCCCAATCAATACTGGACGCTCAAATAGCTGACTGCCGGCTCGCGAGCTCATCTTAACTGTCGGCCAGTTGCCAGCCCGCCATAGATTTCTCTCATTTCTAGCCTTAGACCGAGACTACTTCGGACGCCTGACGAGAACTGCTCACTTGTGACGAGAATATAACGGGCGACGCTCATTTTCGGTCAAGCCGCCGCGAATTCCATAATGACTACCCGTTTCCAGTGCATCCTCCAGACAGAGGTCCGCTACGACGCAGCCATCGCAAATCTCCTTCGCGCGCGACACATTCCTCCGAGAATTAGGAGAGGCGAAGAATAAACTATCCGCGAGTCTTAAATCCAATTTTCCACACGCAGCATCTACCTGCCACGTAGAATTTTTGTCGCGCTTTTCTACTGGCAGCACACTATCACATTTACACACATCCACCTCCCCGATTAGCGACCAAAAGTGGCTCCGTAACACGTTTCGACGACTACTTATATGCTGGCGCTTCCACTTTAGCGACAATTGCCATCCCCACGATGGTTGAAACGTTTAAGGTTTCAGGAAGCCGGGCACACTCCCGTCGATTCGTTTGCGCACGAAGTATGCCATTACAGCCATCTCAAAATCCTAAGCTTCAGATAATCTCGCACTTACCTTGGAGGCGAGTGTAAATTCCCTTCCATTTAGAGGGCTTGACCAGGCCAATATTAACAAATGAATGGCACTTGCCGGTTCTGCTACAGGATCTCATGAAAGGTCGGTTGTGCGGGTGGAGGCGACCTTAGAGGAGAACTCTGACGAGGCTGACTGTGATTATAATCGTTCGACGCTCCCATAAGCTCGATGCAACCTGGCATGTCACTACCCCAATGGCCAGGCAGTGAATCTCTTCCGTCCTCAGTTTGAGCAGATCAGGTAGAGGGAGAGGACTGCTTTGACGAAGCTAGAGATCTTCAATGGCTGGGATTCAGAGGGCTGCAGTCCAACTTGGTCTTGATCGTGAAGCCGTCGGTGAGGTCAGTACTGCATCCGTTTGAGCCGCGTCTTCACCAACACTGAGTCTTTTCCAACTTGGTGTGTGGTCTGGGCAGTTGGGCTGATTGATGGGCTGAAGCCCCTGGTAGAGGGGTTTTCGACCAAGAGAACCCGCGCCCACCAGAGGCTTCGCATGCTTGTTTACCCGTCCGGGCTAGACGTGTCCAGCTCTGCCCTTCGCTTCCTCGTCGCTCGCCTGTGCGAACACGCCGTTGTCTCGGTACACGGTGGCGGCGCCTGAGTGCGGGCCGCCAAGCCCTCAGGCGCCCACCTACGCAACGGTCATCCGTATGCTCAGCTCGCGGCCAGGTTCGGCATCAGTACCACCACCGCCTCCGCTACATCACCGAAGCCATCGACGTCCTGGCCGCGCTCGTGCCGACACTCGCCGAAGCCGTCCAAGCGGCGTCGATGAAAGCGCTCATTTTGCTGGACAGGACGTTGCGGCCGATCGACCGGATCGCTACGGACCGTCCGTTCTACTACGGAAAGCACAAGAAACACGAGATGAGAGGATGTTCTTGCCGCTTACCTGCTGTTTTGTGCGGTTTGCCTGCCGCCCGGGATAGCCTGATAAATTCTGTATGCGCCGAATATGCCAAGGAAGCGCTCGCCATCGGCCTCGCGTGTCGTCC
>NZ_JBHSKJ010000051.1:0-5066 GCF_042657885.1 Streptomyces aureoversilis
CCGGCCACTCACCACAGCCTGACCAGCGACCAGACGCGATCAGCCACACGTCACAACCAACCATGCACGAGCTCGTAGGGCGTGCAGATGATTTTAACGTGTTGCTTCCGTTGCGGGGGCTCGTTGTTGTGGTATGGGCATATCGCAGGAGTATCGAGAGCAACTGGCCACGAAGTTCGGTGTGTTGTTCCCGCACTTGGATGAGTGGCAGCAGCGTCTGTTGATGGGGGTGGAGGTCTGGTTGCTAGGTCACGGGGGGACCCGGACTGTCGCCCGGGCGGCTGGGAAGAGCGAGGCGTTCGGAAGGGTGTGGACGAGTTGGAGGTGGGCGAAGGCCCTCTGGGCCGGCTTCGCCGGCCCGGCGGAGGCCGCAAGCACCTGGTGGAGATGAACCCTGGTCTGTGGTCGGCACTGCTGGCCCTGGTCGAGTCGGGTGAGCGCGGGGGTCCGATGTCGCCGTTGCGGTGGGCGACGAAGTTGCCCAGCAGGCTCGCCGCGGAGCTTACCCGCCAGGACATCTCGTCGGCGCTGACACAGTCGGGGATCTCCTGCGTGAGGAGGGCTTCAGTCTGCAGGCCAATGCCAAGGCTATCGAGGGCAAGCAGCAACCGGACCGGGATGCTCAGTCCGTTGCCTCAGCGAACAGGTCAGGCAGCACATCGAGGCCGGGCAGCCGGTGATCGGCCTGGACACCAAGGAGAAGGAACTGGTCGGTGACTGCAAGAACCACGGCGGTCAGTGGCGGCTGGCTGGTGAGCCGGTCATGGTCAAGACGCATGATTTCCTGGACCGGCAGGGGTCCGGCAAGGCGATTCCGTATGGAATCTACGACGTGAGCGCGAACACTGGCTGGGTCAGCGTCGGTACCGATCACGACACCGCGGCCTTCGCGGTCGCTTCCATCAGCTGCTGGTGGCAGGCCCTGGCCGGCACGACTGCCCTCTGGCTACGCAACTGCTGATCACTGGCGACGCCGGGGGATCCAACGGATCCCGCACTCGGGCCTGGAAGACCGAGCTCGCCGCCCTCGCTGCCAGGGTCGGGCTGGAGATCACTGTCTGCCATCTGCCGCCGGGCACCTCGAAGTGGAACACGATCGAGCACCGGCTCTTCTCCCACATCACCATGAACTGGCGCGGTAGACCGCTGACCAGCCACGGAGTCATTCTGAAGAGCATTGCTGCGACCACGACCGTAACCGGGCTGCCCGTCCACGCCGAACTCGACACCGGTACCTACCCCACCGGCGTCACGGTGACCGACGCATAGGTCGACGCGCTGGTCATGACCCGGCACCGATTCCACGGCGACTGGAACTACATCCTCCATCCCACGGCCACCCCACCCAGGCTGCACGAGCGTCCCAGACCGAAAGACCGCCCAATGACATCGCCGGGCCTTCCCGCCCTTCTCCGGAATCCCGAGCTGACCGGCATGCCTCAGCATCAACTCGAGGCTCTGACCGGAGAACTGGCCGAACCGCTGGAAGCGCACCAGGAATCCAACCGCCATCGCCAACGCGGTGGAGCCCGCCTTCGCGCCGCCGGGGTCGGCGCGAAGGACACACTCGCCTCTGCGGACCGGGTCCTGGCCGGTGTCCTCTACCTGCGGAAGCTCTGCACCCAGGACCTCCTCGCCGAGCTCTTCGGCATGAACAGGAGCACGATCACCCACGCAGTCCAGGATGCCCGGCACCTGCTCGACCAGCACGGACACACCATCAACCCATTGACAGTCAGGTTCCGTACACCAGCGGACCTTCGGGCCTACCTCACCTCATCAGACCCCAAGCCCTGACCGTCGACACCAAAGATCCAACCCGTGTGTTAGTCATCTGCACGTCCTTAGACAAGCCCCATCGTTGCAGGTCAGGAGTACTTCTCACGTCTACCATCAACTCCCATACAGTCCACCGCGTGAAAGCGTGAGGCTGGGACCGTGTCCTACATGGCTCTTGGCCGTTGATGGAGTCATGGGGAGTGGGCGGCGTGACTGGATGGCGCCGCGCGATTTGCGGCAGTTGGTAAGGCCGTTGCTGCCTGCGACGCGTGTGTGTTCACAGTTGGTGGGGTAGCAAACACCGATGACGAAGCGGTCTCCGCCGCGATGGTCTATGTTCCGGTCAGCGGCTGTGCCTGGCGAGCCCTGCCGTCGTGCTTCGGGGCGTCGAAATCCATGATGCACCTCAAGTTCCTGATCTGGAAGGCGTCCACATCATCCTGACCTGCAGGAATTCAGGATAAAAAGAGGCTCAGTTGCGGGTTTGTTTTGGACCGCGCAGGAAACGTCCATACGGGTCATCGCAGGGCCTCGGTAAGCCCCTCTAGGAGTTCTCGCTTAATGAGAGCTTTTTGAACTTCTTCGAAACAACGAAAGAAACACTGGCTTACGCCCTTTACGGGATCGGGTTGATCATGCATCTGAATGATCAGATACTGTAGTGCTTCAAGGGCATTATTTAGTTCCGTGGCAGAACGGCGAAGCTGACTAGCAATAATTGATGATTCATTGAATTCTGGGCTGGTGGAATCCGCCACAACCAGTGACAGGTCAGCGGATCCGTTTTGATTGACGTTGATTAGCATATTTCCTCCCCGGGTGGCCATAAATAGAAGATCGGGTTATTCGAGATTGACCCTCGAGGTGTAAATTCTATGTGATGAGAACCGCATCGTTCCTTGTTTCACGTACCATGCCACACGAATGGGCTACGGTGCGTATTGCTCGATTGATGCATCTTGCGAGCCAAATGGTATTCAATTACGCATCTCAGTTGCTAATCCTATTGCTAGGTGCCGCCCGCTTAATGTTCGGAGCGATTATTTCATGAGTTCGCGTGACAGTAGTGTCGCCCCAAATGAGTTCGATTATCAGTCGGAGTTGAATGGAAGGCCCTACGTACTTCTATGCGTTGCCTCTTCCGCGTCCGTAGCCATGGGGCTCACTTCCCTAGCTGGCTGCTGGCTCGGCCGGGTTATTTCTGAACGGGAAAGAGTAATCGGAAATCTCAGGATCCAGGCAGGGGGTGTCGGCGATGCAATTGCCGCAACTTATGGAGAATCCTGGAGGATGGAGGCGCTAGTCAATTCTGTATTTGCCCTCATGGCAATCGCTTTAGCGGTGATCGCAATACTCTTGGCTTCCAGTGGCCGCGAAAGCGATTATAGCCCATATGTGCGAACATGTGTTGGGCTCGGGCTTTTCCTTGGACTGCTCGGTCTTATTATTTCCTCTGTGACCTTTTTTTATATTTTTGATAGCCTTGCCGAAGCTCGGGCTAACATTCAACCTAGATGAGCCATTTAGGTTCTTGTTTGGCAAGTATTTGATACGGAGCTGTTGGGTTGCCTGTCTCGTTGATGGGGCATAGTTGGTTCTGGGGACCTGCGGCGTGTGGGGTCGGCGGGCCGGGAAGTGGTGCGGTTGCGCGTAGTGGCTGCGCTGGAGGCGGGGACGGTTGGTTCGTACCGGCAGGCGGCCGAGATGTTCGGTGGGAGTGAGCGGTCGGTGGGCTCGTGGTGGCGGGCCTATCAGACAGGTGGTCGGGACGCTCTGACTATGAGAAAGACACGCCGTTCCGGACCGCACGAGCTGACCGGCGTGGAGGAACGGGTGGTGCTGTTGCAGGCGATGGTGGACTACACGCCCGAGCGGCTGCTGATCGACGGCCCGTTGTGGATGCTGCTGCTGGTGGCCGAACTCATCAGGATGGTCACCGGGTGGTGATGACTGAAACGCGAGGGTGGGCAAGTGGCTACGTTGGCACAGTTTCTTCCTGCAGCGTCTGGAGCTCTGCTCCTACCGTCAGGACCAGGAGAAAGCGGATGCCTGACGTGCGGGAGGAGTACCCCGCGATCGCCGCGCGGGCGCAGGCGGAGAACGTGCTGGCCTGGGCGGATCAGTGCGGCCTGCGTCCGGACACCACACCGCCCGGCCGGTCCTGGGTGCCGAAGGGCCGGACCCGCTTGTCCGGGTCTTGGGCCGCCGGTTCAAGGTGAACGTCATGTCCGCCCTTGCCTCCCGCGGCACCCTGTACTTCATCCTTTTCACCAGCACGTTCACCGCCGACGTGGAGAATAACGAACGCCTGAGATCCACCTGATGCTGGCTACAACCCGGAACTCAACCCCGACAGGCTCCTCAACGCCAACGTCAAGCGCCACGCCCATGCCGCCCGCGCCCACTCGGCCGACGACCTTGCCCACGAGACACGACACTTCCTCCGCCCCCGCCAGCACCAACCCCACATCATCCGCGGCTACCTCCACGCCCGCTACACCACCCAATAGGCAACTCAACAGTTCCATCTAAAATAGGATCGTGTCCTATGTGGTGAGGTGTTGTTGGGTTTCGCATGGGGGCGGGGTTACGTGGAGTTGGATTGTTCCGGACGGGTTGTGGCAGATCGTGAAACCGCTGATTCCGCCGGAGAAGATGGAGGCAGAGGTCGCCAGGCACACTCACTGACCAGCACGTAGACAATCGCCGCGAACAATGTCTCACCAGGTGTGTTCGGCGTCTCACGGCCCTGAGGCCGCACCTGTTTCGGGGTTTCGAAGCCCACTGCTCACCGGAGATTTCTGGTCTGGTCACGGGTCGGAGTGTGGGGCCGGCTGGATGAAGCGGTTCTGCACTGGCTTGACGACGCCGGTCTGATCGAGATGCACGTCCTGTCGGATCAGGACGGGCTGGCCCTTCTCGCCGGGCTCTCCGCCGCCAACACCCACGACTGCCAGGCACTGAAGCCGATGGTGACCGGCCTCCAAACGAGACACGACCCTCATCGGGGCCGGTACTTCAAGCCCCAGTGGCTGCACGCTGACAAGGCCTACGACCAGCCTGTCCTGCGGAAATAGCTGTGGGGCAAGCACATCGGCGTCCGCATCGCCCGCAAAGGCATCGAGTCGAGTGAGCGACTCGGCCACCGCAGGTGGGCGATCGCGCGCACCATCTCCGGGGTGACCGGATACAGGCGCCTGTCACCCCGCTACGAGCGTCATCTCCTGCAACCTCGCGTCCCCTCGGACTCGCCGCAGCTCTCTGCTACTACAAATTCCTCCTAAAAT
>NZ_JBHSKJ010000052.1:0-4985 GCF_042657885.1 Streptomyces aureoversilis
GGAACCCTTCGGACATCGCCAGAAGGAGTCCGTCGGCGGAGACCACGACGGTGTGGGACACCCCTGGGGTGTTCTCCACGAAACTGGTGATCAACCAGTTCAGGTTCTGCGCCGCCTGGCTCATCGGGCTCACACTAACGCTCCTGATCGTAGGTGCCGCCGGGGCCGAAGCCCTGGTCGTGTTGCTCATGCTGCTCATGTGTGGTGGCCGAACCGCTGTCGGTCCCCACGGTGCGCCCCTGCTGGACACCGCGGCGCAGGTTGCTGAGCCTGCCGCGTATGTCCTCCGGGGCACGGGAAATCTGGGAACCGCCCTGCGGCGTCTGCGCCGCCTTGCCCTCGATCAGATTGGCCTTGGGCACTCGGCGGGGCAGTCCGGAGGGGGTGACTCCGCCGGCCTTCGGGTCCCGGAGCTGCTCGGCACGGTGCCAGCGCTCGTCGTTCTCCGATCGCCAGTCGGGGCTTTCACCCTCGTGAGGCTGCTGTAGGTCCTGCTGGGGCTGCTCCGGTTCGCCGGCCCCCACGGCCTCTTCGACAGACTCGGACTGCTGCCACTGCGTCGCGCGTCGCGGCAGACCGGACCCGGTCAGCGAGTGGGAGCCGCTCGTAGAGGGGACCGGACGGTCGAACTCTACGCGCTCGGGCTGCGCCGTGTCAGCGGGCGGCAGTGATTCCGAATCCGCTCCGTAACCCTGCGGGCCGCCGTCCTGGTACGCACCGGGCTGCTGCCACACGTCGTTGCGGGTCGGGACCTCGGGCTCGGCGTACGCCTGCTGCTGCGGGTAACCGGCCTCCGCGTAGCCCTGCTCGGCATAGCCCTGCTCGGCGTAGCCGGAGTCCGGGTAGCCGTGCTGCGGCTGCTGCTGCTCGTAGGACTGCTCGTACGGCTGCTCGGGCAGCGCCGGGAACTCCTCGGTCCGGTGCGGGCCCTGCTGGTCGTACTGCTGCTGGTCGTACGCCGGCTGCTGCTGCTCGTGCTGCGGCTGCTGCGGCACCTCGTCGCGGAACAGCGGGCGGCTGTCGGCCGCCGCTTCCAGGGCCGCACGCCGCTCCTCACGGAGGCGGGAGCGGTTCACCGGGTCCAGCGTGGCGCCCGGAGCACCCTGCTGCGGCTGCTCGTAGCGGGAGTCGTCGAAGCCCAGCTCCGCCGCGGTCCGCATGCGGTTCACGGCGCCGGCCTGGGCACCGGGCTGGCCGGCGGGGCCCGCCTGCTGCTGGCCCGGGACCATCTGCGAGACCGTGAAGTCGTCGCCGGACAGCTCGTCCTCGCCACCGCCACCGTGCGTGATCCGGTCCGGCAGCATGACCAGGGAGGTCGTGCCGGCCTGCTCGCCCGAGGGGCGCAGCTGGACGCGGATGCCGTGGCGCGTCGCCAGGCGGCCGACCACGAACAGGCCCATGCGCTGGGAGATCGTGGCGTCCACGGTCGGCGGGTTGGCCAGCTTGTGGTTGATGTCCGCGAAGTCCTCGGCGGTCAGGCCGATGCCCTTGTCGTGGATCTCGACCATCACGCGGCCGTCGGGCAGCCGCGTCGCGGTGACCCGGACCTTGGTGTGCGGGGAGGAGAACGTGGTGGCGTTCTCCAGCAGCTCGGCGAGGAGGTGCACGAGGTCGGTCACGGCGAGGCCGTGGATCTCGGCGTCCGGGACGCCCGAGAGCTCGATGCGCTCGTAGGCCTCCACCTCGGAGGAGGCGGCGCGCAGCACGTCCACCAGCGGGACCGGCTGGTCCCAGCGGCGGCCGGGCTCCTCGCCGGCGAGGACCAGGAGGTTCTCGCCGTTGCGGCGCATACGGGTGGCCAGGTGGTCCAGGCGGAAGAGGTTCTCCAGCTGGTCCGGGTCCGCCTCGTGCTCCTCGAGCTCGGTGATCAGGGTCAGCTGACCCTCGATGAGGCTCTGGTTGCGGCGCGAGAGGTTGGTGAAGATCGCGTTGACGTTGCCACGGAGCAGGGCCTGCTCGGCGGCGAGCCGGACGGCCTCGCGGTGGACCTGGTCGAAGGCGCGGGCGACCTCGCCGATCTCGTCCCGGGTGGTGATCGGGATCGGCTGGACCCGGGTGTCGACCCGGCCCGGGTCGGTCCGCGACAGCTGGTCGACCAGCGCGGGCAGGCGCTGCTCGGCCACGTCGAAGGCGGCGCGCCGCAGGCGGCGCATGCTGCGGCTCATGGAACGGGCCATCATGCCGGCCACGAAGAACGCGAGCAGCAGGGCCACGACCATGACCGAGCCGTTGAGGATCGCGTCGCGCTGGGCGTCGGAGGAGATCTTCTCGGCCTCGTCCACCGCCTTGTCGGTGAGGTAGACCTCGACCGAGCGGTAGGCGTCGAACTTGGCCGTGGCGGCGTCCTGCCAGCCGGCCGCGGTGATGCCCGCGGTCTCCAGCTGTTCCTTGGTCTTGCCCGCCATGATGGCGTTGGCGATCTTCTCCTGCTCCGACGACTTCGCCTTGGTGGCGATGGCGTCGTTGAGCCGGCTGATGTCGTCCTCGGTGCCGCTCGCGTCGTACTCGGCGCGGGCGATGTACTCGAGGAAGTAGTAGGAGGAGAAGGACGTCCGCTGGAGCTGCTGCTCCTTGGGGTCCTTGGCCGGCTTGACGAGCAGGTGGGTACCGATCGAGCGCTCGAGCGACTCGGCGGCCTTCGCCAGGGAGACGGCGTAGACCATGCGGCCGTAGGAGACGACGTTGTCGTTGCCCAGGCCCGAGCCCAGCTCGTTGGCGAAGGCCATGAGCGGACGCTGGATGGCGCCGTAGCCGTCCTCGGTCTGCACCCCGGTCATCGCGGGCGTGTAGGCGGCCTTGCGCAGCTTGGGCAGCGTGCCCTCCGCCTCGCGGAAGAGCTTCATGCGGCGGCGCAGGCCCGCGGTGTCCGGCATGTCCTTGACGGTCTTGTCGAACTCGGCGCGGGCGGCGTCCGTCGCGTCCCGGGTCTTCTTGATGACCGGGTCGTCGGGGTTGTTCTGCAGGAGCGGCTGGGCCGTCAGGTCGCGCTCGTCGATCACCGCGTGGGCGTAGGTGGCCGCGGCGCGCACCACTCGCGCGGTGTTCGCGGCGTCCTTGGCCTGCTCCCAGGTGTCGACCTGCTCCTTCACGTGCAGCCCGCCGACCACGACGGCCACGATCACGGGGATCATGAGGATCGCGTTCAGCTTGACGGGCACCCGCCAGTTGCGGGGGGAGAACCGGCCGCCCGAGCCCCCGGAGGGAGCCGGGGTTTCGGGCACGCTCGAAGCAGGGGAAGGCGAAGGCGGCACCGCTCCGCGCGACGGCGGGGTGAAGTTGCCCCGCTCGTCCTGCGTCTGCTGTGCGGCGCCCGTCTTTCTGCGCGTCACTCGACCAACAACCTCTCGGCGTCGGCACCCGGGTTGTGTGCCGTTTTTCGGCTGAGCCGTTACTGCTCAGTTCCTGGAATTCCAGCACGTCGGGGGTGCGCATTCCAAACAGCGGGGGCCCCCGCCAGGCCACTCGATTTGCCCGACATAAAACGGGCATTAAGAGCGAGCGGCGCCAAATGGCGGGCGAAATGTGCGCACAGTGAAGTCGACCGAACGCGGTGGGTTGCCGCGTCCGGTCGATTCTCTGTCGAAACGTTATGAACTCTGCGTCGGGTCGTGTCCAATGCCACAGCCCCTCCGTAACGTTTCACGCGACGATCTGGGCGATGCGGAAGTTGTCGGCGAAGAGCTGACAAAGGGCCGGTGAAGAGCCGGCGGACAACCGACGGAAATCTGACGAAGAGCTGACGAAGAGTTACTTCAGCCGGGCCATCAGAGCGTGCTCGACCAGGGTGATCAGCGCGCTCTTCGCCTCGCCGCGGTGGCGGGCGTCGGTGGTGATGATCGGCGTGTCCGGCCCGATCTGCAGCGCCTCACGGACCTCTTCGGGGGCGTAGGGCTGCTGTCCGTCGAAGCCGTTGAGGGCGATGACGAAGGGCAGGCCGCTGTTCTCGAAGTAGTCGACCGCGGGGAAGCAGTCGGCGAGGCGGCGGGTGTCGACGAGGACGACGGCGCCGATGGCGCCGCGGACCAGGTCGTCCCACATGAACCAGAAACGGTCCTGGCCCGGCGTACCGAAGAGATACAGGATGAGATCGTCATCCAGGGTGATACGGCCGAAATCCATCGCCACGGTGGTCGTGGTCTTGTCCTGAACGTGGCTCAGATCGTCGATGCCCGCCGAGGCGGACGTCATGACGGCTTCGGTCCGCAGCGGACTGATTTCCGAGACCGCGCCGACGAACGTGGTCTTGCCCACGCCGAAGCCGCCCGCCACCACGATCTTCGCGGAGGTGGTGGAGCGGCCCGTGCCGCCGCCGGCGCCTCCGCTAGAGCTTCCGAAGTCCACTGAGCACCCTTTCGAGCAGTGTCACATCCGGCGTCCCGCCGGACTCGCCGCTGCCGCCCGGCTGGTGGATCGCCACCATGCCGGCCTCTGCCAGGTCCGCGACCAGAATGCGCGCCACACCGAGCGGCATGTTCAGCAGCGCCGAGACCTCGGCGACCGACTTGACCTCGCGGCACAGGTGGCAGATCCGCTGGTGCTCGGGGAGCAGGCTCCCGAGCACGGCCGGGTCGGCGGTGGAGCTGACCAGCGCCTCGATGGCGAGCTGGTAGCGCGGCCGGGTGCGGCCGCCCGTCATGGCGTAGGGGCGGATCAGCGGCTCTTCGCCTTCACTCCCGTACGGCGCGTGATGAGAGGCACCGTACGGGCCGGGCGAGGCGGGCGGGGTCATGAATCCTCCGGACGGGACAGCAGGACTGGCAATAATGCCGTCGAGCGCGGGCCGGTGGGGGGTTTTCGGCCGTACGGTCGGACGGGATCAGCGGTAAACATCGGTCAGTTCAGCAGGCTGCCCTGGAGCTCGGCGCGGAGGTCCGGGGTGAGGACGTTGCCCGCGCGGTCGACGAGGAGGGCCATCTCGTAGCCGACGAGGCCGATGTCGCACTCGGGGTGCGCCAGCACGGCCAGGGAGGAGCCGTCGGAGATGG
>NZ_JBHSKJ010000053.1:0-3203 GCF_042657885.1 Streptomyces aureoversilis
ACACAGTGGACGCGAGCAACTGAGGACAAGCCCTCGGCCTATTAGTACCAGTCAGCTCCAACCGTTACCGGTCTTCCACACCTGGCCTATCAACCCAGTCGTCTACTGGGAGCCTTACCCCATCAAGTGGGTGGGAGTCCTCATCTCGAAGCAGGCTTCCCGCTTAGATGCTTTCAGCGGTTATCCCTCCCGAACGTAGCCAACCAGCCATGCCCTTGGCAGGACAACTGGCACACCAGAGGTTCGTCCGTCCCGGTCCTCTCGTACTAGGGACAGCCCTTCTCAAGACTCCTACGCGCACAGCGGATAGGGACCGAACTGTCTCACGACGTTCTAAACCCAGCTCGCGTACCGCTTTAATGGGCGAACAGCCCAACCCTTGGGACCGACTCCAGCCCCAGGATGCGACGAGCCGACATCGAGGTGCCAAACCATCCCGTCGATATGGACTCTTGGGGAAGATCAGCCTGTTATCCCCGGGGTACCTTTTATCCGTTGAGCGACGGCGCTTCCACAAGCCACCGCCGGATCACTAGTCCCGACTTTCGTCCCTGCTCGACCCGTCGGTCTCACAGTCAAGCTCCCTTGTGCACTTACACTCAACACCTGATTGCCAACCAGGCTGAGGGAACCTTTGGGCGCCTCCGTTACCCTTTAGGAGGCAACCGCCCCAGTTAAACTACCCACCAGACACTGTCCCTGATCCGGATCACGGACCCAGGTTAGACATCCAGCACGACCAGAGTGGTATTTCAACGACGACTCCACCATGGCTGGCGCCACGGCTTCACAGTCTCCCACCTATCCTACACAAGCCGAACCGAACACCAATATCAAGCTATAGTAAAGGTCCCGGGGTCTTTCCGTCCTGCTGCGCGAAACGAGCATCTTTACTCGTAGTGCAATTTCACCGGGCCTATGGTTGAGACAGTCGAGAAGTCGTTACGCCATTCGTGCAGGTCGGAACTTACCCGACAAGGAATTTCGCTACCTTAGGATGGTTATAGTTACCACCGCCGTTTACTGGCGCTTAAGTTCTCAGCTTCGCCCCACCGAAGTGGAGCTAACCGGTCCCCTTAACGTTCCAGCACCGGGCAGGCGTCAGTCCGTATACATCGCCTTACGGCTTCGCACGGACCTGTGTTTTTAGTAAACAGTCGCTTCTCGCTGGTCTCTGCGGCCACCCCCAGCTCAGGAAGTAAATCCCATCACCGGAAATGGCCCCCCTTCTCCCGAAGTTACGGGGGCATTTTGCCGAGTTCCTTAACCATAGTTCACCCGAACGCCTCGGTATTCTCTACCTGACCACCTGAGTCGGTTTAGGGTACGGGCCGCCATGAAACTCGCTAGAGGCTTTTCTCGACAGCATAGGATCATCCACTTCACCACAATCGGCTCGGCATCAGGTCTCAGCCTTAACGTGTGACGGATTTGCCTACCACACGGCCTACACCCTTACCCCGGGACAACCACCGCCCGGGCTGGACTACCTTCCTGCGTCACCCCATCGCTTACCTACTACAAGTCTGGGTCGTCGGCTCCACCACTTTCCTTCACCCGAAGGATCCGGAACGGCTTCACGGACTTAGCATCGCCTGATTCGATATTGGGCGTTTCAAAGCGGGTACCGGAATATCAACCGGTTGTCCATCGACTACGCCTGTCGGCCTCGCCTTAGGTCCCGACTTACCCTGGGCAGATCAGCTTGACCCAGGAACCCTTAGTCAATCGGCGCACACGTTTCCCACGTGTGTATCGCTACTCATGCCTGCATTCTCACTCGTGAACCGTCCACAACTCGCTTCCGCGGCTGCTTCACCCGGCACACGACGCTCCCCTACCCATCCCAGCCCCCGTTGGGGGTATGTGCTGGAATGACACGACTTCGGCGGTACGCTTGAGCCCCGCTACATTGTCGGCGCGGAATCACTTGACCAGTGAGCTATTACGCACTCTTTCAAGGGTGGCTGCTTCTAAGCCAACCTCCTGGTTGTCTCTGCGACTCCACATCCTTTCCCACTTAGCGTACGCTTAGGGGCCTTAGTCGATGCTCTGGGCTGTTTCCCTCTCGACCATGGAGCTTATCCCCCACAGTCTCACTGCCGCGCTCTCACTTACCGGCATTCGGAGTTTGGCTAAGGTCAGTAACCCGGTAGGGCCCATCGCCTATCCAGTGCTCTACCTCCGGCAAGAAACACACGACGCTGCACCTAAATGCATTTCGGGGAGAACCAGCTATCACGGAGTTTGATTGGCCTTTCACCCCTAACCACAGGTCATCCCCCAGGTTTTCAACCCTGGTGGGTTCGGTCCTCCACGAAGTCTTACCTCCGCTTCAACCTGCCCATGGCTAGATCACTCCGCTTCGGGTCTTGGGCGCGCTACTCAATCGCCCTATTCGGACTCGCTTTCGCTACGGCTTCCCCACACGGGTTAACCTCGCAACACACCGCAAACTCGCAGGCTCATTCTTCAAAAGGCACGCAGTCACGACGCACCGAGCAAGCTCGATGCGCGACGCTCCCACGGCTTGTAGGCACACGGTTTCAGGTACTATTTCACTCCGCTCCCGCGGTACTTTTCACCATTCCCTCACGGTACTATCCGCTATCGGTCACCAGGGAATATTTAGGCTTAACGGGTGGTCCCGCCAGATTCACACGGGATTTCTCGGGCCCCGTGCTACTTGGGTGTCTCTTAAACGAGCCGTTGATGTTTCAGCTACGGGGGTCTTACCCTCTACGCCGGACCTTTCGCATGTCCTTCGCCTACACCAACGGTTTCTGACTCGTCTCACAGCCGGCAGACTATGAAAAAGAGATCCCACAACCCCGTATACGCAACCCCTGCCGGGTATCACACGCATACGGTTTGGCCTCATCCGGTTTCGCTCGCCACTACTCCCGGAATCACGGTTGTTTTCTCTTCCTGCGGGTACTGAGATGTTTCACTTCCCCGCGTTCCCTCCACACTGCCTATGTGTTCAGCAGCGGGTGACAGCCCATGACGACTGCCGGGTTTCCCCATTCGGACACCCCCGGATCAAAGCTTGGTTGACAGCTCCCCGGGGCCTATCGTGGCCTCCCACGTCCTTCATCGGTTCCTGGTGCCAAGGCATCCACCGTGCGCCCTTAAAAACTTGGCCACAGATGCTCGCGTCCACTGTGCAGTTCTCAAGCAACGACCAGCCACCCATCACCCAC
>NZ_JBHSKJ010000054.1:0-4877 GCF_042657885.1 Streptomyces aureoversilis
GAGAGCATGATCCGCCTCGCCGCCATCGCCAACCTGGCCAAGCGAGCAACCGGAGAATCCACCTCTACCTGGCGAGACGCATAAAACGCAATCACTCATGAACTACGCGAACCAGACGTCCTCTAAGTAGTCGCAGGCCACGCGGCGGTGGAGCATGAGCCAGCCGTAGGTTCGCTCGGCCGTCCAGCGTTTCGGGATCGGGATGAATTCCCCTGGTCCGGAGGCGCGTTGGGTAATCTCCATGTCGATACCGGGGTGGCGGCGTCTCGACGAAGTCCTGGCGGTAGCCGCCGCCCACCCAGGTCTTACGGATGCTGGGGGTGGGCGGTGGCGACCTGGTTGAGCAGTTGATTCCGGCGACGGAGCGTGAACACGGCTGCGGTGACCAGCACTGCAAGCAGGAGACCAAGCGTGTCGATCATGATGCTCCTCTTGCGGCTCCACGATCTTCCTGCCCGCATCCATGCCCTGACTCGCCGCGGGGACACTGGTGGAGGTCTTGACGCTCTGGGCGTCGATCACACAGGCCGACGGGCTCACGCTCCACCCCTCTTTCTGCCGTACCAGCTCTCTCAGCAAACCGTTAAGCTGGCCAAACTCGCCGCCCTTCTGCCACTTCGCGAAGTACCCGTAGACCGTCACCCAGGGCGGGAAGTCGTGGGACAGGCAGCGCCATTAAACCCCGGTGCGGTTCACATACAAGACCGCGCTCACGATCTCACGCAGATCGTGCTCAGGCGGACGCCCGATGTCCAGCGCATGGCGCCGACGCAGCCCGCCAGCACCGGCTCGATCAACCCCCAGAGCGCATCCGACAGTTCGCCGGGATACGGCGACGCTCGGCCATGAACTGGGCGTACCGCTGGCGCACCGGCGCGTCCAGGCGTGCAAGCAGGGCCCTGGGAGCGCGGTTCTCCAGCACGCCGAACATGTTGGACGGCAGGGAGTCGTTCCGCCCCGAAGTCTCGTATCTGATCCCAAGGCATGCGTCGTTGACATCTCCTGCATGGGTGGACCGATCAACATCGCTGCAGTACTTGGGAGACAAGACTGCGCACAGCGGATACCCAAGTGACCTCTCCGACGAACGCTGGGAGCTGAACGCATCGGTCCTGGCCGCCTGGCGGGACGCACACCGTGGCCGGGCCTGGACATCGGCTAGCCGACCGAGCACGACCTACGTTCCCTGATGGACGCCATCCTCTACATCGGCCGCACCAGCCTCCCCTGGCGCTACCTCCCGCACGATCTCCCACCCTGGCCCACGGCCTGCAACTACTCCGCCTGCTGGCAGAAAGACAGGGTGCTCGAGCAGCTCAACGGGTTCCTACGACGCCTGGTCCGCGAGCGCGAGGGGCACGACGCGAAACCGTCCGCATGCGTGCTCGACTCCCAGACCATCAAGACCTCCGCCAGCGTGCCCTTGCCAAGGCAGGGCCGGACGCAGGCAAGCCATCATCGGCCGCAAACGCCACCTGGGCACGGACGCTCTCGGCCTGCTGCTGACCGTCACGGTCACTACTGCGAGCATCTCCGACACCGCCGCCGCTGTCTGACCGCTCTCCCACATCGCCGCCGCCCACCCGCGCGTTACCAAGGCCTGGTTGGACGCTGACTACCGCACCACCATCAACCACGGCGCCCACCTCGGCATCGACGTCCACCCCGTCATGATCAACCTCATGACTCGCTGCCACACCAACGAAACACCCCAAACTGGCGAAACCTGAACTTCTAACTAAACACGACTCGCAGGACGAAACGCCCAGTTAGCCTAGGGGTGACCTCACTTCAAACAGCCAACGAGAGAACCTAGCCGACACCGGCGTGCGACCTGCTCGTCACACCGGGTAGCCCGGACGTCGAACAAAACCGCAGGGTTGAACTGAACGGATAAACCCCCCGGTTGATAAACAAATACGTAAACTTCAGGGCGGCAGGCATTCATTAGGGAGAAGCTGCCTACCGAGCCTTCGTCTATTCCCATGCCGATCAGATTCAACGCCAGCCCCGGCAGCGGCAGATTAAAGAAACCAGCTTAAGTTCACGCAAATAAGATTGACTATTCAAGGCAAGAAAGTCCTACAAATAGGGCACACTCGCGAGTGGGATTACATTTCCACTCCAGCGTCATTTCAGTATTCAAAGCTAATGTTTGCTGGCGTTCCACCCGCCGCCCCATTGCATTCCTGCAGTGCGGCTCAAGCCGGACCAAAACTCCGTCAATCCTGAGTAAGAAGGGTGACGGAACGATGGTCGAATGTCAACATGGTCCACTTGTTCGAGTAGGGCTCCGTTTCCGAATCCTGGTAAGTGTCAACTGGCCGCACGGGCAGCGTGTACCCACTGCCTGGCCGGCACCCTCCGGTTGATCACCATGCGGTCGGATCCTCTTCGAACGAACCTGCTACCTGAGCTGGGCCCTCATTACTAGTCTTGCGCAAGACGAAGCTGCGGCGCCAGAGCGCTCTTGTGGTGCGACGCTCTACCAAGGGGAGTTGAGCTTTCCCTGGTGTTCGGGAGGAGCTGATCAGCTGGTCGGGACGGATTGATGGACGTTCAGTTTCTCGCTCGTTCAGCCGTCGCCTGACCGGCGTAGTGGCAGGCCGGGCTGCGTCGTCAGTGCCACAGTTGCCCTGATTCTTCGTGACTCCGCCTGATCTGGAACGCGCCGCCAGTAGGGCTGTGCACCGCGGTTGTCATGACAGGCGGACCTACTTCAGCTCCCCGATGTCGTCGATGATGACCCGGTAGATGTCGAAGCCACCCTGCTCGAAGTCGTTTCCCGACTTGTCCTGCGGCATAGCCGAGCTCAGCTTCCTCGATCATGCGGCGGAAGTGCCAGTCCTGGCCGTAGAGAGCATCAGCAGTCACCCAGGAGAAGAGCAGCGGCGAAGCCAGCCCGGGTGACCAGGACCCGGGCCAGCTCGGACTTGGTGGCGAAACCGCGGTTGTCGGGCGCCTTGCCGCCCAGCAACGGTCCCGGTCCGACGTCCAGGACTTCGGCAGATACAACCCCGGTCCACCAGCGCCCGGCCCCGCGAGGACGCGTAGGCTGCGAACACCGCGACCTGGCAGTCCTCCGTACGCCCCGCAGTCCCAAGTATTGCCTCTGCACCCCGGCTGAGGAGGCGCCCTGCTGGAGTATACTCCAGCAGCGGTTCGTGTCCTGATCTGGTGATCGTCGTTTCTCTGGACATGGAGGGGATGAGGCAAGTCGGTTGCTGGGCTCGGGAGTTGGCGGGTAGACAGGTCACCGTACCTCGGACGGCTTCCAGCAGTTGTTGAACAGCAGCGTTGGAAGGCGGATGTCCTGCGTGACGACGTCCGGGCTTATGCCGGTGAGTCTCTTGGTCCCGGTAGTGCGCCACATCCACATTACGAAGAGCCGCCCGGCCCGCGAAGAAGCCAGTGACCATGCCCCTAATCAGCGGTCTGTCGATGCCTCCGCAGCCGATGACGCCACCCCCGGGTCATGCGTTCGACAGGGGAGAAGCCATGCCAACTCTGAAAGCCGAGCGCCTCATTGCGGTGCCACCAAGAAGGTAATGGGATTTTCATGCGTGACCGGGGGACGGGTTGCTCGTTGTCGTTATCGGATCTGAGGCGACGCAGGATCCCCTCCGCGGCCCGTTCTCTGTCCTCTGTTCGCACCCAGAGGGGACGGGCCGCATTGGTCATCCTGCTCTTACCTGAGAATGCTATGCCGCGTCAAGCCGCTTGAGGAATCCCTTCCACGTTCAGCCGGTTCTTCTGTTTGAGGATCTTGGAGGTCTGGCGGTTTGAGGCACCGCTGGACGTCGCGAGAGCTCTTGCCTTCGCCGACACGGCGAGTGACGTACGTCTTCGTGGCACGGTTCGGCCACATCCTGATTAGGGAGATCGTGTGCATGGCTCGGTTCAGTTGGCGGTCGCTGCCCCGGTTGAGCCGGTGCTTGTTGGCCATGTCCGAGGAGGCCGGGATCGGCGCGACGCCGGCGAAGGCGGCTTCGGAAGGATGCGACCAGCTACTGATCTTTCGGGATTAGTGTCGTGGGGGCTGACAGGTGGTAGCTGTCGCGGTACGCCCGGACCATGAGATATCCGCAAGGTGGTGGTCTGACTGCCGAGCGGCGGGCGTTTCGTGAGCGCATGCGTGTGGAGGCGGCCGGGATGTTCGCCGCGGGGCAGGGCAATGCGGTGATCGCGAAGGAGTTACGGGTCAGTGCCCGTTCGGTCCAGCGCTGGCGCCGGGCCTGGCAGGACGGCGGACAGGCCGCGCTGCGGTCCAAGGGGCCGGGATTGAGCCCGAAGCTGAGCGAGGCTCTGTTCGCCGTGCTGGAACAGGAGCTGGACAAAGGGCCGGTGGCACACGGCTGGGACGACCAGACCTGGACGCTGTCCAGGATCAGGACACTGATCGAACGCCGGTTCCACAAGAGCCTGGCATTGTCGACCATCGCGCAGATGCTGCGGCGGCACGGGTGGAGCCACCAGGTCCCCGCCCGTCGGGCCGTGGAGCGCGACGAAGCGGCCGTGGCCGGATGGGTGAAGGAGGTGTGGCCGCAGGTGGAAACACCGCGGCGGCGCTCGGAGCCTTCATCGTCTTCGAGGACGAAGCAGGGTTTGCGATGACGCCGCCCACCTCCCGCACCTGGTCCCGGCGCGGGCACACACCCCTCGTGCGCATCCGCGGCCGGTCCCGGCAGTGCATCTCGGTGGCCGCACTGTGCTGCTACAGACCCGGTGAACGCTCGCGCCTGATCTACCGGTACCTGTCCCACAAGTCCAGCGACAGCACGACCAGAGCCGGACGCCGCAGTTTCGCCTGGACCGACTACCGCGACCTGCTCATCGCCGCCCACCAGCAGCTCGACGCCCCGATCGTGCTCATCTGG
>NZ_JBHSKJ010000055.1:0-3695 GCF_042657885.1 Streptomyces aureoversilis
CAGGACGACACGCGAGGCCGATGGCGAGCGCTTCCTTGGCATATTCGGCGCATACAGAATTTATCAGGCTATCCCGGGCGGCAGGCAAACCGCACAAAACAGCAGGTAAGCGGCAAGAACATCCTCTTGAGAGGTCCCCGGGAGACGGCTCCCCCTCGCAGTCTCGGAGGAGAATCAGGCGAGGCAGAACTCGTTGCCCTCGATGTCCTGCATCGTGATGCACGACTCGTTGACTCCATCGGCGCGCTGCGTCAGCACGTGTTTCGCGCCGAGCGCCATCAGCCGTGCGCATTCGGCCTCGAGTGTGGCCAGGCGCTCGTCACCCACGAGCCCGGCGCCGGCCCGCACATCAAGATGCACCCGGTTCTTGACGACCTTGCCTTCGGGAACTCGCTGGAAGAGCACGCACGGGCCCACACCCGAGGGATCAGCGCACGCGAAGTAGACCTCGTCCTCAGGCGGCAGCGAGTGGTGGTACTCCTCCCACGTGGCAAAGCCCTCCGGGACTGTCGGTACGACGTACCCCAGCACCTCGCACCAGAAGGCGGCGAGGCGCGCAGGTTCCGCGCAGTCGAAGGTCACTTGGAACTGCTTGATCGTTGACATCGGCGCACGATAACAGGAGCCCTGCTCATCTCCCCGGGCAGGTGGATCCACACGTTGCCGGGAGGACGGCCCCTGCCATCCGCTGCTGTGTCGTGCGGTCACAGGGGTGAACCGAGGTCGGCGCCCTTTCCAAAGGGTGGGACCCAGGATCCGATCTCAGCCGACCACTCTCGTGCCAAAGATCAGTTACGGGACAGCCCTTAGGCCTCGCAGCCGCAATGTGCCACTACAGGCGATTCATCTGCCTCACTACATAGGACACTGTCAGATTAAATAGAATCTGCGGCGACAGGCGGTGACCATGGTTTATACATGCTTGCGCTTCAGTGGAACAGGAGGTTCTTTCAATGAAGCCCAAACAGACTATATTTGGCTAAGGAGGGCGAAGGGTAGGCCGGGTAGGTTGTTCACAACAGTTGGCCTACCCACCGGACCGTTGATCCCTTACTGAGTGCATTCCTGACAACAGTTGGTTTGACGAAGAGGTGGAATCATGCGACGCTCTCTCGGAAAATTTTTCTCCGTAATGCTTCTAGCGAGTGCTGTCAGTGTTGCTGTCGCTCCCATGGCAGAAGCTGATAGTGTACTACCGCCTACAGCCGGAATTCCAAATATGCTGCAAGGAGTTGCTGCCCCATCTCCTGGAGCGGGAACGCCAGGAGGAGGAACTTGGAATTGGCAATCTACAGCTCGAAATTCAAGCAACATGCAGAATCAGAACGGTCTTGTGAACCTTGCCACTGGTGGTAACCTGTGCGTCGGCCTCCTTGGCGTTCTCGCTCCCACTAATAACTGCCCCTCTTCGTGATGTAGAGATTGAGGCAAAGCTCACCATGCAGCCTGGAACAAGTCAACCAACCTCGCGTATGGGCATAGGAATTTTTGATGAGCCTCAATGAACAGCGTGGACAGTAGGTTGGCTGGATGAGGGCGAAGGGACAGAATGAGGCCCAGAGTAGTGCTCATTTTTGTCAACAGACTTCCTCTTCCAGGGCTTGGGGGAGCGCGCCCTAGGCGTATGATCTAATTTATTCTCCTATGTTCTGATGCGTGATAGTTGGCGCCCCTGGTGATTGCTAGGATGTTTGGGGGTCGAGGCGCCTAGGGATTTCCCCCAGGAGTAGTGTGGCCGTGAGGAAGAAGGTGTGGCCGTGCGCACATACACGGCCACACCGCTAATTGCCCTTTTCTAATCCTGTCCCGCAGGGATGAGTAAAGACTGTCCCGTACTGCCGCTCGCGGCTGCCCCTATATTCGTGATGCCGTCAACTTGGGGGTGATTCATGCCAGTCCATCTGCAACCACAGGTGCGCCAAACAAGGAGAAAGTGGACCCCCGGAGGGTAGTTACGTAGCGTAACCCCTTGCTTCTTCTTGCTGCAACGCGGTGATTTTTCGAAACAATTGCATATTTTAATGGTCGTTTTAGCTTTGGCAGTCTTGGCCAGATTCACAAAAAGATTCTTTCTTTGGAGTTATTGATGAGTGGACGTTTTTCTGGGGTAATTTTCGCCAGCTTTGTCGTGGGTGTCTTAGGGTTGGGGTCAACTTCGGTGGCTGTAGCGGATGGTCCTGACCCTCGATTCTTGCCGAGTGAGAGCGGCATGTCACTTCAAGCTGGTCGAGTATTCGATGGGGTTATGGCGGCGCCGGCAAACTGGAATTGGAGTGCCACGTCAAGCAGCCGCTCGAATAGCCAGACTCAAAATGGGCTTGCAAACATCGCTACGGGTGGTAATTTCTGTGTGGGACTGCTGGGTGTCCTGTCGCCCGTCAATAACTGCCCAACCTCGTAATTCATCCTACCAAGTAATGGCGACCCTGCTGGGCCTTTTCAATTCTGCCCCCAGACGGATGGCGGCTGAGTGCAGTCAGGTAGGCAGCAAACGTCTATGCTTGAGATGGAGGCGCGTCAACTCAATCCCACCACTCTCGCGAGACCAAGCTGAAAGCTTAATTGGATGAGTGGGGTGGATGGCAGGGGCCCCTCGTCGTTGGCGTGGTGATTCCACTAGAGCGGCGACAGATAGGTGGATTATGGGAATTTTTCTTCGTGGGGCTGTCATAGCGGTTTTCCTCATGTCTGTAAATGTCTTCTCTGGGGCTGTGGTCGCGTCGGCTGATGACACGCAACCATCAACTCAAATGACACAGAAAGGCCTGCTTAGTCTTTCTGGGGTTGACAGCATCACGCGAAAGGTTTGTGTGGATTTGCATCTTGAGTCGCTTGGCGGCCCAAAGACGAAATGCCCGCCGCAGGTATGGTAGTCGAGATGCGTGTCAACTGGTTTGCTATAGGTCAGAATCACTGAGTGTTTTTCATCCTGAGCTTGAGCTGCCCTGATGCTGGTGAGGACAGCCTGGACGAGTGCGACCCAACAGGAGCTTATGGCGGAGGCGCCGGGACTCGAGAGGGCCGATGGCCCGTTCGGCGAGCGCCCGATATTTTCGTGGGACTGGTTTACAGCCTGACTCGCCTCGGCGATGTAACCGCAAGCGGTGGTTCTGCCGATATCAATCTACCAGGGACTTTACCTGTCTGTCAGTCCAACTCTCCAGGTTGGAAAAGGCTCTCTGGCGAGGGGGGAGCTTTACTGAGGCATGTTTACTGTTACGGCTAAAATATATTCAGGAGTGTGAAATGATTAGGGGTCTGGCTTTAGTTTGTGTTGCGGCTGCTGGTTCGCTCGCGTGGTCCTTTCCTGCCTATGCGAGTACTGTAGGTGTTCCGGCTTCTCGTGTTATTGAGGGGGCCTCTTTTGATAGTCTCGGCGGGTATGTGAACGTCGGAGAGCGAGGCCTCCGATCAGAAAGGGTGGGGAGGGATGGGGAAAAAGGCGTCTGCCCCTGCCCGGGCTCTATGAGTGGTTCCGGGGCCATTACATGTTCGAGTGACGGGAAGACTGTGCTAGTGGCCGGGTCCTGGGTGCTGAGTGCTAACTGCCTGAGCACCAGCGGCATCTCGGGGTCTGAGGACACTGCGGGGTCTGAGGACACTGCGGGGTCTGAGGACACTGCGGGGTCTGAGGACACTGCGGGGTCTGAGGACACTGCGGGGTCTGAGGACACTGCGGGGTCTGAGGACACTGC
>NZ_JBHSKJ010000056.1:0-2520 GCF_042657885.1 Streptomyces aureoversilis
CGCCGCCCTGGGGGCGCTGCTGGCCGACCGCACCCGCGCCGCCTTCTGCCTCGCGCTGCTCGACGGCCGCGCATGGACAGCGACGGAACTGGCACAGCTCGCGGGGATCGCACCGTCCACAGCGACCAGCCACCTGAACCGGCTGGTGACCGGCGGCCTGCTGGCCGAGGAGCGCAAGGGCCGGCACCGCTATGTGCGCCTGGCGGACCCAGCCATCGCCGAGATGATCGAAGCCCTGGCCGCCCGGGCAACCGCAACAGCTCGTCCCGTCCGCTCGCTCGTTGCCGCCCGCCAGCACCGTGCCGTGGCCTGCGCCCGCATCTGTTACGATCATCTCGGCGGCTCCTTGTCCGTGGCGATCACCGACGCGATGACCGAACAGGGATTTTTGGACTCGGAGTTCGGCCCGGTCCTTACTCCCTCGGGCGCCGCATGGCTCACGGACACGGGCATCACCCAGGAAACGGCACCACACGTACGCACGTGCCTGGACTGGATGGAGCGGCGCTTGCATCTGGCGGGCGCGGCCGCCGCAGCCGTATTCCACCATGCGGTTCAGGAGTCCTGGCTCGTGCCGGCAGGAGGCTCCCGCGTCGTGCGGCTGACGGACCAGGGGCGCGACGCCTTCCGACGGCACCTGGGCCTGACTGACGAGGCACTCACGGCTCGCTGAGCTTGTTCTTCATGTCCGGCGATTACCCGTCCGGGCGATCATCTTCAGGGCATCGTTCGAAGCCGGAGCATAAAGAACAAGATAAGGGCTTGCAGAGAATCAAGGGCCTGTCAATCGAATGGCCCTGTCTCACATTCGGTGGCGCAGAGTCGTGAGAGGTCGTTGTTGTACAGACGGTGTTCTCAGGGCTGTCTCCGCTGGTCATCGAGAGATGTGGTCGACGAGGGTGAGCGGATCGTGGTGCGGGCACGCACTCCACAGGACACCACGGTCTGCCCTGTGTGCGGGACGTCGTCGGGACGCGTGCACGGCTACCGCTGGCGGACGGCGGCTGACGTTCCGGTCGACGGGCAGCGGGTGGTGGTCCGTGTGCGGGTGCGGCGTCTGGCGTGTCCTACGCTCGGCTGCCGTCACACCTTTCGCGAGCAGGTGGCCGGAGCCCTGGAGCAATACCAGCGGCGCACGGCCCGGCTGGCCAGGCAAGTCAAGGCCGTGGTTAAGGAGTTAGCTGGCCGGGCAGAGACACGTTTGCTGGCGATGCTCTCGATGGGCCTGTCGCGTCACACGGCCCTGCGCGCCCTATTGCGCATCCGGCTACCCAGGCGCCGGGTGGCCCGCGTGATCGGCGTCGACGACTTCGGTCTGCGCCGGCGGCACCGCTATGCCACCGTGGTGATCGACGCCGACCCATGAGCGGATCGACGTGCTGCCCGACGCACCGCCGACACCCTGGAGACGTGGCTGCACGAGCATCCGGACATCGAGATCGTGTGCCGCGACGGCTCGGCCGCCTACGCAGAGGCCATCCGCCGCGCCCTGCCCGACGCGGTACAGGTCGCCGACAGGTGGTATCTATGGCACCGCCTGTGCGAAGCCGCCCTGAGCGAGGTCAAGGCACACAGCTGCTGGGCCACCGTGCTGGACGCACCCCTCTGCAACGGGCCCCGCGCACAGACCGCCCTGGAACGCTGGCACCAGGTCCAGGACCTGCTCAACCGGGGCGTGGGCCTGCTCGAATACGCCCGCCCTCTGCAACTGGCCCTGAATACTGTCAAACGCTACTCGCGAGCCAACCGGCCCGAGCGGATGCTCCGCGTCCCCAAATACCGCGCCAGCCTCGTCGATCCCTACCGCGAGCACCTACGCAAACGCCGGTCCGAGGACCCCGCCGTCCCCGTCAAGCACCTCTTCGAGGAGATCAAGTCCCTCGGCTTCACCAACTGCCTCAACCTACCGCACAAGTACATCAACCAGGGCCGCGCGGACGCCGACCGCAGTAACATCTCCCGCGCCGACTCGCCCGGATGCTCCTCACCAGACCCGACAACCTCAAAGCCGAACACCACGACCTCCTGCCTTGGCTCGCAGCCGCCTGCCCCGAGATGAGCCAACTGGCGGCCCGTATGGGGGCTTCGCCCAGCTCCTGACACCTCACGCCGCAAACGCTCACACGCTCGCACGCTGGATCGTCCAGGTCCGCGAAGTCGATCTGCCCCATCTGCATTCCTCACCCGGGGCCTGAAGCGAGACGGCGACGCCCTGATCGCCGCGCTCACACTCCCGTACAGCAACGGCCCGACTGAGGGCGTCAACACCAAGACCAAGCGGATCGCACGCGACGCACGGACGAGCAGGCTTCCCCCTTACGCCACCGCATCCTCCTCAGATAGCAGCACTCTCCGTCACCACCGAATGTGAGACAGGACCAATCGAATGGTGTGGGGCTGTAAAAGGAACGGTGTAACTCCGATCATGGAGGATTGCACCTGTGACCAGCGAGAACACAGTCGAGGCAGAGTCCGGGACCGTGGCCGTGGAGGCGGCGCTGCCAGCGGCGGCGGACGAGA
>NZ_JBHSKJ010000057.1:0-2385 GCF_042657885.1 Streptomyces aureoversilis
CGTCCGCCGCCGCTGGCAGCGCCGCCTCCACGGCCACGGTCCCGGACTCTGCCTCGACTGTGTTCTCGCTGGTCACAGGTGCAATCCTCCATGATCGGAGTTACACCGTTCCTTTTACAGCCCCGAGGCTTGCGCCTGCGCTCCCGACCGAGGGCTGGCTTCGTAACCGGGGACGGAAGTCGTGTCGATGTGACCGCGGGAGTCGTGTTCTGACCAAGTTGCGATATGGGCTTGTTTTGACGTCACTCGGGGGCTTGCTGGGGGACGGTGGGGAGTGCTTCTGTCGTAGAGGGCCTGATGGGGAAGTCGCAGTCGAGGTTAATCTGTGCGCCGCGATACGCCGTGATCATCAGCGCGAGGGGTTGTCGCAGCAGGCTTTGCAGCGGAAGTACAACGTCACGTGGCCGGTCGGTCCGCCGGGCTCTGGACGGGCAGCGGCCCGGGCCTCGGAAGTCGCTGCGGCAGCGGGAGTCACGGCTGGACCCATTTAGCCGTTGATCGACGGGATGCTGCGCAGCGGCACACCACTCAGCGGGTCTTCGACCGGCTGGTCGACGAGCACGGAGCTGAGGACATCTCATATCCGATGGTGCGCCTCTACCTGAAGTCCAGGCCGGCTGAGGTGCGGCGGGAGGCCGGTCTAGAGCCGCAGGCGATGTCCGTGCCACACCCGCTGGATACGGTGACCCTCGCGGACGACCAGCGCCGGTACGTCACCCTCCCCTGGCAGGTGTCCGTCTTCAACGTGGACCTGCTCTCGATCAACGCACACGTGGCTGACCTCGCCCACTGGGCCTACAACCACCAGGCACGCAAGCCAACGGAGTACGTTCCTATGCGCAACGCAGGCCCCCACTTCGAGTCCCGCATCCAGCCGACCGCCGCACGCCCTGGGCACCATGGCCGAGCTCGCAGCGATGGTCTTCCGGTCTCAGACAGGCCCGGACATCGACCAAGACCGCCCCACCTTCACCCCGATCCTCGGCGCGAGCCCCGTCACCAACAGCGTCACCTTCAGCACCTGGCGCATCGCATCCGCAAGCTCGGCCCTGACCTCCCGTTGTGGCCGCTCAACGGACTGCTCGCCGCCCTGGTCTGGCTCGCCGTACGACGCAACACCCGCGCCGACCGCGAGACCCTGCGCTGGATACGGCCACTGGAGAAGCCACTGTGGGTGACGTCGGACAGCTCCTCCGTCCGGAAATTCCAGCGCTTCTATCATCGCCAGACAACCAATGCCCCCGGGAACAGCTGAAAATCTTCCAGGGTACTGGACGGTCGTCCAGCGGCGGGATGTGGCAAACCGTACCAGGGCCCGTCACCGCCCCGGCCCGGCAAATGACGCACCGACCGGTGGCTGGTCGAGCCGGATGCGGGCGGCGGCCCACAGCAGGCGGCCGCCGGTCCGTACGGCGTTGAGTGCGGAGCGGTGGGCGGCATAGGCGTCGTCGGTGCGATCGGCCTGCTCCAGCTTCTCCTCATCAAAGGTGCCGGGCGGCACCACTATGACCACCGCCTCCAGGGAGTCCAGAGCCGCCTTCAACCACGCCGAGGACAGCGGCACCGGCTCCTCGGGGGCCACTACGGCGTTGGTGCCGGTCAGTGTCAGCGCGTGGAAGCAGCCGCCAACTACATGGACGACGGCGGTCACCACGGGCATCACCTCACAGCCCCAGGCGAAACCGGAGGCCAACGCGTTACGGACGAGGTCGCTGTAGGCGTCGGGGTCCGGTTGATGGATGACTTCGGCGACCCGCATCCGGGGCATGGCGATAGTGGAGAAAGACCAGGTACGCTGCGCGGTGGCGCTCAGCTCGTCAGTCACACAGGGTCTAACGAGCCTGGCCGAGCGCAGGGCACGGGTGACGGGTTATTGCTCGCACGCCCACGCGCGGCCGGTCTGCCAGCACTCCTCGACCGGGATCGGTTCGACGCCGGGCCGCATGCGGGCGATATGGAACAGGCCGCCGAGGTGATCCATCTCGTGGGCGACGAGCCGGGCGATCCCGCGCTCGTACACCGTAGTGACGTCAGTGCCATCCAGAGCGGTAGCAGCGACCGTGGTCATCAAGGGCCAGGGGACCATGCCACGGACGTCGAAGAAGCTCGAGCAGCCCTCGTACTGTTCGTCCTTTCCTCCGATCAGCAGGTGATATGCGGGTGAGCAGGACGATCGCCTCGGCGGCAGGTCTGCAGGCTGGACAACGGCCGCTGCGCGGCCGATGCCGACCTGCGGGCCCACAATACTCATGCCTTAGTACTCCAGTGAGAATTCGTGTCCTGAGCTGGCTCTTCTTTGATAGTGGCAGCGGCGGGCGGTGGCTTGGTGGTGTCTGCGCCAGTGGGACCAGTTCAGTGCGTGGAGCTACCTGTCCTGATGGGCTT
>NZ_JBHSKJ010000058.1:0-2105 GCF_042657885.1 Streptomyces aureoversilis
AGCATGATCCGCCTCGCCGCCATCGCCAACCTGGCCAAGCGAGCAACCGGAGAATCCACCTCTACCTGGCGAGACGCATAAAACGCAATCACTCATGAACTACGCGAACCAGACGTCCTCTAAGGTCCGCACGATCGCGGGATACCGCTGGCCCAGCTCGCCCGCAGCGAATTCAGCGAGGGCCTGTTCGGCGGCCTGTTCGGTCGGCGCCGTCTGGATCACCTTCAGTTCCGTGACCAGCTTCGCGTGGTGGGCTTTGGCGGTGAATCTCAGCGATGCCCGGATCAGGTGGATCACGCAGGTTTGCACGTTGACTTTGGGCCAGGTTGCGGTGACGCGTCGGGCAGGCCCTTCAGGCCGTCGCAGGCGACGATGCACACGTCCTCGACCCCGCGGTTGCGGAGCTCGGACAGCACTGTCATCACTGTCATCACTGTCATCCAGGTCGTAGCGCCTTCTCCCTAGCCGCCGGCCCACAGCCCGAGCACGTCCTTTCAGCCGTCCATGTCCACCCCGACGGCCAGGTAGACCGGCCGGGAGACCACTGGTCCGGAGCGGATCTTCACCCACAGCGCGTCAATGTGTAGATGATCGGCCAGACCGCGTCCAGCGGACGCGTCTGCCAGGCGTCGAGCTCGTCGGTGACGGCGTCGGTGAACCTTGCTGATCAGGTCGGGCGAGATCTCGATGCCGTACATGCCGGCCAGGTGCGAGCGGATGTCCCGCACGCTCATGCCTCGCGCGTACAGCGACAGAACCTGGTCGTTGAACCCCGCCAGCCACCTCGCGTCACCAGCTGCGGCTCGAACAAGCCGTCACGGTCCCTCGGTACCGCCAGCATGACCGCCCCAGCGTCGGTCAGCACCGTCTTCGGTGATGTGCCGTTGCGGCTGTTGCCCGAGCCCCCGGCCCGCCGGATCGTGCTTCTTGTAGCCGAGACGCTCGGTCATCTCCGCGTCCAGGGCCCACTCCAGCACGCCCGGGTCACCTCCGTCAGCAGACCACCTTCGCCCAGCAGAGCCGCCCCCGAGGCGTCGGCACGGTCCATCAGCCGCTCGACGACCTCGTCCACCAGCTTGTCCGCGACCGCCTCGACGGCCAGGATCTCCTTGTCGTTCATGTCTGTCCGTCCCGGCTGGTCAAGGCCCACATCGGGGGCCCGGCCAACCTTGTCACATCACAGACTTACACGATCTTTCAGGCACTCTCCCTCTCAGCCCTGAGTCGTGCAGTCTTCCAGATCTTCGCCGAAGGTGATAGCCAGATCGACCGCGAGGGGCCTGGCGTGGCTGATTTGCCCGACCCCCACTTCCGGGAACTGATCCACCCGTACACCGGAGATGTCGCCGACGCCCGGGTCTCATCTCACGGGTTCAGCTCGGACTTCACCGCAGTCATCACCAGCGAGCAGGGCGTGTTCTTCGCAAGGCCATGTTCAACCAGCCCGGAGGCCGACGGGATTCCCTTGTCCGGGAAAAGCTGATCAACCCCTACGTGCCTCCGCTCTCCCCCTGTGCTGTGGGGCGCGGAGGAGGAGGGTGAATCATCCTCGGGTTCGAGCCGTTCAAGGCAGGTCATCCGGCTTCGAGCCGGACTCTCCGGACCTGCCCGCGATCGTCGGCGTTGTTGACCGCATCGGGGACATCGTTCTTCCCGACGTTGCCCAGTACTGGCCAGAGGCCCGGTGAGACGCTTTCACAGCGGAGGAGTCGGACGCGGCACTGTTGCGGGGAGAGGCACTGGCACCGTCGCCGCAGGAACGGCACTTCCGCTTCTGCCTAGGCAAGGTTGTGATCAGGTCCCGGACGGGGTGGCCGAGGGCCCTGCCCGCCCACGACCAGAAGGATCAGGATTCCTCGACCACAGTGTCGGGACCTCACCATGCCGCACGCAGCCACAGGCCAAACACCGATCGATCGAGATCGACTATTCCGGCCTGAACCCAACCGAAACGGCGAGGCTACTGATCTTTCAGGATTACGGTCCGTCTTCAAAGGATCGCCGGAGTGGTCCATGATGATTGAGTGCGCCGTCGTCATGAACTCTCCGACCAAGAGTGGGAGTTACTGGCCCCGCTTCTGCCTCGATCCGGCATCGGTCGCCCT
>NZ_JBHSKJ010000059.1:0-1988 GCF_042657885.1 Streptomyces aureoversilis
CCGGACCGGTCGCGCAGTTCAGGCCGATCATGTCGATGCCCAGCGGCTCCAGCGCCGTCAGGGCGGCCCCGATCTCCGAGCCGAGGAGCATCGTGCCGGTGGTCTCCACCGTGACCTGCACCAGCAGCGGCAGATCGACTCCGGCGGCCGCCATCGCCCGCCGTGCGCCGATCACCGACGCCTTCGTCTGCAGCAGGTCCTGCGTCGTCTCCACCAGGACCGCGTCCGCACCGCCGGCCACCAGGCCCTCGACGTTCTGCTGGTACGCGTCCCGCAGCGCCGCGTACGGGGCGTGGCCGAGCGTCGGCAGCTTCGTGCCCGGGCCGACCGAACCCAGCACCCAGCGGGCCCGCCCGTCCCCGGCCGCGAACTCGTCCGCGACCTCCCGCGCGATGCGGGCGCCCGCCTCCGACAGCTCGAAGATCCGCTCGGGGATGTCGTACTCGCCCAGCGCCGCCAGGTTCGCGCCGAAGGAGTTGGTCTCCACGCAGTCCACGCCCACCGCGAAGTAGGCCTCGTGGACGGAGCGGACGATGTCGGGGCGGGTCACGTTCAGGACCTCGTTGCAGCCCTCCAGCTGCTCGAAGTCCTCCATGCTGGGGTCCTGCGCCTGAAGCATCGTGCCCATCGCGCCGTCGGCCACCACGACCCGGGAGGCCAGCGCCTCCCGCAGCCCGGCGACGCGGGCGGCACCGCCGGCGGCAGCCGCAGTCACGACGCGCCGCCCGCGGTCGCCGGATCCGCCGGATCCGCCGGGTGCGCCGGATCCACCGGGTTCGGCAGATGCGGCAGATGCGGGGCGATCTCCCGTGCGGCCTGCGCCCCGTAGGCGGCCTCGATACGGGCCAGCAGGTCGTTCCACGCCGGCTTGTACTCCTGCGGGCCGACGGACTCCAGCACCAGCGTGGCCAGCGCGCAGCCCAGTTGCGCGGCGCGCTCGTACGGCTGCTGCCACACGACGCCGGCGAGGAAACCGGCCCGGAAGGCGTCGCCGACGCCCGTCGGGTCCTTGACGTCAGCGGTCGGAACGGCGGGAACGCGCAGCTCCGCGCCGCCCTCCTCCGTGATCACCACGCCGTTCTCCCCCAGCGTGGTCACCCAGGTGCCCACGCGCGCGAGGACCTCGGCCGCCGTCCAGCCGGTGCGTTCCTGCAGCAGCGCGGCCTCGTACTCGTTGGTGAACAGGAAGCGGGCGCCGTCCACCAGCCGGCGGGTCTCCTCCGCGCCCAGCCGGGCGAGCTGCTGCGAGGGGTCTGCGGCGAAGGGCAGGCCCGTGGCCCGGCACTCGTCCGTGTGCCGGAGCATCGCGGCGGGGTCGTTGGGGGCGACCACGACCAGGCCGAGGCCACCGACCCGCCGCGCCACCGGCGTCAGCTCGATCTCGCGGGCCTCGGCCATGGCCCCGGCGTAGAAGGTGGCGATCTGGTTCTGGTCGGCGTCCGTGGTGCACACGAAGCGGGCCGTGTGCAGGGACGCGCTGATGTGCACCGAGCCGGTGTCCGTCCCGTTGTCGCTCAGCCACTGCCCGTACTCGGCGAAGTCCGCGCCCGCCGCGCCGACGAGCACCGGGCGCAGGCCGAGCCGGCCCAGGCCGAAGGCGATGTTGGCGGCGACGCCACCGCGCCGGATCTCCAGCGTGTCGGCGAGGAACGACAGGGACACCTTGTCGAGCTGGTCGGGGATGAGCTGCTCGGTGAAGCGTCCGGGATAGACCATCAGGTGGTCGGTGGCAATCGAACCGGTCACGGCGATGCGCACGGGGTTCTCTCCCTGGGCTCGGGGCGAGGGGCGGTGGCGGTGGGTCCTGCGGTACGAGGGGCAGGGGGCGGGGGCGGGGCGGTGTGCCCCGCCCCCGGTCCGGCTAGAGGCCGGCGGCCTTCTTCAGGGCCTCCACGCGGTCCGTGCGCTCCCACGTGAAGTCCGGCAGCTCACGGCCGAAGTGGCCGTACGCGGCGGTCTGCGCGTAGATCGGACGCAGCAGGTCCAGG
>NZ_JBHSKJ010000060.1:0-1455 GCF_042657885.1 Streptomyces aureoversilis
CATCGTGCGCAAGGTGCTCATCGCCAACCGTGGCGAAATCGCTGTCCGCGTAGCTCGCGCGTGCCGGGATGCCGGGATTGCCAGTGTGGCGGTCTACGCGGATCCGGACCGGGACGCGCTGCATGTCCGCGCTGCTGATGAGGCGTATGCGCTGGGCGGTGACACCCCGGCGACGAGCTACCTCGATGTGGCCAAGGTGCTTGCCGCGGCGGCCGAGTCGGGGGCGGATGCCGTTCACCCCGGGTACGGCTTCCTTTCCGAGAACGCCGACTTCGCGCAGGCTGTGCTGGACGCGGGTCTGACGTGGATCGGTCCGCCGCCGCAGGCGATCCGGGACCTGGGTGACAAGGTGGCGGCCCGTCACATCGCCCAGCGTGCGGGTGCGCCGCTGGTGGCCGGCACCCCGGACCCGGTGGCGGGTGCGGAGGAGGTCGTGGCGTTCGCGCGGGAACACGGCCTGCCGATCGCGATCAAGGCCGCCTTCGGTGGTGGCGGGCGCGGCCTGAAGGTCGCCCGCACCCTGGAGGAGGTCCCCGAGCTCTACGACTCCGCCGTCCGCGAGGCCGTCGCGGCGTTCGGGCGCGGGGAGTGCTTCGTCGAGCGCTACCTCGACCGGCCCCGCCACGTCGAGACCCAGTGCCTGGCCGACAAGCACGGCAACGTCGTGGTGGTCTCCACGCGTGACTGCTCGCTGCAGCGCCGCCACCAGAAGCTGGTGGAGGAGGCCCCGGCGCCGTTTTTGTCGGCGGAGCAGAACGCCGAGCTCTACCGCGCCTCGAAGGCGATCCTGCGCGAGGCCGGCTACGAGGGCGCGGGCACGTGCGAGTTCCTCGTCGGCCAGGACGGCACGATCTCCTTCCTGGAGGTCAACACCCGCCTGCAGGTCGAACACCCGGTCACCGAAGAGGTCACCGGCATCGACCTGGTCCGCGAGATGTTCCGCATCGCCGACGGCGAGGAGCTCGGCTACGACGACCCGCCGCTGCGCGGTCACTCGTTCGAGTTCCGGATCAACGGTGAGGACCCGGGCCGTAACTTCCTGCCCGCTCCGGGCACGGTCACCCGCTTCGACGCTCCCACCGGTCCGGGTGTGCGCCTGGATGCGGGTGTGGAGGCGGGCAGTGTGATCGGTCCGGCGTGGGACTCGCTGCTGGCGAAGCTGATCGTCACCGGTGCCACGCGTGAGCAGGCGCTGCAGCGGGCGGCGCGTGCGCTGGCGGAGTTCAAGGTCGAGGGCATGGCCACGGCCATTCCGTTCCACCGGGCCGTGGTGGCCGACCCCGCCTTCACCGCCGACCCGTTCCGGGTCCACACGCGGTGGATCGAGACCGAGTTCGTCAACACCATCGAGCCGTTCGCCGGAGCGGCGGCCGAGGAGGAGGGCGAGGAGGCCGGCCGCGAGACCGTCGTCGTCGAGGTCGGCGGCAAGCGCCTGGAAGTCTCCCTGCCCTCCTC
>NZ_JBHSKJ010000061.1:0-1423 GCF_042657885.1 Streptomyces aureoversilis
TGTCGAACGAGCAGTTCAACCAGGCGTTCACGATGCACGGCACGATCATGCTGCTGATGTTCGCGACGCCGCTGTTCGCCGGTTTCGCGAACTGGATCATGCCGCTGCAGATCGGCGCGCCCGACGTGGCGTTCCCGCGGCTGAACATGTTCGCCTACTGGCTCTACCTCTTCGGCTCCCTGATCGCCGTCGGCGGGTTCCTCACTCCGGACGGCGCCGCCGACTTCGGCTGGTTCGCCAATTCGCCGCTGTCGGGTGCGGAGCATTCGCCGGGTGTGGGCGCCGACATGTGGATCATGGGTCTGGCCTTCTCGGGCTTCGGCACGATCCTCGGTTCGGTCAACTTCATCACCACGATCATCTGCATGCGCGCGCCGGGCATGACGATGTTCCGCATGCCGATCTTCACCTGGAACGTCCTGCTGACCGGTGTGCTGGTCCTGCTGGCCTTCCCGGTGCTGGCGGCGGCGCTGTTCGCGCTGGAGGCGGACCGCAAGTTCGGGGCCCATGTCTTCGACGCGGCCAACGGCGGTGCCCTGCTGTGGCAGCACCTCTTCTGGTTCTTCGGCCACCCCGAGGTGTACATCATCGCGCTGCCGTTCTTCGGCATCATCTCCGAGGTCATCCCGGTCTTCTCCCGCAAGCCGATGTTCGGCTACTGGGGTCTGATCGCGGCCACGATCTCGATCGCGGGTCTGTCGGTGACGGTGTGGGCGCACCACATGTACGTCACGGGCGGTGTGCTGCTGCCGTTCTTCTCCTTCATGACCTTCCTGATCGCGGTCCCGACCGGTGTGAAGTTCTTCAACTGGATCGGCACCATGTGGAAGGGCTCGCTGTCCTTCGAGACCCCGATGCTCTGGGCCGTCGGCTTTCTCATCACTTTCGTCTTCGGTGGTCTGACCGGTGTCATCCTGGCCTCGCCGCCGATGGACTTCCACGTCTCCGACTCGTACTTCGTGGTCGCGCACTTCCACTACGTCATCTTCGGCACCGTGGTGTTCGCGATGTTCTCCGGCTTCCACTTCTGGTGGCCGAAGTTCACGGGCAAGATGCTGGACGAGAAGCTCGGCAAGATCACCTTCTGGACGCTGTTCGTGGGCTTCCACGGCACGTTCCTGGTGCAGCACTGGCTGGGTGCCGAGGGCATGCCGCGCCGTTACGCGGACTACCTCGCCGCCGACGGGTTCACCGCGCTGAACACCATCTCGACCATCAGCTCCTTCCTGCTGGGCCTGTCGATCCTGCCGTTCATGTACAACGTCTGGAAGACCGCCAAGTACGGCAAGAAGGTCGAGGTCGACGACCCGTGGGGCTACGGCCGCTCGCTGGAGTGGGCGACCTCCTGCCCGCCGCCGCGGCACAACTTCCTCACGCTGCCGCGCATCCGCTCCGAATCCCCGGCGTTCGACCTGCACCACCC
>NZ_JBHSKJ010000062.1:0-1403 GCF_042657885.1 Streptomyces aureoversilis
TACTCCAGTGAGAATTCGTGTCCTGAGCTGGCTCTTCTTTGATAGTGGCAGCGGCGGGCGGTGGCTTGGTGGTGTCTGCGCCAGTGGGACCAGTTCAGTGCGTGGAGCTACCTGTCCTGATGGGCTTTCGGGTGGGGTAGGAGAGTGTCCAGCAGGCGCCGGATCTCCGCCACGGTGAGAGGGACGAGGCTGGTGGTGTCGTTTCTGCAGCCCCCTTTGGTGTATCCCGGGACTGGGCCGCGAGGACAGTCAGGAATGCGTGGGCGAGCATGGCCAGGGTGATGTGCCGGTACCAGCCCGCATAGCGGCGGACCTCGTACTCGTCCAGGCCGCACTCGTTCTTCGCTGCCTGGAAACACTCTTCAACGGCCCACCGTGAGCCGGCGATCCGAGCCAGCCCGCCCAGGTCCACAGCGATGGGTGCGTATGCGAGGTAGTAGGCGAGCTCGCTGGGGTCCGAGAGGCTGCGGCGGGCCATCACCCAGCGATGGTGGGTTGGGGGATCCGGGTCGAAGACGAGGTTGGCGGGGAGCTTCGCCGCCGCCCAGTCGAAGACGCGTGGGCCCTTGGCGCCGTTGCCGCAGGACAGGGTCTGCCAGGCGTCGGCCGGGGCATCGTCGATGAGCTCATCGATGCGCCAGACGCCGGCCAGGGACTTGATCTGCTGGGACTTGGGGACAGCTACCACGTAGCTCAGGCCGTGCTGTTCGAGCAGACGGCGGAAGGACCAGTCCTGCCCGTACGCCTCGTCCGCCGTCACCCAGGCCGCCGGAAGGCCGGCCGCCAGGCAGCGGCGGACCATGGCTTTGGCCAGCTCGCCCTTGGTGGCAAAACCCCGGTACTCGGGGACCTTGGCTGCCCGGCACCGCTCCCGGTCTGCCGTCCAGGACTTGGGAAGATACAGCTCGCGGTCCACCAGGGCCCGACCGCGTGTGGTGGCGTAGGCGGCGAACACGCCTATCTGGCAGTTGTCGATCTTTCCAGAGGTCCCGGTGTACTGCCGCGACACCCCTGCCGATGTGGTGCCCTTCTTGATGAAGCCTGTGTCGTCGATAATCAGCACGCCGTCCGGGCCGAGGTGTTCGGCGATGTACTCGCGCACGTCGTCCCGCACCGCATCCGCGTCCCACCGGGCGCCGTTCAGCAGATGCTGTAGCCCCGCGGGCTCACGATGGCCCGCATACTCCGCCAACTGCCAGCCGTTCTTGCGGCCCACAGGCGCCAGCAGCCCCCGCACATAGTCCCGCATCCGCCACCGCAGATCAGCCCGCCCGAAGCGGCCCGCCACCCGAGCGAATACCGACTCCAACTCCGCAGCCCAGCAATCAACTTCGCCCATCCCCACCATGACTGGTCAACGAGAACAACCAGCTCAGGACACGAATTCTCACTGGAGTACTAAG
>NZ_JBHSKJ010000063.1:0-1385 GCF_042657885.1 Streptomyces aureoversilis
GGGTCTGTAAAGTTTTCGGTGTAACTGGGTTGGTTTGTCTGTCAGATGTGGGCTACTGAGAGGCGGCCGTCGAAGGCGATGTCGAAGGCCTGGAGAGCCCGCTTCCAGCGGCTGGTCCATCGCTTGCGGCCGGTGCCGGTCGGGTCCAGGCTCATCACCGCGAGGTAGACGCATTTCAACGCGGCAGCCTCCGAGGGGAAGTGCCCACGGGCCCGGACGGCCCGGCGGATGCGTGCGTTGACGCTCTCGATCGCGTTGGTGGTGCAGACGATGCGGCGTATCTCGGCGTCGAACTGAAGGAAAGGCACGAATTCGGCCCAGGCGTTCTCCCAGAGCCGCACGATCGCCGGATACTTTTCGCCCCAGATCTCGGTGAACTCCAGGAATCGGCTGGTGGCCGCATCCTCGGTCGGCGCCGTGTAGACCGGCTTGAGAGCCTTGGCAATCTTGTCCCAGTCCTGCCGGGCCGCGTAACGGAACGACGCCCTCAGAAGGTGAACCACGCACGTTTGCACGACAGTTCGTGGCCAGACCTCGCCGACCGCGTCGGGCAGGCCTTTCAGGCCGTCGCAGACGAGCATCAGCACGTCCTCCAGGCCGCGGTTCTTCAGCTCGGTCAGCACCCGCAACCAGTGCTTGGCTCCCTCGCCCCCGTCGCCGGCCCATAGACCGAGGATGTCGCGATGCCCCTCGGCCGTGACGGCCAAGGCCATGTAGACCGGCCGGTTGGCGACCTGCCCGTCCCTGATCTTGACGTTGACGCAGTCGATGAACACGACCGGATAGACAGGATCCAGAGGCCGGTTCTGCCACTCGGACATCCCTTCCATCACGGAGTCCGTGATCGTGGAGATGGTGGCCTTGGAGACTTCGGCTCCGTAGACCTCGGCGAGATGGGCCGATATCTCACCGTGTGTGAGGCCCTTGGCGGACAGCGACAGCACCATCTCGTCGACACCGGTCAGCCGGCGCTGCCGCTTCTTGACGATCTGCGGTTCAAACGAGCCCTCCCGGTCCCGGGGTACCTCGATCTCGACCGGCCCGACGTCCGTCAGGACGGTCTTGGACCGCTTGCCATTGCGGGAGTTCCCGCCGTTCTTCCCGGCCGGGTCGTGCTTGTCATAGCCGAGGTGATCGGTCATCTCGCCGTCGAGCGCGGACTCCAGCAGCCGCTTCGTCAGCTGCTGCAAAAGTCCGCCCTCTCCGGTCAGCTGCAGCCCGTCGGCCTGGGCCCGGGAGACGAGCTCCTCGATGAACCTCTCGTCCGCCGCCGCTGGCAGCGCCGCCTCCACGGCCACGGTCCCGGACTCTGCCTCGACTGTGTTCTCGCTGGTCACAGGTGCAATCCTCCATGATCGGAGTTACACCGTTCCTTTTACAGCCCC
>NZ_JBHSKJ010000064.1:0-1380 GCF_042657885.1 Streptomyces aureoversilis
GGGGGGGTGCCCTTATGGGTTTGGTCAAGCCGGGACGGCTGGTCGTGACTCGTAGAAGGTGCCGTCTCTGAGCATGGCGAAGAGGACGTCGACGCGTCGTCTGGCGAGGCAGAGGATGGCCTGGGTGTGATGCTTTCCTTGCGCGATTTTCTTGTCGTAGTAGGCCCGCGAGGCGGGGTCGGCCAGGGACGCGAACGCGGCGAGGAAGAACGCTCTCTTGAGCTGCTTGTTTCCTCGCCGGGCCGGGTGTTCGCCGCGGATCGAGGAGCCGGAACTCCTGGTCACCGGGGCGAGTCCGGCGTAGGCGGCCAGGTGGGCGGCGGTGGGGAAGGTGCTGGCGTCGCCGACGTCGATGAGGATGCGGGCTCCGGTCCTGACCCCGATGCCGGGCATCGAGATCAGGACCTTGGAAAGAGGGTGGGCCTCCAGCAGGTCCTCGATGCGCTTCTCGATGAGTTTGCGCTGGTCGAGGACGGCTCGCAGGGAGCCGGCCAGGCTGGGGACGATCAGCGCGGCCGCGTCGGTGCCGGGAACGATGACGGTCTGTTCGTCGAGTGCGGTGAAGATGTCGCCGACCAGGCGCTCGGCCATGCGCGGGGCCTTCGGGCGGGCGAGGCTGACCAGCCGTCGGCGGCCGGCCTTCCTCAGTTCGGCCGGGGATCCGAAGCGTTCCAGCATCGTCAGGACCGCGGGATGGTCCAGCCGCGGGCCCAGGACCCGTTCCAGGGAGGGGTGGATCTGGGTCAGCAGGCCGCGGAGCCGGTTGCTGATGCGGGTCGCCTCACCTGCGAGGTCGTCGTCGAAGCCGACGATCATCTCCAGCTCGGCGACGGCCTCGTCGGTCGGCGCGAGGTCGCGCAGGGTATGGGGCATGGTGCGGGCGGCGTCGGCGATGACCGCGGCGTCGCGGGCGTCGGTCTTGGCCTCGCCGGGATAGAGGTCGGCGATCCGCCGCATCGTCAGGCCGGGAAGGTAGGCGATGCGGCAGCCGGTGTCACGGGCCACCGCCAAAGGCAGGGCACCGATGGAAGCGGGCTGGTCGACCACGACGAGCACGGTGCCGTGCTTGGTCTGGAGCTTGGTGAACAGCTCACGCAGCTTCGGTTCGCTGTTGGGCAGTCGCTTGTCGAAGGCTTTCTTCCCGGCCGGCGTCAGGGCGGTGGCGTGATGTTCACCCTTCCCGACGTCCAGGCCCACGAAGACCTTCACCTGGTCGAGCTCGCTCACGTGCGTTCCTCCAGCGAGAGGTCCTGCCCACCCCGGCCTCACCTGCGGCACTGATCCCCGGCATCCACGTTATGAAGAGCCTGCCGAAACTGTGGCGGTCCTGCCCTTATCAGCGGTCTGTCAGTGCCTCCGGGCCCGGTGACACCACCCCCC
>NZ_JBHSKJ010000065.1:0-1336 GCF_042657885.1 Streptomyces aureoversilis
CGCATCATCGACGGCGAGAAGAATGGTCTGGAGGCCGATCTGGACGAGGCGCTGACGGCGCGTCCGGCGTTGGAGATCGTCAATGACACGTTGCTGGAGGGCATGAAGGTCGTCGGTGAGCTGTTCGGGTCGGGGCAGATGCAGTTGCCGTTCGTGCTGCAGTCGGCCGAGGTGATGAAGACGGCGGTGGCGTATCTGGAGCCGCACATGGAGAAGTCGGATGCGGAGGGCAAGGGCACGATCGTGCTGGCCACGGTCCGCGGTGACGTCCATGACATCGGTAAGAACCTGGTCGACATCATCCTGTCCAACAACGGCTACAACGTGGTCAACCTGGGTATCAAGCAGCCGGTCTCGGCGATCCTGGAGGCGGCCGAGGAGCACCGTGCCGATGTGATCGGGATGTCGGGGCTGCTGGTGAAGTCCACGGTGATCATGAAGGAGAACCTGGAGGAGCTCAACCAGCGCAAGCTCGCCGCGCGGTATCCGGTGATCCTGGGTGGTGCGGCTTTGACCCGGGCGTATGTGGAGCAGGATCTCCACGAGATCTACGAGGGCGAGGTCCGCTATGCGCGGGATGCTTTCGAGGGTCTGCGGCTGATGGACGCTTTGATCGCGGTGAAGCGGGGCGTGCCGGGGGCTGTGCTGCCGGAGCTGAAGCAGCGGCGGGTGGCGAAGCGCGCGGCGGCGGCGGTGCTGGAGGTGGAGGAGCCGGAGGGGTCGGTCCGCTCGGATGTGGCGGTCGACAACCGGGTCCCGGAGCCGCCGTTCTGGGGCACGCGGGTGATCAAGGGGATCGGGCTGAAGGACTACGCGTCCTGGCTCGACGAAGGCGCCCTCTTCAAGGGCCAGTGGGGCCTGAAGCAGGCCCGCGCCGGCGGCCCCACCTACGAAGAACTCGTCGAGACCGAAGGCCGCCCGCGGCTGCGCGGCTGGCTGGAGAAGCTCCACACCGAGAACCTGCTGGAAGCGGCCGTCGTCTACGGCTACTTCCCGTGCGTGAGCAAGGGCGACGATCTGATCCTGCTGGACGAGGACGGGAGCGAGCGGACGCGTTTCACCTTCCCGCGGCAGCGGCGCGGGCGGCGGCTGTGCCTGGCGGACTACTTCCGGCCCGAGGAGTCGGGCGAGAAGGACGTCGTGGGCCTGCAGGTCGTCACCGTCGGCTCCCGGATCGGCGAGGCCACGGCGGAGCTGTTCGCCGCCGACGCCTACCGCGACTACCTCGAACTCCACGGCCTGTCCGTCCAGCTCGCCGAAGCCCTCGCCGAGTACTGGCACGCCCGCGTCCGCGCCGAACTCGGCTTCGCCGGCGAAGACCCCGACGACGTCGAAG
>NZ_JBHSKJ010000066.1:0-1236 GCF_042657885.1 Streptomyces aureoversilis
GTTGAAGACGCTGGGGATGATGTAGTTCGCGTTGAGCTCGTCCTCGGCGACGACGTCGGCGAGGGCGCGGGCGGCGGCGAGCATCATGTCGGTGTTGACCGTGCGGGACTGTGCGTCGAGGAGGCCGCGGAAGACTCCGGGGAAGACCAGGACGTTGTTGATCTGGTTGGGGAAGTCGGAGCGGCCGGTGGCGACGACGGCGGCGGTCTGGCGGGCGATGCCGGGCTCGACCTCGGGGTCGGGGTTGGCGAGCGCGAAGACGATGGCGTTCTCGGCCATGGCGGCGACGTCGTCGCCGCCCAGGACGTTGGGGGCGGAGACGCCGATGAAGACGTCGGCGCCGCGCACGGCTTCCTTCAGGGTGCCGGTGATGCCCTCGGGGTTGGTGTTGTCGGCGATCCAGCGCAGGGCGGTTTCGGGGCCGGCGTCGACGAGGTCGGGGCGGCCGGCGTGGACGACGCCGTGGATGTCGGCGACGACGGCGTGCTTGACGCCGGCGGCGATCAGGAGCTTGAGGATCGCGGTTCCGGCGGCGCCCGCGCCGGACATGACGACGCGGACGTCGCCGATGGCCTTGCCGACCACGCGCAGGGCGTTGGTCAGGGCTGCGAGGACGACGATGGCGGTGCCGTGCTGGTCGTCGTGGAAGACGGGGATGTCCAGGGCCTCGCGCAGGCGGGCCTCGATCTCGAAGCAGCGGGGGGCGGAGATGTCCTCGAGGTTGATGCCGGCGAAGCCGGGGGCGATGGCCTTGACGATCTCGACGATGGCGTCGGAGTCCTGGGTGTCCAGGCAGATCGGCCAGGCGTCGATGCCCGCGAAGCGCTTGAACAGCGCGGCCTTGCCCTCCATCACCGGCAGCGCGGCCATGGGGCCGATGTTGCCCAGGCCCAGCACGGCGGAGCCGTCGGTGACCACGGCGACGCTGTTGCGCTTGATGGTCAGGCGGCGGGCGTCCTCGGGGTTCTCCGCGATGGCCATGCACACACGGGCCACACCGGGGGTGTAGACCATGGAGAGGTCGTCGCGGTTGCGGATGGGGTGCTTGGACGCCATCTCGATCTTGCCGCCGAGGTGCATCAGGAACGTACGGTCGGAGACCTTGCCCAGAACGACACCCTCGATACCGCGCAGCTTCTCCACGATCTCATCGGCATGCTCGGTCGAAGTCGTCGCCATCGTGACATCGATCCGCAGCTTCTCGTGACCGGAAGCGGTCACATCAAGGCCGGTCAC
>NZ_JBHSKJ010000067.1:0-1172 GCF_042657885.1 Streptomyces aureoversilis
GCGACGGCCTCCACCACGCGGTCCAAGCGGTCGCCCACATGCACAACCTTGCCCTGGCAACATGACCAGAACCGCCGGAACCGGGCCCTGACCTGCCAGATCACAGCCTTCTGCAACACGCTTTAGACGGACGGCATCGAGGAGCTGGCACCAGGAGGTGCGGCCTGTCCCAGGGCGGCGACGAACGAGTACGGCCAGCCCGGGATCATCAGCTGCTGGTCGCGGCCTCGGCCGTAGGTGTGGCAGAACAGCCGCTCCGCGCTGGTGGGGGCATCCGGCCGCAGCCAGTTGCTGACGTCGACGGCCAGGACGAGCCGGTTGTCAGCCGCCTTCGGCTGCGGCAGCGCGGCAAGGGTCCGCCGCAGCCGGCCGGCGTCAACACGGACGCGGTTGAGCGCGTCGTACAGTGCGCCGTGACCACGGCGGTGCTCGGGCAGCAGTGTCAGGTCCACCGGCGTTGTCACAGGGCCGTCCGCACACAACAAGGCATCGGTGAGCTCGAACAGTTCGTCACGCCGGGTGGTCAGGCACGCGTAGAAGTCATCCCGGAAGTGTGACGCCAAAGTGAATGGCTCCCGCCGGGCATCGTGATGCAGCAGACTCATCCCTACGGCCTTCGTGCTGGTCAGGTGTGTCCTTGATCGGAGCACAGGATCAGCCGAAGGCCGCCTTCATGTCCGGCGATTACTCGTCCGGGCGATCATCTTCGGGGCATCGTTCGAAGCTGTCACAACCTCTTTCCGCGGTAGCGGCGTTCTGAAGTACGGTCGCGGCTCCGCTTGCCGTTCGGTTGGACGCCGAGGGGCTGTCATGCAGCACAGGTCGTTGCGTTCACCGTTTCTGAGCGGAAGCCGTATCCGACCTCCGGTGCCAGACCGTGATAGTGGCGGAAGTTGTAGATGAGCGGGCTCCAGAGATCGGGGGCGATGTGGTGCGTGCCCGGCACGACGATGCGTTCGTCGGAGTGGACGCGGAGCACGTCGCACTCGACGCTGAAGAAAAGACCCGCTCCGCCCGGCGTCAGTGCACGGGCCCGTGCCTCCAACTGCAGCGCGCACTCGGCGACCCGCTGCGGCTTCACGATGTGGGAGTCGGCCGGGGTGAGCCCGGACGCGGCGCACTTGTCGGGCTCGTACCGGTACACCGCCTGCTTGCTCTCGGGCACCGGGTTG
>NZ_JBHSKJ010000068.1:0-1041 GCF_042657885.1 Streptomyces aureoversilis
TCGGCGAGCGGACGAACGCCAACGGTTCGAAGAAGTTCCGCGAGGCGATGCTGGAGGGCCGCTGGGACGACTGTGTGGAGATGGCCCGCGACCAGATCCGCGAGGGCGCGCACCTGCTGGACCTGTGCGTCGACTACGTGGGGCGCGACGGCGTCGCCGACATGGCCGAGATCGCGGGCCGCTTCGCCACCGCCTCCACCCTCCCCATCGTCCTCGACTCCACCGAACCGGCCGTCATCCAGGCCGGCCTGGAGAAGCTCGGCGGCCGCGCCGTCATCAACTCCGTCAACTACGAGGACGGCGACGGCCCCGACTCCCGCTTCGCCAGGATCACCCGGCTGGCGGTCGAGCACGGCGCCGCCCTGATCGCGCTCACCATCGACGAGGAGGGCCAGGCCCGCACCGTCGAGAAGAAGGTCGAGATCGCCGAACGCCTGATCGACGACCTCACGGGCAACTGGGGGGTGCAGGAGTCGGACATCCTCATCGACTGCCTCACCTTCACCATCTGCACCGGCCAGGAGGAGTCCCGCAAGGACGGCATCGCCACCATCGAGGCGATCCGCGAGCTCAAGCGCCGCCACCCCGACGTGCAGACCACGCTGGGCCTGTCCAACATCTCCTTCGGCCTCAACCCGGCCGCCCGCATGGTCCTCAACTCCGTCTTCCTGGACGAGTGCGTGAAGGCCGGCCTCGACTCGGCCATCGTGCACGCCTCGAAGATCCTCCCGATCGCCCGCCTGGAAGAGGAGCAGGTCCAAGCCGCCCACGACCTGATCTACGACCGGCGCCGCGAGGGCTACGACCCCCTGCAGCACCTGCTGGAGCTCTTCGAAGGCGTGGACACCAAGTCGATGAAGGCCGGGAAGGCCGAGGAGCTCCTCGCCCTGCCGCTCGACGAGCGGCTCCAGCGCCGCATCATCGACGGCGAGAAGAATGGTCTGGAGGCCGATCTGGACGAGGCGCTGACGGCGCGTCCGGCGTTGGAGATCGTCAATGACACGTTGCTGGAGGGCATGAAGGTCGTCGGTGAGCTGTTCG
>NZ_JBHSKJ010000069.1:0-1041 GCF_042657885.1 Streptomyces aureoversilis
CGAACAGCTCACCGACGACCTTCATGCCCTCCAGCAACGTGTCATTGACGATCTCCAACGCCGGACGCGCCGTCAGCGCCTCGTCCAGATCGGCCTCCAGACCATTCTTCTCGCCGTCGATGATGCGACGCCGCAAGCGCTCCTCCAGCGGCAGCGCCAGCAGCTCCTCGGTCTTCCCCGCCTTCATCGACTTGGTGTCCACGCCCTCGAACAGTTCGAGGAACCTCTGGAGGGGGTCGTAGCCCTCCCGCCGCCGGTCGTGGATCAGGTCGAGGGCGACGTCGACGTGCTCCTGCTCCAGGCGGGCGATCGGCAGGATCTTCGAGGCGTGCACGATGGCCGAGTCCAGGCCGGCCTTCACGCACTCGTCCAGGAAGACGGAGTTCAGTACGAGACGGGCGGCCGGATTCAGCCCGAAGGAGATGTTGGACAGGCCCAGCGTCGTCTGCACGTCGGGGTGACGGCGCTTGAGCTCGCGGATCGCCTCGATCGTGTGGACGCCGTCCTTGCGGGACTCCTCCTGACCCGTGCAGATCGTGAAGGTCAGGGTGTCGATGAGGATGTCGCACTCATGGATGCCCCAGTTGCCGGTCAGGTCCGCGATGATCCGCTCGGCGACGGCCACCTTGTGCTCGACGGTGCGGGCCTGCCCCTCCTCGTCGATGGTCAGGGCCATCAGTGCCGCGCCGTGCTCCACCGCCAGCCGCGTCACCTTCGCGAAGCGGGAGTCGGGGCCGTCGCCGTCCTCGTAGTTCACGGAGTTGATGACGGCCCGGCCGCCGAGCTTCTCCAGGCCCGCGCGGATCACGTCCACCTCGGTGGAGTCGAGGACGATGGGGAGGGTGGAGGCGGTGGCGAAGCGGCCCGCGATCTCGGCCATGTCGGCGACGCCGTCGCGCCCCACGTAGTCGACACACAGGTCCAGCAGGTGCGCGCCCTCGCGGATCTGGTCGCGGGCCATCTCCACACAGTCGTCCCAGCGGCCCTCCAGCATCGCCTCGCGGAACTTCTTCGAACCGTTGGCGTTCGTCCGCTCGCCGA
>NZ_JBHSKJ010000070.1:0-945 GCF_042657885.1 Streptomyces aureoversilis
TACGGTCCGTCTTCAAAGGATCGCCGGAGTGGTCCATGATGATTGAGTGCGCCGTCGTCATGAACTCTCCGACCAAGAGTGGGAGTTACTGGCCCCGCTTCTGCCTCGATCCGGCATCGGTCGCCCTCGGGCCGATGACCGGCGGGTTGTCAATGGCATGGTCTGCAAGATCCGCACAGGAATCTCCTGGCGCGACCTGCCTGACCGGTACGGCCCCTGGAAGACGGTCTACACCCGCTTCCGGCGCTACGCGCTGAACGGCGTGTTCACCCACGCTCTCCAGCAGATTCAAGCCCGGGCCGACGCGACAGGCAACATCGACTGGCTGGTCCAGATCGATTCCACCATCGTCCGGGCCCACCAGCATGCCGCCGACACCGGCCGAAAAAAAGGGGGAAACAAGAGAGCCGGGCGATCACGCCCTCGGCCGTTCCCGGGGAGGCCTGACCACCAAAATTCACCTGGCCTGCGACGGCCGCGGCCGGCCCCTGGCCATCCTCATATCTCCAGGCCAGCAGCATGACAGCGCTCAGGCCCAGCCCCTGCTCGAACGCATCCGCGTCCCCCGCAGCGAGGGCGGCCGGCCCCGGTCGCGACCGGACCACGTAGTCGCAGACAAGGCCTACAGCTCCCGCCACTTCCGCGCCTACCTGCGCAAACGCGGAATCGGCCACACCATTCCGGAAAAACGCGACCAGGCCAGGCACCGCATGCTCCGTGGCTCTGACGGCGGCCGGCCACCCGCCTTCAACCCCACAATCTACCGGCGCCGCAACACAGCCGAACGATGCTTCAACACACTCAAGCAGTTCCGAGGCATAGCAACCAGGTACGACAAGACCGCTACCTCCGACGAAGCAGCGGTCTGCCTGGCATCGTTCCTGGCCTGGGCAAAGTCTCTTTGAAGACGGACCCTAAAGCGTGTTGCAGAAGGCTGTGATCTGG
>NZ_JBHSKJ010000071.1:0-885 GCF_042657885.1 Streptomyces aureoversilis
CCTCAGACCCCGCAGTGTCCTCAGACCCCGCAGTGTCCTCAGACCCCGCAGTGTCCTCAGACCCCGCAGTGTCCTCAGACCCCGCAGTGTCCTCAGACCCCGAGATGCCGCTGGTGCTCAGGCAGTTCGCACTCAGCACCCAGGACCCGGCCACCAGCACAGTCTTCCCATCACTCGAACATGCGATGGCCCCCGAACCACTCGTAGAGCCCGGGCAGGGACAGACGCCCTTTTCCCCATCCCGCCCCACCCTTTCTGATCGGAGGCGCTCTCCGACGTTCACATACCCGCCGAGACTATCAACAGAGACCCTCTCAATGACATGAGAAGCCGGAACACCCGCAGGACTCGCATAGGCAGGAAAGGACCACGCGAGCGAACCAGCAGCCGCAACACAAACTAAAGCCAGACCCCTAATCATTTCACACTCCTCAATGCCGTTAGAATGAATTATGAGGTTGGGCAGTTATTGACAGGCGACAGGACGCCTAACCAGTCCCACACAGAGATCACTGCCCGTAGCGATGGTTGCAACCCCTGCGTGGTCTGACTACTCGAGCGAATACTTGAATTGACACTCTAATTCCACTTGCCAGCGCCGCCACCCCCATCAAATACCCGACCAGCTTGAAATGGCATGCCACTCTCGCTCGGCAAAAATCGAGGGCCAGAGCCATCCGCTGCAACCACTGATACTGACCCCAACCCTAAGGGCTTGCAGAGAATCAAGGGTCTGTCAATCGAATGGTGTATCGCGGGGGTCTGTAAAGTTTTCGGTGTAACTGGGTTGGTTTGTCTGTCAGATGTGGGCTACTGAGAGGCGGCCGTCGAAGGCGATGTCGAAGGCCTGGAGAGCCCGCTTCCAGCGGCTGGTCCATCGCTTGC
>NZ_JBHSKJ010000072.1:0-876 GCF_042657885.1 Streptomyces aureoversilis
CTAAAGCGTGTTGCAGAAGGCTGTGATCTGGGCATTTTCTTGGCATGGCCGGTGTGTTGAGGGCTGATCGGGTGTGGGTGGAGACGTTCACGGGTCTGCGTCTGCGGCAGTTTGAGGGGCTGTTGCAGGTGGTGCGGGAGCGGGGCGGCAACGGTCCTGGTGGCGGTCGTCCGTGGTGCCTGCCGCTGGCTGACCGGGTCCTGCTGGTGGCCGTTTACTACCGGACGAACCTCACGATGCGGCAGCTCGCGCCGCTGTTCGGGGTCTCGTCGGCGACCGTGTGCCGGGTCATCCAGCGGCTGCGGCCTCTGCTGGCACTCGAGCCGGCCGCCCGGCCCACCGATGCCGCGGGCCGGCTGTGGATCGTGGACGGCATCTTGATCCCGGTGCGCGACCGGACGGTCGGCGCATCGAGCCGCAATTACCGGTTCTCCGCAAACGTGCAGGTCATCATCGATGCCGACACAAAGCTGGTGGTCGCCACCGCCCGGCCAGCTCCGGGCAACAAGGCCGACGCCCACGTCTGGCGGGACTCCGGCCTGCCCGCCCAGTGCCAGGGCGTGACCGTGCTCGGTGACGGCGCCTACATCAACACCGGGCTCATCGTCCCGCACCGTAAACGCCAGGGAAGGCCCCTCCTGCCGGGCGAGGAAGAGGACAATGCCGAACACCGCAAGGTCCGCGCCCGCGTAGAACATGCCTTCGCGAGGATGAAGAACTACAAGATCCTCCGTGACTGCCGGCAGCGCGGCGACGGCCTCCACCACGCGGTCCAAGCGGTCGCCCACATGCACAACCTTGCCCTGGCAACATGACCAGAACCGCCGGAACCGGGCCCTGACCTGCCAGATCACAGCCTTCTGCAACACGCTTTAG
>NZ_JBHSKJ010000073.1:0-872 GCF_042657885.1 Streptomyces aureoversilis
CACCTGGAGGTGCTGGAGTCGGAGGCGGTGCACGTCTTCCGTGAGGTGGCGGGGGAGTTCGAGCGGCCGGTGCTGCTGTTCTCCGGCGGCAAGGACTCGATCGTCATGCTGCACCTGGCGCTGAAGGCCTTCGCGCCCGCGCCGCTGCCGTTCGCGCTGCTGCACGTCGACACCGGGCACAACTTCCCCGAGGTCCTCGCCTACCGCGACCGCACCGTCGCCGGGCACGGACTGCGCCTGCACGTGGCCTCCGTCCAGGAGGCCATCGACACCGGGCGGGTCCGCGAGCGCCCCGACGGCACCCGCAACCCCCTGCAGACCGTCCCCCTCCTCGACGCCATCGCCCGCCACCGCTTCGACGCCGTCTTCGGCGGCGGCCGCCGCGACGAGGAGAAGGCCCGCGCCAAGGAACGCGTCTTCTCCCTGCGCGACGAGTTCGGCGGCTGGGACCCCCGCCGCCAGCGCCCCGAACTGTGGCACCTCTACAACGGCCGCCACGCCCCCGGCGAGCACGTCCGCGTCTTCCCCCTGTCCAACTTCACCGAACTCGACGTCTGGCAGTACATCGCCCGCGAGAAGATCGAGCTGCCCGCGATCTACTTCGCCCACCGGCGCGAGGTCTTCGCCCGAGGCGGCATGTGGCTCGCCCCCGGCGCCTGGGGCGGCCCCCGCGACGGCGAGGACACCCAGATACGCACCGTGCGCTACCGCACCGTCGGCGACATGTCCTGCACCGGCGCCGTCGACTCCCACGCCGCCACCATCGAGGAGGTCATCACCGAGATCACCGCCTCCCGCCTCACCGAACGCGGCGCCACCAGAGCCGACGACAGACTCTCCGAAGCCGCCATGGAGGACCGCAAACGCGAGGG
>NZ_JBHSKJ010000074.1:0-844 GCF_042657885.1 Streptomyces aureoversilis
CGCTGGACGAGGCGGCCGGGCGGATCGTCGTGGTGAGTGCGATCGACAACCTGACCAAGGGCACCGCGGGTGGCGCGGTGCAGAGCATGAACATCGCCCTCGGCCTCCCCGAGGAGCTGGGCCTGCCGGCCACGGGAGTGGCGCCATGAGCGTCCGCCGGGTCATAGCGACCCTTCTGGCGCGGCTGGTGCCGTGCGGCACGGCCAAGAACACGACGAGCAACCGGGCGAACGAGGAGATGCAGTGAGCGTCACGGCAGCGAAGGGATTCACGGCGGCGGGCATCGCGGCCGGGATCAAGGAGAGCGGCAGCCCCGACCTGGCCCTCGTGGTCAACCAGGGCCCCCGCCTGGCCGCCGCGGGCGTCTTCACCTCGAACCGGGTGAAGGCCGCGCCGGTGCTGTGGTCGCAGCAGGTCCTCAAGGGCGGACAGGTCTCGGCCGTGGTCCTCAACTCCGGGGGCGCCAACGCCTGCACCGGGCCCGGGGGCTTCCAGGACACCCACGCCACTGCCGAGAAGGCTGCTGAGGTGCTGGGGCACAGTGCGGGCGAGATCGCCGTGGCGTCCACCGGGCTCATCGGCGTGCGGCTGCCGATGGACAAACTGCTTCCCGGTATCGAGAAGGCGGCAGCCGGGCTCTCCGCTCACGGTGGTGAGAAGGCTGCCATCGCCATCAAGACCACGGACACTGTCCACAAGACGGCCGTGGTGCAGGGGGACGGCTGGACGGTGGGCGGCATGGCCAAGGGCGCGGGCATGCTCGCCCCGGGCCTGGCGACCATGCTGGTCGTCCTGACCACCGACGCGGACGTCGACGCGCCCGGTCTCGACGCGGCCCTGCGCG
>NZ_JBHSKJ010000075.1:0-841 GCF_042657885.1 Streptomyces aureoversilis
CGCTGGACGAGGCGGCCGGGCGGATCGTCGTGGTGAGTGCGATCGACAACCTGACCAAGGGCACCGCGGGTGGCGCGGTGCAGAGCATGAACATCGCCCTCGGCCTCCCCGAGGAGCTGGGCCTGCCCGTCACCGGGGTGGCCCCGTGAGCGTCCGCCGGCTGATCGCGACCGTACTGGCACGGCTGGTGCCGTGCGACCCCCTGGACGTCCGGGCCATGGGCGAGAACGAGGAGAAGCAGTGAGCGTCACCGCAGCGAGGGGATTCACGGCGGCGGGCATCGCCGCCGGGATCAAGGAGAGCGGCAGCCCCGACCTGGCCCTCGTGGTCAACCAGGGTCCCCGCCTGGCCGCCGCGGGCGTCTTCACCGCCAACCGCGTCAAGGCCGCGCCCGTGGTGTGGTCGCAGCAGGTCCTGGAAAGCGGCCGGATCTCGGCCGTGGTCCTCAACTCCGGTGGCGCCAATGCCTGCACGGGGCAGGACGGTTTCCGGGACACTCACGCCACTGCCGAGAAGGTTGCTGAGGTGCTGGGGCACAGTGCGGGCGAGATCGCCGTGGCGTCCACCGGGCTCATCGGTGTGCGGCTGCCGATGGACAAACTGCTGCCGGGCATCGAGAAGGCGGCAGCCGGGCTCTCCGCCCATGGTGGTGAGAAGGCTGCCATCGCCATCAAGACCACGGACACTGTCCACAAGACGGCTGTGGTGCAGGGTGACGGCTGGACGGTGGGCGGCATGGCCAAGGGCGCGGGCATGCTCGCCCCGGGCCTGGCGACCATGCTGGTCGTCCTGACCACCGACGCGGACGTCGACGCGCCCGGTCTCGACGCGGCCCTGCGCG
>NZ_JBHSKJ010000076.1:0-837 GCF_042657885.1 Streptomyces aureoversilis
CCCGGGTCCTGGTCACCCGGGCTGGCTTCGCCGCTGCTCTTCTCCTGGGTGACTGCTGATGCTCTCTACGGCCAGGACTGGCACTTCCGCCGCATGATCGAGGAAGCTGAGCTCGGCTATGCCGCAGCAGTCCCGAAGTCACAGCAGATCAAGTCACTGGCTGGTTGCTGGCGTATTGACCAGCTCATCGGCGACGCTTCCGACGATGCCTGGGAAAGGCTGCCCTGCAGTAACGGTGCCAAGGGCTCGCGTGTCTACGACTGGGCCGCAGCCCAGCTGCCGGCTGTCCCGTTCTTGGGCGGCGGCGAGCCCTCCCACCACCGGTGGGTGATAGCCCGCCGGAGCATCGCCCGCCCCGATGAGATCGCCTACTACCTGGCCCATGCGCATGCCGGCACCACCGTCGATGAGCTGGTCCGAGTGGTTGGCAGCAGCTGGGCGATCGAGTCGTGTTTCCAGAGCGCGAAGAACGAGTGCGGCCTGGACGAGTATGAAGTCCGCCGCTACGTGGGCTGGTATCGGCACATCACCCTGGCCATGCTCACCCACGCCTTCCTTGCCGCCGCGACCGCCCAGGCAGGGAGGGAAAACAGGGCCGCAGAAACGGATCATCCCTTGCCCCACTCAGCCTGGCAGAAATCAGACGCCTCATGGGCAGCTTGCCGCCCGAGGAGCAGGACAACACCATCGACATCACACCCGTCATGCACTACGGTCCGTCTTCAAAGGATCGCCGGAGTGGTCCATGATGATTGAGTGCGCCGTCGTCATGAACTCTCCGACCAAGAGTGGGAGTTACTGGCCCCGCTTCTGCCTCGATCCGGCATCGGTCGCCCT
>NZ_JBHSKJ010000077.1:0-812 GCF_042657885.1 Streptomyces aureoversilis
CTCGCCGGGCACGACGTCGTCTTCCTCGCGCTGCCGCACGGTCAGTCCGCGGCGCTCGCCCGCGAACTGGCCCCGGACGTCCTCGTCGTCGACTGCGGTGCGGACTTCCGGTTGAAGGACGCGGGGGAGTGGGAGCGGTTCTACGGTTCGGCGCATGCGGGCACGTGGCCGTACGGGCTGCCGGAGCTGCCCGGCGGGCGCGAGGCGCTGAAGGGCGCGCGGCGTATCGCCGTTCCCGGCTGCTACCCGACGGCGGTGTCGCTGGCCCTCTTCCCCGCGTACGCGGCGGGGCTGGCCGGGCCGGAGGCGGTGATCGTGGCGGCGTCGGGGACGTCGGGCGCGGGCAAGGCGGCCAAGCCGCATCTGCTGGGCTCCGAGGTCATGGGCTCCATGAGCCCGTACGGCGTGGGCGGTTCCCACCGGCACACGCCCGAGATCGTCCAGAACCTCTCCGCCGCCGCGGGGGAGCCCGTCACGATCTCCTTCACGCCCACCCTGGCGCCGATGCCGCGGGGCATCCTCGCCACCTGCAGCGCCAAGGCCCGCCCCGGTGTGACGGCCGGCAGCCTGCGCGCCGCGTACGAGAAGGCGTTCGCGGGCGAGCCGTTCGTCCACCTGCTGCCCGAGGGCCAGTGGCCCGGCACCGGAGCGGTGGTCGGTTCCAACACGGTGCTGGTGCAGGTGGCGCTGGACGAGGCGGCCGGGCGGATCGTCGTGGTGAGTGCGATCGACAACCTGACCAAGGGCACCGCGGGTGGCGCGGTGCAGAGCATGAACATCGCCCTCGGCCTCCCCGAGGAGCTGGGCCTGCC
>NZ_JBHSKJ010000078.1:0-787 GCF_042657885.1 Streptomyces aureoversilis
GCCGTCGAGACCCTGATCACCACCGGCCTGGTGCACGTGGCCGGCGAGGTGACGACGAAGGCCTACGCGCCGATCGCGTCGCTCGTGCGCAACAAGATCCTCGAGATCGGCTACGACTCCTCGACGAAGGGTTTCGACGGTTCTTCGTGCGGTGTGTCGGTGTCGATCGGTGCGCAGTCGCCGGACATCGCGCAGGGTGTGGATGCGGCCTACGAGGCGCGTGTGGAGGGGGATGAGGACGAGCTCGACCGGCAGGGTGCCGGTGACCAGGGCCTGATGTTCGGCTACGCGTGCGACGAGACGCCCGAGCTCATGCCGCTGCCGATCCACCTGGCGCACCGCCTCTCGCGCCGCCTGTCGGAGGTCCGCAAGAACGGGACCGTCCCCTACCTGCGGCCGGACGGCAAGACGCAGGTGACGATCGAGTACGACGGCAACAAGGCCGTCCGCCTCGACACGGTCGTGGTGTCCTCGCAGCACGCGGCGGACATCGACCTGGACTCTCTTCTGACTCCGGACATCCGTAAGTTCGTGGTCGAGCACGTCCTCAAGGAGCTGGTGGAGGACGGCATCGCACTCGACACCGACGGCTACCGGCTCCTGGTGAACCCGACTGGCCGTTTCGAGATCGGCGGCCCGATGGGTGACGCGGGTCTGACCGGCCGGAAGATCATCATCGACACGTACGGCGGCATGGCCCGTCACGGTGGCGGTGCGTTCTCGGGCAAGGACCCGTCCAAGGTGGACCGTTCGGCGGCGTACGCGATGCGCTGGGTCGCCAAGAACG
>NZ_JBHSKJ010000079.1:0-779 GCF_042657885.1 Streptomyces aureoversilis
GCGGTGATGTTGGCGACCGGGTCGTAGATGTCCCAGGACGTGCCCTCGACGTGGTACGCCTTGAACGTCGGGTCGATCATCTGCAGCAGACCCTTCGACGGCACACCATTGGCAGCGTTGATGTCCCAGTCGTTGATCGCACGCGGGTTACCCGTCGACTCACGCAGCACATTCCGCTTGATGCCGTCATACGAAGCCGGAATACCCTTCGCCCGCAGAATGTCCAGGGACTCACTGATCCAGCCCTCGAGATTCTCGGCATACACCTTCTTCGCCGGAGCAGCCGGCTTGGCCGGGGCAGCGGGCTTGGCCGGGGCGGCAGGCTTGGTGGCGGGCTTGGCCGGGGCGGCGGGCTCGGCAGCGATGGCCTTGCGCTCGGTGGAACGGTTGGCAGCCTGCTTCCCGGCCCGCTCCTGGTCCACCTTCACCTTCGCAGCAGCCTCCGCACCGGCCTTCGCGGCAGCGGCAACGTGCTGGTCCAGCTCGGCCTGCTGCGTCTCACCGAACGCCTCGGCACTCCACGCCACCGGCTTCACCGCAGCAGCATCCGCAGCGGCATCAGCAGCGAAAGCATGCGGGGCAACGGCCACCGCGACGACAGCGGCACCCGTCGCGGCAATACCGGCAACGGAGAACTTGTGAACCTTCGGCAGACGGGCATAAGCGGAGACGGTGGAGCGCATAACTGAGCTGAACCTTCCAATCGCGGATGTCGCCCGGCCCTGAAGCGGCGCAGAAATCAAGCGCCGTTTCTCGGTCGACGGCGCCCAGCGACCCCG
>NZ_JBHSKJ010000080.1:0-735 GCF_042657885.1 Streptomyces aureoversilis
GCAGTTCGACGACAAGGTGAAGGAGATCGCCAAGGCGGCCTCCGACGCGGGCACCCCGATCCGTATCGGCGTGAACGCCGGATCGCTGGACCGGCGCCTGCTGCAGAAGTACGGGAAGGCGACGCCCGAGGCGCTGGTGGAGTCGGCGCTGTGGGAGGCCTCGCTCTTCGAGGAGCACGGTTTCCGCGACATCAAGATCTCGGTCAAGCACAACGACCCGGTCGTCATGGTCAACGCGTACCGTCAGCTGGCGGCGCAGTGCGACTACCCGCTGCACCTGGGTGTGACGGAGGCCGGCCCGGCGTTCCAGGGCACGATCAAGTCCGCGGTGGCGTTCGGTGCGCTGCTGTCGGAGGGCATCGGTGACACCATCCGCGTGTCGCTGTCGGCCCCGCCGGCGGAGGAGATCAAGGTCGGCATGCAGATCCTGGAGTCCCTGGGGCTGCGCCAGCGCCGTCTGGAGATCGTCTCCTGTCCGTCCTGCGGTCGTGCGCAGGTGGATGTGTACAAGCTCGCCGACCAGGTCAGTGCGGGTCTGGAGGGGATGGAGGTGCCGTTGCGCGTCGCGGTGATGGGCTGCGTCGTCAACGGTCCGGGTGAGGCCCGTGAGGCGGACCTGGGTGTCGCCTCGGGTAACGGCAAGGGGCAGATCTTCGTCAAGGGCGAGGTCATCAAGACCGTGCCGGAGTCGAAGATCGTGGAGACCCTCATCGAGGAAGCCATGAAGATCGCCGA
>NZ_JBHSKJ010000081.1:0-733 GCF_042657885.1 Streptomyces aureoversilis
GGTCTGAGGACACTGCGGGGTCTGAGGACACTGCGGGGTCTGAGGACACTGCGGGGTCTGAGGACACTGCGGGGTCTGAGGACACTGCGGGGTCTGAGGACACTGCGGGGTCTGAGGACACTGCGGGGTCTGAGGACACTGCGGGATCCGGTAACAGTTAGCGCTCCAGCAGAAAACATTCGCCGGGGCTGGTTCTTCTGCGGTAGTGGTGGTGCCCGGGCGATAGCTTGGCAACGTCCGCGCTGAGGCGCCTCTTACGTATGGTTAAGTGAGGCAGGGAATGGCTTAGGCATGGTGCTTGCTTTGCGCGTTTTCCTTGTCGTAATAGCCCTGTGATGCGGGGTCGGCCAGGGAGGCGAATGCGGTCAGGAGGAAGCCTCTCTTGAGTTGCTTGTTGCCTCGCCGGGCCGGGTGTTCCCCATCGATCGAGGAGCCGGAACTCCTGGCCACCAGGGCGAGGCCGGCCTATGCAGCGAAGTTGGCGGCGGTAGGGAAGGTGCTGCCGTTGCCGACGTCGATCATGCGGGCTCCGGTCCTGACCTCGATGTCGGGCATCGAGGTCAGGACCTTGGAAAGAGACGACCGATGCAGTTGATCTACCAGGTAGGGGTCTGTAAAGTTTTCGGTGTAACTGGGTTGGTTTGTCTGTCAGATGTGGGCTACTGAGAGGCGGCCGTCGAAGGCGATGTCGAAGGCCTGGAGAGCCCGCTTCCAGCGGCTGGTCCATCGCTTG
>NZ_JBHSKJ010000082.1:0-730 GCF_042657885.1 Streptomyces aureoversilis
AGAGGACGTCTGGTTCGCGTAGTTCATGAGTGATTGCGTTTTATGCGTCTCGCCAGGTAGAGGTGGATTCTCCGGTTGCTCGCTTGGCCAGGTTGGCGATGGCGGCGAGGCGGATCATGCTCTCGGAGTGTTCGGGCTTGGTCTCGTAGTCGCGGGCGAGCCGGCGGTGCATCATGACCCACCCGAAACTGCGCTCCACCACCCAGCGCCGTGGAAGCACAGAGAAGCCTTTGACCTGTGTGTTCCTGGGTACGACGTCGACGTCGATGCCGAGTCTCGCGCCGTGTTCGACGGCCTGGTTCTTGTAGCCGGTGTCGACCCAGGCCTTGGTGATCGTGGGATGGGCGGCCGCGGTGCGGGTCAGGAGCTGCTTGCCGGCCTCGTTGTCGGAGACGCCGGCCGCGGTGACCATGACCAGCAGCAACAGGCCGAGGGTGTCGACCGCGATGCTGCGTTTGCGGCCCACGATCTTCTTGCCAGCGTCGATCCCCTGGCTGTTGGTGGGGACGGTGTGGGCGGTCTTCACGCTCTGAGAGTCGATGACGCAGGCGGTGGGTTCGGGGTCGCGTCCCTCCTTCTCGCGGACGAGTCGGTGCAGGCGCAGGCCGAGCTTCTCGATGGTGCCGTCGGCGGTCCAGGCGCTGAAGTGGGAGAAGACGGTGGTGTGAGCCGGAAAGTCGTGCGGCAGGTAACGCCACGGGATACCGGTGCGGTTGACGTAGAGGATCGC
>NZ_JBHSKJ010000083.1:0-624 GCF_042657885.1 Streptomyces aureoversilis
CAGGACGACACGCGAGGCCGATGGCGAGCGCTTCCTTGGCATATTCGGCGCATACAGAATTTATCAGGCTATCCCGGGCGGCAGGCAAACCGCACAAAACAGCAGGTAAGCGGCAAGAACATCCTCTAAGACCGTGTCCTATGTGGTGAGGCGGACGTTGTTTGTGTATGGGGCGGGGTGAGTGGAGTTGGATTGTTTCGGATGGGTTGTAGGAGATCGCGGAGCCGTTGATCCCGCCGGATCGGGTGCGACCGCAGGGTGGCGGGACAGCGAACACGCCTGATGAGACGCTGTTTGCGGCGATCGTGTATGTGCTGGTGAGTGGGTGTGCCTGGCGGGCTCTGCCACCGTGTTTCGGGGTGTCGAAGCCCACTGCCCACCGCAGGTTCTTGATCTGGTCACGGGCCGGTGTGTGGGGCCGGCTGCACGAGGCAGTCCTGCACCGTCTCGACGATGCTGGCCTGGTCGACATAACCCGCGGGGTCCTGGACTCCGCTCACGTCAGGGCCGAAAAAAGGGGGGCGAACGCACAGGCCCGTCGCCCGTGGACCGGGGCAAGTCGGGTTCCACGATGCACGTCCTGTCGGACCAGAACGGGCTGCCCCTCGTCGTCGGCGTCTCCGC
>NZ_JBHSKJ010000084.1:0-623 GCF_042657885.1 Streptomyces aureoversilis
GGTCGCTGTGGACGGTGCGATCCCCGCGAGCTGTGCCAGTTCCGTCGCTGTCCATGCGCGGCCGTCGAGCAGCGCGAGGCAGAAGGCGGCGCGGGTGCGGTCGGCCAGCAGCGCCCCCAGGGCGGCGAGGTCCGGTTCCTTGGCGTAGATATCGGGGCTGATCACAGCACCATTGTCGTCAGCCGATGCTTCGACGCACATCGAAACGTCCCGCCCCTAGCGTTTGAGGCATGACGACTGACGCCCACCGAGTGGTCCGGCCGAGCATCCTCTACTTCGGCACGCCCGTGGTCCTGCTAACCACCGAGAACGATGACGGCACGTTCAACCTTGCCCCGATCTCCTCCGCCTGGGCGCTGGGACAGCACATCGTCCTGGGCCTGGGCAGTGAGAGCCAGACCGCGCGCAGCCTTGCGGCGCGCTCCGAGCTGGTGATCAACGTTGCCTCGCCGGAGCTGTGGGAGCAGGTGGAGTGCCTGGCACCGCTCACCGGGGCCAACCCGGTGCCCGAGAGCAAGCAGGCGGTGTACCGGTACGAGCCCGACAAGTGCGCCGCGTCCGGGCTCACCCCGGCCGACTCCCACATCGTGAAGCCGCAGCGGGTCGCCGAGTGCGCGCTGCAG
>NZ_JBHSKJ010000085.1:0-584 GCF_042657885.1 Streptomyces aureoversilis
CACAGGTCCAGCAGGTGCGCGCCCTCGCGGATCTGGTCGCGGGCCATCTCCACACAGTCGTCCCAGCGGCCCTCCAGCATCGCCTCGCGGAACTTCTTCGAACCGTTGGCGTTCGTCCGCTCGCCGATCGCCAGGTAGGAGGTGTCCTGACGGAAGGGGACGGTCTGGTAGAGGGACGCCGCGCCCGGCTCCGGCCGCGGCGCCCGCTCGGCCGGCGTGAGGCCCCGCACCCGCTCCACGACCTGCCGCAGGTGCTCCGGCGTCGTACCGCAGCAGCCGCCCACCAGCGAGAGCCCGTACTCCCGCACGAACGACTCGTGCGCGTCCGCCAGCTCGGCGGGGGACAGCGGGTAGTGCGCTCCGTTCTTCCCCAGCACCGGCAGACCCGCGTTGGGCATGGCGGAGACGCGCGTACGGGCGTGCCGGGAGAGGTAGCGCAGGTGCTCGCTCATCTCGGCCGGACCGGTCGCGCAGTTCAGGCCGATCATGTCGATGCCCAGCGGCTCCAGCGCCGTCAGGGCGGCCCCGATCTCCGAGCCGAGGAGCATCGTGCCGGTGGTCTCCACCGTGACCTGCACCAGCAG
>NZ_JBHSKJ010000086.1:0-506 GCF_042657885.1 Streptomyces aureoversilis
GTATTAGACCGTGTCCTATGTGGTGAGGCGGACGAGTCGCTTGTAGCAGCAGATTGCGGCGGCGAGTCCGAGGAATGCCAGGTAGTTGCGGGGGTGGCGTTCATAGCGGACAGTGAGTCGGCGGTAGCCGGTCAGCCACGACATCGTGCGCTCGATCACCCGCCTTCGGCGGCCGAGGCGTTCGCTGGACTTGATGCCCTTGCGTGCGATGCGGACTCCGATCCGCTTGCCGCGAAGCCATTTCCGCAGGTGAGGAATGTCGTAGGCCTTGTCTGCATGCAGCCGCTGGGGCTTGAAATAGCGGCCGCGGTAGGGGTCGTGTCTCGTTTGGTGACCGGCCACCATGGGCTTCAGGGCTTCGCTGTCGTGGGTGTTGGCGGCGGAGACGCCGACGACGAGGGGCAGCCCGTTCTGGTCCGACAGGACGTGCATCGTGGAACCCGACTTGCCCCGGTCCACGGGCGACGGGCCTGTGCGTTCGCCCCCCTTTTTTCGGCCCTGACGTG
>NZ_JBHSKJ010000087.1:0-500 GCF_042657885.1 Streptomyces aureoversilis
AGCAGCCGCGAGAGGGCTGCCTCGCGCTCCGCGGGGGGCTGTTCGTCGCGTTCGGCGCATGCACGCGCGTAGAGGCGTACGAGGTCGTGGTAGCGGTACCGGCCGGGTGCGGCGGACTCCAGCAGGGACGTGTCGACCAGCGATTCCAGCAGTTCCTCGGTGGCGTCGGTGCCGAGGTCCAGGACGGCCGCGGCGGCGGCCAGGGAGATGTCCGGGCCGTCGGCCAGCCCGAGCAGCCGGAAGGCGCGGGCCTGCCCGGGCTCCAGCTGGCCGTAGCCGAGTTCGAAGGTGGCGGTGACGGCGAGGTCGCCGGCGCGGAGCTCGTCCAGGCGGCGGCGCTCGTCGCCGAGCTTGCGGGCCAGGACGGAGACGGTCCAGGTGCGGCGGGCGGCGAGGCGGGAGGCGGCGATGCGGATGGCCAGCGGCAGGAAGCCGCACGCCGCCACGACGTCCATCGCGGCGTCCCGCTCGGCCTCCACCCGCTCGGCGCCCACGATCCG